>CAYRFP010000028.1:15182-27461 GCA_964423675.1 uncultured Oscillospiraceae bacterium
TACATTTCCACATTCTGGGCGGACAAAAAATGGAAGATAAAATGGCATAACAGGTCTATTATTATCCAGATGCTTTGGAAAACTGTAAAAAACTTTGAATAGACGAAAAACCTGTTGACGCGAAAGCCCGAAAGCGGTATAATACACTCACGGTCGCCATCCGCCGTAGATCGGCGTCGCGCCGTGAAAACGGTGTTGTTTGCAGGCGAGATGTGCGAAGGGAGGGAAAACAAGTGTCTGAGGTTCATGTCAACAAAAACGAGTCTTTGGAGAGTGCTCTGAAGCGTTTTAAGCGTCAGTGCGCGCGCGCGGGCGTTCTGGCTGAAGTTCGTAAGCGTGAGCATTACGAAAAGCCCAGCGTGAAGCGTAAGAAGAAGGCGGAAGCTGCCCGGAAGCGGAAGTATTGATTTCCTTTCTTCAAAACGAAGGGCCGTCCCCTCTAATGTGGGGGGACGGCCTTTTTTGTGTTGCTGTCAGACAGCATTCGTTCTTTCATGCTCGTTATTTCAGTTCCTGCATCCGCCGCTTCAGTACATCCGGGGCGGCGACGGAATAGCCAAAGAACCCCAGCGCCTGTCCCAACGCATAATATACCCCATGGTTATAGGCCACCAGCTTGGCGCGATTAAAATCAATGCGGCCATTTTCGTCCATCAACGCTTTGCTGACGTGCATTGCAGTAATCTGCCCAAGAAACAAATCATGGCTGCCCAGCGCCTGCACAGAGGTCACCTTACAGCCCAGGTGCAGGGGGCATTCGCCAATAGCCGGGGCTTGCAGCCCTTCCACGGGCACCGGCGTAAGATGGCAGGCAGCAAACTTATCTTCGTTTCGGCCAGAACGCACGCCGCAATAATCCAGCGCCTTCATTTGCTCCTGTCCGCACAGATTGATAACAAACTCGCCGGTTTCCCGAATAATATCATAGGAATACCGTTCCCGGCGCACGGAAATGGAGCACATGGGGGGCTCGGAGCACACCGTGCCCACCCAGGCCAGTGTGATAATATTAGGTCTTTTGCCCGGCCGCTGGCAGCTAACCATCACAGCTGGCACTGGAGCCAGCAGCGTACCAGGCTTCAGCGTTACAAATTCGTTTTTCATTCCACGCCTCCTCTGCGCTGCATTTTCAGAGAATTCATTGTGTTTTTGCCCGCATCCCGGCCCGCCAGAATGCCGGATGCAAAGGCAAATTGCAGATTATAGCCCCCGCAATCTCCGTCCACATTCAGCATTTCTCCGGCGGCATACAGCCCGGAAACTTGACGGGAAGCCATCGTTCGGGGATCAAATCCATCCTCCGCAATTCCCCCCGCCGTCACCTGCGCATTTTTAAACCCCCGTACGCCAATTAACGGCACAGGAAACGCGCAAAGCTGCCGGGCCAGCGCATCCATGTTCAGCCCGTCCAGCCGCTGCGCCAGTAGCCGGGGAGCTAGACCGCACAGCAGCCCATCCTTCCCCAGTCTATGTGCCCGCTGGCGCAAAAATGCCTGCATCCGGGGCAGCCCAGCTTCCGGGCTTTCCGGAGCCACGCGATCATAAATTCTGGGCGTTAATCCCAGCATGGGTGAAAAATCCAGATACAGCACGGGCTTTTTCCTCTGCCTCAGCAAAGCATCCACATCTCGGCTCAACTGCATGGCGCATACGCCGCTGACCCCGTAGTCCGTAAACAGCACCTCGCCTTGTGCCGCGCTGACCGCCCCTGTTTCATCGCAAAGCGTCAGCCGAGTCGGCAGCCGAAGCCCAGACAGCCCTTTCACAGCGCCCTTTTCTGCCGTCAATTGTGTTAATGCCGGGCGGGGTTGAATCAGAGAATGGCCCAGACCCGTCAGCAGCGCGTATGCGGCTCCGTCATGGCCCAGTTTACCCCCGGCCATTCCACCGCAGCAGAGAATCGTCTGCGGGGCAGAAAACGTTCCCTGAGGTGTTTGCGCAACAAACAGACGACCCTGCTTTTCCAGGGCTTGCACCGGCGCATCGCAAACCACGGGAATGCCCCTGCATTCCAGAGCGCGACGCAGGGTATCCAGCACGGCGGCAGCCTGACCACAGGCGGGGTATACCCTTCCCCCGGCTTCCTCCACGGTCACGAGCCCCAGCTGGTGGAAAAAATTCAGCACCTTTTCCGTTGGGCATACTTCCAGCACAGCCTTTGCAAAGACTTCTCCGCCATAATAGCGTGGCTCGCCCATGTTGCATAGATTGCATCGGCCATTCCCGGAGGCCAGGATCTTCCGGCCGATGCGCGGGGCGGCTTCCAACACGGCAACCTTCGCGCCAGCCCCGGATGCGGAAAGCGCGGCGGTCAATCCCGCCGCGCCCCCACCGATGATGAGTACATCGAACTTGTTCATTTTTGTTATTTCGTTCCGCTCTTGGAATGTTCGTAGGCATACTGGATTGCTTCCTGATGGCCAAAGTATCCGTTCGCGCTGCTGGCCGTATCCACCTTGTTGGAATTATGAGTACGGCTATTTTTGAAGTGAACGCAGAACTGGCCATTGAAGTCGTTATCCGGAATCTTATCGCCCTTGAAGTTATGGGGGATACCATAGAGAGACGCGCAGAAGGTGCGTCCGCCCACCGTGACCCACAGGGGACGACGGCGCCAGGATTGCAGATCCTTTTCATAGTCCGAGATTTCCTGCGGATCGCTGACGCCAAAGATCTGGCAGTACACCGCTGTATCCGCCGTGGTCAGGGGCTCACAGTCGGCGTGGTTATCGCCATAGAGCCGCTGAGCCTTGAAGGACAGGCCGGTATACACATCGGTAATCACCGCCACGGTACCCGCCCGCCAGATCGACTGAATATCTCCGGTATACCAATCCACGATCTCCACCGGATACAGCGTGGCATCCGTAGAGGATCCGCTGCTGCCGCCGGAAGGAATGGTGCCAAACAGGGCGTGCTGGGTGTTTTCATCGGCAATGCCCGTCACGCTCAGCGAATTCTGCCGCTGGAAGTTCATCACGGCGTTTTCCGTGTTGGTGTCATACAAGCCGGTCACATCGCTGTTGCTGAACAGATAACCCTTTTCCAGTAGCTTCTTTTGCAGGTTGGTCACAGCCTCGCCGGTGGAATTCTTCTTCAGCACGGTGTAGGAAGCGGTCTTATCGCCATCGGGGTTTCCGGTCTGCTGGTAGGCCGTTTTTTCCGCCGTGGTCAGCACCCGCACGAAATCCCCGCGCATCCAGCCGCTCACGCCGTTATAGCGCACGTTGTACCAGTAATAGTTGTTGCCCGTTGTGGGAGCCACATAATTGCCCAGATAGGTCATTTCCGTTCCAGCCTTGCTGACCTTAATCAGCGATTTTCCGCTCATGGAGGCACTGGCGCGAATGTTCACGCTCTTGTCCGTGGTCAGCGCCAGGTCACTCAGGTTGCTGGCATCCGGCGCGGTCGGCGGCGTAGGCGAAGGCGTGGCGTTCTGGTTCAGATAATCGTAGTATTCTGCATTGGTCAGCACCCGGGCGTAATCGCCATGCACATAGCCGTAGCTGGAGCCCAGCTTCACTTCGTACCAGGTTACCGTGCCAACGATCTTCTTGCTGTAGAATTCGGTCACAGTGCCAATGCTCAGCTGACCCAGGCTGGCCGCCTGCTTGCTGGGTGTCTTACGGACATACAGCTTATCGGCCACCGTGCGGATAAAGCTGCTGTTGCCAGGAGGCGGCGTGGCCGGGCCGGGAGTCGGGGTGGGGCACACACCGGTGCTCCGATAGATTTCCAGCTGCCATTGCGCGATTTCAAACACGCAGTCGCCCCGCAGATAACCGCGGGTGCCGTCCGAAAGAATCACAGGATACCAGGTATATACGCCGTTGCGGATGGACGAGCCGGTTACCGTAACAACCGTGCCCTTGTCCTTCACCTGGCCCGCCGTTCCAGCGTCCGCCGAGGGCGCCGTGCGCACCCACACGCCGGATTTGCTGGTGGCAACATATCCGGTAGCCGTGCCAGTCGGCGCAGGAGTCACCGTGATTACATTTCCGTTCGCATCACATTCATAAACCATGGAACTGAGCAGGTAGCCATAGAGGCCTTCCTTCTCATAATAGACCCGATACCAGACCTGGTTATTCACCGTTTCCGTGCCATAGCTGCGCAGCACAAGGCCCTTATCCAGCTGCAGCTGCGATGCGCCCTCTGGCATATTGCGCAGATTCACGCCGCCCATCTTGGTACACACGTAAGAGTTGCCGGAGGGGACGCTGGTCGTGCCGGGAATCGGGGTCGGCGTGGTGGTATTGAGCTGCGGCACGCCGTACTGATCGCAGTAGGAATAGCAGTCGCTGCGCACATAGCCGGTGATGGTGCCCGAGGTCACCTTCACCCAGTAATAGCCGCCGATCTTATCCGTAGGCCCTTCGCTGTAGGCCAGCACCGTGCCAATCCGCAGCTTGTCCGCATCCCGGCCAGTCAGGGTGGTGCCATTCGGCGTTTTGCGGATATTCACCTTATCCTTCACCACAAGGATATAGCCCGTGCCGGTATAAGCGGGAGTGGGGCTGGGCGTAATAGTGGGAGCCGGAGTGGACGGCAGGATGAAATTGCCATTGCGCACATCGTCATCCGTCAGCACCCACAGATACGCTGCCTGCAGATAGCCGTAGCTGCCCTTATATTCCACATAGTACCAATCATAAATGCTGCTGTTCTGCGCCGTGTAAATCACATTGACGATGGTGCCGGAATTGAGGGTGGTAATAGAATCGCCGCCAGGAGTCTTGCGCAGGTTCAGGCCGTTAAGCTGAACCATCGCGTAGCCAGTGGAATAGGAAGCGCCGGAAGTAGCCGTAGGCTGCGCTTCCACGGGCTTAAAGTAATCGCCATGGATATAGCCGGTATAGGTATTGGAAGAGTTGGCCGGGGTGCCGCCGCGAACCTTATACCAGGTCACGCTGCCGCGCAGCTCCGTGGACAGGATCTCCATCAGCCAGCCGCTGGGCAGCTTGGCCCAGTATCCGCTGTTGGTGCTGGCTTCCTTGCGGAAATACACCTTATCCGCAGTGGTGCGGCCCCAATTGCCTTCCAGCACGCTGGACGTGGGCTGCACCGTCGGAGCAACGGTGGGGGTGGGCGTGAAAAGGATCAGATTGCCATAAGCATCGCAGTAATCCACATAATCCGTACGCACATAGCCAGTCTGCGTTCCGTCGGCAGTGCTCACATAGATAACCCGCAGCCAGTCATAGCCGCCCGCGCGAATAGGCGTAGCGGTATAAGGCATGATAATATTTTGGTGGATCAGGTTGTTTTTGTTGATCTGAACGCCGTTGGGCTTATCACGCAGAATCAGCTTATCCGTATTGACCTTCACATATCCCAGCTGGGTTTCCGGCGCCAGGGTAGGCGTAGGCGTCAGAGAAGGCACCTTCTCATTATCCACAGGCGCGTCTGTGGTATAAAGGCCAGTAGCATCGCAATAAGTGAAGCAATCCTTGCGCACATAGCCAGTCATGCCGTTATAGATAACCCGCACCCAGGTATAGCCTTTTTCAGTGATGGGCCCCAGGGTATAGGGGAGCACCTTGCCCAGCGGCATCAGATCCTTGTCGTTCAAGGTTTCTCCGCCCGGAGTGGCCCGCAGATACACCTTGTCCTGAGTCAGCTTCACATAGCCGATCACCGATCCGGTCTCCGGCGCGGTAGTAACAAGGGGATTGCCGTTATAATCGCAATATGCGGCGTCGCTTTCCTTGATATAGCCGATCATATTGTGATAAGAAACGCGCAGCCAATTCACGCCATTCACC
This sequence comes from uncultured Oscillospiraceae bacterium, assembly GCA_964423675.1. Taxonomy (GTDB): domain Bacteria; phylum Bacillota; class Clostridia; order Christensenellales; family Aristaeellaceae; genus RUG563. The sequence goes on from CAYRFP010000028.1 coordinate 20,948, forward strand.
ACATAGGGCCCGGCGTAATAGGGCATAACCTGATTCGCAGGAATCAGATCCGACGCATTGAGCACTTCTCCTTCCGGCACCACATACAGCGCCTGGCTGCTGCGCAGAGCCTTCACATAGCCGGTGGCGTTCACATCGGGCGTAACGCCGCCCACAGGCGTGGGCGAAGGCGTGACCAGGAAGTTGCCTTCCACATCGCAGTACATAAAGCAGTCGCCGCGAATGTAGCCACTATTGCCGTCATAGACAATCAGGGCCCAATCGTAATTGTCATTATGCACGACCTGATAACAGAAAAAGACCTCACCCAGGCCAATCTGATTCTTTTCATTAAGACTCTTGGCCTTCGTTTCAGCTGCTTCCCGCAGATTCACGCCGCTTTTTGTGGTGCGGACATAGGTAGCGACAATTGACTCAGCAGCAGACGAGCTGCTTGCGCTGCCAGTCTCCCCCGTGCCCGCGGCTGTGCCCCCGCCCACTTCCGTGCCTTCGCCCAGCGCAACGCCGGGCAGCAGCGTAAGCAGCATCGCCGCTACCATCACCGCAGAAATCATCCGATTCAGAAACCCTGTTTTCTTCATAAGACCTGACACCCCATCCAATCGCGTAATGTGGATTCATTCGCATAGGCGCGCCCCATGCGAGTTATTCGGTGCACAAATAGAAAGATAGAATCCTTCGCATGCAGTATATTACATTTTTGTTACGAGGTCAAGCATTTTTCTAAAAATGTTACAAAAAGAGCCGCATTTCCAAAAAACGGCCCATTTCAGCGGTTTTTTACGCATTTGGAGGCCCACAGCAGCCCTGAAAATATTCTTGTTTTTCCCCTTGCAATTTCTTCTGTTTTCCTATATAATATGGAATTGGCACATCCTTGCGTCCTACAAGGATAGGACGCCATATGTCCATGAGGAGGTGAAAAGAATGAACAAGTATGAAGTGGTGTACATCATCGATCCCGCTGTGGAAGAAGAAGCCCGCAAAGAGCTCGTCGCCAAATTCAACACGCTGATCGCCGATAACGGCGGCGTGGTGGACAAGGTGGAAGAGTGGGGTAAGCGCCGGCTGGCTTATGCCATCGATTATAAGACCGAGGGCTATTACGTGCTGGTGAACTTCCAGGCCGAATCCGAGCTCCCCAAGGAGCTGGAGCGCAACCTTCAGATTTCCGACAGCGTCATTCGCTACCAGGTGATTAAGCTGCTGGAGCGGAAGGCTGGCGTCAAGCCGCGCCCTGTGCGCGTTGCGCCCGCTGCCCCCGCCGCTGCTGAAGCGCCCGTGGAAACCCCTGCCGCCGAATAATCGGGAGGAGTTAAGAGAATGAACAAGGTTTTTCTGATCGGCAATCTTACCCGTGACCCCGAATTGCGCACAACGCCTTCCGGCGTGTCCGTCTGTTCCTTCACCATCGCCGTAAACCGCCGCCGCGCCAACAGCGCCGAGGCGGGGCAGCCCGAAGCGGATTTCTTCCGTGTTAGTGCCTGGCGGCAGCTGGGGGAAAATTGCTCCAAGTATCTGGCTAAGGGCCGCAAGGTCTCTGTGGTCGGCACGGTGTCTGCCTCTGCCTATGTTGGCAATGACGGCCAGGCCCGGGCAAGCTTGGAAGTGCAGGCGGATGATGTGGAATTCCTCACGCCCCGAAGCGAAGCCGGCGAAATGCCCGCTTATGCCTCGGCCCCTGCCGCGCCCCGCGCAGCCTCTGTGAGCGCTCCTGTGCCCCAGGGCGGCGGCTTTGTGCAGGTGGATGAAGAAGAATTGCCTTTCTAAGCCCTAAAAACGGAAATCATTAAAAGGAGGGAAACACTCATGTCTGAGGATCGTGGCGAAAAGCGTCCGCGTCCGCGCGGAAAGCGCCCCCGTCGTAAGGTGTGCGATTTTTGCGTGAACAAGATCGAATATATTGACTATAAAGACGTTAACCGTCTGCGCCGTTCCATCAACGAGCGCGGCAAGATTCTGCCCCGCCGGATGACTGGCAACTGCGCCAAGCATCAGCGTCAGCTGTCTGAGGCCATCAAGCGCGCCCGTGCCATCGCGCTGCTGCCCTACACGGTTGATTAATCGCATCAAACGCTCCAGATAGCGTTGCCGTCAGGCCTGGTTTCCCAGGTCTGGCGTTTTTTGTTGCGCGTTTTCCTCAATTGTCGGATGGTCGTAAAATGTGCGCAGCAGATGAACGATTGCAAGGCACAGGCAGAAGCGATTGTAAAATTTGAATTGATTTGTGATGGATATCGAGACCCATGCGGTAGATTTCTCCGTGCTTTTCTGATATACTTTTTCAGCGAGGGCGCAGAAAAAATGAAATTCGCAGGGAGAAACGGAAATGCTGCTAAAAACAGAAAGGCTGACCATTCGGCCTATCGTTGAGGATGATTGGAAATGTATCCAGGAAATATGGGAAGACTTCCATCGTTCCCCCTTTTCACAATATGACAAACCGCATAGTGCCAATGACGAAGATGTTCGCGCGAGAATCGCAAAGTGGGCGGCCGCAAACAACGGTACAGAGCATATGTTTTTTGCTGTTTGTCTTAATCATACGCCTATCGGATACAGCGCTTTTAACGTAAGAGAGGACGGATATGAGCTTGGCTACTGCTTCCACTCTGCATATCACGGAAAGGGTTACGCAAAAGAAAGCCATATCGCATTATTCAATTATCTTGGTACGCTTGGAATAACAAAGTTTACCGCAGGTACAGCCATCAATAATATCCCATCGGTATCATTGTTAAAGTCGTTAGGTTTCACAATGGTCGGGACTGAAAATGTATCGTTTTATAAAGATGCTCAAGGCAACGACATTGTTTTTGAAGGCGGCATTTTTGAATTAAATACAGTTCAGTAAAAAGTCCAGTTTGATCCCTTTGCGTCCGCAAACGTTTTTTGCAAACCATTCGTCGCTATTCCATCATCCGCCCGCTGTTCCCTTTTTTGATCCCCGGCATAGCATGATGGAAAGAGGTGAGGCCGGGTGTGGGTGGCAGACAGAGAGAAGGGCTTTCTGCGGATAATAGACGGGCAAATCCAGATTCTCAGGCCGTCAGGCACTGCCCTTTGCGGCTGCAATGGGCGGATTTTCTGCGCCGGCGAACGGCAATGCCTTTGCTGCGATAATACCGGCCAGCCTCTTTTTGATTTTCCCATTCCTCCCGGCGTTTGTGCCATGGAACGGCTGGGAAATCGCATCTGTACGCTGTCTTCGGATGCGGACTGCCTGTGCGTCTATGACGCCGCGGACGGCGCGCCCGTGCTTAGCCTGCCCGCTGGAGTCTTTCCCCGGGCGCTGGCCGCAAGCCCCTGCGGCCAGTATCTGGCCATTGCAGGCGGCGCGGCAGGAGAAGTCTGGGTGCTGGATCAGGATTTTTTCTGTGTGCAGCAGCATCGAGTGGCCGGCGTAGCCGTAGACGTTTGCTTCCTGCCCCGCTGTCTGGCCGTGCTTTGCGCCGTGGGCGAAAGCCAGCTGACGGCCAGCTTGGTTTGCATTCGCCCCAGCGGCGTTCAGGAGGAACGTATGCGCTGGGATGCCGTACCCTGCTGCATATGCCCCTGGGGGATGAACGGGAGGCTTCTGGCCGGATGCCACGGCGAAATCTGTGCCCTACGATCGGATGGATCCTCTCTCTTCCGTCTCTCCTGCCCCTATCCCTGCCGCATTCGTCTCAGTTCCCATGGGCCGTTGATCTGCGATAGCTGGCAGGGGGCCGTACTCCCTCTGCACGGCCCTGCGCTGTATGTCGGCAAAGAACCACTGGACGTGTTGGATATATAAAAAATTCCAAATAAAAAATGAAAGCCGAAGTAATTTGACTTTCATTTTTTATTGTCTGGCAACCGCAGCAGCGCAAGCCCTGGCGCTCTGGCCTTTCATTTATTTTTCGGTGCAGGGGCTGCGACAGTATCGTCCTGCTGCGTATGCACGGTGCCGTGGCCATGCAGATAAAACAGCAGAGCGATGAATTCTTTCTGATAGGGAATAAACGTTTTTTCGTCAATCATCCGCAGGATCTCCGCTTCATCTGCCCATTTCACTGCCTGCACTTCCTCTGGCTGCAAATGAAGCTTTTCCGCATCCACATTCAGATCCAGCAGATAATAATCATCCAGAGTCTGGTCTGGACTGAGTGTCAGGGCAGGATACGCGCCTTGCAGATGGACGCTGATCCCTACTTCCTCCTGCAATTCCCGCTGGCAGGCCTGCCAGCTTTCCTCTCCTGCTATGGAGCTTCCGCCCATGGTCACATCCCAGAGATTAGACCAAGTCTTCTTAAATGGCTGGCGCTGCTGAATCAGCATCTGCCCCTGGGCATTAAACACACAGGCATGCACCACCTGATGAAAAAAGCCCGCAGGAATCTTTTCGCCGCGGCGCATGGTGCGTTCCGTGCGCACGCGCTGGCCAGTATATAGGCTCCAAAGTTCCATTTTCCGCCCTCCCTTTCAAACAAAAATACGAAGACACGCCCTCCGGGTTCAAAGAGCGCATCCTCATTATCTGCTTTCCGCTTATGAATTGAATATATCCTTCACCTTGTCCAGGAAGCTTTTCCGGGTTTCATATTCCTTGCCAGAGGTTGCTTCCTCAAACTGCCGCAGCAAATCCTTTTGTTTTTCGCTCAGCCGTTTGGGCACCTCCACGCGGATATGCAGCACCAGATCACCCCGATAGCTGCCCCGAAGCTGCTGAATGCCCTGGCCCTTGATGCGGAATTCCGCATCGTTCTGGGTTCCCTCAGGAATATGGAAGGAGGTTTTTCCGCCGCCCAGCGTGGGCACATCCACATCCGCCCCCAAAGCCGCCTGGGTAAATGAAATCGGAAGTTCCAAATGCAGGTTGTTTCCCTCTCGCTGGAAAAGCTTATGGGGCTTTACCGTCACCTGAATATACAAATCGCCGCTTGGCCCACCATTTTTGCCCGGCTCGCCCTGGCCGCCCATTACGATGGTCTGGCCGTTATCAATCCCCGCCGGCACCTTCACCGTGGCCGTCCGCCGCTTGCGAACCCGGCCTGCGCCGCCGCAGGTGGGACATTTATCGGTAACCACCTTGCCCGTTCCGCCGCAGGCCGTACAGGTGCGCACCGTGACCATAAACCCGCCGGAAACGCGAACCTGACCGCTGCCGCCGCAGGTGGGGCAGGTTTTCGGCTGCGTTCCAGGCTTCGCGCCCGAGCCATGGCAGACCTCGCAGTTTTCATTGCGCGTAAATTCGAAGGATTTTTCGCAACCAAAGGCGGCTTCCTCAAATGTCACCCGCAGATCATAACGCAGATCATTGCCCTGCTGAGGTGCATTTCGCCGCTGCGCTCCGCCCATGCCGCCGCCAAAAAGCTGATCGAAAATATCGCCCATGCCAAAGCCGCCGAAATCAAAGCCACCCGCTCCCGCTCCTGCGCCGCCCATGCCGCCCATCGGCCCATCGAAGCCATATCGATCATACCGGGCGCGTTTTTCCGGATCCGAAAGCACCTCATTGGCCTCGTTCAGTTCCTTAAACCGTTCCTCTGCTTCCTTATCATTGGGATGCAGATCCGGATGGCATTCCTTGGCCATTTTGCGGTAGGCTCTTTTGATATCGTCGGCGGACGCATTTTTATCTACGCCCAGCACTTCGTAATAATCACGTTTCGTTGCCATGCTGTCCTCAAATCATCATTTTTGCAGGCAGGAATTTGCGTTCTTCCGCATCCCTGCCGCATTTTATGCCGTCCCTCAAGGGGCGCGGGGAAACCGTTCTTTGCCCTGAAAGAATAGTTTCCCCGCCGTGTTTTTTACTGTTTATTGCACGGAACCGTCTGCATTCACGGAGCCGTCCGGGTTCTGCGTACCCGCCTGCGCGCCCATATCCGGCGCACCCTGATCGCCCTGCTGCTGGTAAAGCTTTCCGAAGATGGCATACACCTTCTGGGTCAGGGTTTCCATCGCGGTCTTGATTTCGGCAACGTTGTTGCCCTCACGCACCTTCTTGAAGGAATCTATTTCGGTCTGCACGGTCTGCTTATCCTCGTCGGACAGCTTGTCGCCGTTGTCCTTGAGTTGCTTTTCCATTTCGTAAATCAGGGAATCGGCGTGGTTCAGAGTTTCAATCTCATCCTTCTTCTGCTTATCGGCTTCAGCAAACTGCTCCGCTTCCTTCACCCGCGCCTGGATTTCTTCCTCCGTCATGTTCGTGGACGCAGTGATAGTCACCTTCTGCTCAATGCCAGTGCCCAGATCCTTTGCAGACACGTTCACGATGCCGTTACGGTCGATATTAAAGGTTACTTCGATCTGCGGCACACCGCGGGGCGCGGCAGGGATGCCGGTCAGCTGGAAGCGGCCCAGCGTCTTGTTATCATAAGCCATGGGACGTTCGCCCTGGAGCACGTGAATTTCCACGGTGGTCTGGCCGTCCGCAGCGGTGGAAAACACCTGGCTCTTCTGCGTGGGGATGGTGGTGTTGCGTTCGATCAGCTTGGTGAAAATGTGGCCCTCCGTTTCCAGACCCAGAGACAGAGGCGTCACATCC
>CAYRFP010000029.1:0-27449 GCA_964423675.1 uncultured Oscillospiraceae bacterium
AGGCGCCGTGGCTGGTGCCAATTGCGATAGCCAGGGAATCGCAGCCGGTGCGGGTGGCGAATTCTTCCACTTCTTCCGGCCGGGTATAGCTGGAATCAGCGGCGGAAACCTTCACATCGTCTTCCACGCCAGCCAGACGGCCCAGTTCGCCTTCTACGGTCACGCCGCGATCATGGGCATAATCCACAACCTTTTTGGTCACAGCGATGTTTTCTTCAAAAGAGAGATGGCTGCCGTCGATCATAACGGAGGAGAAGCCGCCGTCGATGCAGGCCTTGCAGGTTTCAAAATCCGGGCCATGATCCAGATGCAGTACGATGGGCAGATCGGTTTCCGCAATCGCGGCTTCCACCAGCTTCACCAGATAGGTGTGATTCGCATAAGCACGGGCGCCCTTGGAAACCTGCAGAATTACAGGCGCGTTTTCCATCTTGGCTGCTTCGGTGATGCCCTGCACGATTTCCATGTTGTTAACATTGAACGCGCCGATGGCGTAGCCGCCTTCGTAAGCTTTTTTGAACATTTCTTTCGTATTTACCAATGGCATAATCCTCATCCTCCTTAGAATACAATCCGATTTATTATACACGATTTTTTCGCATTTGACCAGCCCTGCGCGCTAAAATAACAAAATAAAGCTGAAAAAAGGAGCCTGACGAAATACAAATGGACAGGCTCACCAAACAGAAGCCGCAGGAGGAGAAAGAAACCGGGCGGGAAAGGAAAATCTACCGTTTTTCCGTTTAGGCCAAAGCAAAAAATTCCCCAATTCGAAAACGGGAGCAGAAAGGACGCAGTACGTTCTTCCTGCCGCAGAAAAGCCTTTTCGCAGGTTAATATACTTCCTGGGCGCGCAGCCGATAGCCGCGGCGATAAACTGTTTCAATGCAGGAAAAGCCCAGCTTTTTGCGTAACCGCTGCACATGCACATCCACAGTGCGGGTATCGCCAGGGGATACATAGCCCCATGCATCCCGCAGCAGTTCTTCCCGGGACATGGCACGATCCACATTTTGCGCCAGCTCCTGAAGCAGCGAGAATTCCTGCTGGGTTAATTCGCAGGGCTTGCCATCTACATAGACCACCTTTTCTTCTTCATCGATGGCCAGCAGGGCGGGGTTGTCTTCCTTCGGATAAATCGAAAGCATTGTGCTCATTCTTTCGTCACCTCATATATATAGACGAAGAAGAGGGGCGTTTTGTTCCATGATGACAAAAAAATTGTTAAGGAAAAGTAATATTATTTCAGAATGTATGCCGCCTTTAGCATATTTTGCAAATTGAAGGCGCATACTATGAAAGAAACTAGGCGAGGGGAAGGAGCATGAATCATGGAACAGACCATGCCATTAACGCGGAACGGATGGAGCGAAGAGGAAACGCAAATGCTTTGGCAGGAAATTCGTGCCGCTGCAGAAAACGGTGCACCGCTGCGCGGGGTATTTGAGCGCATGGGGCAGGCCCTGGGCCGGAAGCCCAACAGCGTGCGCAATTATTATTATATGCAGCTGCGAGGCCAGGGCGATGCGTCCATTCGCAGGGCCGCGCCTTTCGAAACGTTTACAGAGGAGCAGGTGCATGCACTGCTGCGGACAGTCTTGCAAGCAAAGGGGCAGGGTCAGTCCGTCCGCGCCTGCGTGACCGCCATGGCGGCGGGAGATCGAGCAAGGATGCTGCGCTATCAGAATAAATACCGCGCCATATTACGCAAGCATCCTGAGATGATTGACCGCGTTTGCAAGGAACTAGAACAGGAAAAGTTGCCGTGGGCCAATCCATTGGAAGGACAGAAAAAGCAGGCAACGGCGGTATATCCCCGGGCGCGCCAGGAAACGGACCCGGACGTGCAGGCCATTATGCGTAGCCTGGACTCTCTGGCACATCGGGCGCGGGAAGGCGGTGCAGGAGATCGGCTGAGGGTACAGCGGGATTTGCTGATGATGCAGCTGGAGGATGTGCAATTGGCTGCCCGGGAGATGCTGGCAGTATGCAAGGATTTTTTAGGCAATCCAGCAGAAGAACGGCTGCAGCAGTTGCCGGCCTTTTGCCGGGAACTATCCCAGCGGATTGCGCGGCTGGAGAGCGTGTCGGGATAAAGAAACAGCGGGAGTTTTTGCAAACATCCCGCTTTTTTAATGACGCTTTATGCCATGGGGTTAGCGCTCTTCTTGGGTTTTCGGCTCCAGCCGGTGAAGAAAATCCAGCCCGCCAGGACGCTTAATGCGGTCAACGCGCTGCGATAGAAGCGCAGCGTGAGCAGCTGCGGCGTACGCAATTCCACGATTCGCGTGGCTGCTGCCTGGTTTTGCCAGAAGGTTTTGAGGATTTCGCTGATTTCAACCGGGATGGCGGGCACCCATTCGGGAAAAACATAAACTGGCTGCAACGTAAATTGCACAAGCACATATAGCGCACCCAGCCAGGCTGCGAAGGCGAGCAGCAAAAGCAACGCATAGCCCAGCAACCGGGGCAGAAGCTGTACCGCAAACTGGGATTCAAGGCGGCGTTTATAATCCGTCATCAGTGCGGAGCACCAGCGCTTATAAACGCCCCAAAGCCGAATGACCACGGCAAAGCCCAAACACACCGCCAGCATCCGAACGGGCAGCAGCGCCCGCTGTTTTTCCTTGGATAATTGATAGAAATCGCCGCCGCTTTGCCAGCTGGTCATATCCGTTTTGAACTGGCTGGCTGCGCCAGTCCCTGCCCGGGGCCGCGCGGAGACGGTAAGGACGGTGGTTTGAAAATGTGCCCTATCCAGGGCGAGCAAAGGAACATACGCTGTATATTCATCATGATCGCCGGGCGTTCGTCCTTCACGCAGAATGCCTATCACGCGATATGTGGTTCCTGCGATAGTCACGATCCGATCCACCGGATCTCCAGCCCGAAACAGCGCTGTGGCCAGCGATTCTGAGAGCAGGATTACGTTTTCGCCATTTTGCAGTTCTTCCTCGAAAAAGAGCCGGCCAAAGCGCGCCAATTGGGTTGGAAGGGCAGACGGATTGCCGTACACACCCACCAGCCGCACGACCGTGGTTTGAGCGTTTTGCCCGCAGAGGGAGACGGATTCGTTTTGCGATGTCAGCGCCCAGCAGGAGATAATGCCATCCCAATCCGCCGCCAGCGTTTTTAGCCGGTCGATGCGCTGGGAAAGCTCTGAGGGCATGGGCTTTTCAGGATCCTGTTCCGGTTCGCTGGGGGAAAGCACCAGGTATTGCATAGCGCTGTCCACCTGACTCAACTGCACGCAGCAGAGCCCGATCACGATTGCGCATAGCAACAGCGCAATGCCGCGCTTAATCCACATAATCCATCACCGCTTGGCCATCGGTCAGCGCCCGGTCCTCCCGGTCGGCAATTTCGGTATACTGCAAATCATCGGCCAGAGACACCATTTTGTCCGTCTTTTCCAGCACTGTGACGGAGGTTTTTTTGACCACCGTGTCATTGTTGCTGAGAATGCCGCCGCCATAGCTGCGGTTTATCACATAGACGTAATAGCTGCCGTCACTGTCCTGGCGTACAGCGGAAGCAGGCAGCAGGGTGGTGCTTTTAGCGGCTTTGTAGGTCAGTGTTAGCGAAATCGCGGTTTCGGCGATCATGCGGCTCATGCCGCCCCCTGCTTTCAGCACGGCGGAGTTCAATTCAATCAGGGCGTACTTCTGCCCGGTGGGCGTTATTTCGATGGATTGCAGCTGGGTGGTTGCGCCATTTTCCAGTGTCACCTTGTTGCCTTCAGTCAGCGTTTTGGCTACATTGCTTACATCTGCCCGCAGAACCGGCTCCGTCCCTTCCGCGCTGATGGAATAGGCAGCCTTGGAGCCATCGTAGCTTTCGCCCTGTTTGACAGCGATCTCTGTAATATATCCATCATGCGGTGCTTTGATTTCCCGCATGGATTCGTAAAGCGTATCTAATTCCAACAGCTGATGCTGGTATTCCGCGATGTTTTCGCGCAGCGAGTCCATTTTTTTGATATGGTCGAAGGTGGTATCGTTCACCTGATCTTTGCCGGTATTATAGATGGAACGTAGCGTTTTTTCACATTCGTCCAGATATGCCTTGGCCTGCAAGGTTTTTTCCGCTGCATCGGCCAGATCCTGGGGCGCATCGGCCAGCATGCCCCAGATGCTTTCCAGGGCGGGCAGCAGATAGTTATGCAGCTTTGCCAGACGATAGGTTTCGTATCGCGCGGCATAATAACTGTCGTATGCGTCTAGAAGCTGGTTATAGCGGTCATTTTGCGTGGAGGAAGACGCGATGCGCACATGGCTGGCCCGTTCTTCAGCCAGTTCCCTGACCTTCTTATCATAATTGGCCTGAATCTCCTGGCGCTTGGATTCATATTCAGTTGCATCAGCGGTGAAGAGCACGTCTCCAGCTTTGACCTGATACCCCGCTCGCACCTTCACTTCGCTGATACTCAGCCCCAGCTTTTTGGCCTCCGGGATAAAGACAGCGGTGGTCTCCGGGAAATAAACGGTGGCAGACAGAGAAATCTTTTCTTCCAGCTTTCCTTTGGTGGCACTGATACGCTGGATTTTTGGGGTGGTGATGGTCTGCACGGTACGGGAAAAGAACATGCACAGTGCAATGACCACACCAAGAATGCACAGCGCCTTGAGCGCCTTTTTCTTTCCATTCATTTTTCCATTGCTCCCTTGTTTATTTCAGTTCGCTCAGCTGCACGCCCAGCAGAATATCCTCCTGGAAATAGCGGTAGATCAGCAGGGCGGGCAGGATATACAGCGCTGCGCCGGCGAAAGCCACGTTTGCGTTCTCCGTGGATAATTGATTGAACAGCACGGAGAGCGGCTGTTTGCTCTGGCTGGCTCCCAGATAGATCAGCGGCTGCTCCACCATGTTCCAGCAATCCGCAAAGGATAGCGCCACTGCCGCGCCTAAAATGGGCCGGCAAACGGGCAGCACGATGTGGATAAAGCAGCGCCCTGTGCCTGCTCCGTCGATCATGCCGGCTTCCAGCAGTTCGTTTGGCAGGCCGATCATGAATTGCCGCAGCAAGAAAATATAAAAGGGCGAAAAGATCATGGGTAGAATTACAGCCCAAACAGTGTTCATCAGTCCCAGCGTTCGCATGGTGATCACCGAGGGAGCCATGGTTACCTGGAACGGCAGCAGCATCAGCACCAGAATGCAGAAAAACAGAAAATCGCGCCCATGAAACCGGAAACGGCTTAGCGCGTAGGCCATGGCGGGAATCACAAGTGCCTGTCCTGCCAGGATGGCCGCCGTATATTTCACCGAGTTAACGAACAGGTTCAGATACATGGGCCTTTCGATCAACACAGTGTAATACTGACGCAGAGAAAACTGAGCGGGGGAGAGGAGAATATCTATCCAAACATCGGCCTGATAATTATTCCGAGTTTTTAGATATGCCTCTATTTCTTTAGGCGGGAAGAAGGAATAAAGGAAGGTGAGCACGATCGGCAGCAGGATAAGCACAGAGGAAACGATCAACACGGCGTAAAGGAGAACCCTTCCTGGACGCATGCGATGGCGATGCGGCCCTCTGTGGGATGTATTCTTTTTCATGTTTTTTTCACCCCTCATTGGATCGTACTGATTTACTCATGTATAAAACTCCGAACAGTGCCAGCACGATCACGGCAAAGGAATAGGCGGCGGCAGTCACATCCTGATAATCCAGCTTGGCAAATTTGTTATTCATAAAGTGCTGAAGCGTATAGACTGCGTCCCGGGGATAGGCTCCGCCGATGAAATATACCTCTTTGAAAATCTTGAAAGCGTTCACCCATGCCAGAACAAAAACCAGAAAGGCAGTGGGCAGAATCAGCGGCAGGGTGATTTTTATCTCCTGCTGGAAAGGATTGGCCCCTTCCAACGCGGCGAATTCATAAAGCGGTTCGGGCACTGCCTGAAGCGCCGTAGAGAAAATAACCACGGAAAAACCAACGTTTTTCCAGATATACAAAAGCACGACCGGCCCCCGCAGCGCTTCACATTCCAGCCACAGAACCCGTTCCAGGCCCAACGCTGCCAGACAGCGGTTGATCACGCCGCCATAATCAAACAAAAGCAACCAGATAATCAGCAGCGCGGAGGAGGGCATCAGATAGGGCATCAGCAGCAGGTTTCGCCAGGGGGCGCTTTTTTCTTTGAGGGTGCGCAGCATGGCCGCCAGTAGAAAGGAAAGCAAGAAAATGGCCGGCGCGCAGATCAGCGATAATTCCATGGTGTTTCGTAGCCCCAGGCGAAACACTTCGTTTTGCCAGATGCGCCGATAATTATCCAGCCCCACAAAGTTGTTGTTAATGGTGCCATCGGTTAAGCTGTAATAAATACCGCCCGCAAAGGGCACCATATAAAACAGCAACAGCCCCAGTAACCCGGGCAGCAAAAACAGCCATAGGCTTTTCTTTCGATGAAACATATGAGGCTCCTTTGCCAGCAAGTCGCCGTGTGCCGGGAACGGCAGGCCGCATCCCGGCACTTTCGGCGCGATGCACAGGCGGCACGGATGACCACGCTTGAACAGCCGCCTGAATGCGATAGGATTTATTCATTCTGCATGAGCCGCAGTTTGGCGTCGCCTTCCAGAATCAGCTGCTCCAGAGAAATCTGGCCGTCCATATAGCGGGTGAAAAGCTGCGTCAGGCTGTCATCGCCATTGTAGAAGATATTGGGCTTGAGCACAAAGAAGTGAGAATCTAGGGCACGATAGGCGGCGATGGATTCTTCATCCGCCAGATACCGCCGGTTTTCCTTGTATTCTTCCATGTACTCCTGAAGGTTTTTCAGAGAATCCTGATAGGTTTGCCGATCCTCTTCCTTGCAGGTTTCCAAGACCTTCAGGATCGAATCGATACTCTTTTGACAATCTGCCAGGTTTTCTTCATAATAGGGGTTTTCAATGGGCTCGTTCATGCCGGGGCACATCATGGCCAGATTTAGTTCAGTCATGCTTTCCATATACAGCTCCATGTATCGGAGCGCAGCTTCCAGATGCTGGCTACGGGGATTGATGAACATCACATCTACTTCCATCTGCAGATACAGAGGCGTGTCGTCCGTCAGCGTCAGGGGCAGGAAAGTGAAATAATCGTCCGAGGAAAGAATGTAGCTTTTGCGCAGAGACAGCGTATTATAGGTCTGGAACAGGGCGCTTTTGCTGAACAATTCGTCCACGCTTTCCTGATCCGACCAATCGATGTCGAGCTCGTAATCGCTGGAATCAACGGCGGACGCTGCTTCCATGACCTGGCGGAATTCAGGCGTGTCCAGCGTTAGGGGTTGGTCTATAGCCTGCATATAAGCAATATACATTGACAGCGCATTGTAGATCATGAGCTGGCGCAGTTCCGTTTCCTCGAAGGGTTGATAATCGCTGAAATCTTCATAATAGCCCTTTTCTCCCCAGTCGTTGAGGAACTGGCAAAGGCCCACTATACTGGTGGGCTTTTCTAGCTTTAGTTTAGCTTCCAGGGCGGTAGAGGCGGCGTAGGTGGTGATATAGCTGGATACTGGCATGGCGTAAAGCTTGCCATTTTGTGTGATTTCTTTCTGGAGGCAGGGATAGAATTGCTGCGCCATGGCGGCCAGCTTTTCGTTGCCGGAAAGGTCATAGCAATAGCCCTTTTCCATCATCCGCTGGAAATCGATAAAATTCAGGCTGACTACCAGCACGTCGATTTCGTTTTCCCCGCTGACCATGGCCTGGCCCATTTCCTGTGCGGTGGAATAGTATTCCTTATCATAGAATACCACGGGAATATCGCCCATCTTGGCGATGGCCTTGTTATGCTCATCGGTGGCATAGCCGCCATAGATGGTTAAAATCTCGGTGGGCAGAGAGGTGGGATCAATCTTGCGCACGAACACGCCGTTTTCGCTGTTTACCATCACATAGTCTTCCACCCGCGCCATGGCGCAGCTTTCATAGCTGCGATACCAGGAAGCGGGAATATAGGCCCCAGTCTTCGCCGTGCCGTCTGTGCAGGAAACGCAGAAAACCTTTTCAGGGAAGAGGATGTAAAGCAAATCGTTTTCCGGCTGATAAGCCATGCCCGCCACACTATGATAGACCAGATCATCCACCTCAAATAGTGGCTCCAGCGAATCCGTTTCGGGATCAAAAACCGAGAACTGAACGGGCTTATAAGCCCCCTTTTCCGAATCGTAGGCGTTGTTTTCGTCTACCACCATGCAAAGCAGCTTGCCATCCTTATAGGGCGTGAAACTGCGGATATATTCGGAAGAATAAACCGTCTTTTCGCCGGTGATTATATCCAGCGAATACAGCTGGGGTTCGCCCGAGCCATCGTAGTAATTGGTCAGCCGCACAAACAATTGCTGGCCCAGGCATGCCCAATCGTTCAGTTCCATGGGATAGGTGTATTCATTATCATTATAGGATTCCGTGTGATAGAAATCCTCAAAGTCCAGCGCGGTTACCTGGGAAACAACGATTTTCCCGTCCTGCGCTTCCAGCTTCAGCAGCATGCCATTTTCCAGGTTGATGGCATAGATGTCATCTCCCGCAAGAAAGAAGGTGTTCAAGACGGAGGACGTTTCGCCATCGGGCAAGGTGTATTCCGGCGTGCCGGTCATTAGCAGGGTTGCTTCCTGATCCCCGACACGGTAGGTATAAAAGCTTCGCTCCATTCCGCCGTCAGATGCCAGGAGATAAAACGTGTCCCCTTGAGCGGCGACGGAAAACACATCGGAACGGATGTCCAAGGCAGCATCGCCCTCAGCGGCCTGCGCTGGCAGTAGCGCCATGCTCAGGCAAAGAGCCATCACCAGAATCCAAAGCTTTTTCATAGGTTTCTCCTTTCTTTTTTGCAGCAGCTTCCTCATCTATATAGACGATGGAAAAAGCCCTTTTGATTCCCGAAACTGGAATTTTTTTCGCAGCGCTTCCGGCAAAACGCTTTTCCAGTATACCACACTTTTCCGAGAAAAAAGTGACGATTCTGTAATATAGGGGTAGACTGGCGAAATATTTTGCTGCGGCAAGGCACAAAACTACAAAAATACCACATTCGTTGTATTTTCGAACAAAGAATACAACAAACATAGTATTTTGTCAAGGAGGAAAACGAAGGGCGGGAACGAACGTGAAATATCAGCGGCTGCGGGATTTGCGGGAAGATCGAGATTTAACTCAGGATCAATTGGTGGCGATTTTGCAAATGCCCAAGACAACCTATGTGAATTATGAGCAGGGGAAACGGGAAATTCCTTTCTGCCTGGCGATTCGCCTGGCAAAATTCTATGATGTATCGCTTGACTTTCTGGCGGGGCTGACCAGCGATCCCCGTCCCAGGAGCAGACGGGAAACCGCACCCTGACAGTGGCGTGGCCGTTTTGCTACAGTTTCGTCACGCTGTTATCGTTATGCCACACAATATCAGGCAAAGTCTGCCGGTCGATAGGATTTAGCGTCCCTATGGACGTATAAAAAATGAAGGGCTTGCAGCCCTTCATTGCATCCTTAAATGTTTTTTGCATTTTTAATGATATTTCTGCATTAACGCCTGGACTGTTCATTTCTGCAATAACGATACCGCACACAAGGTGTCTCTCCCTGCCATTAATCGTTTTCGCCTTCCAAAATAGTGGCGGCCTCCATCAACTTTTGCAGCGCATCATCCATTCGCTGAACGGCGGCCGATGCATCGGCATCCTCATGCTCGTCCAGATAGTCCTGCACGTCATCCCGGACGCATTCCAGATCGGACATAAAATCATCCAGCCCATCCAGCAATTCGTTCAGGTCGGCCTGATAATCATTTTTCTTCATAATTTGGCTCCTCCTATTTTACAGGATCAGCATGCAATCGCCAAAGGAGAAAAAGCGATATTCCTTCTCCACGGCGTCGCGATATGCATCCAGCGCCTGTTCCCGGCCCATCAGGGCGGAAATCAGCATCAACAGCGTGCTTTCCGGCAGATGAAAATTGGTGAGCAGCGCATCGGTGGCTTTCAGCTTTACGCCAGGGGTGATAAAGATGTTGGTCATGCCCATGCCAGGATGCACAATGCCCTGATCATCCGCCACAGTTTCCAGCGTGCGCACGGAGGTGGTGCCGATGCAGACGATTCGCCCCCCACGCGCCCGGGCGGCATTAATCCGTTCTGCGGCTTCTGGCGTGACCTGATAGAATTCCGAATGCATCACATGATCGCTTACATCCTCTGCCTTTACGGGACGGAACGTTCCCAGCCCCACATGCAGCAGCACCGGTACGATTTCCACGCCCTTTTCTTGCACCCGTGCCATAACCTCGGGGGTAAAATGCAGCCCCGCAGTGGGCGCAGCGGCGCTGCCCTCCTGCCGGGCATAGACGGTCTGATACTGGGAGGGATCATCCAGCTTTTCATGGATATAAGGGGGAAGCGGCATTTCACCCAGTCGATCCAGCAGTTCCTCAAACACGCCATCATAGAGGAATTCCACGATGCGCCCGCCAGCATCCGTTGTATCGCCAATGCGCGCGCGGAGCAAGCCATCGCCAAAGGAAACCATCGTGTCCTTTTTCAGTCGCCGACCGGGACGCACCAGCGTCTCCCAATGATCCTTATCCACACGGCGCAGCAGCAGGATTTCCACGGGCACCTTGGTTTCTTCCTTTTCGCCCAGCAGCCGTGCGGGAATAACTTTGGTTTCGTTGATGACCATCACGTCTCCGGAATGCAGATAATCCACGATATCACGGAAAATTTTGTCTTCTCTTTTGCCGGTATCCCGATGGATGACCATCATCCGCGCGGCGTCCCGGGGTTCCATGGGGGTTTGCGCAATGAGGTGCTGCGGCAGATCATAATAAAAATCAGAGGTTTTCATTCGGCAACGCTTCCTTATTTCGTATTAGAGGGTTCTTCCTTGCCACCCAGTGTCCATTGATAGGCCAGGCGCGCTCCGCCGCCAGAGACCAATTGCACTACGCCGCAATAGGAAAAACCGTGCTTCTGCGCCAGGTGCTGCATGGGACGGTTATCTGCATGGGTGTCTATGCGCACAGCGGTATAACGCGTCTTGGCATAAAGGACGCATGCGGCGAACACGCCGGGCACACATCCATCCGAGGCGATGCGATGGATCGTAGCATAAGGCAGATCGTTGGGCCAGGCACCGTCAATTTCCTGATAAGACGGATCCTCTCCTGGGATCAAAGCAAATACGCCGTGGGTCTGGCCGTGCTCCGTCACAGCGTAAAGATGCCCTGCGGCGATATCATTTTCCAGCGTCTGCGGATCCGGATAACGGGAAGACCATTGATGCGGATTGCCAGTGGCGCGCATATAGGCTTTAGCGGCGCTATAGATTCGCTCAAAATCGGGAAGATCAGCCTGGACGGCCGGACGAATTTCCAGCATCATTGTACCTTTCTCAGAACAATGCGGTTTGCTCCGCTTTTTCTGCGTCAGTCTTCGGGGCAGGGGGCGTTTTCCCCAGATGTTCATAAGCGGCGGGGGTAGCGATACGCCCCCGCGGGGTTCGCATCACGAAGCCCAGTTGCATCAGATAGGGCTCGTATACGTCTTCGATGGTTACTGCGTCTTCGCCGGTTACGGCCGCCAGCGTATCCAGCCCCACTGGCCCACCGCCGAATTTATCGACCATGGCGGACAGTACGGCCCGATCCACCCGATCCAGCCCCAGCGCGTCCACATCCTGCATGTTCAGACTTTCCTGCGCCAGCGCCTGGGTGATTCGTCCATCACCCTGCACCTGTGCATAATCCCGCACCCGTTTGAGCAGACGATTGGCGATACGGGGCGTACCCCGGCTGCGGCAGGCAATTTCCAGAATGCCGCTTTCATCATAGGGCATACCCAAAATGGAAGCGGAACGGGCAACGATTTGAGCAAGTTCCTGAGGCGAATACATTTCCAGCCGAAATACAATGCCAAACCGATCCCGCAGCGGCGCAGAAAGCCGACCGGCACGGGTGGTCGCGCCGACCAGGGTAAATTTCGGCAAATCCAGACGCATGGAACGGGCGGTTGGCCCCTTGCCGATCATGATATCCAGGGCATAATCCTCCATGGCGGGATACAAAACTTCTTCCACGGCCCGGGACAGACGATGGATTTCATCGATAAACAGAATATCACCGGCATTGAGATTGGTCAGAATGGAAGCAAGATCGCCGGGCCGTTCAATCGCCGGGCCGCTGGTGACACGAATATTTTGGCCCATTTCCGCCGCCACGATGCAGGCCAGCGTGGTCTTGCCTAGGCCGGGCGGGCCGTAAAGCAGGATATGATCCAGCGCGTCATGACGCTTCAGCGCTGCATTAATATAGATGCCCAAGCTTTTTTTTACTTTGTCTTGGCCGATGTATTCCCGCAGATGGTGCGGCCGCAGCGATACGTCGATCTCCGCGTCTTCCTGCCGCATTCCGGGCATTACCAGACGATCATCCATGCGTTTCTCCTTTTACATTCCTGCCATGCCGCGCAGCGCCAGCCGCACCAGCTCGTTAGGCGAATCGCTTTGTCCACGAACCTGCTGAATGGCCCGCGCCGCCTCGGTGGCAGTATATCCCAGCGCCTGCAGGGCAGACAGAGCTTCGGTGGCTGCGTCTTCCTGCTGGGGCGTAAAAGCCGTTCCGACAACGGGCGCAGCGGCCAGATCATCTTGGCTGATGCGCTCCTTTAATTCCAGTGCGATTCGCTGCGCCGTTTTTTTGCCAACGCCCGGGGCTCGGGAAAGAGCCGTTACATCGCCCATGACGATGGCCAGCGTCAGATCCCGCAGGGGCATGGCTCCCAAGATAGCCAGCGCCAGCTTCGGCCCAATGCCGCTGACCCCCAGAAGCTTTAGAAACATGCGCTTTTCTTCCTGGGTGGCAAAGCCGAACAATTCCATTGCGTCCTCGCGCATGGACAGATAGGTGAACACCTTCATGGATTCTCCGGCAGGGGGCGTTTCCTGCAATGTGGTCATGCTCACGGAAAGCTGATAGCCCACGCCGCCCACATCCAGCACTAACTCGTTTTGTCCCTTGTCGGCCACCCGACCCTTCAGGTATGCATACATGGCGGTTCCTCAATCCCCTGCGCGAACGCAGTTATTTCATTAAAAATTGATCCTTCATCCGCCCGGAGGCCGCATGTGTCAACGCAGCGGCCACAGCATCCGCCGCATCGTCCGGGCGAATAATATCCGGCAGATTCAGAATCATTTTGACCATCTGCTGCACCTGCCGTTTGTCTGCCTTGCCATAGCCCGTTACCGCCTGCTTGCTCTGCATGGGCGTGTATTCATAAAGGGGCTTGCCATATTCCGAGCAGGCGCATAGCGCGCATCCGCGAGCCGCGCCTACGTTCAGCGCCGTTGTCACGTTTTTGGCAAAGAACAATTCTTCAAACACGATTTCATCCGGACTATAGGTGTTGCATAAACAACTTACATCTAAAAAAATTTTGTGCAGCCGCTCGGGCATGGGCATGTCCGGCGGGGTAATGACCGCCCCGCATTGCACCAGCTGATTGCGCCGCCCGTCAGCATCGATTACGCCCCAGCCCATGGTGGCCAATCCAGGGTCGATTCCCAAAATACGCATGAATTCCTCCTTGAAAATGAACATAATTATTATAGAACAAACGCGCGCATTTTGTCAAACCGGGAAGCCACTCAGAACAGCGATAGCACCAGAAAAAGCAGGGCACAGAGAATATTGGTAAGAAAGCTGACGCGATCTTTCTCGTCATCCTCCAAATCATCGAAGTCTACGATTTCCTCGTCCACGTAATCGACCATATCGCCGTAAACGCGGGCAGGGGCTTTCTTGTGCTTGGGGCGGAAGGATTTGAGCCGGGGGATATGTGTGCCGTCCTGGCGCAGATAAACCAGCCATGCACCCAGGGCAAACAGCACCGCCATCAGCGAGCAGCCCATGGCCCAGATGGAGATGGAGCCCTCCGCAGTGCGCACCCGATCCACGATCGCCACGGCCAGCAGCCCAAGCCCCAGTCGGGTGAAAACCTTATAAATCAGAGGGCGTGTCATATGCGGCTGCCAGCGTGTTTTATGCTTTTTGCTCATAGGACGAATCCTTTCCTTAAAAAGAATGATGAATCTTCCTTTTTCATTATACACCCGCCCCGCCTGATTTTGCAATGCCTCTGCACAGGAGATTTGATTTGACAATGCGTTGCTTTAGCAGAATAGCAATAATTCATGTTGGACAACAAAAAAATGCACTGTATCCAATCAAAAACCATCAAAAATGAAGAACAATCCGAGTACAATGCATTTCTATTGTACTTAATATGAATTATTCTTGACGCAAACTTGCAAATTCGCTATAATGACCGTACTGCGAAACGCAGGGGGAAAGGCACCGGAAAACAAGCTGGTGCTTACCGATAAACGAGGAGGAAAGACTTATGAAAAAGATGCTGTCTCTTGTGCTGGCGGCTCTGCTGGTGCTTTCCATGGTTCCCATGGCGAGTGCTGAGGAGATCACGGATTTCGTGGATTACGAAACCACCGCCCGCGAAATGGAATCCTTCTGCTATCATTATTCTCAGCAGGCTGTTGACCTGAACGTGCTGAGCAACCTGTATGACCATCTTCTGACCAACAACGCTAAGGGCGAGCTGGTTGGCTGCGCGGCCAAGGAATGGTCCAGCCCCGATGGCGGCCAGACCTGGTTTTTCACTCTGAACGACGGCATGACCTGGGTGGATTACCAGGGCAATGTGAAGGCTGACGTTGTGGCGCAGGACTGGGCCACGGGTTTGGAGTGGATCCTGAACTACGGCAAGAACGCTTCCAACAACACGACCATGCCTATTGAAATGATCAAGGGCGCCGGGGAATACTACGAGTATACCAAGGAACTGGGTGTTGATGCTTCCAAGGCGCTGGCTCCTGACAACGAGAAGTTCAAGGAACTGGTTGGCATCGAAATTCCCGATGACAAGACCGTTGTTTATCACTGCATTGATAAGCTGAGCTACTTCCCCTCTCTGGCTTCCTATAACTGCCTGGCTCCTCTGAGCGCGGCGATGTTGGAAGAACTGGGCGTGGATGGCTACTTCGGCGCCAGCTACGATGTGCTCTGGTACAATGGTCCCTACATCATGACCGATTACATCTACCAGAACGAAAAGGTTCTGACCAAGAACCCCAACTACTATGCTGATGCGACCACGAAGCGCTTCGACACCGTGACCATCAAGATGGTTGACTCTACCGACACGGCCTATCAGTGGTTCCTGGCTGGCGACATCGATCGCGTTTCCCTGACCCAGGCCAACCTGAGTACCATCTACAACAACGAATCCAACGAATTCCATCAGAACCTGGTTGAGCTGCGGCCCACCAAGTATTCCTATCAGATGCATCTGTGCTATGAGCGTCTGAACGAGGATGGCACCCCTGATGTCAACTGGAATACCGCCGCTGCCAATGAAAACTTCCGTCTGGCCCTGTATTACGGCCTGGATGTGACCCCCTACCTCGCTCGCACCAACTTCATCAATCCTCTGGCTTGCCAGAACTTCTGCTACACCGCCAATGCCGTGGCTGTGAACAGCCAGGGTGTGGATTACACCCAGCTGGTTCGGGATGAACTGGGCCTGCAGTACAGCAATGATTCCTTCGCCCGTGTAGATGCGGACAAGGCTGCTGCTTATAAGGCTGCCGCTATGGATGAACTGGCTGCTGCTGGCGTGGAACTGCCCGTCAAGATGGTGTATTACATCAAGGGCGATAGCCAGACCGCGAAGGACACTGCCGACACGCTGGCGCAGATTATCTCTGACTGCCTGGGCGACGACATGGTGCAGCTGGAAGTGCGCACCTACGTGACCAGCCTGAACACTGAAGTGCGTAACCCGCAGCTGGCTTCTATCTTCATCAATGGCTGGGGCGCCGACTATGCTGATCCCGTCAACTTCCTGGGTCAGGAAACCTATGGCGAAGATGGCGCTTTCTATGCTAAGAACTACTCCAAGATCAACAACGTCACCGATGAAAACCTGCTGGCTATCTACAAGGAATTCACCCAGATGGTGAGCGATGCCAAGGCCATCACCGATGACATGGACGCCCGCTATGCTGCTTTCGCTAAGGCTGAAGCTTACATGATTCAGCACGCGCTGGTGATTCCCTGGAACTACGAGGTTTCTTGGGAACTGACCTGCGTAAACCCCTACACCAAGATCTATACCGCTTATGGCAACCAGTCTGAGCGCTATGTGAACCTGGAAACCAACAGCGAAATCTACACCACCGAAGAAATTGACGCCTATAAGGCTGGCAACTAATTCGGAAAAACGGAACATTTAAAAAGGGTTCAGGCGGCCCTCATTCCGAGGGCCGCCTCCCCGTTTCCTGGAAAGGCACGGCGGCGGAAACGCCCGAGCCGTGCCTAACGCTATAATGATCGCAAAGGAAAGGGATTGATCAAGCCATGGCAAGATATATTTTCAAGCGGCTGCTGCAATCCGTGGTTACAGTTTTATTGATTGTAAGCGTGGTGTTTTTGCTGCTTCGGCTGATGCCTACGGATTATTTTTTCACGGAGGAAGAGCTGATTAAGCTAACGCCAGAACAGCAGCATGAAAAGCTGGAGATTAATGGCCTGCTGGATCCGCCCCTTGTGCAGCTGGGAAGATTCTATAAAAAGCTGTTTACGGAATTTGATCTGGGCACATCGCGCCGGTTGCAAACCGGTAAATCGGTCACCAGCCTGATCGCCGGCCGGTTTGGCGTGTCCATGAAGCTGGGCTTGATCGCCCTGGCTATTTCGCTGGTTATCGGCGTACCGCTGGGCATTATACAGGCCCGGTATAAGGATGGTTTTCTGGATAAGCTGGGCACGGCCTTTACCATCTTTGTTAACGCTGTGCCAAGCTTGGTTTCTTATTCATTGATACTGGTATTTGGCTTCAAGGTTTTAGGGCTGCCGGCCATGTATTCCACCCGTAAGATGGCCAAGATTGTGATCTTTGGTCTGCAGCTGAAAATCAATACTTCATCCATCCTGCCCATTGCGTGTTTGTCGCTGGGTTCCATCGCCTCCTATATGCTGTGGATGCGGCGATACATGGTGGATGAATTGAACAAGGATTATATCCGCTTGGCCAAGCTGAAGGGCTTCTCCACCACGCAGGTGATGTTCCGCCACGTGATGAAAAACGCATTTCTGCCCTTGGCCCAGTATCTGCCCTATTCGGTATTGCTGACCGTGGGCGGATCGCTGCTGGTGGAGCGGTTCTTCTCGGTTCCCGGTCTGGGTGCGTTCCTGACCGACGCAATCGGGAAATATGACGTAGATTTGGTGCAGGCGATTGTGATTTTGTATGCGTCGCTGGGTATCATGGGTCTATTCCTTGGTGACCTGCTGATGACGATTCTGGATCCGCGGATCCGTTTGACGGGGAAGGGAGGCGCGCGCTGATGGAGCGAACGGTGGTTAATCTGCACGTAGATAAAAGCACAGTGGATACCAACACGGAAAAGAAATATCATCGCGGACGCATCCATGTGCACGCCCGGTCTGTGATGCCGGAAAAGCAGCTGTTTTCTTATGCGGAATATCATGCCCAGGCAGCAGAGCAGGTGGGCTATTCGGAATATTCCTATTGGAAAAGCGTCTGGCGCAATTTTCTGAAAAAGAAAATTGCCGTGGTGATGTTGGTTCTGTTTGTGCTGATTTTTGTGTTCACCTTTGTGGCTGGGGCTATCAGCAAATATGATCCCCACAATCTGCGCATTGATAACAGTCTGATGTTCACCGCGCCCAACAGCGAATTCTGGTTTGGCACGGATAATCTGGGCCGCGATTATTGGAGCCAGGTATGGAGCGCCACGCGCACGTCCATCGTGCTTTCTGTTTCCGTTTCGCTGGGGCAGATTTTTGTTGGTGTGGTTATCGGCCTGCTGTGGGGTTATGTGCGCAAGCTGGATCGGTTCTTTACGGAATTGTATAATTTCATTGATAATATCCCCACGATTATCTATATGACCTTGATCGCCTTGATGATTGGCAAGAGTACCTTCATTATGGCGCTGGCCATGATCGCGTTCTATTGGCTGGGTACGGCGCGAAACGTGCGCAACCTGGTGCTGATGTATCGCGACAGAGAATACAACCTAGCTTCCCGTTGCTTGGGAACCAGCCTGTGGCGGATTCTGAGCCGCAATATCTTCCCCTATCTGGTCAGCGTGATCGTGCTGCGGCTGGCGCTGTCCATCCCCGGCATTATCGCCTATGAAACCACGCTGAGCTATCTGGGGCTGCTGGATATTTCCTCGCCTTCGCTGGGCATCCTGCTGCGCAATGCCCGTAGCTATTTCATGGATTATCCGTATTTGTTGATTTTCCCGGCGTCCATCGTGTCGTTGATCACGGTGACGTTCTATCTGGTGGGCAACGCATTTTCGGATGCGTGCGACCCGCGCAACCATGTGTAAAAAGGGAGGCTGAGCGACATGAGCGAAAATGCCAATGTAATGCATGATCCTGATTATGCCGGCACCCAGGAAAGCATGGATTTTGCCGCCAGGGCCCAGCAGATTCTGAGTTCCGAGCCTATTTTGATGGCCAAGGATGTAGAGGTGCAGTTCACCCTTCGCGGGCAGACGCTGACGGCTATCCGCAAATGCTCTCTGGATCTGTACGATGGAGAAACCCTGGCGATTGTGGGCGAGAGCGGATCGGGTAAATCGGTATTCACCAAATGCTTCGTGGGTATGTTGGATAAAAACGGAAGTATCACGGGCGGCTCCATTCTCTATGACGGTCAGGATCTGGCTAAGTTTAAAACTGAAAAGGAATGGCGTACCATTCGCGGCAAGAAGATCGCGATGGTGACGCAGGATCCTATGACAAGCCTGAACCCGCTGAAGAAAATCGGCGTACAGATTCAGGAAGCCATTGAACTGAATCAGGGTCTGCATGGAGCGGAAGCAAAAAAAGAAGCTTTGCACATGCTGGAGCTGGTGGGTATTCCGGAACCGGAAAAGCGGTATCATCAGTATCCCCATGAATTTTCCGGTGGCATGCGGCAGCGTGTGGTCATCGCCATCGCGGTTGCCTGTAAGCCTCAAATTTTGATTTGCGATGAGCCTACCACTGCTTTGGATGTGACCATCCAAGCACAGATTTTGAACCTGATCCGTAAGCTGCAAAAAGAGCAGCATATGACCATCATTTATATCACCCATGACTTGGGCGTGGTGGCCAATGTGGCGGATCGGGTGGCCGTAATGTATGCCGGGCAGATCGTGGAAATCGGCATGGTCAACGAAATCTTCTTCGATTCCTGGCATCCTTATAGCTGGGCGCTGCTCAGCGCTATGCCGCAGCTGGGCGTAAAGGGCGAGAAACTGCCCGCAATTGATGGCACTCCGCCGAATCTGTTTAACAAAGTGGTGGGTGATTCCTTTGCGCCCAGAAACCGCCGGGCGCTAAACATCGATTTTATGGAAGAACCTCCGCTCTTTGATGTGACCCCCACCCATCAGGCTAAGACCTGGCAGCTGGATCCTCGTGCCCCCAAAATGGAGCAGCCGGATACCATCCGCAAGATGAGCCGCAAGATGATGGAGGATGCGGACGCGCCGGTAAACCTGAGCCATCCCCACGAAGATCCCAACCGGGAAGCATTGGTGGAAGTGAAGAACCTGCAGGTGACCTTTGGCTCTGGCAAGAAAAAGTTTGTTGCTGTGGATGATGTAAACTTCACCATCTATCGGGGCGAAACGTTTGCGCTGGTGGGAGAATCCGGCTCGGGCAAGACCACTATCGGCCGGGCCATCGTGCGCATCAATCCCATTACCGGCGGCGAGGTGCTCTTTAAGGGCAAGCGCATCAGCGGCAAGATTTCCAAGGAACAGGATCGGGAAGTGATCCGCAAATGTCAGATGATCTTCCAGGATCCCATGGCCTCTCTGAACGAGCGGGCGAAGGTGGATTATATTATCTCCGAGGGCCTGATCAACAACAAAATGTTTACCGATGAGGCGGATCGCCGGGCCAAGGTGCAAAAGGCACTGGATGAAGTGGGGCTGCTCCCCGAATTCTCCAGTCGTTTCCCGCATGAATTCTCCGGTGGGCAGCGGCAGCGCATTGGTATCGCCCGCAGCCTGATTATGCAGCCTGAATTCATCGTGGCCGATGAGCCGATTTCCGCGCTGGACGTTTCGATTCGCGCCCAGGTGTTGAATCTGCTGAATGATCTGAAGCAGAGCCGGGGGCTGACCTATCTGTTCATTGCCCATGACCTGTCTGTGGTGCGGTTCATTTCCGACCGTATCGCCGTTATTCATAAGGGTCGCATCGTTGAATTGGCAGAAGCGGAAGAATTGTTCCGTCACCCGTTGCACCCCTATACCCAGGCGCTGCTGTCTGCCGTGCCCAATCCCAATCCCTATCTGGAACGGGAAAAGAAGCTGCTGGTCTATGACCCCTCTGTCCATGATTACAGCGTGGATAAACCTGTTTGGACGGAAATTCTTCCCGGACACTATGTGTACGGCAACGAGCGGGAACTGGGCGGTTATCGGAATCGCATTGCGAAGGAAAAAAACTGAATTCTTTTGCAGTAAAAGAACGGCGTGACCATAAGGTCACGCCGTTTTGTATCACAGGCGTTTGCTTTTTTCTATCCTCTCTTTTCGTTTTTCTGGTCTATCTGGCATGAAACGGTGAATGCAATGGCATTGACAAGTACATGGAAAAAGATATAATTATAATGAAGAGAAATGCGGCTATAGAAGTATTGGCGACGAAAACATTGCGTCACAAGGGGGAAAAGAGCGAATTTAGGGGGCTGAACGATGTTTACACTCCATGTGATTCATGGGTCGCATACAGATTTGGGCTATACGGACACACAAGAAAAAATGAAGGCGCATCACAGTCAGTTTATTCGTGAAGCGCTGGAATTGACGAAGCGTTATCCGGGCTTTGTATGGAATTGCGAAACGTATTTGGGCGTGGAAGGTTTTTTGGCGCAGGCAACCGAGGAAGAAACAACGTCTTTTGTTCAGGCTGTGCAAGCCGGATCAATAGGCGTATCTGGCAGCTATCTGAACCTGACGGATTTGATTCCCTTCGATGTGCAGAACGCAGTGATGGATCGTTGCCAAGCGCAATGGGAAGCGCTGGGGCTGCGCGTGTGCAGCGCGATGACAGCGGATATTAACGGCTATGGCTGGGGCTTTTCCGATGTATTATACGATCATGGCATTACCCGGTTGCTCAGCAGTCTGCATAGCCATCACGGTTGCCATCCGCTGAAATACAAGCAGCAGCCCTTCTGGTGGGAAACGCCCAAGGGAAACAAGGTGCTGGCTTGGAATGGTGAACACTATAATCTGGGCAATGAACTGGGGATTGCCATGGCGTCTTCTTTTGAATATACCGTGCATGACGGGTTGGATGCTATGCCGCTGTCTTCCGTAAATCGCTCGGATATCCGCATTGCAGCCTACGTAAAGGCGCTGCAGGAGGATGGTTATCCGTATTCCTTCGCGCCTGTCTGCGTTAGCGGCGATATGACGGATAACGCTCCGCCCTCCTCCGCCGTGCTACGGTTTATTCAGGCGTTTAATCGGCGCAATCAGGAGATTCAGCTGAAAATGGCCGCGCTGGATGAATTCTTCGATGCAGTGGAGCAGGAAAATATTCCGATTCCCACTTACCGTGGCGACTGGACAGATTGGTGGGCGGATGGCGTTGGCTCCACCCCGGATGATGTGATTGAATACCGCCGGGCAGCATATAGCTACCAGCTGTGCAAAAAGGCAGACCCGGCGGAAACGTTGGGTGGCAAAGCACATTATGCAGCGGCAGAACAGAATATGATGCTGTACGGTGAGCATACCTGGGGCCATTCCGCATCCATCAGCGAACCCTGCCATCCGTTGGTAAATCATCTGCGGCAGTGGAAGCGGCTGTATGCCCTGAAAGCCAATGAAAGCATCACCATCGCCCGGGAGCAGGTGCAGCGTGCGCTGGGAGAAACCGCAGTGAGCATGGAGCGGGAAATCAAGTTTCGTGCGTTGAACGTGCAGGCTATTCCGGCGCAGGAAATGCTGGCCGTGGATGTGGAGCAGTTTTATGGGCATCAGTTGTTTGATGTGATCGATGAGGCAACGGGTCAGCCCGTTCCCTTCCAGATGTCCCGTCATTCTCGGGGGCCGCAAATCTGCATCTGGCTGGATATGCAGCCGAAGGAAACCAAAACCTTTGCGCTGCAGGAAAAAGCGCCAGGCGCAGTGCGCACCACGCATCGCCTGGTGTCTCAAAACGTGGATCAGCGGGACGACCTGGCTTGGTGTTGGCAGGAGAAGGCGCAGGCTGGCGGGGCCTCTGTCTTTGGCATGGAAAGCCCGTTTATGCGCATAGGCTTTGAGCGGGGGCGCGGGATCGTATCGATTCAGGAAAAGCGGAACGGGCGGGAGTGGGTTTCGTCCGCAGGAGAATATGGGGCGTTTACGCCGATTTACGAAGTGACGCATCCGCTGGCGCAGGAAAGCATGATGGGCGTGCGCCGAATGGGCCGCAACCGAAAAGCCTTCCGCACACAGCGGACGGCGGGGGAACTGCTGGATGTGCAGGTGCTGGACGATGGGCCGCTGTTTGCGCGCATGAAGTTTATTTATTCGCTTCCTGGAACCACGGGGTGCCAGGTGCTTTTGACGCTGTATAAGCTTTCGCCGCGGCTGGGGATTGATTTCCAGCTGCAAAAGGAAAAAGTCTTGGCGCCGGAAAATGTGTATCTGTCACTGCCCTTTGAAAAGGGACAGGAAATCTGGCTTGATAAATCCGGGGCGCTGATGCGGCCGCGGGTGGATCAATTGCCGTATACCTGCGCAGATTTCTATGCAGTCCAAAATGGCGTAGGATTCCTTGGCGAAAAAGGCTCGCTGCTCCTTGCCAGCCCGGATGTGCCGATGATTTCCATGGGTTCGCTGGTGGCGCATCCTATCCGCCTGTCTGGGGAAGATGGCGTGGAGCAGGAAGAAGTCTATTCCTGGGTGATGAATAATTTCTGGGAAACGAACTTTAATGCATGTCTGGCGGGCAATTACTCGTTCCATTATGACCTGCTGCTGACGGAGGAAGCGCAGCCTCAGGCGGCGTTTGAGCGAATCCGCGCTATGAACGAGGGTGTGTTCCAGTTCTATCGGTTTGATGGCCCGCGGAGTATTCCGGTAGGAGGCCAGAATAAATGATGCGGATTTGATCCACCGAATCGGTTTTAAAAATAAGGAAAAAAGCCCGTTTCCAACGATCGATGGAAGCGGGTTTTGTTTTTGATGAAACTACGTTTGAGAAATGGTGAACAGAGAATAAAAATAGCCTTTTTGAGCAATCAGCACATCAAAGGGTCCGGCTTCCGCAGTCGCTCCGTTTTTCAAAGCGATAATGCCGTCATAATGCCGGAGCAGGGATTCCTCCAGCGCGTGCGTAACCACGATGCAGGTTACGCCATCCAGCCCCAGAATTGCGCGGGACACCTGATGAGCCGTTTCAGCGTCCAGCGCGGCAGTAGCTTCATCCGCAAGAAGAACCTGCGTTTTTTTAAGAGGCTTCGTGCAATGGCAATCCGCTGTTTCTCACCGCCGGATAATCCACTCCCGTTTTCTCCGCAAAGATAATTCACGCCCTTTTCTTCAATCAGGGCAGATAAACCGGAGAGGCGAAGGCCTCCTGAATCTGTTCCTGTGGAAATTCACGAAACATGGTTATGTTATCCTGAATCGTTGCGTTGAAAACAAATACGTTTTGCTGAATCATATTCTCCATCGCATAAAGGTTTTTGCTGCTGATTTCGCGCAGTTCGGTTTCGTCATAGCAGATCGCTCCGTCATAGTTGGTATAGGAGGCCATCAGCAAATGCAGCAGTGTGGTTTTTCCGCTGCCGGATGCGCCAACTATGGCATACTTTTTGCCCAGCGCGAAGGAACAATGGATATTTTTCAGAATCGGCTGATCGGGTTGAGAACATGGTTCATAAGCTGCACGAAAAGAAGAATCGTGCCAGGCGTGATTCCTTTTTGAACTGTGGCAAGGTATGCGCCGAAAAGAAATACGCCAAGCTGCGCCGTAATCCCCGCAATAGAGCCGAACATCTGAACAAGAATCTGGGTTCTATGCTTAGCGCATTGCGCTTTGGCAAGGAGCCGGACATTCTCCTGGAAGATGCGGAGCATTTGCGCTTTTGCCTGGAATGCCTTGATAACGGAAAAACCGCCGAGGCTGTTCCGAAGGGCGGAGGTATAGGTTTCGTTTCGATCGGATACGTTCTTTTCCTCCTGCGCACCTGTTTTCCCGTCATTAGGGAAGCACTCAAGGGCAAAAGGGAAAGGATTGCGGCAATCAGCGTGAACATAGGGCTATAGCGGATCATCAGAGCCATGGCCCCGATAAAGGGAAGGAGACTTTCTAGCAGCGTAAGCGTATCCCGAAGATAGCCCTGCTCGATGGGCTGAATATCGTTTGTCAGCGCAGAAATGTAGGCAGAAGTGTTTTCTCCCGCAAAGGCGGAGATGCTTTTACGGGTAAGCTGTTCGAAAACGTATTCTTTATATTGCGAAATGCCCTGCGATATAAACCGGGGCGTTGCATGATAAGCAATCAGATAGGCAATGGCGATTTCCAGGATCAATCCGCCTGTAATCAGTGTGAGCTGAAGCAGGGAAAGCCCCACGTCAAGGCCGCCGATTAAGTCAATCAGCTTTTGCAGCAGCCAGGAAACTGCCAGGGAGCCGATTGCCCCCCAGCAGGATTTCACAAAGCGAGAATAGAAAATGAAGAATATTTCCCTGGAAAAACTGCTTTGTATATGGCCGAATGCTCCAATTTTCGCTGTTCATTCCACATCGTCTTCTGTTTCTTCGGCCATGATTTTTTTCAAATGGTATATAATAGTTCGTCTCGGTTTTCCTGTGTAATCTGTTTTTCAACGGAAGCGAACGTAACGCCCAAGGCTTCCGCTAATTGCTCTTGGGCCATGGAACGTTCTTTGCGAAATTGGCTGATATGGCTTGGTTCATACGCGTACCTCCTTTTTCTTCGATCACATTCCTTTGAAGAAAGAAGGCATTATGGGGATAAAAAGTTTAGATCTTTTTAACTCAATGGTTTAGCCGCTGGATGCATAGGAAAGTATTGCCGTGGTATACGCTGCAAGCTGACACCGACAAAAAATCCCGCCTGACTTCCGATTCGGGATCAGGAGGGATTCTGAGTTTGTCCTCTGAAGAACGCAGGCGCCGTCGAAGCTTTATGCTTCCTGATAAACTTTTTCGATGGCAGCTAAGGCAGGCTTGGGCGTACCGTCAAAGCGGGTAAGTCCCCACGCCGTTTCGCAGGGGCAATCTGTTGCCTTGCATAGGAAGCAGGCTTCGCTGTCCTGCCAGCAATAGATTACCGCGCCGCCTACGGCAGGATGGGCGATGAGCATGGGCAGCAGCTGCGAAAAGAAAGCAGCCTGTCCCTCTTCCGTATGGGGAATAGCGCCGGGCATGGGCCAAGCCTTCAGCAGATGCGGCAGCCAGGCCATTACCGCCTCTGGCAGGTCTTCGGGAGCCAGTTCCTGCGCAATGTCCCATAGCGGACGGGGCAGCGCCTTTTCCAACAGCGCCGGCGTTTCCAGCGCGTGTTCCATCGATTCCGCACCCCGGTCACGGAAATAATCAGATGCCATTTCCCGTGTGATGCCATCGCTCTTTCCTTTGGAGGCAAATCCAAATTCCATGACCACCACCGGCATCCGCAGCCGTTCATAGATCATATCGATTTTTTCAATATAGCTTTCCGGCCCGCCGGCAGACCAGGTACCGTCATAGCAATCCAGGCCAATATAATCGCTGGAGGCTTCCTGTGCAATTTTCAGGCAATAGGGCTCCCATTCCAGCGAAAGGCTGTTGTGGCCAATTGGGGCATCTGGATTTCCGGCGCGTAATCCCCGCAGGCAGGCGATGATGAAGTCGCAGCCCTGGGCAGAATTCAGCGGCGCACGGAAATGAGCGATATGCATTTCGTTGGTGGCCTGAAAGCAGACGGACAAATCGGAAAAATCCTTGGCGATTTGCTGGCAGATGCTTTCCACCTGGGCAAGGCCGGCGGACGTTTTTACATCTACTCCGTGCTGCAAAAACTTTTTGGGATAGGGCGTGACCACGATAGTGCGGATTCCGTTTGCCAGATAGCGGGCGCAGCTTTCGCGGAATGCCAGATAGCTTTCGCTGATTTGGCCGGGTGCGTCATAAGGATAGGGCATATCTCGACGAACCCAGTTCAGTCCGGCTTTCAGCTGCTCCTGAAATTTTTCTCGTGGATGGCAAACTCCGCGGATGAAGCCGCCTGTTTTCCTGTAAAGCGCAGCACAAATTTCCTTCATTTTGTCATTCCTCCGATTCTGTCCAAAAATCTTTGACACGAACCATCCTTGTTTCGATTTCTCCGGGCCGGTCCATGCGCAGATCGAAGATGCGTCCGCCACGGATATCGGCGTTATGGCAGGCATGATAACTCATGAATCCATCGAACCCCATGCGAATGCCGCAGTAAACGCCGGAAAAATCGTTTTCATGATCATGCCCGCAGAAAATGGCCTTCACATCGCCGCGCTGCAGGACGGCGGAAAACATGCCGCTGTTCAGCGCTGAGTGCGATACCGCTTCCCCGCAGTGCCCTTCCATGGCACAAAGCTCGGGGTACTGCGGAATCAGCGCGATTTCGGGCAGCGGGATGTGCATATACATAAGGGCCGGCGCCTTTTTCTGTGCATGCGCTTCCAGCATCTTGGATGCTTGCAGATACCAACTGACCTGATTGGCATGCAGGGTATCATCATTGCCGCCGTAGCCGGGCAGGGCGATCGGGAGGGAATCAGGCAGATGATATTGGCTACGCAGGCCGTTCAGATTCCGATGGGAATCCAGGCCATAGACGATGAATTCCAGTTCGTCTCCCGTTGCGTTCCAGATGGGTAGCGTGTAATTTCCTGTTCCGTCCACATCTTCTGGCCCGGCCTTGGAAACGCAATGGGGATAGCTTTCATAAACGGGCTGCTGCCGGGCATTGCTCAAACCGAAATTGTTATCATGATTTCCGTAGACATGAGCCCAGGGAATTCCACGGCTTTCCATAGGCGCACAAAGGGTGTCCAGCATGGCACGCAGCTGCGTTTCATTTTCCACGTGGATGGTTCCCGGACCGGCAATGTCGCCGCCCATCAGCACAAGATCTGGTTTTGTGCCCTCTAAAAGTGCCTCAAGCGCACGGGGTGTTTTGGGGCTGTAGCCCACGCCGCCGTGAATATCCGAAACCATCAGGATGCGAAAGCGTCCGTCCTCTCCAAAGCGCAGGGGCTGCTTGGTATACAAAAGATCGGCCAGGGAGAGAGGATGCATCAATTTTCGTTCTCCTATTACAATATATTTGGATCTGGAGCCCGGCAGCCAGCCGGGCTTCATT
>CAYRFP010000030.1:0-26407 GCA_964423675.1 uncultured Oscillospiraceae bacterium
CCAACCGTGGACATCCAGTTGGTGTCATATGCTTCTTTCACATATTTCATTTCCTCGCCATGCATCATTGGTGTAGCGAGCCAAACCTTATTTTCAAAAGGCATAATATCCATGCTTAGGTATCTCCTGTAATGTACACAAAATTTTTCTCTCAACAACAAACAGCCGAGCGTGATTGCCACGACTCGGCTAAGTCAACCTCCTTTATCCAATTTTGTACGCTTATCCGATTGGGTCAAAATAAGCAATCAAGAGCCACCATTGACTTTTCTTGGTTGTCATTCCAATTACTCAATCTCATACAAAATTTAGATAAACAAAGCGGACTTAGACCGTGACAACCCTTGAAAAATCAATGCTTTTCTCGGTTGTCTCTATTATACATCCAACCCCGACAATAGCCATATCGCCCTTTAATATGTTCAAAAGCTCGGGCAGCTCGTCAAGTGAGGTCGAGCGCAGAAACTTGCCGTATTTGTTCAGTCGCACCTCATCGGGCAAAAGCTTTCCGTCTTTGTCCTTTGCGTTGGACATTGTGCGGAATTTTATGAGCTTGAATATTTTTTCCTTTCCGTCCTTGCCTTTTTTACCCGGGCGAAGCTGCGTAAAGAAAGGATTTCCTCTCATCGCAATTGCACCGACAATGCTAAGAACTAACATGATCGGCGAGAGCATGACAAGTGCTAAAAGCGAGAGAAAAAAGTCAATCGTTCGTTTGAAATACTTTGCGTACATAAGTTGATTCCGCCTCAATTATCGAAAACAGTTTTTGATAATTTCAATCACGCCGTCCTGTTCCTCTGCCGTCATCTTGTTATCGCTGGGCAGACAAAGACCGCGTTCAAAAATTTGTGCGCCAACATCCATAAACCCGCCTGCAATATAGGCGTTTGTTCTGGCGCGCCCCGTACCAACGCGTGTAATAAACTCATGCATCCGATACATAGGCTGCATGTGCATTGGTTTCCAAATCGGCCTTCCTTCTGCGTTATAGCTTGCCAGAGTTTCCAGAATTTCAGTCGGGCAGCTCAAGCCTTCTTCGATAATGTAAAGTGCCTTTGAATCATCCCGAACCTGCCTGCACATATACTCCTCATCGATGATCATGGCTGAAAGCCAGTAGTTCGGATTGGAGCCCACAACAATTGGATTCATAGTAATCGGCAGATCTTTCAAGCCTTCACGGTAACGCTCGTAGATAGCTTTTTTCTGCGCAATGTGTTCTTCCAGATGCGGATACTGGCCGCGGATAACCCCGGCAACCACGTTGCTCATGCGATAATTATAGCCGACTTCTTCATGCTGATACCAGGGCGCATCTTCCCTTGCCTGTGTGGACCATTTGCGTGCCTTATTGGCAACCTCCAAATCGTTCGTCAGCAAACAGCCTCCCGAAGAGCCCGTGATAATCTTATTGCCATTGTAACTAATAGCGGCGTAATCCCCAAAGGAACCGCATTGCTTGCCATACAGCGTGGCCCCCATCGCCTCGGCGGCGTCCTCAATAAGCAATGCTCCGTGGCGCTCACAAGTTTCCTTAATTAAGTCGATGCGTCCAGGAAAGCCATACAATTCAGCGCAAACAACCAGTTTTACATCCGGATACAGCCGAAACGCTCTTTCCAGCGCTACTGGATCCATATTCCAGCTTTCGGCCTCCGTATCAATGAAAATCGGAATGCCGCCCTCATATACCACGGGGTTCAGGGTCGCATCAAAGGTCATGTCGCTGCAAAACACGCGCCGTCCTTCCAGCGCGCCATGGCTGATCGGCGGTCTTCTATACAGTCTTTCTCCCGCCGCCTTCACGCAGAGATGAAGCGCTGCCGTGCAGGAAGACAGTGCTACCGCATATTTTACTTCCGCCTTCTCCGCAGCAATACGTTCCACTTCGTTGATATTTTCCCCAACGGTGGACATCCAGTTGGTTTCATAGGCCTCTGTCATGTATTGCATTTCTTCGCCATGCATGGTAGGAGAAGAGAGGTAAACCCGTTTTGCAAATGGCTGTCTGCTTCCTTTGTACATTTCCATAACCTCGCCGCTTTTCATTTTCAAGCTTGTTTATCGCCTTTAGCCAGCAATTTTTTCTTGCAATAGTCGGCTGCTGGCCGTATTTTTCATTTCTTCCGCTTCCAGTGCCTGTGCGTTCACGGTTTGCGGGGAATGATAGGTGGGCACCACCTGTTTAAGTGCAACACGGATTTCCTCGTCATCCTCAGTTTCAAGCGCACGGCTCAGGATCTCCAGCTTCTCGGCAATCGCTTCTCGAGAAAGCGGCTTATCCCGCTCAATGAAGATCATTTTGTTCTCGGTTTTGTCCAGCTCCTCTGTCTTGATCAGCAATTCCTCATAAAGCTTTTCGCCAGGACGTAGCCCAATTTCCTGAATATCAATATCCTGGTAGGGCACATATCCCATCAGCCGAATCATGTTCTCCGCAAGATCCAGAATCTTTACGGGCTTGCCCATATCCAGCACATACAGCTCCCCGTGGCTTGCCATCGCTGCCGATTGGAGTACCAGCTGGCTTGCCTCCGGAATGGTCATGAAATAGCGGATGATTCGCTTATCGGTCAGCGTCACAGGGCCGCCATTAAGAATCTGGCGCTTAAATAAGGGAATCACCGACCCATTAGAGCCCAGTACGTTGCCAAAGCGGGTAGCGCTAAAGCAGGTTTTGCTGTCCACGCGGCTTTGCACGATCATTTCACACATGCGCTTGGTAGCGCCCATTACGTTCGTGGGATTGACTGCCTTGTCTGTGGAAATCATGATAAACCGTTCCACGCCGTACTTTTCGGAAACATCGGCCATGTGGAGCGTGCCAAACACATTGTTCTTCACGCTTTCAGAGGTGTTATGCTCCATAAGCGGCACATGCTTATGCGCCGCAGCGTGCAGCACGATCTGCGGGCGATATTGGGCAAACACCTTGTCCAGCTGCCGCTGATCCCGCACTGAAGCAATTTCCACCTGTAGATTCAGCGCATTGCCGTATGCCATCCGCAGTTCCTGCTGGATGTCGTATGCGTTGTTCTCGTAAATATCCAGGATAATCAGCTGCTTAGGCTGCATCTTGGCAATCTGCCCGCATAATTCACTGCCGATGGAACCGCCGCCGCCTGATACCAAAACCACCTTGCCTTGAAAAGCCTCAGCCGTCTTTTGATCTGTAAACTCCACAGGCTTGCGGAAAAGCAGCTCTTCAATATCAAATTCCCGTACCGTGCGCTTGTTCTTGGTAGAATTACGCTCAATGGGATAATCATAGACCTTGACCTTGAACCCCGCCGCCTGATACCGCTGATACAGCCGCTTCTTTGCTTCCACGCCCATCTGCGGCAATACGAATATGGCTTCCTGAACCCCTATTTTTTTGAGCATGTCAGATGTGACCGTGTCTTCATTCAGGACGGACAGACCCATAATGTCTCGCCCGATTTTCTCTTTATCGATTTCGATAAAACAGATAGGCTTATACATCGCCTTGGGGTTATTGATCAATTCCTCAGCCAGCATTGCGCCCACGCGCCCTGCGCCCACAATGGCGATCTTGATTCGATTATCCGGCTCTCTGTTGTTTGTATATTCATCCCGAAAAAGGTGGGCTGTAATCCTGCAAAGCCAAAGCGGCAACTCCCGCCGGGAGTTTTTTTCTCGAAGAAAGTTATACAGAAACCGCAGTATTAAGGACAGAATCAGAGAGAACACCAGAATGGTCGTCGCACGCAGAAACGTGAGCCGCCAGGGAAACGGCAGCAGATTACGAACCAGCGGAATATAAACAAGCCCTGCAAGAAAATCTGCTATGCAAAGGCGTAGATACGCCACGGTGTTGGCATAGCGCCATACCTGGCGATATATCAGCGAAAAGATACGAAAAAACAGCACCGTTGCTATGCAAACTGCGCTGTCAACCGCCACGCCAACCAGCGGAATATGCCCGCTTCCGCTTGGGTAAACCCCTACCATTACTACATTCACTAGTAGAATCACAAGCGCATCAATGAACACCAGCATCCAGGATCGGTGGCTACCGGTTACTGGACTGCGCTGGCTCATTTCACGCTTTGACTGTATCATTTTTCTCTCCAACCCCTCTGTTGTTTCCATGTTTATAAGCTTAGCGCATTGCTATTCCTGCCACGCGCCGGTAAGATAATCCGCATATTCCTGGCCATACTTCCTGCTCAGCCAGGCATACGCTTCTTTCATGCGAAATGGACGCTTCACGCAATCATGAGCGTCGGATGCCACAAAATCGATCAATCTCCGTTTAAAGCATTTATTAAGGAATTGCCTTTTCCAGTACCCGCCTCTTTTGAAAAGCGAATGGCAGTTTACCTGGTAATAAACAGGATAATCCCGCTTCAGCCGCCGTGCATTCCCCTGCTGGCGCAAGCAGTCATATCTCTCCATATGGGCAATGATGGTGGTATACCCCGCCTGCTGGGCAATCTCCACAGCGTGCGTCATTTCCTCATAAGCAACATCCGGAACAAACTCCATCAGCACGCATTCTGTGTCCGCCAGAGCAGGAAGGCCATTATTGCGCGCATCCTGCTCCAATGCCGGCGTGTAAAGAATCTCCGCACCAGAAAGAATTTCCAGAGCATATCCTTTTTGAATGCAGTAATTCTGTGCTTCCTCTATCCTCGCACGGCGTAATTCAGAGTTGAACGGCTGCAATCCCGGCGTTGCATGGGATGTAGCAAATATGGAAGCAATGCCATCTGCATGCGCTGCATCCAGCATTGCTTCCATTTCCGCCCGGGTCTTGGGTCCATCATCAATTCCATATAAAATATGTGAATGTATGTCCGTGAAACCCCTCATTTTCTGTTCTGCCTTGATTTCCCCTTTTTCCGTTTTCCGCTGTCCCCGTCATCCTGCTCATAGCTCGAATAGTAGGATTTATAATAGTATTTCCGGCTCATGTAGTTATCCATCGGCACCATATTGAGTACGGCGCCGATGATCGGGCACCCCGTCTGTTCCAGCTGCTTTTTCACATCAACCAGTTCCTGCCGGTGAACAGTATTGTAGCTCACTGCAACCAATGTGCCATCGCAGGATTTAGCAATCTCAGCCGCATCGATCACCGTACCGAGGGGCGGCGCGTCCACGATCACGTAATCAAATGCCAGCGCCAGCGCATCCAGCAGCTTCCGAAAATGCTCCGAATTCAGCAGCGGCAATGGATTGGATACTTCCCGGCCAATCGGCACGATATACGCGCCGGACATATTTGTGCTGTAAAGAACGTTTTCCTTATCGATCATCCCGGCCAGCAGATGTGCCAGGCCCCATTTATTATTTTCATCTTCAAAACGAAGATAGTATTTCGATGTAATTGTGCTTCGTCTCAAGTCCGCGTCCACAAGCACCACGCGCTTTCCGTATTTGGCCATAGTGCGCAGAATATTCATGGAAAGAGAAGATTTTCCTTCCGATGCGTGTGAACTTGTAATCATGATTTTTTTTACGTTCTCGCCAGAAAAGGAAAGGTTGGTGCACAGGGTATTGATTGCTTCCTGGCCCGCGTAACTCAAGGGAGCAAAGCGGCAGATTTCGATGCTTCTCATGAGTGCCTCCTTGAGTTTTTCTTATTATTTTTATTGTGATCCATTTGCTCAATCGGCACGATGGCCAGCGTGACCATGCCGGTATATTTGTGGATATCTTCCGATGTTTTGTACTTGTCATCCAGCATAAGCCCGACCGCCACGCAGCCGCAGCCAATCGCCAAGCCAAGAATGAAGCCCAGCAAAACATTTCTCGTCTTGTTTGGGCTGACCGGATTGGAAGGTACCAAAGCCACCGACATGATGTTCGGCTTATTGGTGGACATGCTGTCCGCGATATAATCGCTGGCCACCTTCGCATATTCATTGGCAATGGCGGCCGCTTCCTCGGGGTCAGGAGAAGAAACCGTGATATCCAGCATGCGTGTGTTGGTGGCATTGCTCACGTTCAGTTTCTTCTTCATCTCGGTATACGTATAGAGAAGATCCAGGTTTGAAATAACTGATTCATGAACCTCCCACATCTGGAACACCTTGATATAGTCCTGTGTCAGAGCAGAGCCCAGATTCAAATCCGAAAGTGTAATGGCCGAATCCCCGCGATTCAGAACATAAATCGTGGAAGTGGCCTCATACATCGGGTCAACGCAGAACACGGTATACACGCAAACGAGAATCGCCAGAACCAGCGCTAAACCTATGATTTTCTTCCAATTCGCCAGTAATCGATACAGCAATTCCACCAGATCAATCTCTACCGTATCAGTACTGCCGTTCTCCGTCTGCGTCATCCCGGCTTCGGGCGCAATTGTGTCCACTCGCTTCTTTCGCATTTCCGACATCGTTACTTTTCTCCGCTCCTTGGTACTCAAAAAATATGGATTGCGAAGCCAGCTCTCTCCGTTTCCGGGAACTGCCCTTCGCAATCCAATTTTCCTTTTTTTACTTGCTCACAATCGCCAGCAGCGCATTGCCGTTCTGAATCGCCAGGATGATTTCGGAATCCAGTTCCACCTGGATGCTTCCCTGGTCTTCCATGCCAACGCCTTCGTAAGCCGTCCAAACCACGCCCTGCGCTTCCACCAGGCCGATCATCACAGCAACTTTCTCATCCTTGGCATAGGGAGTGGAGAAAGTCATCTTCACGGTGACGTTGCCATAAGCGGCGTCATAGTTTTCTACCGCAATGCCGCAGAATTCGAAAACGTTCAGGGCATCGCTGCCCAGCATTGCAGACAGGTTCACCACTTCACCCGCCGCGTTCGTCACTTCGCCAAAGTATTCGGCAACCGAGCCACTCTTGGCCAGCTTCGCAATTTCAGCCTGGCATACTTCTTCTTTTTCAACCACGTAGCTGGAAAAGCCAGCATCGGCAGGCAGCTTTTCGGCAGTAGCTTCAAACTTCACCATATCGCCCGTGGTCTTGCTGGGAACAGCCTCAGCAAAGGCAACAGACGTCAGGCAGAGTACGAGAGCAACCAGGCAAACAAACTTCTTCATGGGAAACGCTCCTTTCAATTTCCGGCATTAATGCAATGCCATCTATCGTAAATTCTATAAAACAAGAATTTACTTCACCTTTTCATAGAACAGATCAATAATGTTCTGTTCCAGCGCAGCTTCATCTACGTAAAACTGCATAAAGCCATCCGAACCAATGGAATGGCTACCGTCAGGCTTCAAAACGGTCAACCGTTCATAGTTTCTCGCCGCCCAAACTTCATTGATCATCCGGCCCCGGGAAAGATCCGTGATCATGAAGGGCGAAAGCGCATCGTAAAGCTTTCCGGCGAATTCCTCGTCTGCATTGATCTGCTCAAAGAGCAGCCCGGCAAGCTGGGAAAGATACTGCTCCTGCCGCGCCATCCGCGCTTCATTGGTTCCGCTGCCAACGTTGCTTCTGCTGCGAACGAAAATTTCCGCCTGTTCGCCATTCAGCCGCAGGGTTGCTCCCTTAAACATCGCGGAATCCAGGGCAGAAAAATCGTCTTCGAGCGTCACGTCCACGCCTCCCGCTATATCATTCAGCGTGGCTATGCCATCCAGGTTTATGCCGATGTAAAAATCAATCGGAATTCCAAACAGCAGATTGGATACAGCTTCCACCGTTAACTCGCAGCTCTGTTTCTTTCCATCGCCAAAGCCATGCGCAAGGCTGATTTGCGCCGTGCGCACGCCGGATTTATTTCCTAATACGCCAAGCACCGTGATCGGCGTCATCGTATCACGGTCAATCTGAATCTGAGCAATGGAATGCTGTGTGCTGTCCAGAACCAGGAGACGGAGAAAATCAGCCTGTCCCCCATTGCGGTATCCAGAATTTTCAGTGTCCTGTGCAGCTTGGTCAATCCCCATAAGAAGAATCGTTGTCAAATCCTTCCGCTGCCGGTATGTTATCCCGTTATACTCCAGCAAAGTGTCGTAGGCGTATCGCGCCGTGTGATCGCCGCGAGTTTCCGGCTTCTTCGTTCGCTGCTCCAGCCAGCGTCCTCCTTGATACAGCAAGCCAAGAGACAGCGCAGCTGCGAGCAGCAAGGCGCCGAAGCGCAGCAGCGATCCGTTTTTACTTTGGCTTCTCTTCAGAATGAACCCTCCCGTTTTTATCTGGCAATGCATCGATCAGATCGAAACCCAGCCAGATCTTTACCTCGCGATTATCAAATTTCAGCGTTACCTGCCCGCTTCTTCCGCGTCTGTCAATGCGGCTGATCATTCCCTCCATATCCTTGAGCGGCCCGGAGAGGATTCGAATGCGATCCCCCTCGTTTCGGGCAAGGGAGAAATCCAGACAGCCATGATAGGAAAAAACGCGCTCGGCAAACTCGCTGTCCTCGTCTGACAGCCTCCAGCCGTAATCTTCTCCCTTCAGGACTCGGATCACGTTTATTCGAGGAAAGCGGAGCGTAATAGCAGGATCGTCAGGCGCGTCGAAAAAAACATACCCTGGAAGCATCACTGCTTTCACCTTGATTTTTCTGCCGCAAATGGACTTATGCTTTTCCTGCAAAACGGCGGTTGCCCTCACATCTGGGCAGACATGGTGAATCTGTTCTGCCACCTGCTGCTCCTTGCCCGTCACGCAGAACACACAGCCGTATGCTCTCCCCTGCTCCATAGGCATAGCTTCGCCCTCCGACCCTTATCGTCAGCTTTGTCAGGCATGTATGTACTATCGCGCATAACGCCACTGAACCCTCAGCATCCGTCTGCGCTATAGATTTCGTTGCAAATTTCCCGCATTTCTGGTATGAATAATATGAGAAGCTTTTCGATTTTCTGCTTCTTCCTGCTATTCTGCATCAGGAAATCTGCCTTTGCGCCACGTGGGGGGCTGTTCTTGCTCTAGGAAGCTTTTGTCTGCCCTTCATGCCGACTCATACGGAAACTTCTCCGCCATGCAAGCAGTGCTGTGTCGCAAAAATGTAAATTTGCGTCTTGTTTAAAAGGC
This sequence comes from uncultured Oscillospiraceae bacterium, assembly GCA_964423675.1. GTDB lineage: Bacteria > Bacillota > Clostridia > Christensenellales > Aristaeellaceae > RUG563. The sequence continues at coordinate 8,977 of CAYRFP010000030.1, forward strand.
AGCCCACATAAGCTGTTAGCACCCTTCCAGACGGCTTTTGACGGCTTAAATCAGCACACCGCCATAAGATGATTCACTGCGGCGCGGCGCTGTTCAAGCTGACTGTGCGCATAATAGTCCAGCGTAGTCTGAGCAGAATGATGCCCCAGCAAGGCGCTCACTGTTTTTACATCCACGCCTAATTCCAAAAGCCGGGTGGCAAAACTATGTCGAAGCGTATGGAAATGAACACCAGGAAAGCCCAAGCTTTTGATAAGCCGCTTAAACCGCCGCTGAATAGTACGTGGTTCAGCAGCGGAAGCAGATACGCCAAAGACGTAAAGGGTGTTCTGTCTTTGCAGCATCCAATGCTGCAATTGCCCCAGCACGAAATCCGGCACCGGAATCACACGGCTGGAACGCAACGATTTTGGCGTTCCCACCACCAGCATCGTCCGTTCGCCTTTTTCGCCAAGCTTTCCCCGCGCGACCCGCTGAACCGTGCGTCCAACCCGAATCGTTTGGTTCGTCCAGTCGATATCGCTCCATTTCAGCGCGCAGATTTCGCCCAATCGCATGCCTGTATAGAGGCTTAACAGAGCGGGCAAATCCCGCGTCTGAGAAATAGATTTTTTGAGAAGAGCCTGTTCCTCCCGATTCAAAACGCGCTGTTCCGCGCTTTCCGGCGTTTGAATTTTAATTTTTCGGCAAGGGTTCTTCACGATCATTCCTTCCTCATACGCCGCTTTCATGGCTGCGGAAAGCAACCGATAGGCCCCCTTGACTGTGCTGCCAGATAAGCCGGACGTTTTTAATGTGTCAATGAATTCAAGCACGGTGGCCGGCGTAATCGAGCAAAGCTGCAAAGAGCCGAGAATGGGCAGCAAATGTTTACGAAACAAAGCACGATAGGTTTGATAGGAGGAGGGCTTCACGCTGCCCAGCAATTCTTCTTCCATCCATTTGTTGATCCAATTTCCTAAAGTTTCCCGGCTTCTGGGCATGATGGCAGAGGAGCATCTGGCGAATTCAGCTTTTTTCAGAAGCAATGTTCGTTTTACGGCTGCATATTGGCGGCCATAGATATAGCCAAACCGCGTTTTTCCATCTAGTGTTTTTCCCGTAACGTATCGCCCTTCATAGCGCCCATCTTTGCGCTTGTAAATGTTCTCGCCGTGTCTCGCCATTATATCCCCTCCATTTTTCTTTTTTGCCTGCATGGCAGCATGACGGCCATTTTGACGGCTTATTTTTCCGAGTAGGTTCTTCCAATTTCACGTTCTCATTTGTTTTTTTAGAAAACAATTTACGTTTTTTTACAATCGTAAATTCACCTAGTTGACATTTATCACATTTTGGTATAGAATGAAACCGTGAAATCGGAAAATGATGGTTTTAGATTCTTGATTTTCCTTTTTCGCAAATTTACATTTTTGCGACACACGCTCCTTTCAAAATTAGTTTGTAATTCAGAAAGAAAAATATGTGTTCCTGGCAAGCGAAAATCCCGACGCTCCGAAAGATGCGTCAGTTTTTTTATTACTTTTGCGGAATAAGATGGTGAATTTGGAACCCTCGTCCATTTGTAGCTATGTCCGTGGAACGATCTCATTTTCTATTTCAGGCCGTGTTCCAATATCTTCAGAAAACAGAAAATAGATATTGACTTTTTCAAATGTTACAAGTATAGTACGTCTTGCATTCTGAGGACGAATTGTTCGCTGGAAACAAGGAGTTAGAGTGAAGGTGTCAGGTGGAAATCCTGTAATCTTTGCTCTAACTCCTTTTTTGTAAGGAGGAATTGGATCATGGACATGTTGGAAAAGCCCATTCGAAAGCTGTATTTCAAGTATTTGTTCGCCGCTTTCGGCAGTGCGCTGGTAGGCGCGGTTTATATCCTGGTAGACATGGCGGTCATCGGCCAATACGCAGGGCCCACCGGCACGGCGGCCATTGCGCTGGTGCTGCCGGCCTGGTCGCTGATTTGCAGCTTGGGTATTCTTACCGGAATCGGCGGCAGCGTGCTGTATGGCAATGCAAAGGGCGAAAGCGGCGCGCAAAAAGCCAATGCGATGTTCACCGCGGCCACCCTGGCCACGGCGCTGCTGGCGCTGGTCATCTGGCTGTTTATGCTTATCTTCGATAAGGAACTGCTGATGTTTATGGGTTCGGAGGGCGAACTGCTGGAAATTGGCCTGGAATATCTAAAGCCGCTGAAAATCGCTGTACCCTTCTTCGTATTCGGACAGATGCTGGCATCCTTCCTGCGCAATGACAACGATCCCGCGCTGGCCACCTTCGCCGTTGTGTCCACTTCCATTCTCAACATGATCGGCGATTATCTGTTCACATTTATCCTGAACGGCGGCGTATATGGCGCGGCGCTGGCAACAGCGCTGAGCAACGTGCTGTCCGTATGCATGATGCTCACCCACTTTTTCAAAAAAAGCAATACGCTGCGATTCATCCGTTTTTCCCAGCCCTGCCGTACCATGGGTAAAATTTTCGGGATTGGCTTTTCGGTATTCTTTGTTGATCTGGCCATGGGCGTGATGACGATGCTGTATAACAAGCAAATTCTGCGGCTGCTTACCAGCGATTCGATTTCCGTCTTTGGTGCGATTGCCAGCCTGACTACCGTGGTGCAATGCTGCTCCTACAGCATCGGGCAAGCGGCGCAGCCCATTCTTTCGGCTAATTTCGGCGCCAAGCGAATGGATCGCGTGCGGCAAGTGCTGAAATACGGCGTGGTAACTTCCATCGTGTTCGGTGCTTTCTGGGCGTTTGTGACTCTGGCGTTTCCCAACGGTGTCATCCGTATCTTCATGAACGCCACCGATAGCGTGCTGGCCATCGCGCCAGGAATTATGCGCAAATACTGCACTGGCTATCTGTTCGCCCCCTTTACGCTGTTTGCCACCTACTATTTCCAAAGCATCCTGCGTGCGCGGACTTCACTGGGTATCTCCCTCTCCCGCGGTTTAATCGTAGGCGGTGTGCTGCTCTATCTCCTGCCGCCAATTTTCGGCGCGGACAGCTTATGGCTTGCAACACCGCTTTCTGAAATTTCCGTAGCGCTGGTAACGGCGTTTCTCATGCGCAAATTTACCAAAGAGCTTAATTGAATCACAAAACTGTCATCGGAGGACGCCTCATCGCAATGAGAAAGCGGCGAAGGGAAGATGTCGGGTGCGCCCGGTTATGAAGAATAGCCGAGCGCATTTTCTCCATATGCGCACTGTGAATGCCGTGCTGCATATAGATTTGCTAAAAGAAAGAAGGGTCCCCATGAATATCATCATTATCAGCCGAGAATTCGGCAGCGGCGGACGAGAGCTGGGCAAGCATATGGTGCAAAGCAGGAAGCTGCCTTAAAGCATATTACCGAACCGGGCAAATCATCAGCGTTGTAGGCAGTGTGCTGTGCGTTGCCGTCTATATGCTTTTCCTCCATACGCTGTGCGGACCGCAACTATCGATTTTATCGTCCTGCATATCGGCGAATACTGCTGGGGCTTTGTGGTTGGCAGCATTAATACCATGCTCTCCGCTTATTTCTATTCCACCAAGCGTTCTGGCCAAGCGATTGTGCTGAATACAGCGCAAAGTCTGGTGATCAACAGCCTGGTCATCACTCTGTTGCCCAAGCTTTTGGGCGGCGCGATCGTCTGGCATACCTTCGGTATTTATGAAGTGGTTGTGCTGTTGTTCGCCATAGCGTTAAAAAGATTCTCAGAACGAAACGGAATCGCTTACAGCGCGGATTAAGCAAAGCATTTATTTTAAACAAATAAACAAACCCCCGTCAGCTTCTGGCGTTCTGCTGGCGGAGGTTTTTCTTTTCATTCTGCTACGTTGTTTCTAAATATAGAAAATCATACAGCAGAGTATAAACAAAAGTCATTTCAGCTTTTCTTCGAGGAAAAATAAAAAAGCTGTGATTTCTCACAGCTATTTGGCGCGCCCTGGGGGATTCGAACCCACGACCTTTTGATTCGTAGTCAAACACTCTATCCAGCTGAGCTAAGGGCGCATCTTTCGTTTTGCGGGCTGTTCTCTCAAACAGCTTAATTAGTATAGCACAGATTTCCGAAAAAAGCAAGCGTTTTTCTAAAAAAATTTGCATTATTTCAATCTATTTGTTTTCATTCATATTTAGGTATATATTCTGCCATTTTGTTCGTTTGCACTTCATTTTTATTCCATATAATCCTTTTTCTTTCTGCCATATCCTTTTCAGTCCCCTTCTTCCGCTTCCCAGTGTATGCCTTGCGTTTAAAAAACTTTTCCTATACAATCTGGAAAAGTTATGATAAAATATTTTTTGCGTAAAACAAATAACGCATGGATAACTGAAGAATTTCGGAGGAATGCTTCATGCGAACTGAGTTTCAGGATTTGAATTGTACGGATTTGTTCCGCTTGCCCATGAGGACAACGGTGGTACCTTATCCGGATGCTGCGACGGCTCAAGCCGGGGAACGGGCGCTCTCCCCATTCTTCTTCTCCCTCAATGGTAGTTGGGATTTCACCTATTATCAATCCCCATACGATGTTTTCGAGCTTTCCGGCGAAGCTGGCCAGGGGCAGCAGGGGCGCATTGACGTGCCCGGCGTATGGCAGCTTCAGGGCTATGGCCTGCCCCAGTATACCAACGTGCGTTTTCCTATCCCCTATGATCCTCCCTTCGTTCCGGATGATACGCCTGTAGGCGTTTACGACCGGGATTTTTCTCTTCCAGCGGCCTTTGAGAGGCGCAAAACTGTGTTGCGTTTCGATGGTGTCAGTTCCTGCTATTACGCTTATGTGAATGGCGAACTGGCCGGCTTTGCCAAATGCCCCCATCTGCCTTCCGAATTTGATGTTACGGCCTTTGTGCATCCGGGAAAGAATCATCTGCGCGTTGTTGTTCTCCAATGGTCAGATGGCACGTATCTGGAAGACCAGGATATGTGGCGGCTTAGCGGCCTGTTCCGGGATGTTTCACTTTTGTCCTTTGGCGAAAAGCGTATTGCGGATGTGATCGTAAAGACAGACCTTGTCTCTGATTATCGGGATGGCGTATATTCCATCTGCGCCAAGGCCGAGGGCGTATCGGACGTAAAGTTCACGCTGCTGGATGGAGAAACAGTTGTTGCGGCGCAAACCGTTCCCGTCAAAAACGGAGAAGCTGTTTTCGAAGGAACCATTGAAAACGTAAAGGCATGGACTGCTGAAACGCCCCATCGCTATGAATGGCTGGCAGAAATTGAGGGCCAGGCCGAGCGGCAGTTTATGGGCTTCCGTAAAATTGAGATCCGCGATGCAGTCTACTATTTCAACGGTCAGCCCATCAAGCTTAAAGGCGTAAACCGCCATGATACCCACCCGACCCTGGGCTATTACACGCCCGTTAACGAAATGCTGCGGGATATTCTGCTGATGAAGCAGCACAATATCAACTGCGTCCGTACCAGCCATTATCCCAATGATCCCCGTTTCCTGTCCTTATGTGATGAATATGGCCTGTATGTGGTGGATGAAGCGGATATTGAATGTCACGGCGTAATTTGCTTCGAATCCTACGATTTCATTGCCAAGCAGCCCGTTTGGGAAAAGCAATTTGTTTCCCGGGGCGTTCGGATGGTGGAGCGGGATCGGAATCACCCCTGCATCGTTATGTGGTCTCTAGGTAATGAATCCGGCTATGGCTGTAATCACGCGGCCATGGGCGCCGCCATGCGCGCTCTGGATAACTCTCGCCCCATTCATTATGAGCGGGATGATAAAACTGAAACGGCCGATGTATTCAGCCGTATGTATGCCACCATTCCCTGGATGCTGGAAATGGTGCAGGAGCATCCCCGGAAGCCTTTCTTCCAGTGCGAATATGCCCACGCCATGGGTCAGGGTCCCGGGCTTCTGGAGGATTATTGGCAAGCATTCTATGCGCATCCAGAATTCATGGGCGGCTGTGTCTGGGAATGGGCGGATCACGGATTGGTTAAGGAAGAAAACGGCCAAAAGTACTATGCATATGGCGGCGATTTCGGCGAATGGCCCCATGACGGCTGTTTCTGCGTGGATGCGCTGACCTATCCGGATCGTACGCCCCACACGGGCCTGACGGAATACAAGCATGTGCTGCGCCCGGTTCGCGCGCAAATGGTCGATGAAGCCAAGGGGCTTGTTCGGTTCCATAATTATCTTTCTTTCCAGGATCTCAGTTTCCTGCGGGGCCGATATGCCGTGGTTTCCGGGGCGCGGACGCTGGCGCAGGGAGAATTCATCCTGTCCACCATGCCCGGCTGCGATGAAGAGATTGCGCTGAATCTGGGCAATTATCCGGAAGATGCTTATCTGAACTTCGCGTTCACCCTCCGCGAAAATACGCCCTGGGCTCCCGCTGGTTTCGTTGTGGCGCAAGATCAGCTGGCGCTTACGTTGGGGCAGTCCCAAGCCAAGGCTTCTCTTGCCGTGAATGCCCTGACCGTTGAAAAGACGCATGGCGGCGTGACTGTTCATGGCAATGATTTCTCTGTTTCCTTCCAGCGCGAGGGCATGAGCGCTCTGCATTTCCATGGAAAAGACATGCTGCATCAGGGGCTACGGCCGAACCTGTGGCGCGCGCCCACGGATAACGATCGGGGTGGCCCGCGAGCCCGATTGTGGTCGGAAATCGGTCTGGATAAGCTGCTGTGCCGCTGCGAGAAGCTTGAAGCCGCAGAAGTAAACGACGCGGTAGAAGTGACGCTACAAGGGGTTTACGGCGAAAAGGTGATGCCGCCTCTGCTGCGCATCACGCAGAAATACGTCGTAACGGGCGAAGGCAAAATCACACTGGATATTGCGTATTCGCCCCTCAAGGAAATCGAGGTTTATCTGCCGCGCCTGGGCATGCGGCTGGAAATGCCCGGTGAATTTGAACGGTTGATCTGGCAGGGCCGCGGCCCCCATGAAAACTATCCGGACAAGAAAACTTCGGCGCTGGTTGGCCGCTACGAAACCACTGTAGAAGCCACCCACGAGCCCTACGTGCGGCCCCAGGAAAATGGTGCGCGAGGTGATGTTTCTTTTGCCGCCTTGCTCAATCCCCGTGGGCTGGGCCTGATGGTTGGCGGCGATTGCTTCAGCTTCAGTGCTCATCACTATACCCCCGAAATGCTGACCGATGCACAGCACACCATTGAACTGGGGCATACCGAGGAAATCACCTGGCTGATCGATGGCGTGATGGGCCCTCTGGGCACCAATTCCTGTGGCCCCGAACCGCTGGAAAAGGATCGGCTGTATCTGAAAGAGCCCCGTTCCTTCCATTTCACGTTCCTGCCCTTCGATGCACAAACGCTGTCCGTTGACGGCGCTGCAAAGGTTATCCGCTAAAGTATTCTTTCTCCACCCCCCGCTTGCGCGTTCCGCGCTGGTGGGGCTTTTCTTATGCGATTGTCCACTGGGCGATAAAACGCTGCCTAGCAAGCTGTTCCCGCCTCGAAATGCTAGATTGGGAGATGCGCAACGCTCCTGCTAATTCGCTTTGGCTTCTTCCTGCTTCAAATCGTTGCAAAAGCAGCCAGCCATCCCCTGATGGAAGGCGTTGGAGAATATCCCGAATAAAGAATCTTTCCAGCCATCGCTCGCTTTGCGGATCCGGGAAAGCGGGAAGGGGGAACTCCACCGCATCATAGGAGACGGACGGCTGATCCGCTTCTAACAAAAGTACTAGTTCTTCCGGCGTTGTTTCTGCTGCCCGTGCCATGGCGCAGATAGACGGTTCCTTTCCCGTTTCCCGGATTATCCTTTCCTGAAATGCCTGTGCGCGCCGCAGCGTTCCCTGAGCCCGCCATCCAAGCGCCCTGGAAAAGGCGCGGCGCATTTCCCCCAGAATCCAGGGCACGGCATACGTGGAAAACCGGCAATTCCTTTCCTTCTGAAATCTGCGAATTGCCTGCACCAGCCCCATGCAGCCCATTTGGAATGCGTCCTCACAAAAGGAGAAGCGTTTGCTCAGCGATTGCACCAGCGGCATATGCTCCCGTACCAGAGCCGCCAATGCATCCGGGTCGCCCGCCTGCGCCTGCGTGAATTTGTCCATCTCATTTGCTCCTCAGCCGTTTTTCCATGCGCACGGTGGTGCCTTCCCCCGCAACGGATGCCACATCCACCTTGTCCATAAACGTCTGCATCACAGAAAAGCCCATACCGGATCGTTCCTTTTCCGGCTGCGTTGTAAAAAAAGGCTGCATGGCCTGCGCCACATCTGCGATGCCCCGCCCCTGATCTGCCACAGAAATTTCTAATATGTCATCCGTCCGCAGCGCCGCCGTGATCTCCACCACACCTTTTTTCTCTCCATATCCATGCACGATGGCATTAGTCACCGCCTCGCTCACGGCTGTTTTAATATCCGCCAGCACATCCAGTGTAGGATCCAGCTGCACCGCAAAAGCGCTGACTGCCACCCGGGCAAAACTTTCGTTTTCCGGCACGCTGAGAAATTCCAGTTTCATTTGGTTCATCGTATGCATCTCTCGCCCCTCCGTCAGATAATCTCAATGATCTGGTTCATGCCAGAAAGCATAAAAATCCGTTCGATATGCGGGTTCATGTTTTTCACGGCCACTCGTCCCCCGCGCTGTGCCAATACGCGATACCGTCCCAGAATCACGCCGATCCCCGATGAATCCATAAAGGTCAGCCCCTGCAAATCAAGCACCAGCTTTTTCACGCCCGGGTCGGCAATCAATCCATCCAATTCTCGCCGAATGCTCTGGGCGCTGCAATGATCAAGTTCTCCTGTCAGGCGCACCGTCACCTGGTCGCGCCGCCGTTCATGCTCCATACGCTTCCCTCCCTGTTTCGTGCTCTAAATAATTCATGCATTCACAAATACTATCCTGCCACGAAAAATAGCGTTTTATGCATTCCCGCTCGGATCCACTCGACAGTTTTTTCCTTGATTGCTTCACCCGCATGAATCCGATAGCAGTTGAAATGAAATCCAAATTTCTCTCCCGCATTTCTGTGACCGAATGAATCGTTTCTGTTCAACATCGGCGGCGATGTCCGCTCCCTGACCTTAAAAATATTCAATAGCACGATGCCTGTGACAACCCATCCATCTTCAAAATCGGCTGGTTAATCTTTTTACACCCGCTGTTTTTCACAAAGAAAACAAATCGTTTTATGCTTGACCCGTTCCATAAACTGCTTGTCAGAACGATCATATCGCGTAGTCATTGTTCATCATCGCTGCATATCTTTTTTGATATGCCCAGATTTGCAAAAAGACATTTTACATATCACTCCTTTGGCATTATAATACATAGTGGGAAACATGCAATCGGAAATCGGGAGGGGTTTGGCTTGAACAAGGATTTGACGGTTGGGAAGCCCAGCACTGTGCTTTGGAAGTTCTGCATGCCGCTTTTTGGCAGCATCATTTTTCAGCAGCTATATAATATTGCCGACAGCTGGGTGGCAGGCCGGTTTGTCAGCCAGAATGCGTTGGCCGCCGTGGGCAACAGCTATGAGATTACCCTAATTTTCATTGCCTTTGCCTTCGGCTGTAATATCGGCTGTTCGGTAATTGTATCTCAGCTTTTCGGCGCAAAAGCCTATGAAAAAATGAAAACCGCCATCTATACGGCCATGATTGCCAGCGCCGTCGTCTGCGCCATGCTGATGGTAGACGGGCTGTTGGTTTGCGATGCACTGCTGCATCTGATCAACACGCCCGAAGAAGTATTTGCGGATTCCAAACTCTATCTAGATATTTACATCTGGGGTCTCCCCTTTGTGTTCTTTTATAATATCAGCACTGGCATTTTCTCCGCGCTGGGCGACAGCAAAACTCCTTTTATTTTCCTGGCCGTCTCGTCCGTGACCAATATCTTTATGGATATTCTATTTGTTACGGAGTTTGAAACGGGAGTAGCCGGTGTTGCCTGGGCAACATTTATTTGCCAAGGCGCAAGCTGTGTGCTGGCCGTTGTAGTGGTGCTCATTCGGTTGAACAAAATCCATGCAGAAGGAAAAAGTCCCCTGTTTTCCAAAAAGCTTCTGGGGCGCTTCGCCGCCATTGCCATTCCAAGTATTCTCCAGCAAAGCTTCATTTCCATAGGCAATATCATGGTGCAGGGGCTGATTAATAGCTTCGGCACAGATATTATGGCCGGTTATTCTGCCGCCGTTAAGCTGAATAATCTGGTAATCACCTCTTTTACAACGCTCGGAAATGGCGTATCCAATTTCGCTGCGCAGAATATCGGTGCGCATAAGATGGATCGGGTAAAGGAAGGGTTTAAGGCTGGGCTGAAGCTGGTGTGGATGCTATGCGTTCCGTTGGTTATTTTGTACTTCTTCTGCGGCAAAATACTGATCGGTTTTTTCCTGGACGCACCTACAGAACCGGCGCTCCGCAGCGGTCTGGCCTTCCTGCGCATTCTGTCGCCTTTTTACTTCGTTGTGTCCACCAAGCTGGTAGCAGATGGCATTCTTCGCGGAGCTGGCATGATGAAACCGTTTATGGTCGCAACCTTCACGGATTTGATACTGCGCGTGGCTCTGGCCTTTGTGCTGTCTGGCACGTCGCTGGGATCCAATGGCATTTGGTGTGCCTGGCCGCTTGGATGGTGTGTGGGCACTTGCCTTTCGCTGATTTTTTATCATCGCGGCGTATGGAACAAATCCGCAACGGCGTTATAAAGGAAAACCCCGAGGTTGATCGACCTCGGGGCTTTTTTCATTGCCTGATCCACGGCTTATTCTGTCCGCAACGCAATAACAGGATCCTTTTTTGCTTCCTTCTTCGCCGGAAGCAGTCCGCCGATGATCGTAATCACGATGCTGAGAACGATCAGAACCAGAGAAGAACTGGCAGGAAGCTGCGCCTCCAAATCAGCCAGACCGGAAAGCCGTTCGATTATGCTATTGATCGGGATCAGTACCAGTAGCGAAACACCAATACCCAGCCCCCCGGAACAACAGCCAATAGTAAATGTTTCGGCATTGAAAACCTGGGATATATTACGCTTGGACGCGCCCAGCGCGCGCAGAATGCCAATTTCCTTCGTGCGCTCCATAACGGAAATGTGCGTGATGATGCCAATCATAATGCAAGACACCACCAGAGAAACAGAAACAAAAGCCACCAACACATACGAAATACCGTCAATAATCGTTGTAATTGGGAACGTGAGCATGGCCACATAATCTATGCACGTAATCTGCGCATAATCTAAATGCTGATGGAAGCAGGCGCATCGTAACTCACCTTGCCAAAGGCAACCAGATTGTCTTCATAGGAAGAACCAGCAATGTATTCATCATATACAGTCAGCAAAATTTCTCGCCTGGGCTCTGCGGCAAGCCATTGATCCAATGCATCTGCCATGGCGGTTTCGTCCATAGCCATGTTCATGCCTTCTCCCGCTGTCTGGGCCGTATCGATGTTGGGTGCATAGTACACATCAGCTTATAGAACGAAGCTTTTTCCGAAATGCGAAGATCGCTTAAATAGGTTTTGGCATCCGCAGCCTTGGCTTCGTCATCCATGGATTCAAACTTCATTCCGGTTAGCACATTTATTTCCGGATTCGCTTCCTGCATCTGAATCATAGCGTTTTCATTGGAATATGCAATGATATAGTCCGTCAATTTTGTCGTATAAGCAACGGTCGTGGTGATATTGACATTGGGCGCTCCTTCCCTAGCATGGATAATTCCGCTGATTTTCAGTTCCAGCGCATTTTGAAGAAGCGTTTCTTCGTCCAGCGTGACATTTTCTATATAGGAATATGTGCCATTTTCATTAACAATATAATGGTCACAGGCCGGAACAAGATAAAAAACGTGATCGATGATATCTGCGTATTCGATATGAAGTTCATCCGTTTTTCTCCGCTTTCGATCTTACCGACGGCGTTCCGATACTGCGCCTTCGGAGGATCCGCTCATGTTCGCTCAATCCATCTTATCCAAAGCTGTAATTGTACCGGTCAAATTCTTTCTCAACCCGTTCCCGATGGGATTTCACATCCGTCAGGGTTTGAAAAGCTGCCTTTGACATATCAAAACAAAACCCTCCTGATGCTATGCTTTCTTAACCGGAACATGCGTCTGTTCCTGAACGATCTGAATCCACATTTCTACCGTTTGCTGTTCCGGAAATGTCAGATGACTCAAAGGGTACTCCTTACCCAGCATATTGGTTTTCCGGGAGCCCAGCGGATGGTAAGGTTCGAGATTGATCTCTGTCACATGCCGCATTGCATTCGCCATCTCCGCAATTCCACGCAGATGCTCCGGCGTATCATTGATCGTCGGGATGATCGGACAACGCAAAACAGAAGCCGCCCCCAAATCATCCAGCATTTTCAGATTCTCCAAAATTTTATCATTTGGAACGCCGGTATAGGTTTCATGCTTCTGAGAATCTGTCAGCTTATAGTCGAACAGAAACAGATCAACCAACGGTGCGATTTTCCGGTACTGCTCAGACGGTGCAAACCCGCAGGTTTCCATACAGGTATGCAAGCCTTTCTCTTTGGCTGCTTTCAGCAACGCATAAGTAAATTCAAACTGCGCCATTGGCTCTCCACCTGAAACCGTAAGGCCGCCGCCGGAATTCTGATAAAAGATTCCATCTTTCATCACCTCTTTCAATGCTTCCTCCACTGAAATGGTGTACCCTACCGTCTCCAGAGCATCCGCATAACACCGTTCTGCACAGCGTCCGAACCGCACACATTTTTCCCGATGAAACAGATGTCCGCTCTCCGTGATTTCGTGGCACCCCATCGGGCAGGCAACCACACATTGCCCGCAGCGAATGCACTTCTTCTCATCGAAAAACAGCTCTACCTCGGATGATTTCGCTTCCGGATTGTGACACCAAAGACAATTCAGCGGGCAGCCCTTTACGAAAACCGTTGTCCGAATGCCCGGTCCGTCATTGATACAAAATTTCTGAATATTAAAAGATTGTGCCCTTCATCATAAGTTGTCCCCTGCTCTTGCTTTTTCATTTGGGTTAAATATCTTTGGGTTCATAATAGTACACGCATTCCCAAATGTCAATTTATCCGGACCTGATCTTCTGGCAGAAAGCGTTTGATTTTCTCCCGGATTACAGCTCGTGTTCTGTACGCAGTAAAACTTCCTCTTGCATTTTTTCAGACAGGGTCACAAAATAATCACTGTATCCGCCGATACGAACCACCAAATCCCTGTAGTCCTCAGGGTGTTTTCGAGCCATCAACAACGTATCCCGATCCACAACATTGATTTGGAGCTCAAATCCACCCCGCTCCAGATACGCATGCAGCATCGCCAGAAGTTTCTCAACGGATTCGGTTCGGAACAGCTTTTTTGAGAATTTCAAGTTAACCGCCACACCGCCAACAAACAACTGATGTTCCCACTTGGTACTGGACAAAATGGATGCGGTTGGACCTTTGTGTTCCCGGCCCTGCGCTGCCCCGGAACCATCCCCAAACGGAAAACCGGCTTTTCGTCCATCCGGGGTGGCCCCTGTCTGTTTTCCCAATACCGCATGCATAATCCAGCAAAAAACGCTTGGAATCAACCTGCCATTGGAAAATACAGGCCTGTATTGAGAACAAATTTCTGCCAGTTTTTTCGTCAGCAACAGGCTCCACCGATCACTTTCTTCTTCGTCATTTCCATATTTGCTGACACGGTTCAAAAATTTCAGCCGCTCCGGCTCATATCCCTCAAAATCAACCTCCAGCATGTGACGCAGCTGTGCCATGGTGTACTTCTTTTCCCGGTAAACAAAGCGGTCGATTACGGTCAGAGAATCAATCAGATTAGCCATTCCAACAAAGCTTGGCATAATCCAGTTATACCGAGCGCCACCCCGCTCAATGTCTATTCCTCGATCTAGGCAGTCATTGACAAAGCAGGAAAGCAGCGGGTTTATGGAATGGTCTTGCCGGATCAGTCGAAAGTTGTTCTGAATCTCAAAATTTTCCCGAATGTGTGCATCCAGTGCAGACCAATACGCCATCATCAGCTGTTCCATGGAATCGAAGGGTTGCTTCATAGCATCTAGCAAAATACCTGTTAAATTATGATAGGGACTGGCAACCCAAACATTGGAAGCCGCAATCGGTGTTATTTCCACACAGGTGCTGTGTATATAGCGATGGCTTTCTTCTGCCGGAACACCATAGTGCTGCAATCCCGCAGAAATGACATCCTCATTAAAAATTGCAGGATGGGACGCCCCGGTGGAGAGGATTTCGCAGGCTCTTCGCAGATAGGTTTCTGGCATTTCCGGTGTCCAGCAAAGGCCCACCGACGGATAAACCAGCCGATTGTCTGATATCACATTCATACACATCATGGTTAGCTCATTATAAACCGGTTCGCCCGCAGATGTTCTGCCGCCAACCATATAACCGCTGGATAGACCATGGGACACCCGGTTATTGATCTGAATGCCTAGACAGTCTAACAGAAGCTGGGCGAACTCATCAGAAAGGCCATTTTCCTCCCGATCCTTCCGATAATATGAATACAAATACTGATCCGGCCTGCCAAGCTGAAACTGTTGATTGCAATAGCGCATGGGATCCAATGACAGACAGAACGTCACAAAATGAACAGACTGAACGGCTTCGTAAAAGCTTTCTGCCGGATACCGCGGGACCTTTCGGCAAATAAAAGCAAGCTGTTTCAATTCTTTTTTTCGCTCCGGTTCCAATGCTTCCTCCGCCAGACGTTCCGCCAGTGCCGCATAGCGATCCGAGAACCCAGCCACTGCCTCCAGCGTTTTGGTGCAAACATCATAAAACAGCTGCTGCTCTGCCGTGGCATGCCTTTTCTTCTCGTTGATTTCCTCCATAATCCCGGAAATTCCCTGACGAAGCAGCAATTCATAATCAATGCTCATGTGGGAATCCTGCCCAACCATAGGGCAGCTGTTCTCCGCTTCCAGTCTGATTTTCCTCCATCGACGTGCTTCGTCCTCGGATAGCCGAATAGAGGCTTTTCCCACAATCAGTTCCCCCTCGTCAATAACCGGTTGCTCTGCCTGCATGGCAACCGCATAAGCGGCCCCATACCGCTCTTCCTGTGACAAGCAGCCGCACGCAAGATAATACTCCCAGAATCGCAGACGAAAATGATCATAACAAATAACCGGACGAACTGCCTGTTCCCGAAGTTGTTGGAGCCGTTTTTTATCAGATAACCTCATACTATTTCCTCCACCTGTTTCATTTCTGATTGCATTATACATCAAATTGTGATATGATGATTATAGGTTCCACTCATTTTCCTGTAAAATACGCTCAATTTCACCGGGATAGGGAGACTATATCATGCCAAAACTGGAAAGCCAATTTCACTGTTCATTGGAGGGCAATTTTAAAGCCCCATCACAGATGGTTCGTGCTTTTTTCTATTGTAACTATTCCATTGAACCGCATCAGCATGACTTTTATGAGGTAAATATTGTCTTGGCCGGGAAGGGACAACATCTGATCGAAAACCGAAGCTTTGCCGCCACAAAGGGAGATGTTTTTGTCATTCCCCCGGGGATTATTCATGCCTATACTGAATCCGTAGACATGGACGTGTTTCACATTCTGATTCGTCCATCATTTTTGACCAGAGAATTGGAGTCCAGTTCTCCGGTCACCGGATTTCGTTTTCTGGTGGACATTGAACCGTTTCTGCGCAGCCAGTCTCAACAAAGTTTTTTTCTCCATTTGTCCGCCCCCGAGTTGGCCTTATTGCAGCAGGACCTTTCCCTCATTACAGATGGTGGGCTATGTCAACAGGAAAACTGTGAACCGCTGAAAAACTGTACCACGCTCAAGCTGTTATACTGGATGTCCTTACAGCTTCACCGCCAGATATTTCAGCAACCCAAAACACAGTTTGGTACAGAGCAATCCATCGTTATTGTACTGGAATACATTCACGCCAATTTTGGAGAAAAAATCACCATTGAAACCCTTTGCGCCATTGCGCACACCTCCCGTCCAACCCTGATGCGGAGGTTTAAAGCCCTATGCGGATGCTCACCCATGCAGTATGTTTTGCAGTACCGTAAAGCAAAGGCGGTTTCCATGCTGCAATCCAGCTCGCTGACCAAAACACAAATTGCCCATGCCTGCGGTTTCTATGATCTGTCCCATATGGAACACGTTCTCAACCAGAAATTCAAATTGACATCATAATGCTCCGCGCTTATAATGGCCTTGTCAATATCTTTCAGATAAAGGAGACGCTTCCAAGAAAAAAAGTTTATATTTAGCACCCCGAAGAATTGTTTCTTCCCGTTTTTGCGATCGTTTTCAGTACACAGAAAGCGAAGTGGCTTACCGAACATAAAAAAATGCTTTACAAAACCTTGGCGATGATAATTTGCTTTGCCACGGAAGTGGCAGATTTGACTATGAGAATTGGGCAATTCTTTTATAAGGAGAGTAAAAATGTCAGACATACTTTTCAAAACCGACGATTACATCTTTTCGTACCGTGTCGGCGGTGTGTTGATACATAACGGAAAAGTGCTTATGCAAAATGCAGAAGGCGACGACGGCTACGCCTTTATCGGCGGTCATGTTGCCTTTGGCGAAACGACCGCCGAAACCCTTGTGCGAGAGTTCAAGGAAGAAATCGGCGCAGATATTAAGATTGAAAAATTACTTATGGTAAGTGAAAATTTCTTCCCATGGGGTAATCGTCCTTGTCAGCAAATCAATTTGTATTATCTGGTTTCCTTGAAGGATGAAACACAAATTCCTCTTGACAGAAATTTCAAGGCGCTTGACGATTTGGGCAACGAGCGTATTGAGCTGAATATGTGTTGGATACCGCTTGAAGATACACCTAACAAGAGCATATATCCCCCACAAGCGAAGGAGCACATTATGAATCTGCCCGATGAAATCGTGTACTTTGTTTATAAGGAGTAAAACGTATGAAAAGACAATTACAATGAATAGGAATTATACTGTTCAGTATTATGATGATTTTGGGTATGGGTGATGAAGCTGTGTTTGATCTCTGCCTTAGATTTTCCCACATCTTTATGGCGATTGGTGTATTCGGCTTCGGCTGGATGTTTACCAAGGAAAAGAAGAACAACGATAAATGAGAAAGCGCAATATTTAATGAAAATACAATTTGAGAACTTAACCATCCGTCAAGCCGAGGTTGCTGATGCAAAGCAGCTTACCGCTTGGTGGAATGATGGTGCTGTGATGGCACACGCAGGATTCCCCAATGGTTTAGGAACAACCGAGGAAGATGTTATCGAAGGACTTGGCAACGGTCGTATGGTCATTGAGGAAAGCGACCGTCTGATTGGTGAGTGCAATTACCGTAACGTATCGGACGGCGTTGCAGAGATCGGTATTAAGATCTGTGAAACCGATTGTCAGAACCGTGGTGTTGGCAGAAAGGTTTTGAGTATGCTGATCGGATGGCTGTTCAG
>CAYRFP010000031.1:0-25229 GCA_964423675.1 uncultured Oscillospiraceae bacterium
GAAATTCTGCCGCTGATCGACCGGGTGGGCAAGGATATGCAGATGGCACAGGGCATGTGCGGCTCGCTCAGCGGCAGCGTGCCGACCAACGTTGGCCAGCCCATGATCCGCGTCAGCTCCATGACCGTGGGCGGACGCTGAGAAAAGGAGGAAAGCGCATATGACGAATTTTATTCATGCTCTCTTGGACGCGGCGAAAAAAGCCGGCATTGAAGCAGCAGAAATTTTCCTTTCTTCTGGCGACAGCTTCCGTGCCATGTGCCAGCAGGGCGAAATCAATAACTATACCGTAAATGCCACGCAGGGGCTTTCGTTACGCGGATTGTATCACGGAAAAATGGGCTATTCGGCTACAGAAGCCTTTGACGACGAAGCCATTGACCAGCTGGTAAGCGGCGTGATCGAGAGCGCAGAGCTGGTTGAGGACGAAGACGTTCAGGAAATCTATAAGGGCGATGAAGCCTATCCGGAAGTGGATTATTATAATCCGGCCCTGGATCAGGTGGACGAAAAGCGGAAGCTGGATTTCGTGCTGGATCTGGAAAAGAAGGCCAAGGCTCGGGATCCTCGGATCGTCCAGCTGACCTATAACATGATCTCCACCTCCTCTGGCTCTACCCGTATTGTCAATTCCTATGGCCTGGATCTGAGTCATCGGGATAATTTGGCGTATGCTTTCATTAACGTTCTGGCTAAAGAGGGCGAGCGGGTCGCTACGGGCGGTGGCTTCTCCTGTTCCCGGGATTTTGAAAAGCTGGATGCGGAAAAGATCGTGAATGACGCGGTAAACGAAGCGCTGTTCATGCTTTCTGCTGAGCCTGTTCCTAGCGGTGTATATCGGGCGATTATCGAAAACAAGGCGATGCCGGATCTGCTTAGCACCTTCGCCTCCATCTTCTCGGCCGAAGTGGCGCAAAAGGGCGTGAGCCTGCTGCTGGGCAAGGAAGGCGAAATGATCGCATCCGAAAAGGTAACGCTGATGGATGACCCTCTGCTCAAGGATGGCCTTGCCAGCCAGCCCTTTGATGCGGAAGGTGTGGCCACGTTCACCAAGGCCGTGATTGAAAACGGCAAGCTGACCACCCTGCTGCACAACCTGAAAACCGCCCGCAAGGCCGGCGTGAAAACCACTGGCAATGCAGCCAAGGGAGGCTATGCAGGCTCGGTGGATGTCGCTCCCTCCAATTTCTATCTTAAGCCTGGCGAAAAGCCCCTGGCTCAGATGATGGAAAATATGGTCGATGGTCTGGTCATTACTGAAGTTTCCGGTCTGCATGCAGGCGCGGATCCCATCAGTGGCGATTTCTCCCTGCTGGCCTCCGGCTACACCGTAAAGGACGGAAGAAAGGACAAAGCTGTGGAGCGCATCACCGTGGCAGGCAATTTCTATCAGCTGCTCAAAAACATCCGCGAAGTTGGCAGCGACCTGATCTTCCCCGGCTCCTCCGTGGGCAGCCCCTCGGTGGATGTTGGCGAAGTCTCTGTGGCTGGCAAATAATCGCATAAATCCTTTCAGGCGCGCAGATGAATTCGTTTGCGCGCCTTATTTTTCTTTTCTGCCGAACCGTTTTGCCGCTGCTTTCGTCTAATAGGTGAATAGGAAAGGAGGAGAACTTCATTGCAAAGGGACGCATTTCTGGATTTGGCGCTTGCGCAGGAGCGAACGCTCTATCGCGTGGCCAAATCAATCCTGCGGTCGGACGCAGATTGCGCGGATGCTGTGCAGGAAGCGCTGCTCAAGGCGCTGCATGGCGCGGGACGATTGCGCAGCGAGCAATACGCAAAAACCTGGCTTATCCGCATTCTGATTAATACCTGCAAGGACATGCTGCGCAAATCTGCCCGCTGCCAGACTGTAGCACTGACGGATTTATACCCAGCCCCGGAATACAGCCGTCAGCAGGAACTTTATGATGCACTGCAAACATTGGATGACTCGCTTCGGCTGCCGCTGGTGCTGCATTATCTGGAGGGCTTTTCCATCCGGGAGATAGCACAGATGCTCAAGCAGCCGGAGGGCACCATCAAGCGCCGCATGTGGCAGGCTCGCAATGAACTGCGGGCGTTGCTAAGCGAGGAGGAGAGCAGCCATGCACGATGAAAAGATGAAACAGAATTTGAAAAACGTATTTCCAGAAACCCCCGCTATTTTCCATCAGCAGCTGGAAGAGACCGTTCTCTTCTGCCGAAAGAAACAGGAAAAACGCAGGCTGCGCCCGGCATTTCGGTTTGCGCTTTGCTGTCTAATCGCTCTGATGCTCTGCGGCGGAGCCATTGCTGCCATGAATCATTACGGCGTACTGAATTTCGATCCCGGATGGGAAGACGACTACTATTTCACGCTCCCCCAGGCACAGAATATGATCCAATATGATCTGGCGCAGGAAAACACCGGAGATCTGCTCTGGCAGGTCAAGGAAGCAATATATGACGGCCGCATCCTCAGCATCCTCTATTCCTTCCGGGATACCACCGCCAAGCAGCCCGTTGCGCAGGATAACATGGAGGAAACTATAGATAATCTGGCCTCCCAGTGGGGCGTTTATCTAAAATGCGATGGCAACGGAGAAATCCTGGTCAACGGAAAAGGCGTGAATCTCAACAGCGTTCAGTATCGTCCCGGAGAAGAAAACGGCGAGGTGGAATACTGGGTGGATTGCCGCATGGAATATTACGATGAAGAATCCGGCGAATATCTGCACATCGCTCCCGAGGGTATGCTGATGATTGAAATGCCCTTTGAATACGTCCGGAAAAAAACAGCAGCCGATCCGAACGCCCTGTGCTTTTCCCTCAACGCCGGGGATGCGGCCACTCGCTATTCCCTTGTTCTGCCCAATTCTGTTTCTCTCTCCCCCGGATGCAGCTTTGCTTTTACGGATCTGCATTTTTCCCCTGCCGCCGTATTTATGGACTTTCAGATCACGCTTTCGCCTGAGCAAGCAAAAGCCGTCACAGCCGTGGATAAAAGCGATTACAACGCCTACGATGCGGCGCTAAAAAACATCCCGGAATATATGGCTGCCTGGTATGCGCATCTGGAAAACAGCCGGGGCGAAACGTTGGGAATGGAGAAGGACGTCTGGTTCCGGGACAGCCTGGAGCCGGATGGATCGCTTCTGCTGCACTGGCACAAGGAATTCACCCCCAGCGACCAATATACCGATACCATTTTCCTCTGCTTGGACGATCAGGCCCGCATTGAAATTCCCATGCGCTACGTTTCCGATTCTCAATAACAACTCTTTTCTCCCCCTGTTTGCCCGGAAAAAACGCCCGGTTTATTTTGTGTACCCCAAAAAGGAGGAATCTTCATGAAATGGAACAAAATTTTGTCTCTGTTGCTCTGCTTACTCCTGCTGCCGCTGACTGCCGCACAAGCGACGGAAACAATCACGCTGCGGGTATATGACTGGCTGGATGAACAGACGCTGAAAGATTTTGCAGAGAAATATCCGCATATTCAGATCGAGCAGGTCGAAAACCTTTCCGGAACGCTACAGGAATCCATCGTTTCTGGCGCACCCATTGATGTTTACGCCGTTTCAGCAAACGGAAGCTACGAAGAAATCCTGCGTAAAGGCTATGCAGCACCGCTGGAAAATAATAGGCTGTTAACCCAAGCGAACCGTCTGCTTCCCGCGTTACAAAGCCTGGTCATGCGAGATGAACAGCTGATGGCCTTCCCGTCCAGCTTATCTCTGGACACATGGACGCTGGACGTAACCGGCTGGGAGGAAGCTGGTTACGCCGAAGCGGACGCGCCTCAGACTATCGCCCAATTCCTTTCCTTTTTCGCAGATTGGCAGGAGAACAAAAACGATAATTTTGCCGATCGTTATTTTTTCGAGGGCAGTTTTGCCGATCTGATTCGGGTGCTTATTACCCAATATATCGCTGCGGAAGAGCAGGAGAATCAAGCCGTATCATTTGACAATGCAGTGTTTCGGGATGGACTGGCTCTGCTGGATGAAGCTCGTCCGCTATTCCAGGCCAACACGGAAAAAATGAACGTGCTGATGGAAGGCGAATTCACGCCCATGCCCCTGATCTATGCTTATAACATGAGTTACGGCTATACAGGACTGGACGATCACACAGCTCGTCCCCTGGCCATTCCAGCGCTTGATGCAAGCACTGGCTCCGCCACGCAGGGAACAGCCCGGGTCTGGTTTATCAGCGCACATTCCCAGCATCCCAAGGAAGCGGCGCTTCTTATTGACTATCTTGCGGAAAACACCCACATTCAAACCCAATATATGCTTTATCAGGACATGACCTCTCCCCTGGAAAATGAGCGTTTTCCAGCCCTGCTTACTCAGCGCACGGAGGAAAAGAAGCAACTGATGGAGCAAATCAAAATCTGCAGGGCGGAAGAAAAGCAGGCGCTGGAAGAACGGCTTTCCTGGGTGGAAGAATGGTTAGCAAGGCAGGATGAAGTTCGCTGGGCCATCTCGCAAAAGGATATTGATCTGCACCAATCTCTGACTCCTGGGTTGTTTATCCCCACGGAATCGCTCTGTTTGGCGCAAGGCAGCAACAGCGCCGCTGCCATCGATACGCTGATTGAGCGTTTCGCAGACGACGAATTAAGCACTTCTTCCTTCATTGAAGAGTTGGATCGCGTATGTCGTTTAGCCTTCGGGGAGCAATAACTTCCAGTTCCAGCAGGAAAACCCCCGGGAAAGCGCGAATTGCACAAAGGAAAACATGCGAAAATCCCCGGAAGGAGAAGCCATATGACAGCGCATCTTCTGCCCCGCGCCCTCGCCTTCGCCGGAATGGCTCTGTTTTACTGGATCTACACCCACGGCACATTTCCGCCCAATAAAAGCGGACGTCACGAATCCTATCGGGCACTGACGTTCAAAGGGCTGGCCACGCTATGCGCCGCTTTGCTGGGGACGTATGGATTATTCCATACGCCCTCGTTTCCGCGTCTTTTCCTGGCAGCCGGGCTTTGGATCTGCACGGTGGCCGATGTGGTGCTGGGCATTCATTTTATGCTGGGCATGGGACTTTTCGGCCTGGGTCACATCTTCTTTTCCCTTGGTTTTGCGTTAGAAACGCCTCCGAATCTTTTTAATCTGGCTGCTTTTGCAGCCTTTTGCGGCGGATGTCTAGGTGCGCTTCCCTGGCTGAAAAGGCATCTGAAAGATCAAGCTGCCTGGCCCTATCTGGCCTACGGACTGATGCTCAGCGCCATGCTATCTCTGGCGCTGACCCAAAATCCCATTCTTCTTATAGGAGCTCTGCTATTCGTTGCATCTGATTTGTTGCTGGCTGGCCGGGTGATTGCACATATCCACAGCGAATGGTATAGCCATTTGAGTCTGATGCTCTATTATCTGGCTCAGTTTCTTCTTGCTTTCGCCCTGCTAAACCATTAAAACTTGTTCTTTTCCTGTTTTCCCCCTTGACAAATATCGTTTCTCCTGTAGAATAGAGGAGAAATCAGGAGGCGGAAGCCACCTGCATAGAATAGAGGCGCGGCAATCAAGAGTATACTTTCGGAGCTGGCAGACAGCGAAGAAGAAAGCAGAAAGGGAAAGCCGCCGAAATGGGTCTCTGCTGCAAGGGATGCCATTGGGCGAAGGGAAAATATCCCTCCGACTGTCACGGACGAGCAAATCTCCGTGGGGCGCTATTCAAAGTTTTATCAGCGGATAGATAAGGCTGCGATGCGTCTTTTGCATTTCGCAGCCTTTTATCTTGCAATTTGAAGGAGGATTTCTGTCATGAAGAAGATTACTGCTTGCCTGCTTGCGCTGGTTCTCGTCTGCGCCTGCTGCTCTGCCCTGGCCGAAGGAACGCTCCGAGTGGGCATGGAATGCAATTATGCGCCCTTTAACTGGACGCAGACCGAACCCAGCGAATATACCGTGCCCATTGAGGGCGGCATGGGCTATGCCGATGGCTATGACGTGCAGATCGCAAAAATGCTGGCCGAAGGGCTGGGCATGGAATTGGTGATTGTAAAAACTGAATGGGATGGGCTGCCTCTGGGCGTGATGAGCGGCATGTTTGACGCGGTCATCGCCGGCATGAGCCCCACTCAGGAACGCCGGGCCACCTTGGATTTCTCCGAGTCCTATTATACCAGCCGGCTGGTGGTTGTCATGCGCAAGGACAGCCCCTACGCCTCTGCTAAAACCCTGGCTGATCTTTCCGGCGCTACTATTACCGGCCAGCAGGGCACCTTCCATTACTCCGTTATCCCCCAGATTCCCGGCGTAAATCTGGCAATGGCCATGTCTGATTTCCCGGCCATGGTGGTGGCGACGAAAGCGGGCGCTGTGGACGGCTATGTGGCCGAGCAGCCTGGAGCAGAAGCGGATTGCATGGCAAATCCGGAACTGACCTATATCCGCTTTGAGGACGGCCAGGGCTTCGTTGCCTCGGAGGATGATGTATCCATCGCCGTGGGCCTGCAAAAGGGCAGCCCGCTGATGGAAAAGATCAATGATATCATCGCTGGTATTGACGAAGAAACCCGGCTTCAGCTGATGATGGATGCTCAGGCTCGTCAGCCTCTGAACCAATAATCCCTGCGGGGCGGCTCAAAAAAAGCAGCCGCCCCTTTCCATGATTTTCACAAAAGCAAAGGAGTTGCCGCAATGACGCTGCCAACCACGTTTCTGGGATGGGTATCCCTGTTGCTGGAAAAATACGGCTCGCTGTTTTTCAAAGGCGCGGGCATTACCATGCTTATCGCCATTACCGGCACCGTAGCCGGGTTTCTTATCGGGCTGTTGGTGGCCGTGGTGCGAACTGTTCCGCTCTCCAGCAAGGATCCATGGCTGAAAAAAGCAGGGCTGAAGTTACTGTCCATTCTGCTGAATGTGTATATCGAGGTCTTCCGCGGAACGCCCATGATTGTTCAGGCCATGGTGATTTATTACGGCGCTATGATGTATATGGGCCTTCGGATGCCCGCCCTGGGCGCGGCCATGCTGATTATTTCCATTAACACCGGCGCGTACATGGCAGAAATCATTCGCGGCGGCATTATCAGCGTAGATAAGGGGCAGAAGGAAGCGGCTCACGCCATCGGTATGACCCATTGGCAGAGTATGGTGCATGTGGTGCTGCCCCAGGCAGTGCGCAATATCATGCCATCGATTGGCAATGAATTTGTGGTAAACATCAAGGATTCCAGTGTGCTAAATGTCATCTCCGTCAGCGAGTTGTTCTTCGTAAGCAAATCCGCCGCTGGCACCTATGCCCGCTATTTCGAAGCGTTTTTCATCACCGCCGTGATCTATTTCGTGCTCACGTTCACGGTCACGCGGCTTCTGCGGCTGCTGGAAAAGAAAATGGACGGCGGCAAGAGTTACACCATCTGTGGCTCTCAGAGCGCGTCCAATGCACCCATTACCATCAAGAAGGGGGATGTTCCCGTTGACTAAGCAGGAAACGCTGCTGGAGATTCAGCATCTGCAAAAGGACTTTGGTGAATTAAAGGTGCTGCGGGATATTTCCTTTTCCGTCAGCAAAGGCGAAGTGATTTCCATCATCGGCTCCTCGGGCTCAGGCAAAAGCACGCTGCTGCGCTGCATCAATTTCTTGGAGGAGCCAACGGCTGGCCAGATTCTCTATCGCGGAAAAAACGCTGAAACGCTGGATCGCGCGGAGTATCACGGCAAAGTGGGGATGGTGTTTCAGTCCTTCAATCTATTTTCCAATATGAGCGTACTAAGTAACTGCGTCTGCGGGCAAAAATTGGTTCTACGCCGTAACCCCAAGGAAGCGGAAGAAAAGGCTCTGTATTATCTGGAAAAGGTAGGCATGGCGCCCTATCGGAACGCTCGGCCCGGCCAGCTTTCCGGCGGGCAAAAGCAGCGCGTCGCTATTGCGCGGGCGCTGGCTATGGATCCTGAAATGCTGCTCTTTGACGAGCCAACCTCTGCCTTGGATCCAGAGATGGTAGGCGAAGTGCTCTCCGTTATGCAGGAGTTGGCGAAGGGCGGGCTGACCATGCTGGTCGTCACCCATGAAATGGGCTTTGCCCGGGACGTAAGCAGCCGGGTGATCTTCATGGACGGCGGTCTCATCGTTGAGGACAGCGCGCCCAAAGAAATGTTTACTGCGCCTAAGCATCCCCGCACCCAGGCGTTCCTGAGCCGTGTGCTGTAAAACATGCTCTGTGTTGCGGAGAAGGATGCGCGTCGTTCCTATCCGATAATTCGTTTCTTCACTTTAGCTGCCTACATGTATTCTACAACCGACCCACGCATTTCGGCGTAGGTCGGTTTTGTATATATCTTTTTCCCTTGCTTACTGCTGCCTGTTTCCTCGGCGGAAGCTTCAAATCATCTGCCATGCTGCCAAAACAGCAAACCGCCCGGGCGTTTTGCCCAAGCGGCTCTGAGATCATTTTTTCATTGTGTGTTTTACGTTCTTTGGTTATTCCCAGCCATTCAGATAATCCACGTATTCCTCCAGGCAATAGTCCATTTCCTTGATTCGCATGCTGTGCTCCACGCCCACATAGCGCACATGCCATTCCTCCCCAGCAAAGCCGGTAATATCCTGTTTATCATCGGTATAACGCATGATAAAGCCGTATTCCCAGCAATGCTCATTCAGCCATAGATATTGCGCCGTATCCACGAAGTATTCGCCGGGCACGTTCAGGTCAAAGGCCAAGCCGGTATGATGTTCGCTGCATCCAGGATCAGCCACGGTCAGGCGCGTGGCCGAAGTTGCCTGGCTGCGGCTCATTTCCCGCTCGGAAATGTACGTCTCCACCTGATTATTAAAAATTCTCTGCTGGGCCTGATAGGTACGATATCCTTCTCGCAGCTTCCAAGGCGTATACCCCTGGCTTTCTGCATCCTGAATCATCCGGATCAGCGCTTCAACGGCCTCGCGCGCACCCTGGATATCATCGTCGGCGTAGATAAACAGATCTCCCGCCAAATCCTTCACCCGAACCAAATCCGCCGGAACAAAATTCTCTCCCACCGGATTTTGCTTATTGACCAGCAAGGGAATATCGCCTTCCAGAATATCGACAGGTTCTGGCGTGGGCGTGATTACCACCTGTTTGGCGTTTTCCGAATACAAAACTGCCATGGTCTTTTGACCGGCCACTCCGTCCGCATCCAGATTATGCTGCTGCTGAAACAGCTTCACGGCCCGTTTCGTTCCGCTACCATACTGGCCGTCGATAGCGCCGGTATAGAACCCCAGTTCCTGCAAACGCGTTTGCAACTGCTCCACCATCTCGCCCGTAGAACCATTGGAAAGATAGCTGGGCGTTGGCGATGGAGCAGGAGTATGGGTAACGAAATCCGGCGCCTGCGTCACGCTGACAGGCCGCACCGTTGGCGACGGCGTGGGCGTAATGGCAGACGCTTTTGCATAAGCATTCCAAGCGTTCAGGGCGCGAACTCCGAAAAAAATCAGCGCGATCAGCAAAACCATCGCCAGCGCCATAAACAAATATGGCGATCTGCGTCCTTGCCTGTTTCCTGCTTTCTTCTGTGACATGGCTTCCTCCAAGCTTCTTCATTTGCATAAAAATTATAGCTTTTTTCTTTTGTTCTGTCAATGTGTTGCCAACCATTGGATTGCTTCGTCCCGGCTGTCAAAGCCCAGCCCCAGCAAAAGCTGCGTCTGCGTTTCCTCCGAAAACTCCTCCAGCCGCCGTCCGGTTTCCGCCACAATCGCCATGCCGTCTCCATACTGGTTTTCGCTGATCACGATCTCCCCCGCTTCCGTTACCCCAGCCACCTGATGCATCGGGCAATATAAATCAATTTCCCTGCGCATGGAAAGGGCGGTAGCGGAAAAATCCTTGATCTGCCAAACATCGTAATAATGCTGCGTCGTTTCGAAATCCGCCCCAATCAGGCTTTGAGGCGGGTGGATACGCCGCGCGACACTATGGCCGCAGCGGGAAAAGCACATCGTCTGTAGGATCTGACAATCCGCTTCAATTTTTTCCCCTGTACTGGCTGCATCCAGGGCAGGTGCCGGCGTGGTTTCCTCCGCCAGGCTTTCGCCTCCATCCGGCTGCAACGGTGCTTGCGCTACCGGACCAATAAACAAAGTTGCCAGAGCAAGCAGTCCAAGCGCCATCGCCATACCAATCCCTTTCCAGAAATCCTTCATTCTATCCCCTCGCTTTCCCTGAAATTATGTCCCGTTCCTTGGCGTTGCATTCTTTTTCCTTTTATGCTACAATCCAATGGTTGCATTGCAAAGGAGGATCGCCATGAAAAAGGGCGTTATTTTTGATTTGGACGGCACGCTGATTAACTCGCTACCGGATATTTCTGGGGCCATGAACCGTTCGCTATTAAAGGCCGGACTACCAATTTATCCCCAGGAGAACTACAAATTCATGGTCGGCAATGGTGTGCTGACGCTGGCAGAACGTGCCGTCGGGCCGCGAAAGGATTGCTTTGCGCAGGTTCTGGATGCATATCGCGCCGATTATGCTCTTCATTGCCGAGAGCAAAGTCATGTTTATCCCGGCATTTCCGCATTGCTGACCGCGCTGCTGGACCGAAAGCTTTTTGCCTGTGTTCTGACGAACAAGGATCATGGAGGCGCACAGAGTGTTCTATCCCATTACTTTCCCGGCTTTCCCTTTTCCTTCATTCAGGGACGGGTGCCCGAGCTGGCTATTAAGCCTGCGCCTGACGGCGCACTGCGGATCGCCAAGGCGCTGGATTGCCTGCCAACGGATTTCTGGTATGTTGGCGATACTGCAACCGATATGGAATGCGGCAATGCCGCCGGCATGGAAACGGTGGGTGTTTTATGGGGCTTCCGCCCGCGGGCAGAGTTGGAAGCAGCCGGGGCCAAGCATCTCATTGCCGCCCCGGAAGAGCTGATTCGCCTTATAGATACGGAAAAATAAAAACGGGCAACACGGCTGTTTCTCTGAATCAGAGGAATGGCCGTTTTTTTCACCCACCTCCTCGCGGCAGATTACCGCTGGAAATTTACCGTTTCGCCCTTTCATTTTCAGCGATTTTATGGTATACTAAAGCAGAAAAGCAAGAAAACGAGGGGATTGCGCATGACTCATGATGACACAACCCACCTGCTGGACGCCATTCTGGAAATGAAGGATCGGGATGAGTTACAGCGTTTTTTTGATGATCTGTGCACGATCCAGGAAATCAACAGCATGGCGCAGCGCTTTGAAGTGGCTCTGCATCTGAAAAAGGGGCTCACCTATGCCCAGATTGCAGAAATCACCCATGCCAGTACCGCAACCATCAGCCGTGTAAACCGCAGCCTGGTGTACGGGGCCGAAGGCTATCAGCTGGCAATTGAACGACTGCGCAAATACGAAAAAGAGGAATGACAATGGATTTAACCACCCTGAATCCCATGCAGCGCCAGGCCGCGGAAACGCTGGAAGGCCCGGTGCTGGTTTTAGCGGGAGCCGGAAGCGGAAAAACCCGCACGATCACTTATCGCATTGCCAACTTGATAAGCCGTGGAGTGGCGCCCTGGCGCATTCTGGCGCTGACCTTTACCAATAAAGCCGCCAAAGAAATGCGAGAACGAGTTGAAAAGCTTGTGGGCGCCGATGCGGGCGAAATGTGGATCGGCACGTTCCACTCTGTTTGTGTTCGCATTCTGCGCCGGGATATCGAAAAGCTGGGTTATCAACGCTCTTTTACGATCTATGATGAAGATGATCAAAACCGCGTGATTAAAGACGCGATTAAGGCCCTGCATGTGGACGAAGGAAAGCTGCAGCTACGAGAGGTTCGCAGCAAGATTTCCGACGCAAAAAACCGAATGCTGACCCCGGACGAATGGTTTCAGGATTCGCCCCGTGATTATCATGCTCAGCAAATTCATGATATTTTTACGTTCTACGAAGAACGGCTTCGGGCCGCCAATGCGCTGGATTTTGATGACCTGCTTTTGCGGACGCTGCAATTGTTTGTGGATCATCCGCCGGTGCTGGATTATTACCGGCAGCGGTTTGAATATGTCCATGTAGACGAATACCAGGACACCAATGCCGCGCAATATACCTTTATTCGGCTGTTGACCAAGGAAAGCCGCAATCTGTGCGTAGTGGGCGATGACGATCAGTCCATTTATGGCTGGCGTGGAGCGGATATCCGCAATATTCTGGATTTTGAAAAAGATTTTCCGGATGCTCAGGTAATTAAGCTGGAACAGAACTATCGTTCCACCGGTAATATCCTGGACGCGGCCAACCAGGTAATCGCCCATAATCAGGGCCGCAAGGAAAAAATGCTGTGGACGGATGCAGATGCCGGCGAAAAGCTTCATCTTTTCAGCGCCGGGGACGAGCGGGAGGAATCCGCCTGGATCTGCGAACAGATTCGCAAGCTACAGCAAAAAGAGCAATATGCCTTCTCACAAATTGCTGTGCTTTATCGCATGCATGCCCAAAGCCGCGTTATTGAAGAAATGTTTATGCGCGCTGGCATCCCCTATAAAGTCTTTGGCGGCACGCGCTTCTACGATCGCAAGGAGGTACGGGACGCGCTGGCGTATCTGCGGGTAATTGTCAATCCGGCCGATGATGTGTCTCTGGTGCGAATTATCAATACGCCCAAACGATCCATCGGCGATTCCACAGTTTCTCTTTTGCAGGAATATGCCCGTGAAAACGGCCTCCCCCTGTTTTCTGTAATCAGCGATCCGCCGGAAAGCCTGTCCTCGCGCCCCCGGAAATGTATCGGCGATTTTGCCATGCTGATGATGAAGCTGGTGGCCCTGAAGGATACGTTGCCGCTTTCCGAATTTGTAGCGGCCATGCTCAAGGAAACGGGTCTGCAAGCGCAATTCGAAGTGGACGGCAACGAGGAAGCGCGGACACGGCTGGAAAACCTGATGGAATTCGCCGGTGCCGCCAAGGAATTTGAAACGCAGTCTCAGGATAAGACGCTGGAAGCTTTTCTGGAAAACGTTGCCCTGGTTACGGATCTGGATCGTCAGGAGGAAGCGCCGCAGTATGTCACCCTGATGACGCTCCATTCCGCCAAGGGTTTGGAATACAATGCGGTTTTCCTGGCCGGTCTAGAAGAAGGCATTTTCCCATCCCTGCGCACGGCAATGGATGAAAAACGCATGGAGGAGGAACGCCGACTGTGCTACGTGGGCATTACCCGAGCGCGGGAACGGCTGTATCTGTCCTTCGCACGGCGGCGGATGCTCTTTAATCAAATCACGCATAATCCGCCATCCCCCTTCCTTAAGGAAATTCCGGAACGGCTGATTATCGACGAATGGGCGGAAGCCACGCGCAAAAACTTCGCTCCCGAACCGCCCAAGCCCACGTTGCCGCAACGCCGTGAGCGTGTGCGTGATCTAAGCTTTGGCGCGCCCGGCATGGCTGCAGGCAGCCGCAGCGCGGCATTGAATATTCCCGGGGTGCAGAAAGGGTTTGTTGTTCCCTCAGCGGCCCATACGGTGGCACAACCAGTTGGCACGTTATTTAAGCCTGGCGATCACGTGCTCCATCGCAAGTTCGGCGAGGGCACGGTGCAGGAGGTGCGGGGAACCGGCGCAGACGCGCGGATTCTCATCGCCTTTACTGCTTACGGCACCAAGGAATTCTCTCTTTCCATTGCCCCGATTGTAAAAATTGATGCATAATATCAGAAAAGCATGAACGCCGGTTTTTCCTGCGTTCATGATTTTCGTTTAAAGCGAGGAATTTTCATGGATCAGTTTCCTGATATGCGCGCACTGGTGGATTATCTGAACAAAACATCCCATGCTTATTACGTGCTGGATAATCCGCTGATTTCCGATGCGGAGTGGGATCGGCTGTATAATCAATTGCAAAAAATGGAAAAGGAGCAGGGCGTCATCCTGCCGGATTCCCCCTCCTTGCGGGTAGGCGGTGAGCCGCTGGCGGCCTTTCGCCAGCATCGCCACGTTTCCCGGCTTTGGAGCATGGATAAGGCCCAGAGCCCGGAAGAACTGAACGCATGGTTTGAGCGCACAGAAAAGCTGCGAAGCCAGGACACATCTTTGCCCGCACCCACCTATGGCGTGGAATATAAGTTTGACGGCCTGACACTAAACCTGACCTACAATCACGGCGTGCTCATAGAAGCCGCAACGCGGGGAAACGGCGAGGTCGGTGAAGCCATTCTGCCCCAAGCGCGGACGGTGCGAGGCGTTCCGCTGTCCATTCCCTGGCAGGGATTAATCGAAGTGCAGGGCGAATGCATTATGCGGCTCAGTGCCCTTGCTCGATATAATGAAACCGCCGCCGAACCCCTGAAAAACGCCCGAAACGCTGCCGCCGGTGCGCTCCGAAATCTGGATCCCGCCGTTACTGCCGCGCGTAATCTTTCTGCCTATTTTTATCAGGTTGGTACCATCGAAAACCCGCCATATTCCGATCAGGTAGGCATGGTGCAGTTCCTGCGGGAGCAGGGCTTCCCCGTCAGCCCCTATTTCCAAACGGCGAGTAGCCCCGAGGGCGTACTTGCCCTGATTCGTCAAATTGAAAGCGAGCGGGATAGCCTGGATTTCCTTATCGACGGCGCAGTGGTCAAGGTAATGGATCAGCGTACTCGGCAGTTTATGGGATATACCGATAAATTCCCCCGCTGGGCCGTGGCCTATAAATTCGCCGCAGAGGAAACTACCGCTACGCTGGAAAGCGTCACCTGGGAACTGGGACGCACCGGCAAGCTAACGCCGCTGGCGCATGTATCTCCCGTAGATTTTGCTGGTGTTACTGTGAAAAAGGCCACGCTGAACAATCTGAGCGATATCCGTCGCAAACATTTGACGCTGGGCTGCACGGTTTGGATTCGCCGGTCTAATGATGTTATTCCTGAAATAACCGGTCGAGTTGAGGATGGCGCGGAAGGTGCGATTATCGAAGCGCCTGTCTGCTGCCCTGCCTGCGGCGGGCCATTGACGGAACGGGGCGCGCATCTGTTTTGTCTCAACCGTGTTTCCTGCAAGCCCCAGGCCGTGGCGCGGTTGGCTCACTTTGCTTCTCGGGATGCCCTGGATATCACAGGTTTTTCCGAAAAAACGGCGGAACTGCTGTATGACGCCATCGGCGTTCGGGATCCTGCGGATTTATATCGTTTGAGCAAGGAACAACTGCTGGCGCTGGAAGGGTTTCAGGAGAAAAAGGCGCAGAATTTGCTTGCCGCCCTGGAGGAAAGCAAACATTGCCCGCTTTCTAAATTTTTGCTGGCCATTGCTATTCCAAACATCGGAAAGCGCACTGCCCGGGATCTGGCTCAGCATTTCGGCACGCTGGAAAAGGTGCAAGCCGCATCTAAGGAAGAACTGCTGGCCATTGACGAGGTGGGCGATATTGTCGCTCAAAGCGTGGTAGATTTCTTCTCCTATCCGGAGGACAGGGAAATGATCCAGCGTCTGCTGGCCGCAGGTGTAACCCCCCGGCCTGAGGGCCAGGCCCAGCATGGCGCGCTGTCCGGACTGACGCTCGTTGTTACCGGAACGCTGCCTACCCTTTCCCGACAGGAGGCCGAAGCCTTTATCCGGGAAAACGGTGGAGAGGCTACAGGCAGCGTCAGCAAAAAGACCAGCTATGTGGTGGCTGGCGAAAATGCGGGAAGCAAGCTGGCCAAAGCGCAAAGCCTGGGCATACCGGTGCTTTCCGAAGATGAACTGTTTCGCCTTGCGCAAAGGGAACAGCCGTAAAGGCGCGCCAATCTTCCCTGGCCACCCGGATTAAACATATTCTCCTGAAATGGTATTTCATCCAAAAAGGCTTGACAGCGCATTTTTAGAACGTATAATGAATCTGCGCGCATCTTTTCTGCGTGTACGAAAGGGGCGATGAGGACTTGCTAAGGACGAGTACATACCGCATAGACCACTGGTGCGATAAAATCATGAGCGTGCTGCGGGAACAGCAATTGGAAGCGTGCCAGGAGCGGCTGTCCGGCTGCCCGGAGCAGGGAATCTTTGACGATATTTGTGAGGATCAGGCCCGGATCCTGTTTCATTTTTCCTTTTATTCCAAGGAACTGCATGCAAAGCTTCCCCGCGCTGAGGAATTAAAACAGCTGGTTTTATCCCGATTGCCCAGTGAAGCCTGCTTCCTTTCCCCCCGGGAGGATGCGCTGGTCAAGCGCATGCTGGTGGGGCATGGAGAAACGTATATCACCGACTGGGACGATATCAGCGCAGCAGAAGCGCTGGTTTCCCGGCTTTGGTGTACCCTGCAAATTACCCCGAATGATACAGCGCTGCTTCGGCTGCAAACTCCCCTGATCACACCGATCACGGAGGCCATGCTGTCTTCGCTTTATGTGCGGGTGCAGGAAAGGCTGTTTTCCTTTGATGCCACGTTGCATAGCCTGCTGTATCTCTCCGGTTTTTTGCATGCCGAAGTACCTATGACGCATTTTTGTCAGGTTATGGGCAAGGATGCGGATCAAAATACCACGGTTTTTGTCTCCCGTTATCTGCGGGCGGGCTTTGATTATACAGAAACCCGTGCCGGCGAGATTCTGCTTTTGCATCCCGGCCTGGCCGACCCTGAGCTGCTGCTTTCACGGCTTTCCTGCCTGGAAGCGCCGGAAACACATCTGACCAGGGAAATGATGCTGGGCGGCATGAATGGGATACTGCCCGAAGAGGTAGCTTCCTGCGAAGCCATGCGCGGCGCGCTCAGCGGCGCAGTTCGCCCTGAATTTGACGAAGAGGAAGCACTGGAAGATCTGCGCATGATGGCCAAGCAGGGCGCAAACCTGAAGGAAATGCGGGAAGTGCTGGAATCCATGCTTTGCGTGTTGCCCACGCCCCGGATGCTTTCTGCCCTTTCCCAGCTGCATCTTCAAACCGTGCGATGGATCGGCATGCCCTCGGCGGTGCTGAACTGATGCGGGTTTATGAAGCCTGTGTGCCGGAAAGCGCCGAAGGCATGCGGGCAGATCGCTATCTGGCGCAGGCGTTTCCGCTGCTGCCCGCCCATGTGGTGCGGGATGCACTAAACGCACGGGATGTGAAAATGAACGGAGCACGGCTTGGCAAAGATGCATTGGTTCAGCCTGGCGCAAAGATTTTGCTGTATACGTCCTTTGCGCTGACAATCCCGATTGTGTTCGAGGATGATAACATTTTGCTGATTAACAAGCCTGCAGGCATCAGCGCACAGGAAGATGGGCGCGGCGGGCTCACGGTGGTTTCCCTGCTGGAAAAGCAGGCGGAGGGCCGCTATTCTCCCCGGCTGTGCCATCGGCTGGATAACGCCACCTGCGGGCTAATGCTACTTTGCAAAAACGACGAAAGCGAGCAGACGCTTCTGGCTGCTTTTAAAGAGCGACGGATAAACAAGGTGTACCAATGCCTGGTCCGCGGCGAAATGCGCCCGCCCACCGCTACCCGGGAAGCATATCTGATTAAGGATGCAGCGCAGGCCAAGGTTCGGGTAATCACCCATGAAACCCCCGGTTCGCTGCCTATTGCCACTCAGTATGAAACCCTGGCTTTTGACGGCGTACTCTCTCGGCTGCGGGTGACGCTGTTAACCGGGCGAACCCACCAGATTCGCGCCCACATGAGTTTTCTTTCCCACCCGCTGCTGGGCGATGATAAATATGGCGATCGTGCGCTGAATAAACGTCTAAAATCCGTGGGCAGTCTCAAACTGTGCGCCACAGAGTTGACGCTTTATCCCGGCGGCTGCCTTTCTTATCTGGATGGACGGACGTTTTCTATCCAGCCCCCCTTTTAATCCCCTCATCACAAAGGATAAAGGAGAACGCATATGCTTTCTAATCTCCGCGGTCTTATTGCCACTGATATTGACGGAACCCTGCTTGGCAGCCACGGCATTCTCCCGGAAGAAAATATCCGGGCCATTCACTATGCCCAAGAAAACCATGTGATCGTATCCATCGCCTCTGGCCGGTTTCCGGAAAACGTCTATTTCCTCTTGACCGATCATGGGCTGCGTTGCCCCATCATTGGCAGCAATGGCGCGCAGATTGTGGATGAAGAGCTGAACGTGCTGGCTTCCCACACGATGAGCGGCGAAACCGGCACGGCTATCCGAACGTTGCTGGAAGCTGAGGGAGCAAACTATTTCGTGTTCGGCCCAAGTTTTATCTGCACATCCCAAGAGAACCAGCTCCATCATTCTGAACTGTCCCAGGGCGATCGGCTGGCCGCGCTGGGCGTGCAATACTATCACGGCCTGGCAGAAACGGCGGAATGCTGCCGTCAGCCGGTGCAAAAATTCTTTGTCTGCAACAACGTGCCCCTAACGCCGTTGCGGGAAAAGCTTCGGGCCATCCCCGGCATTCTGCTGACCCAATCCAGTCCCACAAACATTGAAATTATGCCCGAAGGCGTGGATAAAGGGCAGGGACTTCGGGATCTGGCCGCGCTGCTAGGCGTTCCCATGACTCGCACTATGGCGCTGGGCGATGAAGGCAATGATATTGCCATGCTTCAGGCCGCGGCTTACGGAACCGCCATGGGCAATGCCTCCGATGCAGCCAAGGCTGCCGCCCGGTTCCTAACCGGCAGCAACACCGAGGGCGGCTGGGCAAAGGCTGTCATACGGTTTGTGGACGAAATGAATCGATAATTTCAAATAAACAAAGGGCGTTTCCTTTCAAAGGAAACGCCCTTTTGCCGTTCTTATTCTGCTTCGCTGACTGCAGCGATAGCTTCTTCGTTATACACCACTTCGTGATTGGCTTTCCATTCTTCTATCACTTCCGCATACACTTCGTTGCTCTTCACGCTGATCAAGTATTCCTCAATCTGACTACGGATGCTGTCGGAAAGTTCCACCGCACCAGCCGGGATATCCCGCAGATAGTAGAGAATATGAATGCCGTAGGAGCCGATAACCGGATCGCTAACGTCGCCAGGCTTTTGCATCTTTTCGCTGAACGCGCCGGTGGCAAACGCCGCATCCCACATAATGCTGTCCGTATGCACGGCATAGCCGTTCTTGAGATAATCCTCGTTCTGCATACCAGGATCCGTGCCATAGACGCTGATCAGCGATTCAAAAGTTTCGCCCTTTTCCAGACGCGCGTAAATATCATCGATTTCCTTCTGGTGGTGGGCCAGCAGTGCCGCTTTGGCCGCTTCCACATCCTCAGCTGTCACTTTCTTAGGCTCCTCTGTAGCTTCGGGAGAAGCGGTAGCGCCATCCTCAGTAACCGCAGTGTCCTCCCCTTCGCTACTGAGGGTTTCTTCATAGGAAGCTACTGCATCTTCATAAGCGTTGAGCAAATCTTCATCGGTGTCCAGCAGGATATGCAGTACCCCCCGATAACCGCTGGGCTGATACCAGGATTCATAGCCGTAATTCTGATACAGCTCATAGGTATAGACATTGCCCTCGTAGGTTTCCTTGTCCTGCTCCACATATTGATTGAAGATCTCCAGAATCTCTTCCTCCGAAGGTTCCACATCCTTGCCTTCCATCATAATCGCTTCCAGCTTCTCATAGGAATCTTCCAATTCGAAGCGTTCGGCCAGGATTTCAATGCTGTAGCCCATGGAGGTGTAGTATTCCTCGGCAGCAGTGCGTGTAGTCGCCCGGGCTTCATCGGTATCCTCGGTCAGGAAATAGCTTACGTAGGAATCCAGCGCACTTTCCCATTCCGCTGTTGCTTCGTTCAAGAAAGCAGCTTTTTCGTCCTCCGTAAACTGATCCAGGCCCCGAGCCTTAACCTCCGCCTTCATCAGTTCGTTCTGCATCATATATTCTACTGCGGTAGAATAATCTTTATTGCTGGAAATATAGCCGCCGCTGACCAGGTTCTCAATCACAGCGTCCACATCCGTCTTGCGGAATTCCTGGCCGTCAAAGATAAACAGCACAGGGTTTTCTTCTGCTTGGGACGCATCGTCCTCCGGTGTCTGGGTCGTTTCCGTTTCGGGAGCCTGTGTCGCATCGGTTGTCTGTTCGGCAATCGCGCAGGACAGAGCCAGCAGCATGGCCAGCAAAAGCGCCAAGAAGCGTGTAGCTTTTTTCATATGGGGTAATTTCCTCTCTTTTCTCCTGTCCAAAGGGCAGGGTGATTCGTTTTTATTATGGCACAGCCGGCGCTTTCGCGCAAGGGGTTTGAGCACCATTTCAAGAATGTTACATTGTGTTCATGATTTGTCCATTTTTTCGACGATTTTTGCAGGCGTAGGCCTTGAATTCCTGCGCGTTCTTTTGTTATAATAATCTTGCTTCGGGCCGTCTTTGCTGAAAAAAACACTGCAAAAGCGCCTTGCATTCTTCTTCTAATACGCCGCCGATGCAGCGAACGCGATGATAAAAGCATCCATCCTCTGGAAGCGTATAAACGCTGCCGCAGCAGCCCTGTTTTTCATCAAAAGCGCCGAACACACACTGATCCACCTGCGCCAGAATAATCCCGCCTGCGCAAAGCGGACAGGGCTCCAGCGTCACATAAAGCGTACAGCCGTGAAGCCGCCGATCGCCCAGCGCCCGAAAAGCGCGCTCCATAGCCAGCATTTCCGCATGGGCAAAGGGGCCATCGGTTTCCCGCTGGTTATGGGCTCTTGCAATGATCTTCCCGTCCTTGACCACTACTGCCCCTACCGGCACTTCATTTTCTGCCTTGCTCGCTTCCAAGAGTGCTTCGCGCATAAACGCTTCCGCTTCCAGCATGTTATCCCCCGCTTCCCTTATTCTATCCTATTTCATAGTATCATATTCCACAAGGAAAAATCAAGAAGGAGGTTTTTTGTTTATGAACTCTGTTTTACAAGTCATTTCCTCCCGCCGCAGCCATCGCGCTTACAAGGAAGCGCAACTGACTCCTGAGCAGCTAAACGCTGTTCTCCAAGCGGCCGTGGAAGCCCCCTCTGCCTTAAACCGTCAGCCCTGGCATTTCTCTGTGGTGCAAAATGCAGCGCTGCTACGGGAAATCAATGAAGCAGTGCGAGAAAATGCCCTGTGCAAGGACGCATCTCAGCGCAGCCCGCGCTTTGAGGATCCCGCCTTCGATGTGTTCTATCACGCGCCCACGGTTATCTTCCTTTCCGCGAACCCGGATTATTATTGGTCAGGCATCGATTGCGGCATTGCTGTGCAAACCATGGCGCTGGCCGCCGAAAGCTTGGGGCTTGGCAGCGTTATCCTGGGGCTTCCCAGAGAAGCGTTCCAGGGGAAACATGCCGATGCACTGCGTCAGAAGCTGCAATTCCCTGAAGGGCACGATTTCATCATCGCTCTCGCTCTGGGAACCCCGGCAGATGATAAGCCCGCCCATCCCGTAGGCGATCACAAAATCACCAGGATTGAATAACAAAAATCGGAGGCACGCCGTTTTGCTACCTCCGATTTTCCTTTTTGTTTGGGGTCACGCCCGATCCGCGCCGATAGCGGCCAGGAATTGCTTGGCAATATACATGCAGCCCGTCTGATTGGGATGCACCCGATCCCAGGCGATATTGGTAGAATGCATATGCTGGAACAGCCGATCCCAACCCTCCTGCAAATCCACAAATACCAGCTTGTATTCCTCTGCCAGCTTGCGCACCACTGCCCCATATTTATCCATCTGCGCTCGCATAGCATCGCCCTTGTTAGGCTCCATATAATAGGGCGTCATCAGAATCATGCCCTTCACGTGGGGCAGCGTCCGCTCAATCAGGCTGCGATACGTGCTTTCGTATTCGTCCAGCGGCACATGCTGCTCTGGCATTTGCGGGCTGTCAAACTGTCGCCACACATCGTTAATGCCAATGAGCACGCTCACCCAGTCGGGTTTTAAATCCATTACGTCGGTTTGCCAACGCTTATCCAAATCCCGCACCTGGTTTCCGCTGATGCCCATATTAATCACCCGCAGATGCAACTCCGGATACATGCAGCCAAGCAGCGCTC
This sequence comes from uncultured Oscillospiraceae bacterium, assembly GCA_964423675.1. GTDB lineage: Bacteria > Bacillota > Clostridia > Christensenellales > Aristaeellaceae > RUG563. The sequence continues at coordinate 21,830 of CAYRFP010000031.1, forward strand.
CAGCACAGGCCACATAGCTGCGTCCCCAGGCATTGAAAAGCCCTTCGCCAATCGGACGGGTTCGTTCGTAATCCGAAATGGAATCTCCGATAAACAACAGCGTATCATTCTTTTCCAGCAGCATTCCTTTTTCCTTCCTTCGTGCAGACGCAACGCGCCCTTCTTTTGTCTTTTCTCAATTATATCCCCTTTTCGGCAAAGCCGCAATCCCCAAAACACCGGCAATGCAGGCGCTGGTTGCATTTTTTCAACCAACGGTTCCTTGCGTTTTTCGCCTTTTCCCTCTCTCTCGTTTCATTTTTTATTTTCCCCTTGCTTTTTTCAGCAATTTGCGGTATGATAGATAAGCCGTATAGGATGGATGGGTCCCGTGCGATGTTGCGATGTGAACCCTGTCAGGTCCGGAAGGAAGCAGCAGTAAGCATTTTAGACGTGTGCTGCGGCCAAGCCTGTTCGTCCCATACGGTATTTCTATAGCTAAAAATCGTTTGCCCGGGCGATGAGCAACGATCGAACGCAGGGATTATCGGCAGCGCCCTATCGTCCTTTTTGACGGACCGTTCCTTAAAACAAAAAGCGAGAGGATACATGCATCCTCTCGCTTTTTTCATACGTTTGTTTCGCGCGCCGCCTGCTCTTTTCGCCAGACCTTCAAGGCGTCCTTCAGCTTTTTCTGTGCCACAACCCGGTAGGCCGGCGCATAAGCAGCGCGATATGCTTCGCTGTGATGCACGGCGGGGCAATGCTTTTCCTGATACTGTATCAGATACATGTCCAGCTGCACCGGATCAAAGGGCGTTTCATCCCGCTCTGCCATGGCGGATAACACACGCAACCCCTGCTGAAGCTGTTTCGCCGTGCCATGCTCCATCTGCGCAGAGGCGCAGAACAAATCGCAGATCCATTCCGCAGAGATCCCCTTTTGCATGCAAGGCCGCAGATTCAGCCGACACAAACCGTTGCCAATGGCTTCATACAGGGGTTCCTCTGAATTATCACAAGTCAGCATCGCCATTTCCTGGCGCAGCATGGCCAGCGCCCTGGCTGGATCCTTAATTAAATGTTCCGGGCCAAACACGTGCTGGTAAATCAGCTTCACCGCATCTGCGGGCTGCATCAGCGGATAAGCGTCAAAGTGGGCGGATAGAATATCCTGCAACATAAAATGACTCCATTTCCCGATAAAAATCCAACAACATGTATTTTACCACATATTTTCCTGCCTCGCAAGTAGCCCCATGCTGCCCACCTTTGTTTCCTACCGCTCCCTACTTTTTTCAGTGACGCAGGAAGGAAAATGTTCTTTCATAGCGAATACCATGGAGACTCTTGTGTTTAATTGCCGTTTTTTGCTTGGAAAGGAGATTAACCATGCAGATTACTGAAAATGGGCGGGTACTCAATGCCGGCGTTATCGGGCTCGGCTGCCGGGGAAAAGGTCAGCTGAAATTGATCCATGGCATGGCGGATGTGAAGATTCTGTCTGTCTGTGATCTTTATGAGGATCGGGTGGCGGACGGCGTAACCGTTGTTCCGGATGCAAAGGGCACCACGAATTATCACGAAGTGCTGGCCATGCCAGAAATTGAGGTTATTTTTATTTTTACGGATTGGCTTTCTCATATTCCCATTGCGATAGACGCTATGAAAGCAGGCAAGCATGTGGCCATGGAAGTGGGCGGCGCAGCATCGGTTGACGATTGCTGGGCGCTGGTGCGCACGGCCGAGGAAACCGGCAAGGAATGCATGCTGCTGGAAAACTGCTGCTATGGTGCGGAAGAAATGGCAATTATTAATATGATTCGCCAGGGAAAGTTTGGCCAGATCGTACACTGCGAAGGCGCATATGCCCACGATCTGCGAGATGAAATCGGCAACGGCGATATTAACCGCCATTACCGTCAGCAGCATTTCCTGCATCGAAACGCCGAGTTGTATCCCACCCATGAACTGGGCCCCATCGCCCAGTATCTGCGGCTGGGCCGTGGAAATCGCATGATATCGCTATGCGCCATGGCCAGCAAGGCGGTCGGGCTGCACGAATGGCTGCAGGAGCATCGGCCGGACACGGATTTGGCCAACGCGACGGTAAACGAAGGCGACATTGTGACCACCCTGATTTCCTGCGCCGGCGGCCAAACCATTATCCTTTCCCACGATTGCACGCTGCCACGGCCCTATTCCCGGCGCAACGTAGTGCGGGGCACCAAGGGCTGCTGGTATGAAGACGGGCGAACGATTTACATCGAAAACGAAACGCCTCAGCCGGAAAAAGCCTGGACCCACATCGGCGAAAACGATGCGCGGATGATGGCCGAATATCGGCATCCGCTCTGGAAAGCCTATGATGAATTCGGCACCCGGGGCGGCCACGGCGGCATGGATTATCTGGTGTTGCGGGCGTTTATTGAAGCGATTCAGAACCACACGCCCGTGCCCATTGATGTGTATGATACCGCTGCGATGATGTGCATCACGCCGCTTTCCGAGCAATCCATTGCCATGGGCGGCATGCCTGTGCCTGTGCCGGACTTTACCGGCGGCGCCTGGATGTTTGATCATGGCGATAAGGGCGAAGGTATTTACGCGCTATAAAAAATAATCCAGTAAACAAAGCGCCCCTGAACGGAAGAAAGGTTTCGGTTCTTCCTGCAGGGCGCTTTCTCGTAAAAAAGGAGGGAACCGTTCCTGTGTGAACGATTCCCTCGCATTCTTTGTTTTTTACTTCGACACCAGTTCCAGGGTATCCCGGGCGATGGCGATTTCTTCATTGGTGGGAATCACCAGAATCTTCACCTGGCTATCCTCCGTGGAGATCACCGCTTCATGCACATTGGGCCAGGCCAGTTCGGCATTCTTGGCCACATCCATCTTCGCGCCCATGAACTCGAAGCCCTGCATCACGTCTTCACGCAGCTTGTAGTTGTTTTCGCCAATGCCGGCCGTAAACACGATCACATCCACGCCGTTCATTGCCGCGGCATAGGAGCCAATGTACTTACGGATGCCATAAACCAGCATATCCCGTGCCAGCTGCGCCCGGGGATTGCCCGCCTGGGCCGCGTTGTCCACATCGCGCATATCATTGGAAAGGCCGCTGATGCCCAGCAGGCCGCTCTTCTTATTGCAGATGGTGAGCATTTCGGAAACCGTCAGATGCTCGTTATTGCAGATATATTCCACAACTGCGGGATCCATACTGCCCGAACGGGTGCCCATGATCACGCCTTCAAGAGGCGTAATGCCCATGGAGGTATCCACGCACTTGCCGTGATCCACCGCGCACAGGGAGGAGCCATTGCCCAGGTGGCAGGTAATAATCCGCAGATCTTGGGGCTTATTGCCCAGGAATTCAGCGCTACGCTTGCTCACAAAACGGTGAGACGTTCCGTGGAAACCA
>CAYRFP010000032.1:0-24793 GCA_964423675.1 uncultured Oscillospiraceae bacterium
CCGAATTTGTGGAACTGCTCACCAAGAAAAACGAGCGTGACCTCAATCGGCAGTTCCGTGAATGCAGTCGGGAATTGGAACACGCTACACAGCGTATCGCCAAACTGGATAGCATCATCCAGCGGCTTTATGAGGATAACCTCGATGGGAAGATATCCGATGAGCGTTTTACCAAGATGACCGCCACCTACGAGCAGGAACAGAAAGACCTTCAAACACGGGTGATCGTGCTGAGAGAGACCCTATCCAAAGCCAAGGCACAGCGTCTCAACATTGATTCCTTCCTCGCACAGGTTAGAAAATACACCGAAATCAAGGAACTGGACGCAGAAATCATTCGAGCCTTGGTGGAGCGCATCGATGTATTCAAGCCGGAGAAAGTTCCGGGTACCAGGACGAAAAAGCAGACCATCCTCATTCATTGGAACTTCATTGGTGCAGTCGAACTGCCCCAAGAACCGAAAAAATCGGCATAGCCGGATTTCTCCAAACTATGCCGATATTTTCCCAAGGAATTAAATCCCTTAGTGAGACACCCTTTGCTGGCTTTCTTTTTTTAGTGGCAGGGTTTTGCAATGGAGACGGCGAATTAAATACCTTGGCTTTTTTTGCTCGGGCCATGCCAGAGCAAAGACATAGAAAGGAAGCGAAGCAAATGAGCGAATGCACCCATGATTGCTCCTCCTGCGGGGCCAATTGCCCCAGCCGGGAAGCGGAAAGCCTGCTGGAAAAGCCCCATGAAGGCACACATGTGAAAAAAGTGATTGCCGTCATGAGCGGCAAGGGCGGGGTTGGTAAATCGATGGTTACGGCGCTGCTGGCCGTTATGGCGCAGCGCGCGGGCTATAAAACCGCTATTTTGGACGCGGATGTGACTGGTCCGTCCATCCCCAAGGCGTTTGGCATTAAGGAAAAGGCCATGGGCACCGGCGAAACGATTCTTCCGGTGGCAAGCAAGACGGGGATCAAGATGATGTCCGTGAATCTGCTGCTGGAAGAGGATACCACGCCGGTTGTCTGGCGCGGGCCGATTATTGCAGGCACGGTGAAGCAGTTTTGGACGGATGTGCTCTGGGGCGATCTGGACGTGATGTTTATCGATATGCCTCCGGGAACGGGCGATGTGCCGCTGACCGTGTTCCAGAGTCTGCCGGTGGACGGCGCGGTAGTGGTGACCACGCCGCAGGCGCTGGTGGGGATGATCGTGGAAAAGGCACTGAACATGGCGGATATGATGCATGTGCCAGTGATGGGCCTGGTGGAAAATATGAGCTACGCCCTGTGCCCGGATTGCGGGAAGCATGTGGAAGTATTCGGCGAAAGCCATGCGGAAGAAACGGCGAAGCGGTTTGGCACGGAAGTGCTGGCGCAGCTGCCTATTAACCTGAAGCTGGCCGCAGCCTGCGATGCGGGGCTGATTGAGCTGTTTGAGGGAGATTGGCTGAACGAGGCGATTCGCAAGATTCTGGGCTGAGAAGGCCGAAAGCATCGCCTGAGTTGACGAACGAAAAAAAACGTGCTATACTTCCATCGGGCAAGGGGGAAAGTCTCTTGCCCGATTTTAAAAATGAAATAGCAGGATCTTTCGGCTCCGGATATGTCCGGATAAGAGGGAAGCGCGGTGCAAATCCGCCGCAACAGCCATTACCGTGAGCAGGAAAACTGCAAGCCGGAATACTCGCCGAAGGGATCTACGGAACGCCGGGCTTTCCGGCAGGCTCTTGGCTCTGAAGAGCGCAACCGTTTTATCTTCCGCACTGGCGGTTTATTTCGGTATGCGCGGGGGATTAGACGATGTGCGATTCATGGCTGCATGAATCGTTTTTTTCATGGAGAAAAGAATGGGAGAAAAGCGAACAAGGCAGGATGCGTTGTCCTTGCTGCAAGCCCGGCGACAGGAACTGATAGAAGCAGGAGAAACGCGTTATCCGGCTCGAAGCGATTTTACGGTGGAGCAGGTGATGACGATCAAAGCCTTTTTAGGTCCCTGGCCACGGGCGCTGGAAGCAGCGGGAATTAAGCCGCCCCGGGAGGATGACTTCGCCCAGAAACGGCTGGAAAAGCGTATTGCGCAAAAGCGGCGGCGCACGGCGCTGAAGCTTGAAAAGCGTGCGCAGGAGAAGCAGGAAAAGAATCTGGAATAAACCAGCGATACGGCGCTTCGGCGCGTATCTATAAACAAACCAAGGAAAAGAGGGAATGGAAAATGAAGAAGATGGTATCTATGCTGTTGGCGGTGCTGCTGGTGTTGGCGCTGGTGCCTGCGATGGCTGAGGAAACGACCGCTCCGGTTGTGTTTGTCACGATCGCTAATGGCGAATTGGTGGCGGCGCAGGTGGCCGTGGAAATGAAGGATACGGACGAGGATGGCGCGCTGACCATTGCGGATGCGCTGTATCTGGCTCACGAGGCCGTGTTTGAGGGCGGCGCGGAAGCGGGCTTTTCCGCCGTTATGGGGGATTATGGCCTGATGATTGCCAAGCTGTGGGGCGTGGAAAACGGCGGCTCCTACGGCTATTATGTGAACAACGCCATGGCTATGGGGCTGGCGGATCCGGTGCAGGATGGCGATCAGGTGAACGCTTATGTGTATACGGATACGGTGGGCTTCTCCGATGCGTATTGCTTCTTTGATGTGTTTACCGCGGATGCGGGAGACGTGATGCTGACGCTGTCTGCGGCCGGGTTTGACGAGAACTGGGCGCCTGTGACGCTGCCGGTGGTGGGCGCGGTGATTACTGTAAATGGGGAAAAGACCGAAATCATCACCGATGAAAACGGTCAGGCGACCCTGACTGTTCAGGCCGGGGATGTGGTTAGCGCTGTGTCCGATGCGCAGACGCTGGTGCCCCCCTGCTGCGTGATCGAAGCAGCTGAGGATGCAGCCAAGGCGGCCTAAACAAAGGAGAGAAGAAAGCATGCAACAAAGCAGGGGCTGGCAGGACTGGCGGAAAAAATGGGCTGCGGTGCTATGCATTTTAGCGCTGCTGCTGGGCTGTCTGCAGGCCCTTGCACAGGATACCGTCCGGGAGCCGAAAGCGCTTCTGGACGGTATCCTTTCCTATGAAATGGAGCAGGCGGGGGCGGAAAGCCTGGAGCAATTTGCGCAGGAGACGCTGCCCTTGCTGGCCGGAACCGGCGGCGAATGGCTGGCGCTGGCGCTGCATCAAGAGTACCCGGAACTGGATTTATCCGCTTATGCTGATGCATTGGCGGCTTATGCTGAAAACAACAGGATTACCGCTGCTGCATCCCGGCAGCGAGTTGCGCTGCTGCTGATTGCCTGCGGCAGGATAGAGCATCCCTTTGTGGTGCAGACCGCCCAGGACAGCATCGGCCAGCAGGGCGTGATGAGCTGGGTTTTCGGGCTGCATCTGCTTCAGAATGGCGTGGAGGAGATGAACTGTTCCCGGGAGCAGGCGCTGGAAGCCCTGCTGGCGTTGCAGCTTCCGGACGGCGGATTTGCCGTTCGCGGGGCACAGGGCGACGCAGATGTGACCGCCATGGCGTTGCAGGCGCTGAGCGCGGAGCAGGAGACAGAGGCGGTCGCCCGGGCCGTGGAACAGGCGCTGGCATTTCTGTCTGCGGCGCAGCTGCCCTCCGGCGGTTTTTCCAGCTATGGAACAGAAAACGCCGAAAGCACCGCTCAGGCGATCATCGCGCTGACGGGACTGGGCATTGACCCAGAAAAAGACGCGCGATTTATCAAGCATGGGCATTCGGCTCTGGACGCGCTGGGGGCATTCGCACTGGTAGATGGCAGCTTTTCTCATGAGCTGGGCGGTGAATCCAATGCGATGGCCACAGTTCAGGCGCTTTGCGCGTTGGTTTCCTGGGAACGACTTACCCGAGGGGATGGATCGCTTTATCAATTGGAGCCCTGTTCAGCAACGGCAAAAACAGCCCTGAGCGGTCAGGCCATAGCAACGATAGCGATCGGCTCCCTGGGGATTCTGGTCTGCGCGCTGCTCTGGCTGCTGAAAAAACGGCATTATAAGAATTATCTGCTGGTATTGGCGGTTTGCGCGGGGCTGATGGCGGCGGTCTGGGGGCTGGATGTTCAAACGCCGGAGACGTATTACGCCAGTGCGGTGGTGAAGCAGCATCCGATTGGCCAGGTGACGCTGGAAATCCGCTGCGACCGGGTGGCGGGAGAAGCGCATGATCCCGTGCTTCCAATGTCTGGGACGCTGCTTGCGGAAACGGCTTTCCCGCTGGCGGAGGGGGAAACGGTTTATGATATCCTCACCCAAGCGGCGCAGCAGGCTGGCCTGCTGCTGGATTGCTGGAGCACGGCGGGCAATGGAAGGCTGGCTTATGTGGCCGGGATTCAGGGGCTTTACGAATTTGATTTCGGGGATTTGTCCGGCTGGGTATATCATGTCAACGGCCAGTCCCCGAATGTGGGCTGTGGGGCCTATGTGTTGGCCGATGGTGACAGAATTCAGTGGCTGTATTCCCGGGAACTGGGGAATGACGTGAAATAACAGGAAAGAAAAGGAGGGAGGGAGCGGCCATGTGCGCGATGGAGCGGCTGCATCCGCTGGCTGCGGCGGTCTATTTTGCTGGGGTTTTGGCGATTGCCGTGGTCAGCATGAATCCGTGGCTGCTTCTGCTGTCTCTGCTGGGTGGTCTTTCCCTGTTTATGGTGCTGGACGGGAAAAAGGGGATTCGAACGCTGGGAAGCAATCTGCTTTTGTTTTTAGGAGCAACGCTGATTAATCCCCTTTTTTATCATCATGGAAACACCGTTTTGCTGATCGTTCATCATCAGCCCATCACGCTGGAAGCCCTTTGCTATGGGGCGGCGATGGGCGGGATGATCGTGTCCACCGCCTATTGGCTGCGCTGCCTTTCCCGGGTGCTGACCAGCGATAAGCTGATGCATCTTCTGGGAGGGCTGTCCCCCAAGCTTGCGCTGCTTTTTTCCATGGCGCTGCGATATGGCCCGCTTTTTTCCCGCCAGACACGGCAGATTAAACAGGCGCAGCAGGCGCTGGGGCTTTATAAAGACGAAAATCTTCCGGACAGAATCCGGGGGAATATGCGAATCTTTTCTATTCTCGTTACCTGGGCGCTGGAAAATGGAATCATTACGGCGGACAGCATGGCCGCCCGGGGCTACGGCGTGGGGCGGCGCACGGCTTTTGCCCGCTATCGTTTTCGGAATGCGGACGCAGGATTTCTGCTGATTACGGCGGCGCTGCTGGCCATCCTGATCGGGGTGATCGGCACAGGAATGTTGGATTTTTCCTATTATCCCGCGCTGCGGGGCGCGGGGACAGGGCCGCTGCAGCTTGCCGCCTATGGCGCGTATGCCGCGCTGGCATTTTTGCCGGTGCTTTGGGAAGGAGGGGAACGCATTCGATGGCATTGCTTGAAGTCCAGAATCTAGGCTTTTCCTATGCTGGCTGCAGGGAGCAGACGCTGAACGACATTTCTTTTTCCCTGGAAGAAGGGGATTTTACGGTACTTTGCGGGGCAACAGGCAGCGGAAAATCCACGCTGCTGCGGCTGTTGAAGCGGGAACTGACCCCCAAGGGAACCATGACAGGAACGATGCGCTGGGCAGGCCGTCCCTTTGCCGCAATGACCGATCGGGAAAGCGCCGGGAACGTAGGGTTTGTATCTCAGCGGCCGCAGCAGCAGCTGGTGACGGACAAGGTGTGGCATGAATTGGCGTTTGGCTTGGAAAACCTGGGCGCGCCGCAAGCGGTTATTCGTCGCCGCGTGGCGGAAACCGCTGCTTTTTTCGGCATGGAAGATTGGTTTGATGCGTCGGTATTTTCCCTGTCGGGGGGGCAGCAGCAAATGCTGAGTCTGGCCGCAGCCATGACCATGCAACCCCGGCTGTTATTGCTGGATGAGCCGACGGCGCAGCTGGATCCTATTGCCGCCAAGGATTTTCTGGCCGCCCTGCAGCGGCTGAACCGGGAACTGGGGTTGACGATTCTGCTGATCGAGCATCGATTGGAGGATGCCATTCCGGTGTCTAATCGGCTGCTGGCGCTGGAAAAGGGCGGGCTGCTGGCCTTTGGCGAAACCCAGCAAACGGTGCAGGCACTTTGCGCCCATCCGGCGCTTGGCAAGGCCATGCCTGCGGCTGCGCGGCTGTCGGGAATTCTGGATAGGAGTCCGCAGCCGTTTCCTCTGACCGTGCGTGAGGGACGGCGGCTGCTGGAAACGCTGGGGCCCGCGCCCTGTCCGCTTGCGCCGCCAGCGGCTTGTGCCGCAGCGCCGGATGCGTTGCGGTTTTCCGATGTATTTTTTCGCTATGAACGGCAAGCGCCGGATGTGCTTCAGGGGCTGAGCTTCTGTTTGCGGCAGGGCGAAATGCTATGTCTGCTGGGAGGAAATGGCGCGGGTAAATCCACGGCGCTGCATTGCGCCGCTGGGCTTTTGCGGCCGTATGCGGGCAATATTTTTGTGCTGGGAAAAAAGCTGAAAAGCTATGGGGGACAAAGCCTGTACCGGGATTGCCTGGCGCTGTTGCCCCAGGATGTGCAGACGCTGTTTCTGCATAGCACTGTTGCGCAGGAATTGCAGGGAACAGATTGGCAGGCTTTCCCCTTTGATTTTACGCCGCTGCTGGATAAGCATCCCTATGATTTGTCGGGGGGAGAGCAGCAGGCGCTGGCCCTTTGCAAAACGCTGGCGGCGCATCCCCGCGTGCTGCTTCTGGACGAGCCCACCAAGGGGCTGCATGCGGAAGCCAAGGAACAGATGGGACGGATGCTGTCTGCCATGTGTCAAACAGGGCTGAGCATTCTCTGCGTCACGCATGATGTGGAATTTGCTGCTGAATACGCAGATCGATGCGCCCTGCTGTTCCGGGGACAAACCGTTTCTGAGGATACGCCCCGGGCCTTCTTTGCAGGCAATCATTTTTATACCACGGCGGTGAATCGGATGGCGCGCTCCGTTTGTCCTGAAGCGATTACGCTGTCGGATTTGGCGCTGGCTTATGGAAGGGAGGCCGGGCTGTGATCGTCATTCAAAGCCCGGTGCTGCGCAAGACCCTGCGCTGGGCGCTGCCCTGTCTAGTCTTTCCGGCTTTGGTACTGCTGGGCGCAAGGCTGGCCAATCGGGGGCAATATGCGCTGGTAATTCTGCTGGCGGTGCTGGCGGCATTTTTGCTGTTTGTTACCGGATTTGAAAAGAAAAAGACCGGGGCACGGCGAATGGTTGTGGTATCGGTGATGGTGGCGCTGTCCGTGGCAGGGCGGTTTATTCCGCTGTTTAAACCCGTGGCGGCGCTGACGATTTTGACGGGGATGTATCTGGGCGGCGAAGCGGGATTTCTGGCCGGGGCGCTGTCTGCCGTGGTGTCGAATTTCTATTTCGGTCAGGGACCATGGACCTCCTTTCAGATGCTGGCATGGGGCGTGATTGGCCTGATTGCAGGATTGCTGAGGAAACCGCTGAAAAAAAGTCGGCCGCTGCTGCTGATCTACGGGTTGCTTTCAGGCGTAGGTTATTCCTTTCTCATGGATGTATGGACGGTTCTGTGGATGGACAATGGCTTTCAGTCCGCCGCCTATGCAGCGGCGCTGGCCGCCGCCGTGCCGCATACGATTCTTTACGCTGTTTCCAACGGCGGCTTTCTGGCGCTGTTTGCCCGGCCGTTTGGAGAAAAGCTGGATCGGCTGACAACCAAGTATGACATTTGACTTTTTGTTAGAAGACAAAACAAAACGGATGGATACAAGCAATCGGCCTGGGCATCAGGAAAACCGGCAATCGGAAAAGAAAGTCGGTTTTCCTGATTTTTTTAAAATAATTCTTGACAGACACCAATCTCTATGATATTATGATATTGCTTTAGCAAACTAAAGCGATAAACGAGAGAAACGTAAGGCCGAGATGGCAAGGAGGAAACAAACATGAAACGGAGCAAGATGATTTCCCTGCTGATGGTGCTGGTGATGCTGGTAAGCTTAACGGCCTTTGCCGGGGCGGAAGAAAGCGATGCGGCCTATGTGCAAAGCAAGGGCAAGCTGGTAGTCGGCATTACGAATTTTGAACCGATGGATTATAAGGATGCCGATGGCCAATGGATTGGCTTTGACGCGGATCTGGCGCGGGCCTTTGCGGAAAGCCTGGGGGTGGAAGCAGAATTTGTGGAAATCGACTGGGACAGCAAGATTCTGGAGCTGAACGGTCGCAGCATTGACTGCGTTTGGAACGGCATGACCCTAATGCCCGAGGTGCTCAGCGCTATGGCCTGTTCTCAGCCGTATCTGAAAAATGCGCAGATCGTGGTGGTTCCGGCTGAAAAGGCGGAGCAGTATCAGGATGTGGAAAGCCTGAAGGGGCTCACCTTTGCCGTGGAAGCTGGCAGCGCCGGGGAAGCGGCTGTGGCAGCGCTGGGGCTGGATTATACGCCCGTTACCGCACAGGCAGATGCGCTGATGGAAGTGGCCGCGGGCACATCGGACGCTGCGGCGATTGATTCCCTTATGGCTGCCGCTATGGTTGGCGAAGGAACTGGCTACGCTGCTTTGACCTATACGGTCGCCCTAAGCGCAGAAGAATACGGCGTGGGCTTCCGGATGGGTTCGGATTTGGCAGAGAAGCTGAATGCGTTCCTGGATTCTGCGGCAGCGGATGGCACACTGGAAGCCCTGGCGGAAACCTACGGCGTGCAGGCGGCGCTGATCGTTTCGGAAAAGTAAGACGCTGAAATCAACACGAAGGCGGGAAAAGGTATGCAGGAATTCACGGCGCAGCTTCAATTAATCGTTCAGCAGTTCCCGGTGGTATTTCAGGCGCTGAACGCGGGCTTTTTGCAGACCCTGCGCCTCTTTTTCGCCACCCTTCTGGGGGCGCTGCCTCTGGGGCTGGTGATTGCCTTCGGATCCATGACCAAGATTTCCCCCCTTCGCTGGCTGACGCGGATGCTTATCGGCGTGATCCGGGGAACGCCGCTGATGATTCAGCTGCTGATTTTCTATTACTTTCCCGGTCTGGTGCTGAAAACCAATGTATGGGGAAGCGGGGAAACCGGGCGGTTTACTGCGGCGGCCATCGCCTTTATTCTGAACTACGCCTGCTATTTCGCAGAAATTTATCGTGGCGGCATCCAATCCATTCCTCGCGGGCAGGAGGAGGCTGGCCTGGTACTGGGCATGACGAGAACGCAAATTTTCTTTAAGGTGAAGCTGCTGCAAATGGTGAAGCAGATCGTGCCGCCCCTGTCCAACGAGGTGATCACGCTGGTGAAGGATACGTCCCTGTCTCGGATCATCGCGTTGCAGGAAATCATCTGGGCAGGTCAGGCGTTTATGAAGGGCTCGCAGGGAATTTCGGGGGCTATCTGGCCGCTGTTTTTTACCGGCGTGTATTATCTGATCTGGAACGGAATCGTAACGACGCTGCTGGGACGGCTAGAAAAGAAGCTGAGCTATTTTTAAAGGAGGCAGGCAACATGGCGCTGCTGGAAGCGGAGCATATCGGCAAGGCGTTTGGGAAAACTCAGGTGCTGCGGGGCGTGAATTTTTCCATGGAAAAAGGCCAGGTGGTGTCTATCATTGGTTCCTCTGGCAGCGGAAAAACAACTTTCCTTCGTTGCCTGAATTTTCTGGAACGGCCGGATACCGGCGTGATTCGCTTGCAGAGCCAGGTGCTTTTTGACGCGGCAGATCCCCGCACCCTGCGGGAAAAGGAGATCCGCAAAAAGCGGTTGCATTTCGGGCTCGTGTTTCAAAATTTCAATTTGTTTCCGCAGTATACCGCCTTGGATAATGTGATTCTGGCCCGGGATTTGCTGGCCCGGGAGCAGCCGGATTATGCGCGGAACCGGAAGCAGATTCAGGAGGAAATTCGGGCGCAGGCGGAATCACTGCTGCGGCAAATGGGCTTGGGCGAACGGATGGGGAATTATCCTGGCCAATTGTCCGGAGGGCAGCAGCAGCGGGTGGCAATTGCCCGGGCGCTGGCATTGAATCCGGAAATTCTCTGCTTTGACGAGCCGACCAGCGCACTGGATCCGCTGCTGACGAAAGAGGTTCTTTCCGTCATCCGGGATTTGGCTCGGGAAAAACGGACGATGGTGGTTGTCACGCATGAAATGGATTTTGCCCGGGAGGTGGCCGATCGGGTGGTGTATATGGAGGATGGCGTGATCGCCGCCGATGGAACACCCCAGCAGGTTTTTTCTCAGGAACGGGTTCGCGCTTTTGCAGGACAAATTCAATAAAAGAAAAAACAAAAAACGAGAGCATGCGGTTGCGTGCTCTCGTTTTGCATGCAGGTTCAGGGAAGAATGCGGAGGGTTTTGATTTGATTGGGCTGGATGAGAAGGGGGATTTCGCCATGATGCGCTGAAACGTTGCCCTGTGGTTCTTCCAGACAATTGCATTCCTCCACGGCGGAAACCGGGCCATTCCAATGCAGAACCGTTTCCGTTCGGGCGTTTTCTGTTTCGTACAGGCGCAGAATCACGCCGCGCCCATCCTCGGCCTGCTTGATGGTTTCCAGCATTACGTTGGGCGCATCCACAAAGGCCAGCGAGAATTCGTTGCCTGCATCGCCGCCTTTGGCCCACAGCGCGGGCTGATTCAACCGATACGCCTCGCGAATTGTTTCAGCCTGCTGCCAGCCTTCGGTATGGGGATAGAGCGCATAAGTGAAGAGATGGCGCTCCTGGTCGGCGGTGGGGTTGGGATAAATGCCGCTTTTGATCAGCGTTAGTCCGATCACGCCGTCCTTCACGGAATGGCCGTATTTGCAATCGTTGAGCAGACTCACGCCGTAATGCCCCTCGCTCAGATCCACCCATTTCTGGCCGCAGGATTCAAACCGAGCCGTGTCCCAGCTGGTGTTGGTATGGGTTTTGCGCTTCAGATTGCCAAACTGGATTTCGAAGGTAGCTTCGTCCGTATGCACCTCCACCGGGAAAAGCACCTTCAGCAGATGCTGATGCTCCTGCCAATCCACCTGTGTTTCAAAATCAATGCGGCGGCTTTGGGCATAAAAGCGGATGCGCTGGCAGATCGTGCTGTTGCTGATGCGATAGGCCAGCGTCAGCGTGGCGCAGATGCAGCCCGTCTCCCATTGCAGGGATTCCAGCTCCGTCACATCCCAGTGCTTTTCTGCGTAATAAATATCGATGTCCCAGTTATCGTACTTGGCGGGCTTGTCCTCATACATGCGCAACAGATTTCCCTTTTGCCCCGGTTTAAACACTTCCCGGCGGTTTTCTTTGTCATACAGGCGGGCGAACAAGCCGTTTTCATCCAATTCCAGAAGATAATACGGGGTTTCCAAATGCCGGTCGTCCGTTAGCTGGAAGGGGCAAACGCAGGTAGGCGATTCCTTTTGCAGGCTGTAGGTACGCAGTCCCTTGGCAGGCAGGCTGGGCAGGAAAGCCAGCGCGCCGGACGCCGTCTGCTGCACCGGATAGGAGCGGCCCTGCCCGTCCAACAGCGCCCCAGCAGATATACCGCTGCCCAGGAAAACGATCTCATCGGAAGCAAAACCTTTGGTGTTCAGCACGGTAAGATTCGCTTCGTTCTCGGGAATCAGCGCCTGAATCCGCTGGTCTCGCAGAGCGGAAATTTCCGTTTCCAGGGCTTCGTATTCCTGCCGCGTCACCTCATAAACTTCGTGGATGGCGGAGCCGGGCAGGATATCGTGAAACTGGTTCAGTAGCGCAGTTTTCCACAGCCTGTCCAGCGCAGCAGCAGGATAAGGCAGCTTTTGCGCCGCCATCACAGAAAGCAGCTCCAGATCCATCAGATGAATTTCTGCCTTGCGATTGGCACGTTTGTTTCGGGCCATGGAGGTCAGCGTACCCCGATGCAGTTCAAAATACAGTTCGCCTTCCCAGACGGGAAGCGCGGGATTGGAACGCACCCGGTCGCTAAGTTCATCAAAAAACTGGCGGGCGAAAACCTGGCGTACCCGGGGCAGCCCATCAATGCCTTTTTCCATACGGATAGCGTTTTCCAGCATTTCTCGGGTGGGCCCACCGCCGCCATCGCCAAAGCCGAAGGCAATAAGAATATCCTGATTGATGGCCTTTTGCTGATATCGCTGCCAGCCGCCCATCAGCGCATCGGGGCATAGCTCGCCGTTATAAGTGGTGCGGAAATCCTGCGGGTTCTGGCCAACGGCGGTGGTGGTAATCAGATGGGTGAGGATTTCGGTGCCATCAATGCCGCGCCAGAGGAAGGTGTCGTAGGGCACCTTGTTGATCTGATTCCAGGAAAGCTTGGTGGTCATGAAATAATCAATGCCGCATTGCGCCATGATTTGGGGCAGCGCTCCCGAATAGCCGAATACGTCCGGAAGCCAGAGAATCCGGTTGTCTACGCCGAATTCCTCCCGGAAAAAGCGCTTTCCATGGATGAACTGCCGAATCAGGGATTCACCGCTGGTAAGATTGCAGTCTGCTTCCACCCACATGCCGCCTTCCGGCTCCCAGCGGCCCTCCTTCACCCGTTGCTGAATCTGCCGGAACAGATCCGGATGCCGTTCCTTGAGGAAGGCGTAAAGCTGGGGCTGGCTGGAAAGAAAGCGATAGTTTGGATACTCGTCCATCAGCTTGAGCACCGTGGCAAAGCTGCGGCAGACCTTTTCCCGCGTCTGGCTGACAGGCCAGAGGTATGCCGCGTCAATATGGGTGTGCCCGATACAGGAAGCGATCACCTGATCGTGGCCGCACAAATCCTCATACAGATGCTTTTGCAGATACGCCCGGGCCTGCGCCACGGAAGCGTCAAAGGCGGGGGAATAGGGCGTGCGCAGGTCCAGCAGGTTCACGGCTTCATTCAGTGTCCGTTCCAGATCCAGACGGCTCTTGCTTTCGGGCGCCAACTGGGAAAAGGCACTGAGCGGCACCTGCAAATCCCAATATAAACCTTCGATTTCGGAATCAATTTGTTGCAGTTCAGGGCGGAACAGCAGCGGCGCATCGGATTTTTCCGTATAAGCCTGCACCTCAATCAGTCCCTCTTCCCCCGCATGGGCGCAGGAGAAGAGCAATACGCTGGAATGATTGGCATCCATGCCCTGCAGGGGCTTGCCGTTCAGGAAAAGCAAAAATTGCGGATTACCGGCTCCGCCCCAATTGAGATGGAACCACAGGGGCTTGCCGTCCATTTCCGGCGGCACAGCCAGAGCACAGCGGAACCAGTAATGCCGGTTCGGGCCTTGCCAATACATAGAGCTGCCGTCAAAGGGGCAAAAGGGGGCAGGATTGCGCTGAGCATCTTGGGGAAGAATAAAATTTCCTTCCTTGTATTCCCAATTATTCAGGGGAATGCGCTGGCGAATGCGCAGACGATAAAGTTCGTTTCCGATCGTCTGCACCCGCTTATCCAGAAAGAGCATGTCAGTGTTCCTCCTTGATTGCAAAGAATATGTTTTATAAGCTTTCTTCAATGGCCAGGTTAATCCGCACTCGCAGGGCTTCAAGCCGGGCGGCAGAACAGGGGAAGGATGTCAGGGTCAATTCGCCGTCCTGCTCCAGCAGCGCCAGCGTCTTTTCCCTGCCGATTCGCTGCTCCAGCAGCGCCAGCGCCCGCAGATCCTGCATGGCCTGATGCATGGCCAGCAGCCGCAGGGATTCCTGGGGCTTGCCGTCTTGCCCGGGATACACCAGGAAGGAATCACCTGCTGGGAATGCGCCGCCTGCTTCCACATCTAAATGGGGGTCAACCCGGGCTACGGAATGCCTCGTGTTATAGAAATTATAGCCCCAATGCAGGAAGCCGCAGAGCCGATATTTCCAGCATTGGAATCCCAAAACGCGGGTGCGCGCCAGGGGCATTTGGAGGAAGCGATTGGTGTATTCCGTGGCGGGGTCGCAGCAATAATATCCCCAGAGGGAGGGTACGTTTGCATCCAGGAAGGGCTGCAAATGGGGCAGACAAACCACGGCGCGTTCAATTCCGCTTTCCTGAAAGATGGCGTAGTCCGACAGCGCGTCCATTATGGGGAAGCCTTGCAGCAGCGCTTCCACGGATCGTTTTGCCGCGGCGTAGCTATCCAGCTGCTGGGCACTGGGCTCATCGGAAATATGGAAATAAACCCGATCATTTATGCCCCATTCCCGTAGTTTCTTTGTCAGTTGAGGCAGATAGGCTTGCAGAAAACGAGTGTATTCCCCGCCCACGGCATCGCTATCCCAGCCGAAAATACGTTGATACTGGCCGTCTTTTGTGGCCATGATTTTTGGCGCATGGGCTGCGCCCCACTGTGTGAACAGATGCGCCATTTCAAACTGTTCCACCCCGCAGCGCATCCCCATTTCAATCCACTGGCGCAGCTTATCAAAGCCGAAAGAATATTGCCCGTTTTCTATCTGCACATCCACCAATTGCACCGTGGTGCGTTCGCCGCCAATGAAGGTGTCCAGCGGCGGAGTGAAATGCGGGGTGAGCAGCATGGTGCATCCCCGCTTTACCGCCGTTTGCACAAACTGCTCCACGATTTCCCAGTGCCGGGGGGAGAAGGGGACGACATGATAATAATCCGCCAGGCAATCTGCATGGAACCATTCCGTGTGCATCAGCGTTTGCCGGGGCAACCGGACGGGGATAACCTGCAAAACGGTCTCGCCGCTGGCCAGGGTTTTCCCGGTTTCGTTCCTCAGCCGAAGCGCTACGGGATAATCCCCAGCCGGGCAATCCGCTGGCACAGCGATTTCCACCAGAAGGGCCCGCCATTGGCCGCCGGGGATCAGCAGCGCCTGACCGTCCATTTCTTCCAGCAGATCAGGATATAGCCCCGGGGTGTGATCCAGATAATGCATGTCATACTTCCCTTCCGGCCGGGAGATGCGCACAGGAACGGTTTCCACACGCCGCACCGTGACAGCGTTTTTTAGCGGAGATTCGATTTCCGGCCAGGCGTAGACTGAGCCGCATTCGGCTTGATAAACGGCCAGCTGAAAGAAAACGCATTCGCCCTGCAACGCTTGCAGCAGCGGCGCGGCGCCATCCGTGCCCCGGCCATCCGGGAAAACCTTTTCCAATCCGGAAAGGATTCGTGCTTCCATGCGTACTCTCCCTCTTTTGTTTTGCGTGGCGAGCCTGAACGGCTGCGGGATTATTGATGGTTTCGGTTTGGGCCGCGCAGAAAATCGCCTTCGGCGGCGGGAACGGGAATGGGAAGCAGAATTTCCTGCCCGGCTACGGACACCGTGTTCACGCATTCGCCTGTATCCCTGCGCCGAATTTCTGTTACCGGGAAAGCGTGCACGCCGGCGGGGGAAAGCAGTTCCAGCGTGTCGCCTACGTAAAATCGATTTTTCAGGAATACCACGGCGATCCCATCTTGCCAGGAAAGCACCCGGCCCACATATTCCATGGCTTGCTGAAAACCCTCCGCGCCGGAGGCCGGAGCGGGCGCGCCGAAATAAAAGCCGGTATTAAAGGAGCGATGGCTGGCTTTACATAACTCCTGCTCCAATTCGGGCAGCAGGGCGCGATATTCCTCTTCGCTGCGCAGCAGCGCATCCAGCGCCCGGCGATACGCGCCAACCACTGTGGCTACGTAATATTCCGTTTTCATGCGGCCTTCGATTTTCAGGCTGCAAACGCCAGCCTGAAGGAGAGCGGACAGATGGGAAAGCATGTTCAGGTCGTAGGCGGAGAGCAAATAGGTACCCCGCCCGTCTTCTTCCAGGGGGATATATTCGCCCGGCCGCTTTTTTTCCATCAGCGCGTATTCCCAGCGGCAGGGCTGGGCACAGGCACCCCGGTTGCCGCCCCGGCCGGTCAGATGATCGGAAAGCATGCATCGGCCGGAATAGGCCATACACATGGCCCCATGCACGAAGGCTTCCAGTTCCAGCTGCGGTGGGGTATTTTTTCGCAGTGCGGCGATTTGCTCCAGCGACAGCTCCCGTGCCAGAACCACCCGTTCTGCGCCCTGCTGTGCATAAAAGGAGGCGGCGACGGAATTGAGGGTATTGGCCTGAGTGCTGATATGCAGCTTCAGGCCGGGCACCTCTTGACGCAGCCGCAGAAACGCGCCCAGATCGCTGACCAGCGCCGCATCCACTCCCATTTCAAAGGCGCGGCGGGCGGCAGCGACTAGGCTGTCCATTTCATGGTCAAAGGGCAGCGCGTTCAGCGTCAGATAGAATTTTTTTCCGGCCGCATGCAGCAGCTGCAGCGCCGTTTCTAATTCCTCCCAGCTGAAATTGCCTGCAAACGCGCGCAGACCAAAGGCGGGCAGTGCGCCATATACCGCGTCCGCTCCGAACCGCACAGCAGCTTTCAGCTGGGCCATGCCCCCGGCGGGGGCCAATAATTCAGGCTTCATTCGTACCTCCTGAGCAAAAATGGCTTACAGCCCCTGCTCCTTGTCATACGCTTGCCACAGCGGGGCATAGATGCTCACCGCCATATTGTGTTCTTCCAGGGTGCGGCTGAAATGCAATTCGCCGGTATTGGGATCCTTGGAGCAGAAATAGAGATATTCCTCGGCCAGGAATTCTTCGTCCGGATACAGCGCGGCCTGGATGGCGGCGGCAGAGGGCGAACAGATGGGGCCGATGGGCAGGCCGGTATTCTTATAGGTATTGTACGGGGAATCTATGTCCAGATCCTTGTTGGTCAGCGCCATGCGCTTAACGCCGGAAGCGTATTTGATTGTCACATCGCTGCCCAGCGTCATCCCCTTTTTCAGCCGGTTATGGAACACGGCGGAAACCCTGGCGAAATCGTTTGTCTTGGCTTCCTTTTCGATCATGGAAGCCAGGGTGATAATTTCATCCATGGAAAGCCCCAGCGCATCGGCACGGGCATGATATTCCTCTTTGAAGACGGCCTCGGTCTGAGATAGAAGCTTCTTAATAATATCCACCGCATTGGCGCTGGTATAGATTTCATAGGTGTCCGGAGCCAGATATCCTTCCAGCACATACAACCGCTGATAAGCGTCCGGAGCGGACAGCACATCGGAGATATAATAGTACGCGGAGAAATTCTGGCCGCTGCGGCACAGGGCAAGGAATTCATCGCTGCGCTCCAGCACCTTTTGTTCCACCAGATAATTGGCGATATCCTGGATGGTCCAGCCGGGGATAATGGTAATGTTTCGGGTAATGGGATTGCCGTCGCCGGTGGTGAGCAATTCCATAATATCCTGCATGCGCATGGAACGGCTGACCTGATAATCCCCCGCCTGAATCTTCTGGCCGTATCCCAGGAAATCCGCATAGTATTTGAACACGGTGCGGTTATGAATCAGCCCCTGCGCTTCCAGATTGTTAGCCACCTTTGTCAGGCTGGAGCCGGAAGCCACGGTAAAGGGCTGCATGGTCTGATCCTGATCGTCCACAGGGGCGAAGAAATGGCGATCGACCCAATTGTATCCTGTCATTACCACCCCGGCTACCACCAGCAAAACACATAGCGCAAGAAGCGCGGGGCGCAGCAGATGCCAGAGCCAACTGTACCAAAACAGGCCATATTGCCTCTCCTGCCGTAGCTGTTCGTCGGTATAATCCGGATGATTTTTTTTCAAGAGCGCCTTCCTTTCCCCGCCGGGGCGGGAAATGCTTGCAGATTTTAGAGGGGCATGGGCAGATCCAGACCAGCCGCCGTGGTCAGCACGGAGAAAATATCCGCCAGCAGCTTTTGCAGATGCATTTCGGCCAGCAGATAGGTTGACGTGCGGTTATCAGCAAAAAGCAGCACGCTGAGCTGCTGAAACCGCTGGGTATCCTCATCGGGAGCGGCTTGACCGGAGAACATCCGCAGCTGTACCTTGGATTGCAGCCGCTTGTATTCGTCCACCAGCGCTTTGATGCCGCTGTCGGCCTCCACTTCTGCCTTAAATTGCTGATATTCCTTATATTCCGGGCTTTCCTGAAGGGTTTTCCCCAGCTGCCGGGCTGCTTCCATGGCATCCATTAGCATGTCCTCCCGTTTCATAAACGATACAGAATGGCATTTTCCTGCCATCCGCGTTTATTATACCAGCTTTTTCTTCGCCTTGACAAGCCCTTCCTTCTCTCGTTATAATGAAAACGAAAGAAATATGAAGATGAGGGAAAGCTGCGGCTGACGGATCGCATCTGCGACTTTTTCCCCGACAAGCTTCTGCCTTCAGTTCCTGCACTTTTGCAGGAGCAGACTATTGAGGATATGCTGACCATGCGCACTTGCATGACCGACCTGCACTGGTTCAAGCCGGAGGTGACTGATCGGCTCAGGTTCTATTTCAGCAGCACGCCCACAAAGCCTGCCGGCACGGTGTTCCATTATGATTCCACTGGTTCCTATGTGCTGGGCTGCCTGGTGGAACGGCTCAGCGGAAGGAATCTGCCTGTCGGTGCTTCTTCCGTTTTTTGTAAAACGCAGAAGGGATGCCCTCTGCCGTATTTTTTCTGCATTCGGATTGACAAACGCTGCGAAGGCTGATATTCTAACAAAAATCGGGAGAGTGCAGGCATAGGCAGGATGGCTCAGTCCCCGATTGCAAAAGGAGGAAGCGCGGTATGAGTCATGTATGGATTCCGGCGGGGTATACGTCCTCGTTGTCGTTATATGAAACCCAGGAAGCGATCGGGCTGATCAAGAAACTGTTTCAGGACAATTTATCCCATGCGCTGAATTTGAAACGGGTGTCTGCTCCACTGTTCGTGGACGGTGCATCGGGCCTGAACGATGATCTCAGCGGCGTGGAACGGCCAGTGTCCTTTGATATGCTGGAAACCGGGGAAACGGCGCAGGTGGTGCATTCGCTGGCAAAATGGAAGCGATATGCGCTGGCACGGTATCGTTTTCCGGTGGGGGAGGGCATTTATACGGATATGAATGCCATCCGCCGGGATGAAACGCTGGATAATCTCCATTCCGTTTATGTGGATCAATGGGATTGGGAAAAGGTGATCCGGGAAAGCGACCGCACCCTGGATACCCTGAAGGATGCGATGCAGCGGATTGTCACCGCCATCTGCGTCACGCTGGATATGCTGAAATGGAAGTATCCCCAGGTGAACATAAACCTGAACCGGGAGATTACGTTTGTTACCACCCAGGAATTGGAGGATCTGTATCCGGACAAAACGCCCAAGGAACGGGAAAACCTGTTTTTGCAGGAACATAAAACCGTGGGGCTTTTGCAGATTGGCGGGGCGCTGCGCTCTGGCAAGCCCCATGACGGCCGGGCCCCAGACTATGACGACTGGGAAATGAATGGGGATATCCTGTTCTGGAACGATATGCTGGGCTGCGCGTTTGAAATTTCCTCCATGGGCGTGCGGGTATCCCCGGAATCACTGGAGCGGCAGCTGCGGCTTTCGGGCAAGGAGGAGCGGCGGGAGTTGCCCTTCCATCAGGCGCTGCTGAAGGGAGAATTGCCCTATACCATCGGCGGCGGTATTGGTCAGAGTCGGCTGTGCATGCTGCTACTGGGCAAGGCACATATTGGCGAGGTGCAGTCTTCCTATTGGGATCAAGCGACCCATGAAGCCTGCGAGAAAGCAGGCATCGTGTTGCTCTAAACAAAAAAAGGAGAAGCGGAGGGAGAAACGCGCCATGCAAACGCTGCTGGAGCAATATGTGCTGCTTTTTTTCATCAGTTCCATTCTGGGGTGGCTGATGGAGGTTTGCTGCAAGCTGGTTCAGTTTCATCGGTTCATTAACCGGGGCTTTCTTATCGGCCCCTATTGCCCGATTTACGGCTTCGGCGCTGTGTTGGTCACGGCGTTGCTGTCGCCCTTTGCGGAGGCACCGGTAGCGGTGTTTGTAATGGCTGTGGCGGTGTGCGGCACGCTGGAATACCTGACCAGCTATCTGATGGAAAAGCTGTTTCATGCCCGCTGGTGGGATTACAGCCATAAGCGGTTTAACTTAAACGGTCGCATCTGCGCCGATACGCTGATTCCCTTCGGTCTGCTGGGGCTTTTGATGATTTATGTGGTCAAGCCGTTTCTGTTCGGCCAGATGGAGAAAATGCCCCCTGCGCTGATAGAAGGGCTGTGCATGGGGCTGATCTGCCTGTTCGTTGCGGATGCGGTGCTGTCGGTGACGGTGCTGAACAAAATCCGCAAGGAAGCCGATCTGTCCGGCGAGGACGATACCGAGAATATTACCCGGGCGGTGCGGGAGCATCTGGCCAAGCAAAGCGCGCTGGTTCGCCGCGCTCTTGTCGCATTCCCGTATGCCCGCTTGTATTCCAAATCGCTGATGCAAAAGCTACGCCAGTGCCGAAAGGAAATACGGCTGGAAATGAAGGAAAAAATGAAGCGATTGGCGGACAAAATCGGCGAATAACCGTGGCCGCCTGATTGATAAAACAGCGCCTGCTCAATCCAGCGCGCAAAAGAAAGACCGGCCTGCGATATTGCATCGCGGGCCGGTTTTTGATGAGTCTTTTTGTTCAGACAGCTTTTTCTTCCGTAATCGCCACGGAGATTTCCGTGGCGTTTTGGCAAGCGGTCAGCAGCTTTTCGTTCAAGGGCTGCACCACCATTTCGCCGGGGGTGAGAATCAGCTTGCGGACGGAGGAAATCGGCTGGCCGTCGGCATAGACGGTAAGATAATGATCCCGATAGACCTGAACGGGGCGGAACATCAGATCCACCTGCTTGGTTTCGGGGCTCATCATGATCTTCTGAGGAACCACGCCGCGCACGCCGTTTCCATCCTTTACGACCACTTCCCGGCCCTCATTGCGTTGGCCAGCGGCGTAACGGGCGGCCATTTCACCGGCGCGGAAGCTTTCGTTGCTCACATGATCCACCAGATCATGCACATGGAGCACGTTTCCGCAGGCAAACACGCCGGGCACACTGGTTTCCAAAGTATCGCTGACCACGGCACCGCTGGTTGCGGGGGAGATTTGCACGCCCGCGCCCACGGACAACTCGTTTTCCGGGATCAGACCCACGGACAAAAGCAGCGTATCGCAGTCAAACTGCATTTCCGTTCCGGGAATAGGCTTGCGATCCGGCCCAACCTTGGCCACGGTCACGCCGGTCAGCCGTTCCTTGCCTTGAATATCGATTACAGTGTGGGACAGATACAGCGGAATATCATAATCCTGGAGGCACTGAACGATATTGCGGTTCAGGCCGGAAGAATAAGGCATAATTTCCACGCAGGCCAGCACCTTTGCGCCCTGAAGCGTCATGCGGCGAGCCATAATCAGGCCGATATCGCCGCTGCCCAGAATCACTACCCGGCGGCCGGGCATGAAGCCCTCCAGGTTAACAAACTTCTGAGCCGTGCCAGCGCTGTAAATGCCAGCGCAGCGCGTGCCTGGCGTGGCCAGCGCGCCACGGGGCCGTTCCCGGCAGCCCATGGCCAGCACCACGGCCTTGGCTTCATAGCGCACTAGTCCGTCCTCCCGGCTTACGGCGGTGACGACCTTATCCGAGGAAACGGACAGGACGGTTACGCCGGTACGGATATCGATGTTCATTTCCCTGGCAGTGTCAATATCCCGCTGGGCGTATTCCGGGCCGGTCAATTCTTCCTTGAATCGATGCAGGCCGAAGCCATTATGGATGCACTGACGCAGGATGCCGCCGGGCTGATCTTCCCGTTCCAGCACAATCAGGCTTTCCGTTCCCGCCTTTTTGGCAGCGATGGCGGCGGCCAGCCCCGCCGGGCCCGCGCCGATAATCAATACATCTACCTGTACGCAATCATTCCGCATGGCCCCGAGCCTCCTTTGCGATTTCTTCCAGTGTGCCCACCAGCAGCCGGCTTTCGCCGCCGCTCTTGGTGATGCTCAGGGGCGAAACGCCCAATTCCTCACATAGAATTTCCAGCACCCGGGGAGAGCAGAACCCGCCCTGACACCGACCCATGCCGGCGCGGGTGCGGCGCTTCACGCCATCGATGGATCGTGCGCCCACCGGGCGACGAATGGCATCCCGGATTTCAGCCTCTGTGACCACTTCGCAACGGCAGACGATTCGGCCATAATCCGGGTCTTCCTTGCAGGCGGCGGCCCGTTCTTCATCCGTCATGGCAAAGAAAGGCTTGCGCAGGGGAACCGGGGGGAGGAAACGCCGTTTATCGGGCATCTTCAGCGCTTCAGCCACCATTTCGCCCAGCTCCTCGCCAATGGCGGGGGCAGCGGACAGGCCGGGGCTTTCAATGCCGATGGCTTCAAAGGCGTTTTTCGGTGCGCCAGAAACCTCGCCGATGATAAAATCGTCGGTGACGGGATGCGCGCGAACGCCGGCGAAGGTGGTAATCACAGGACGAATCGAGGCGTTGGGCCAGGTCAGACGGCATTTATCCAGCACGAAATCCAGCCCGGCCTGGGTGGTCGCGGTATCGGAGGGATCCTCCACGTCCATGGCCGAGGGGCCCAGCAGGGCATTGCCATGCGCCGTGGGCGTTACCAGCACGCCCTTGCCCATCTTGGAGGGAACCTGGAACATGGTATGCTCGAAGGGAACCTTCACGGTGTGATCCAGCAGATAATATTCGCCCTTGCGCGGCACGATTTCCACAGGCGTATCGGAAATCTGGTTATGCAGCTGAGCCGCGCCGGTGCCTGCACAGTTAACGATGGCCCGGGCGGTATATTCGCCTTTGGGCGTGACCACATGCCAGACTTCGCCATCATGGCGCAGCTGGGAAACAGGGGCGTTGAAAATGAATTCCACCCCGTTTTGCGCTGCATGATAGGCCAGCGCGATGGTCATTTCATAGGGGCTGACGATGGCACTGGTGGGCACATGCAGAGCGCAGAGCACCTGCGGATTGGTGTTGGGCTCCAGTGCCAGAATTTCTTCCCGCTCCAGAATCCGCAATTCCTTCACGCCATTTTTCTGGCCCTGATCGTAGAGCTTCTGGATGGTCTGCCGATCTTCCGGCTCAAAGCCCAGAACCAGCGCGCCGTTTCGCTGATAGGGTACGCCCAGCTCCGGAGCAAGGGAAGCATAAAGCTTGGCCCCGCGTACGTTGTAATAAGCTTTTTTGGTGCCGGGCTTTGCATCAAAGCCGGCATGGACGATGCCACTGTTGGCCTTGCTGGCGCCATCGGCCACATCCTCGGCTGCTTCCAGCAGCGCAATATTTCCCTGATAGCAGCTTAGCTTGCGGGCCAAGGCACAGCCGACCACGCCGCCGCCGATAATCAAGATATCATACATGGTTTGCTTCGCTCCTTTTTTATCAGGCTAATGCTTTCTGATTATAGCATATCTTTTCCTCTTTGCCCACTCTTTTTTCTTTGTAATTTCAAATTCTATTCAGAAAAAATGGCGGGCTTTTCATAGGCCGGAGAATGGGCGCTGCAAGTGCTGGTTTTTGCATTCATCCAAAGAGCATGGCGAAGGCGATCACAGCCTGTGGAACAGAATGAAAGGGCTGCGGGAAACTTCAAGCATCCCCGGGGGCGAGAAGACGACTTTTTTGAAAAACGGTACATTATTTTGTTTTTTTCTCTGGGCTTTTCCTTGACAGAAGCTTGCAGGTAGCCGTATAATATTTACTTGGAAAAGATGCGGAAAAA
The DNA here is from genome assembly GCA_964423675.1 of uncultured Oscillospiraceae bacterium. GTDB lineage: Bacteria > Bacillota > Clostridia > Christensenellales > Aristaeellaceae > RUG563. The sequence goes on from CAYRFP010000032.1 coordinate 23,440, forward strand.
CTTTGTTTTTTCTGCTCTTATACAAGGCAATAAGGAGGCAATTCCCATGGCAACGAAAATGACCATTGACGGCAATGGTGCGGTTAGCCATATCGCGTATGCGTTTAGCGATGTAGCCGCGATCTATCCCATCACCCCGTCGTCCACCATGGCCGAATATGTGGATGAATGGGCGGCACAGGGCCGCAAGAATCTCTTCGGCCAGACTGTGCATGTGGCCGAAATGCAGTCCGAAGCCGGTGCTGCCGGTGCTGTTCACGGCTCCCTGGCCGCTGGCGCGCTGACCACCACCTTCACCGCTTCTCAGGGCCTGCTGCTGATGATCCCCAATATGTATAAGATCAGCGGCGAGCTGCTGCCCGGCGTGTTCCATGTTTCTGCCCGTGCGCTGGCTGCCCACGCTCTTTCTATTTTCGGCGATCACAGCGACGTGATGGCCTGCCGCCAGACCGGCTTTGCGATGCTGGCGTCCGGTTCTGTTCAGGAAGCGATGGACATGGCTCTGGTTTCTCACCTGGCCGCCATCAAGGGCTCCGTTCCCTTCCTGCACTTCTTTGATGGTTTCCGCACCAGCCACGAAATCCAGAAGATCGATGCGATCGACTATGACGATATCGCCAAGCTGGTGGACTGGAACAAGGTGGAAGAGTTCCGCGCCCGCGCCCTGAACCCCGAACATCCCCATCAGGCCGGCACTGCTCAGAACCCCGACATCTACTTCCAGAACCGCGAAGCCGCCAATAAGTATTACGAAGCCATCCCCGGCATCGTGGAAGCTTACATGAAGAAGGTGGCCAAGCTTACCGGCCGCAGCTATAAGCTGTTCGATTACTATGGCGCGGAAGACGCCGAAGAAGTGATCGTGGCCATGGGCTCCGGCTGCGAAGCGATCCATGAAACCATCGACGCTATGCTCAAGAAGGGCAAGAAGGTGGGCGTGGTGAAGGTGCATCTGTATCGTCCCTTCTCCGCCAAGCATTTCATGGGCGCGATCCCCGCGACCTGCAAGAAGATCGCCGTGCTGGACCGCACCAAGGAGCCCGGCTCTCTGGGCGAGCCTCTGTACGAAGATGTTTGCGCCGTGCTGGCTGAAAATGGCCGCAAGGACATTGTGGTTGTTGGTGGCCGCTATGGTCTGGGCAGCAAGGAATTCAACCCCACCATGGTCAAGGCCGTCTATGACAACCTGGCCAAGGCTGAGCCCAAGAACCACTTCACTGTTGGCATCGTGGACGATGTGACCAAGACCAACCTGAAGCTGGGCAAGCAGTTCAACGTGGCTCCCAAGGGCACCGTGTCCTGCAAGTTCTATGGTCTGGGTTCCGATGGCACCGTTGGCGCCAACAAGAACTCC
>CAYRFP010000033.1:0-23881 GCA_964423675.1 uncultured Oscillospiraceae bacterium
ACCGCCCCCGCCGTCCGCACCGATGTGGAAGAAGGGCTGGCTGAATTGATCCGCCAGCATTATCCGGAAGCCGAAGTGCTGATGGGCACTTCCACGGCCGGCATTGCCCATGCCGCCATTACCGCCCATCTGATGGACCTGCCCATGGGCTATGTCCGCTCCGGTGCGAAGGATCATGGCCGCCAGAATCAGATTGAAGGCAAGCTGCTCCCCGGCCAGAAGGTCGTGGTGGTGGAAGATCTGATCTCCACCGGCGGCAGCGTTCTGGAAGTGGTCAATGTGCTGCGGGAAGCGGGCGCCATCGTGCTGGGCATCGTAAGCATTTTCACCTACGGCATGAAAAAGGGCCTGGAACGTCTGGCCGCTGCGGATGTAAAAAATGTATCTCTGACCAACTTCGATGTGATCGCTCAGGTGGCGGCAGAAGAAAACTATATCCGTCCCGAGGATGTGGCCCGGCTGATCGCCTTCCGCAATAATCCCTCCGACGAAAGCTGGATCGGCAAATGAGAAGCTTAATCGATATCAACGATTTTTCCGTGCAGGAACTGGACGAACTGATCGCCACTGCTTGCGATATGATCGCCCATCCCGATCGGTATGCCCAGGTCTGCTGTGGCAAAAAGCTGGCCACGCTGTTCTTTGAGCCTTCCACCCGCACCCGGCTGAGCTTTGAAGCCGCCATGCTGGAATTGGGCGGCAGCGTCATCGGCTTTTCCGAAGCCAGCAGTTCTTCCGCTGCCAAGGGCGAAAGCGTGGCCGACACGGCCAAGGTGATCAGCTGCTATGCGGATATCATCGCCATGCGCCATCCCAAGGAAGGCGCGCCCTATGTAGCGGCGCGGAACGCCAGCATTCCTGTAATCAATGCAGGCGACGGCGGCCATGCGCACCCCACCCAGACCCTGGCTGATCTGCTGACCATCCACCGGGAAAAGGGTCGGCTGGGACAGATGACCGTGGGTTTCTGCGGCGATTTGAAATACGGCCGCACGGTACACTCCCTGATCGCAGCCCTTTCCCGCTATGCGGGGGTGCAGGTGGTGCTGATTTCCCCCAAGGAATTGCGCCTGCCCGATTATGTGAAGCAGGAGCTGCTGGAAAAGCGCGCCATGCCCTATGAGGAAACCACCAGCCTTGAAGACGCTATGCCCAAACTGGATGTTCTATACATGACCCGTATCCAGCGGGAGCGGTTTGCAGACATGGACGAATACGAACGGCTGAAGGACAGCTATATCCTTACCGTGGATAAGCTGGCCAGCGCCAAGCCCGATCTGGCCATTCTCCATCCCCTGCCCCGGGTCAATGAAATCAGCGTGAAGGTGGATGCCGATCCCCGAGCCTGTTATTTCAAGCAGGTGCTGAACGGCAAATACATGCGTATGGCGCTGATCCACAAGCTGCTGAACAGCCCTGGCGAAGCCGCCCCGGAGGGGGAAATTTTCTCTGGCGCAGTGCGTTGCCAGTCTCCCCGATGCATCACCTCCTGCGAGCAGGAACTGGAGCATCTGTTCAAATGGACGGACAAAGCGCATGGCGAATGCCGCTGTGTATACTGCGAAAGCAAGCAAACAGTTTGATTCCTTTCGATGAAGCAGCACCCGAACCGTTTCAATCGTTTAAAAAGCAAAACAACGGGGAAGATCCAGCACGTGATCTTCCCCGTTGTTCTTTGGATACGGCCTTTTTCAGCTATACCCTTCGCGGCCATGACCGTCTCTTTCTTCTTCAGCCGTTCAGTCCCATATGATCCAGCAAATTCTGCAGTTTTTTTGCTTCCTCAGAAGCGGCTTCGCTGGTGTTCAAAAGCGCCGTATAGAAGCTTCGCACATCCAGATCGCCAAGAATATAGCGCACCTGGCCGTTGCGCAACGCGATTTTAAACAGGTCTTCCCGATCTTTTTGCGTCCATGTATCCACATGCCGCATTTTCTCGATTGTTGCATGGATGCTGGCAAAGCTTCGGCCACCTTCCAATTCCATCAGCAGTTCTATTTTTTCTTTTTCCTCATCGCTGTTTTGCTTATCAAACGCAAGCTGCTCGTTTTTGCAGCGATAATACTTTGTTTCCAGAATCTCGTTTTTTGCTGTTCGATCGATGATGGCCTTCAGCAGCGTGTCCAGTTCCGCCCCCTCCGAATAATCCGCCATTGCATAATAGCGAATTCGCTGATCGCGCATCATTTTGTAGACCTTGGCCTTATCTTGCGTAATCCCGCTATAGACGCAAATGGAATGGCCGCCATACGTATTCACCAGCCGCATGCACGGAACATCCGTATCACTGTCCCCGATATAAACCATATTGCGGAAGGGAACGCGGATTTCGTCCGGCGCAAAGGAATCGTTGACCCCGGAATCATTGATATCCAAAACGCCTTTCTGAATGCGGAAAAGGAACTGCGTTTTGTTGGTATAGTTCACCACCTGCGCCGGCCATTCCGCCACGCCATCCTCATCGAAATAAAAGGAACTTGCGTAGATTTTTTTAAACGCTCCTTTTTTAGCGACGGACGTTCCCTCTATCATTTCCTTGAGCCCGGACGAAATAATATAGTGCTCCACAATAACGCCGTGCTCCGCGCCGTATGCCCGAATACGCTCGAACCAATCCTCCACACCCGGAAACAGCTTCACCTTTGCGCCGTAATCTTCCAGCTTTTCGCGCGAAAATACAACCTTCCCGGCCGCTTTCTTTTTCATTAAAAGCATATAGGCAAGGTTTTGATCCATATCGTTTTGGCTTGCCAGCCCATTGGTCTCTGCCCAAAACTCCCCTACGTCATATCCAACCGATTGGATATAGCCCTGCGCCTGCATATCATCCGGCGACAGCGTTTTATCAAAATCATAGCAAATCGCCAGAACAGGCTTATCTTCCTTATGCTCTCTTTGATATTGGCTTAACGACATAGAAAATTCCTTTCAGCAGATCATTCCCGCACTCTGTTGCTTTCGATTTTTCCTTGAATGCGGCCTATTCTTCCGTTCTTTCCACCCTGCCCACCTGCAATTATAACGGGAAAACACCGTCAGTCCGTATAGGTATACACCTCGCCGCACTCGAAATATTCCGCTTCCAGCTCAGGGTGCATCTGCCTGAGCAGCTCTGTTGTATATTTCATTCCATCGCGCTCGGAGCCAATATGCCCCAGTATCAGAAGCGCTTTCTTAAAGCCCAGTTGCGCGGCGTCTCTTGCATATTCCGCCAAAGACCATTCGCTGGCTTCTCCCGTCAACATCACCTCGCAGTGATCGCTTTTCAGTTCTTCAAACACTCCGCCCGGCGTTCCGAACATCCCTGAAATCTTGGTGCAGGGAACGTTGGCAGCGCCGCAGACACGAATATGCCGGATGCCCAGCCGATCTTCAATATGCTTTGCGATTTCCAGCGGAGTCAGCGGCTGATTCAGGCGAAGCCGCAGCAGGTCAAAGACCTCGGTATACTCAACCTGCGCATCAAACGCCATATTTTTGAGCATGCCAGTAGCGATAACGTCAGGAGTCGTGTAGTGCGCATGATCGTGATACCGATAGATCGTAAGGCCCGATTCCTCAATAAACTTCCGCTTTGCACATTCCACGGTTTCATCAGAATGATGATCCATGTGGTTATAATAGGTGGGCTCATGAACGATCAGAAGCTGGGCTCCCCATGCCTTCGCCTGCTTAATCACATCGGGAGTGTCAAACATGGATACCGCAATTTTGTGCACCTCGGCGTTGGGATCCCCTGCCTTGCAGGTATCACAGGTGCGGGAATAATCTCTATCGTCTGCCAATTCAAACAGTTCATTCATAATATCGATGACTTTCATGCCTACACTTCCTTCGCGGAAAAGTATTGCTGTATCTTAGGTGTAGCACAAACCTCCTGATTTGTCAATATATTGAGCATCCGCATCGGTGCGCTTTCCGCAGCTTTTCCCGCTGATAAACCGCCCCGGTTTTCCCGCTACAGAACAAATTAAGCTGCCGCAAAATGCAGGCAGCTTCGGCATTGTTTTCTTATTCCAACCAACGGAAAGTTCTCCGCGCAAAACGGCTTATATCATCAATCGTTGAATCTGTCCGCAAAATCACTTTTCAGTTCAAGTAGATAGTCCATCCCTTTTTCGCCCATGAATGGAAGATATGCAGCATACTGATATCTGGAATTAAAGGGGGCGCTGATCAGCGTAAAGTAATCGTTTTCGCCGCAAAACAAAGCCATTTCATCGCTGCCTAAACACCATTGCCCTTTAAGAGACTTAAACAACGCGATGCGTTCCTTTTCTTTGCTTAAAAAACGGATCTGTGGATCGCTGTTGTCGATTGCTTTCAGCGAGTGACTGCAAATCATATTTTCGATCTCGATATCCATCTCGCCAAGCGCCTGCCGGATGCCCAGCAGCATATCATAATCTCCCTGCACGGACGCCTTCGCCTTGCCCTGCCCCATCATTCCCATGCCCATAGGGCCGCCCATAGGCGTTAAGCGCATGGACTTGCTTTTCAAACGTTTTACGAATGCCGGGGCTATATCCCTGCCGATGCGTTTTGAAATCTCGGTGAGCCAACTCAGCGTGTCTGCATATCCGTAGGGAGCGCCGTAATAGAATTCCGTTTCACATTTGCTTTTTAATATCTCCGCCGCTTCCAGGGCTTCTGCCCGAATGACAAGATTTAACGCCGCGCCGCCCATCCGTTCAAGATCATCCACCGAGCATTCAAGCCCCATGACACAGCCGCATTCATATCCGAAGGCTTCTCGCATCAGGTTTTGAATTTCCCACACATCGCTGCGCACACGATATGCTCCTGCCGACGCACCGATGATATTATAGGTTTTCTCTTTTTTATCTGCCGGCTGTACGACCTCACGGGCAAGCATGCGATAGACCGAACGCAGCTCTGCGGTGTAATCCCCGCGGAAGCCGCCTTCCTCAAAGGAGATCAACCGTGCATTTACCTTTTCCTGCATATAGTAGCATACGCCCGCAACATCGGTACCGATGACCGCGATGACTGCGGCGGCGACCACGAATATGATCTTCGGATGATATGCTTCATCTATTTCGAGAATCGCGTTTTCCAGCCTTGAAACATCGCCCATGATCACATCATCCTCGCTGATGTGGGTGGTGAAAAGGGATCGACCAAGCTCAAGACCAAGGCTGCTGTAAAGACCTCCGCCAAAGTGCGTTGTTCCAGCAGGGCCGTACTCGAGTACCACCGCATCCGCAATCGGCATCAGCGACCAGATGATCGCCATGCGATCTGAGGGCGTTGGATAAAATCTGCAAAGGCTCATCTACGCATACCCCCTTTCATCATTTCATGTGGCATTTTATCGAAATCTCCGTTTTTCATCATCTCAGCTTCCTTATTTGCGGACACAAACGCATCAACAACCATGCCGCATACCTCAAAGCCCAGCGTATTATAGGCGTTCAGCATTCGCACGGTTGCGATTTTATTTTTCGAAGCTCCATCTGATTTCCTGCGCCGATATTGAAATCAGGCTTTAAAACCGGATAGAGATATCCAATTGCACCGAGATTGGCAGAACGAGTCACATAGGGGTCGCATACCGCAAGCAGGCTTTTGCGGAATTCTACGCTGTCCTCATCCAGATCGGAGATCTGCAACAGAAGCGGTTTTACACTAAGCTTTTCTGCTACAAACTGATGCAGTTCATAATTGCAAAGCGCCGTATTGCCACTAATGTAGGTTCTGCCGGAAAGCATCGCCTTAGCTGCCTGGGTTTTATCCGACATTTCGCGGTATAACGCTGCCAGCTCGGATGGCAATTCCTTATCTAACGCCGCAAAAAGCACTTTATAGCAGCCAAAGATTCGCTCCGGGTCAGAATATCGTTCAAACACAACATAGGGCGTTCCGAACCTTTCTTTCATCTCCTTTGCAAGCGGAAGGCCGACAGGATGTGCCACGATATTGTATTTTGCATTGGGCGCAATTCGTATGCTTTCGGCGGAGGCTTTTCCGGGAAGCGTCAGACCAAGCGCTGTGCCGCTTTTCTGTAAATAGCGATATACCTCGGTCTTTCTAAAATCTCCAAGTCGCATACCGAGTACATTTACGCAATCGCAGGTTTCCTGTTTTTCCATTGCCTCGATGCTACCGTCAAGGGTATGTTCAATCCCCGGCAGATGATCGTCGGTCTTAAAGTTTTCTGCATGAACAACGATGACCGGAAGGTGATACTGTTCCTCGTAACCCATTACCATGGCGTCAATATCATCGCCGATCACCTCCACCACACAGGTGGTTACAAGATATACTACCTTGGGCGTGTATTCCTCCATCAGTTCCGCAAATGCTTCATCCATTTTTTCCTGACAGCCAAAGGTCACATCATGCTGATCCAGCACCACTGAGACGATCCGGCATCCGTTTGCTTTCATGTTTCCGCCCGATGTGGCAAGCTGTGTGTAGTACGCGCATTCGTCCGGCCCGATCACGACCATGACCGAATCGTCGATCTCCTTGATCGTCAGCATTGCCCCCATCAGCGGGCAGTGATAGCCGGGAAAAAGCGCATAGGACAGGGGCTTTACCTGTTTCATATTTGTGGCTTCACTGAGCCGCTTCATCTTTTGAAGCATTTTCTTTCCGTCCAGTCCCATATTGATCCTTTCTGCCAAACAGGGCAGCTGATCTGCTTGCCCCATTTGGTATACCATTATTGCAACTGTTTGAATGCGATGATGGGCTTTTCTCTGCCCTGGATATGCATAATATCGCAGTCGACATTATAGACATCCTTCATCATTTGGGGCGTGATAACTGCCTCAGGGCTTCCCTCGGAATACTTTTTCCCATTTTTTATGACGATGATGTGATCGCTCACCTCAAGCACCTGGGATAGATCGTGCAGCACCATGACAACACCGATTCCAGTTTCGCGGTTCAGCTTCTTGACAAGCTGCATGGTCTCAAGCTGATGAGAAATATCAAGGTATGTCGTCGGCTCGTCCAGAAACAGAATCTCGGGCTTTTGTGCCAGCACCGTGGCGATCCAGACGCGCTGTCTCTCGCCGCCGGATATCTCAAAGATGGATTTATCACGGAACTGCCAGGTGCTTGTTGCCTCCATGGCCCATTGGATGATGCGTTCATCCTCTCCTGAAAGCCCAGATAACAGCTTCTGATGCGGCATTCTGCCGTAGCTGACCAGTTCCTTTACCCTGAAATCGGCGGGTACGCTATGTACCTGCGGAAGAACGCCGATGGTGCGTGCCAACTCTTTCGGCTTCATTTCGAGGATGTCTCTGCCATTTAATACAACGCTGCCTTTTTGATAGCGGATAAGTCGAGTGATGGCTTTCAGTACGGTTGATTTACCAGAGCCGTTCGGCCCTATAATCGTTGTGATTCGGTCATTTCGGATATCTACATCCATATCCGAAACGATCACGTGATCACCATAGCCGATTTGGAGCGCCGCCCCTGACAAATGGGAAATTGCCGCTTCAGCCTTCATTATATTTTCCTCTCTTTCTCAGCATATAGAGGAAGAACGGACCGCCGCATACCGACATCACAATGCCCACCGGGATCTCCATGCCGGGAACGATGGTGCGTCCTATCGTATCGGCAACAAGAAGCGTGGCGCTGCCAAGAAGAATCGAGGTAGGCAGCATCACCTTGTAATCCGACCCTACCAGCATACGGGCAATATGCGGAACAACAAGCCCAACAAAGCTAATCATACCAACTACTGATACAGTCGCCGCCGCCAGAAATGCAGACACAGCCGAAAGCGCGATGCGGGCGCCGTTTACACGAACGCCAAGATTTTTCGCCATTTCATCGCCGAGCTGTAATGCATTTGCATGACGGATACAAAGAAGCGACAGCAAAAGTCCGACCACCGAATAGGAAAGAATCGTTCCCACGTGCGTCCACGACATTCCTGCCAGACTGCCATTCATAAAGGCAAGAACACCCGTGAGATTATCGCTGTTCATCAGCTGCAAAAGCGAGTTATACGCACCGAGCACGGAGTTGATAGCCACACCGGCAAGAATAATGCGAACCGAACTGACACCATCCTTCCATGCCAAAGCATAGATCAATACACAGGCAAGCGCCGCGCCAATAAAAGCAAACATGGGGAGGCTAGTCGTCATATTCGGAAAAATCAGCAGCACAGTGATGGCCGCTGTGCCTGCGCCAGCCGAAACACCAATTGAACCGGGGTCGGCCAGGGGATTACGCATAACAGCCTGTAGCAACGCCCCTGATGCGGACAGGCAGGCGCCGACCAGAATCGCCAGCACTACACGGGGCAGCCGCAGATTCAAAACGATGGTCCGTGTCACATTCTGGGCGGCAGAAAGGTCGGATTCTTTTGCAGTTATAGAAGCAATGATCTCCGAAATCGAAAACCTGACGCTGCCGATATTGATAGCAACAACGCTCAAAACAACGATCAATGTCGCCAGAATAAGCCATAATAAACCGACACGGAGCAGCTTGACGCTGCCCCGGTTTTCTTTCAGTCTTTTCGCTGTCATGCTATTCACTCCGCGTAGAAAGCAGCAACCTCTTGCGCAAGGCTTGCAAGCGCGCTGACATAGCCGATACCGTATACGGCGATGTATTCAATCCCCAGATAAAGCACCTGACCTTCGGCAATAGCGTTCATTGTATTCCAATATGCAGGATTTGCCGCTATGATTTCTGCCATCATTTCCTTGGTCGCAGCGGCATCTCCGGAGCCTACGACCACCAGCAGATCCGGCTGATCAACAAGCGCTGTCTCATAGTCAATCGCATACATGGAATCCGCAGCCGTAGCATCGGCCACATTTTCGAAGCCCAGCATATGCATCATGGAACCCAGCGTACCGCCGGACGTCTGCCCATACACATAATTTACGCCACCGGCCTGCAAAACCATGATTTTCTTTTCGGCGTTAGCGGACGAAAGTTCGGCACAGGCAGCCTCAACATCGACAAAGTTCTTTTTCAGTTCATCCGCTTTTTGCTGACGCTCGGCATCTGTTGCAAACGCATCGATCAGGCACATGGATTCTTCCTTCACGGTTTCATAGGATACGCCATGCCCGGACGCCTGATAATAGACCTGAATGCCGAGCCCCTCCAGCGTTTTGCCGTAGGAATCCTTATAAGAGGTAGCCAGGATAACCAAATCAGGATTCAGTGCCACCACATCTTCAATATTGAATTCATCGCTCATCAGGCTCTTGAGGGCAACCAGGTCAGGGTTTTCCACAAACAAATGCTTTGTGGCGCTCGAGGTAGGAATAGCAATCAAAGAAGCGCCCATGGCATACAACGTCGGAACAGGAGCCGTTGCGGTACACACAATGCGAGTAGGCATCTCTTCAAGAATAAGTGGCTCATATCCCTGCTTTGTTAAGCTTTCCGGATATGCAATGGTGAATTGCGCAGCTTCAGACGTTTGGGGTGTCTTCTGGCTGTCGGCGCTTTCGTTATTCCCCTCTGCATTTCCGCAGGCAACCAGGCTAAGCATCATCAATGCAGCCAGAAAAAGAGCAGTAATTTTCTTCATAATTCAAAATCCCTTCATTTTTTATTCTTGCGCAATAATTTTATCAGCAAGTTCACTGTATACAGCCTGCATCCTGGATTCGATGAGACACTCAAACACCGTGCCCCCCTGATTTTCCGCTTCCTGTATTTCCGCAGACCGGGGGATATACTGAAGAAGCGTCGTGCCGATTTCCTTGAGTGCCTCGTTCACGATCTCCACCTCATTTTCGAGGTTTTTTGCATTTAGTATAAGGCCCCGAAGCGTTGCATAGCCCCTTTTTCCGAAATTGCGGATAGCGGAGGCAATGTTATTCGCAGCATAGAGCGACATCATTTCGCCCGATGAAACCACATAAACATCCCGAGCATATCCGTCCCGTATCGGCATGGCAAAGCCGCCGCAAACCACATCGCCGAGTACATCGTAAATCACAATATCCGGTCCATAGGTCTCAAACGCTTTCAACTCTGCCAGCTTTTCAAATGCGGAAATAATGCCGCGCCCGGCGCAGCCAACGCCAGGCGTTGGGCCACCGGATTCCACGCAAAGCACGCCAGCGTAGCCTTCAAAAACAATATCGTTGAGGGTCAGGTCTTCGCCCTTGGCTTTGATTTGTTCAAGAACAGTCGGGATTCGCTTTCCCTTCATCAGTTTTTTTGTGGAATCTGCCTTGGGATCACAGCCGATTTGCATCACCTTGTAGCCCTTGTGTGCCAACGCGGCAGATAAATTGGAGGTCGTTGTGGATTTTCCAATTCCGCCTTTTCCGTAAATGGCAATTTTCTTCATGCTTTATACCAATGCCTTGCCGAGTGCTTTGCAGGCAGCGATTGCTTCATCATCAGGGGCCTCGTTGCAGATGACAAAGTCACAGGCCATGACCGCTCCGTCCGAAACACAGGTCTCCTCCCAATTGCGCATCCATTCGCCATCGCCCCAGCCGTAAGAGCCGAACAACGCGATCCTTTTTCCGGAAAGCTTTGCTTCGCAATCCTCAAACATCGGCGCGAATTCGCTTTCCTCCAGGATCTCCGCCCCCATGGCAGGGCAGCCGAAAGCAACCGCATCATAAGAATCCATCTGAGATGCATCAAATTCGGATGCAGTCATGACAGATGCCTCTGCGCCGCTCTCCTTTGCCCCCTGTGCAACTGCATAGGCCATTGCTTCGGTGTTGCCAGTGCCGCTCCAATAAACTACTGCTAATTTACTCATTGCTGTATTCCATCCTTTCTGGTTTATCTATATCATCCGGCCACGGTAAGCCGTTCGATAGATCTTCCCTTTGCATACTGCGCACAGTATACGCTGGTGCATTTTTTAAATTTGGCAAAGGTTTTCTGCGCCGCCTCTGCATCGCCATATACTTTCCAGCAGCCGCAGCACTTACAGTTGCAGGCTTTATTTTCAATAAAGCCGCAAACATCCTCCGGCGGATAGCCGAGAAACAGCCCAATTTCGTGGGGAAATTCCTCGCAATCAGCCAAGCGCCGAATCAATTGAGCGATGCAGCCCTCTGGTGTTTTCGCTGCATATCCGCACCTGCGCAGAATAGCGCAGGCGGCTCCATCCGCAAGGTCTCTTTTCAGCCGGGACGGACGATAAAGATAGATCAGCGCTTTTCCTGCCCGATATCGAAGCGGAAGAACACGGATTCCTTTGCCCGAAAGCGTCCTGTTCCATAGCCTTACGGCATCCCGCATAGCATCCGCATTGTTGTATGGACACACAAACATATTGCCTGTCTTCATCCCGGCAAGCGTGGGCGAACAGTGCTTTACAAGCATTTCTTCCGGCACCCCAATTCCTCCCCTTCGATTAGGTTAGATGTAACTAACCACAATCCAGATTTTATGAGGCGTAACACCCACACCTCATGCTGCTATTATAGAAAAAATCAAAGCCCTTTTCCGCTCTTAAAAGGCAGAAAAAGGCTCTATTTGGGTAGTTTTTGAATTTGTGGTTATCTCGTTGCGATACTGGGCAGGATTCATCCCCTTAACAGCGCGAAAAGCCGCTGCAAATTTGCTGCCATTGTCATAGCCGTGTTCCGCAGCAATTTCAAGGATCGTCTTCTCCGTATATTCCAGCATATAGGCAGCCGATTCCATCTTGATTGTCCTTACATATGCGCCAACTGGCACACCGTAAACATTTTTGAAGGTGTTTTTGATATGCGCCACCGAAACGTGAAAAGATTCCGAAAGCTGCTCCAGGGTGATGCGGTCGTCCATATGTTCGCACAGGTATTTGGCAATTTTTTCCGCAAGCAGAACTTGTGTCCTGGAATGCAGTCTCCCCTGGAGTTCGTCGCTGTCAATGTTTAGCTGGCTTAAAAACAGCAGTAAATCCAGCGTTTTTATTTTGCAATAGCCTTTGCGGATGTGTTCAGATACGGCGCATATTTCCGAAAAAATGTGGTTTATCGCTTGATTTGCCCGCGCGACATACCCTATGCTTCCGCCGCAGAATTTGTCCGCCAATGACCTGGGCTGCACGTTTACATCCTCCAGAAAGCATGAAAGGCAATGCGGCGTTTTGCGCAGATCGATGCGGATCGTCAGGCCGTGATAATGCTCGAGCGGAAAGTTTATAACCGGCGAAACAGCATCCGCCCTTACGATCATCAGATCCCCTGAAGACAGAAACACAAATTCATCCTTCAGATTAAACTCAGAGCGTCCTTCCCGACAGTATATAATTTCAAGTATCCCGCTGCTTTGCTGTTTTTCATCATGAACGATTTTCCGGTCATGTGCATCGACGAATGCAAATTCAATCCCCGGGAATACAGAATAGGTGGTCGTTATATACCGACCGCCCTCTATCATGACTTGCTCAGAATGCTTGGAAAGCATTTGGCAATTCGCCTCCATATGCAGTTTCCTTTCTAAAGCTCAAATAAATTTGTGATTCCAGTAAGGGCACGCTTTCGGTTAAAATACAGTTAGCTATATCTAACCACAGGCCTTTTAAAAAGCCGCCCCTGGGCAGCTTCGCTTTTATTGTAATATTGCTTTCGCCGGTTGTCAACGGCAAACTGAATTTTTACAATCTGCCAACTGCAATATCGACTCGTCCGTCCTTTTAAACTGTAGCGGAAGCTTTCTTTTTAGCGGAGACACCAGAAATGCCGCTAAGTGTTTTCTTGCCGCCTTCGACAATTTTAGTCTTCACATCAGTCCTTCTACAAGAAAAGACGTAGTCGTCAACTACGCCCCAAGCCGACTCGCTGTATAAAAAGAGAGTGTTCTTAACAGACTTTCAAATGCTGTAAGAACACTCGCCATGGTCGGAGTGGTGGGATTTGAACCCACGGCCTTTTGGTCCCGAACCAAACGCGCTACCAAGCTGCGCTACACCCCGATACAAAAATGGAGCCGATAAAGGGACTCGGACCCTTGACCTGCTGATTACGAATCAGCCGCTCTACCAACTGAGCTATATCGGCATTCCGGCCAGCGAATATCGCTAGCGTCCTATATTATAACAGGGTCGCAGAAAAAAGTCAATCTTTTTTTCAATGAATGGAAAAGAAAAATCCCCCAGCAATCTGGGAAAACAGAAGCGCGAGCTGCTGCATGCCGCTACCATTTTTGCTCTCCAATCGCCGTGGGAACGCGAGCGATTATCCTGTCAATCCAGTTGCATTCCGTTTTCATTTTCTTTTATTTCCAGCAGAAGAATAAAAAAGCTCCAAACCACAAAATGCAATTTTAAAAATAAAAAATTTCAAATTTCGAGAAAAATTTATTTTTGTAGCAGGAAAAATGAAATTTGCATAGAATAGAATATGCGAAATAGTCATTACGCAGCATTGCTGCTCAGAAGGGATCGGTTCAGAATGTCGCTGGAAATCTCCCGTCTTTGTCAAAGCATCGCCCCCTCCGTCACGCTGAAGATCAATGCCGCCGCCGCGCAAATGCGGGCACAGGGGCAGGACGTGATCAGCCTGGGCGCTGGTGAACCGGATTTTGACACGCCCGCGTTTATCCGTGATGCGGCCAAGGCCGCTCTGGATGCAGGCGAAACCCGATACACTGCCGCCAACGGCACTCCGGCGCTTCGGAACAGCGTATGCGATTTTCTGCGGCGGGAAAAGGGCATCAGTTATCGTCCCGAGCAGGTGCTGATCTGCACCGGCGCAAAGCAGGCGTTGCTGAATGCCTTTATGGCCATGCTGAATCCCGGCGACGAGGTGATCTTGCCTGCGCCCTGCTGGGTCAGCTATCTGGAAATGGTCGCTATGGCCGGGGGAAAAGCGGTCTTCGTGAACGCCACAGAGGAAGAGGGCTTCGTGCCGCCTATTGAGCGTATCCGCGCTGCTGTGACCCCGCGCACCAAGGCCATCCTGCTCAATTCCCCCAGCAATCCCACGGGTGCAGTTTGGACCCGGGAACAGCTGCTGGCGGTAGGTCATCTGGCCGTGGAAAAGGATATTTATCTGATCAGCGATGAAATCTACGATCAATTGGTATATGACGGCGTAGAAGCGGTTTCCGTGGCCAGCCTGTCCCCTGCCATTTATGCCCGGACGCTTCTGGTGAACGGCTGGAGCAAATCCTATGCGATGACGGGCTGGCGGCTGGGCTATGCTGCCGGGCCGAAAGCGCTGATTGCCGCCATGGGCGCCTATCAAAGCCATGCCACCGGCAACCCCAACGCCATCGCACAGGCGGCGGGCCAGGCCGCGCTGGAAGGGGATCAAAGCTGCGTGAAGGAAATGGCGGCGGCTTTTGCCCGGCGGCGGGACACCATGCTGGCGCTGCTGGATGAAATGCCGTATGTTTCCGCGTTCCGGCCCCAGGGAGCGTTCTATGTGCTCTTGAACGTGCAGGCTCTGATGGGCAAGCGCTGCGGCGGGCAGACCATTCAGGGCAGCGTGGATCTGGCGGAAATGCTGCTGGAATATGCGCAGATCGCCGTGGTTCCCGGCGCGCCCTTTGGCGCAGAGGGATATCTGCGGCTGTCCTATACGGCGGCAGATGATCGGCTGGAAGAAGCTATGCGCCGGCTGCACAATTTCCTGCTCCAGCTGGACGCGGCCAAGGCGATGTGATTTCCCTCAAAACAAAAACAAAGGCGATTTTATCCGTCAAGATAAAATCGCCTTTTTTTATTTTGCGTTCACAGTTTCCAGCAAGCGCTGCACCGATCCGAAGTAGGTTTCCACCTCATCGTCCGTCAGCTTCATATGCTTTTGCAGCAGAGAAACGATCTTCATCGGCCGCACCCGAGCATAATACTTCACCGCTTTCACATTCTGCCGCCAATCATCCATGGAAAAATGCGGCCAGCGCTTGAGATGCCGGGGCAAAAGCGTTTCCAGCGTTTCCTCCCAAGGCGCAAACGCCTCCTCCACATCCGGCCATTGGAACGACAATTCCAACACCTGCGCAAACCGTTGCAAAAATTGCGCCTTCATCTCAGGCACGTTCAGCAGCGCTGCCAGCGGCTCATGCCGGAAACCCTGCACCTTGTCGCTGACCTTCTTCAGATAATATTTCATCGGCGATGCATCCAGCGACAAAAAGCCCGCCTCCACATCAAAGAGCAAATATTTCCATTTTCCTCCCGGCACGCGATAGAGCCGCACATTGGTGAAATCATCATTGCCGATAATGATCTCAAAGGCAGCATGGGTAAACAGGCTGTCCACATCCAGGCGATCCAGCACGTATTGCAGATTCTCCGGAACGTTCAGATCCTTCTTTTTGCAGAAATCACAAAGCGCAATCCAGTCCTCGCCGCTGCCGTTATTCACAAATTCGTCCCGGCCGGTTCGGGCAATCAGATCGATGGCGTCCACCTCGTCTTCCTCCGTCACGCCCTCCCATTGCGCCACGAAATGCTTGTTAATTTTCTCCCGCAGATTATAATGGCCCCAATATTCGCCATTAATATAAACCTCAATGGCCAGCGCATCCTGATACAAAATATCCAGCGGCTTGGCCAGCGATGAAATCGTCACATCCCGCAGCCGGGTGGAAAAAGCATCCGAATTCGCGCCGCGCAACAGCAGGGATTTATAGCTGTCGTAATCCCGATTGGGGAAGGGATTAAAGTAAAAGCGATCCGGGCCATAGGCCTTCCGGGCAAACAACGCAATGGATTTCTGCGCGTTCTGCCGAGCGGAATGGCCCGCGGCGGTGAAGGTGCCCATTTGATTGATCTGACACTCCCCGCCCTGAGCGTAAAACTCAATATTGATCGGGTATTCCCATTCCCTCTCATAATTGGGATAATCCGCATTATTGCCCTTTACCAGTGCGCCGGTCTTTTTATTAAACAGATATTTCTCATCCGTAATCAGCGATACCACCGCCACCGGCTGGCTTTCCCCAATGAAATAGCTGGCGGACACCGGAGCCGAGGGCACCTGATTTTCCCCAAAGGCGCAAAGCCGCAGCACAGCCGTTTCCTGCAGCTCCAGCCCCTTTTCCGGGAACTGCTTGGATTTTTCCGTAGGCGTGGACCCATCCAAGGTATAGCGCAGGATAGTTTCCGCCGGGGCAGATGCGGTAATGGTGACGACGCTGTCATAAAAGCCGCCGGCCGTCAGCAGCGTTGGCGCATCGGCGCGGCTGGGATACGCCGTCTTCTCATTCTTTTGCCCCGGCGTTGCCTGGGCAAAATAGCCGTAGGCTTCGCCGTCTGTGGGCAAGCCCCAGGATACGTTGCCATACTGCGCCGGAATTTCCAGCGCGGCCAGCGTTGTTTCCCCATCCCGATCCGTCAGCACCAGCTGATCCCCAGAGGCAGAAATCTTGAAGCTGGCATAATAGGGAGCCTTGGCGCTGTTTTCCTGCTCCTCGCCGGTGCAGTAAACCAACAGATAGCCGCCGGCCTTCAGCTTCGCACCCTTCGGAAATGCCCATTTCGTGGGCTTCTTGGGATTATCGCTGAGATAGCAGCCGCTCAGATCCACTGCCTTGCTGCCCGTGTTATGCAATTCCACCCAATCATAGGCATGGCCGTTTTGATAAACGCCGTTGGACGCCATGACCTCGCTGATCTCGATCTCCGCCCAGGCCGGCACAGCCGCCGCCAGGCAGAGCAGCAGGCAAAGAACAAGTTTCCGCATACGGCCCCTCCTTTTTCACATATACTGCGGATTGGGCTTTTTCTTCTTGTCCGGATCGATGAATTCCACTTCCATCCGGTCAAAACCCACAGTTTCCACAAAATGCTCCGGCAAAAAACGCGCCTGGGTAAACTGATCCCAATCCCGCTCATGCCGGGGAAGCACCATGGGCCGCGGCACATCCAGATCATGGCATGCCGTTTCCAGCGCTTCCTGCCAATCATCCGGGGCGCAAGCCACGGTCACATCCCGTTCAATCCGCGTTTTATGCATCAGACGCACCCAAATTCCTGCGGCCATTTATGTATCCTCCGTCATTCTTTTAGAAAAGGGACGCGTTGGTGCGCCCCTTGGGCTGATTGAAAAAGTTTTTCCATAGCGCAGGGAATGAAGGCTCTTTTTTCATGATTTCCCTGCATCCTTCCTCCAGCGCCTTCACTGCCAGGTCTGGCAGAAGGTGGTGATATACCAATCCTTTTGATGCTTGGTATATTGATAAATATCCGGCTCCAGGCGCACATCATCCGGCGCATCGCTCATGTTCTTTTCCGCTTTCGCCGTGGAATCATAAAGATAGGAGTAGCGCTTGATACGGCTGGACACGTTTCCTTCCACCGTGAAAATCTGATAAGTTCCATCGCCACGGTCGATCACGTCCGTCACCATCCCCACATGGGTATAGGCGTAGTAATCCCGTTTTCCGTAGATCACCAGATACCCTGGCCGGGGAATGGAGGAAAGCCGCTCCATCTTCTGATAGCCCGTATACAGTTTGCCAACGCCCGCTTCCCGCACGGCATAGGGCACACCGTCCGGCTGAGGCACGCAGTCCTCTTTATCATCCATGGGTACGCCCGCCGTATCCAGGCAATAGCTGACGAACCCACCGCACCAGCCGAAATAGCATTTCGGCCCCGTGCCGCAATACCAGGCGGTATACTTATTGCGCTGAGTAAAGGTTTTTCCCAGATTATCCTGCCATTCCGAAAGCGCCAGATCAATAGCCGCACGAATCAGCAGCGGCACACCGTCCTCCGTCCCGACCGTGATTTCCACCACGAACTCCCGCTCATCGGAGATCAGGCTAAGCAACGCGCTACCCTCGCTAATGGCCGTGATCTGATTGCCCTGAGCAGAAACCACGTCTTCCGCATCGCAATCCCAGTATCCGTCAAAGGGCAAAAGGAAAGACCGGCTTTCGCCTGGAGACAGGGAGAGGGAAGCGGGCAGCGCCTCCATATCCTCCCCCCAAGCGCCTAAGGGCAACAGACAAAGCAGCAGCCCCAGCGCGACGAACCGTTTCACTGTTCCTGTGCCTCCACGTTTTCTTCCGTCATCCGCACCACGCCCATCACATCCGTCACCGGCAGGCTGAAGACGATGCCATGACCCTCGCTGTTCAGCCCAGCGCCCTTGACGATGGCCTGCATCACAGCAACCTTATCCGCATGATCCACCAGAATCAGCACCATTTCCTTTTCCGGCTGGATGGTGATGCCGAAAAACTGGCTGGCTTCCTCCACGCCCGCCCCCCGGGCATGGATCACCGTGCCGCCCCGCGCGCCGGCCGGCCGGGCCGCATCCATTACCAGATCTGTATAGCCGCGGTTCACGATAGTTACAATCAGATCATTCTTAGGCTGCTCGCTCATGTTTTTTTCCCCCTCTTCGGCATTGACGGGCAAAGAATCGCCCATCAGATATTTCAAGGTGCTGGGTCCGCCCACGCTGCCAAGCGGCACCGTAAAAGCAATGCCCCGTCCGGGCAGATCAATTTCCAGAGCACGGGACAGCCGCCGAAGCGCCCGCCCTGCCGCCGAAGTCTGCATAAAGCTGATGACTACATCCTTGGCCGTATCCCGCAGGCCAAGCAGGCTCAGCAAATCCTTATGAGCCGTTCCGTTGCCCAAGGCGATATGATGAATCATCACGCCTTCCCGGAGCAGCAGCTGGCTCACGCCTTCGCCCTTGCCCCGATCCACAATGGATACAAGCATATTTAACGAAGCTGTCTGCATATTTCCTCCCTCATGCGGCGCGCTCAGCGTCACACATCGATAATTTCTTCGTCCTGGGTAGAAAGCGGCGCTTCCTCGCCCGTCTTAGGTGCGTGCCTGGTCTTCAGCTTATACACCACGCCAAGCACCTGAATGGCAATCAGCGGCGTCATGGCCACCATGGCCACAATGCCAAAGGCGTCCTTGAGAATGTTTCCGCCCACAGCTCCGCACGCACCCATGGCCAGTGGCAGCATAAACGCTGCCGTCATCGGGCCGGAGGCCACGCCGCCAGAGTCAAAGGCAATGGCGGTAAAAATCGGATCCGTCACAAAGGAAAGCCCCAGCGCAATGGCATAGCCCGGCACCAGGAACCACCAGATGGACAGCCCCGTGAGCACCCGGGTCATCGCCAGACCTACGGAAATCGAAACGCCAATTGCCAGGGTTTTCATCATCACGCCCTTGCTGATCGCGCCAGAGGTTACCTGCTCCACCTGAGAATTGAGCACATGCACCGCCGGCTCTGCCGCTACTACCAGATAGCCCATGACCATGCCCAGCGGAATCAGCAGCCATTTCATGGATGAGCCCGCCAGGTTTTTGCCCAGATAATCGCCCATGGGCAGGAAGCCGATATTCACGCCGGTCAGGAAAATGACCAGGCCCACATAGGTGTAGATCAAGCCCACGATCATGCGTTTGATCTCAGCCTTAGGCAGATGAAGCGCCACGATCTGGAACAACGCAAACAAGGCGATAATCGGTAGCAGCGCCACGGCCACTTCCTTCATATAAATCGGGAATCCGTTGGCATAAGCGGAGCGCAATTCATGCGTATCGCCCACCACAGCCGCCGCGCTTTCAGAAGGCACATTAGTCAGATGCGGGAAGAACAGGCTGATAATCATAATCGCCAGAATCGGCCCCACCGAGCAAAGCGCCACCAGACCGAAGGAATCGTCCTGGGCGTTTTTGCCGCCACGCACATTAGCCACGCCCATGCCCAGCGCCAGAATGAAGGGCACCGTCATCGGCCCAGTGGTCACGCCACCGGAATCAAAGGCCATGGGCACAAACTCCGGCTTAATCAGTGCGCCCAGGAAAAACACCAGCCCATAAAGCCCCAGCAAAATATACGAAAGCTTAAGCCCGAACAAAATGCGCAAAAGCGCTACCACCAAAAACAGCCCGACGCCCACGGCCACGGCCATAATCAGCGTCATATTGGGCACTCCCTGCACCTGATTGGCCAGTACCGTCAGATCCGGCTCCGCCATGGTAATCAGCACGCCCAGGGCAAACGCCACCGTCGCCATTAGCCCCACGTTACGTTTTTTCGTCAGATATGCGCCCAAATGGGTGCCCATAGGAAGCATCGCCATGTCTGCTCCCAAGGTAAACAGCCCCATGCCCACAATCAACAGCAGTGCGCCTACAATAAACAGGCTCATCGTGCTCAGATCCACCGGCACGATCGTCACGCTCAGCAGCAGCACCAGCAGCGTGATAGGCAGCACGGAGGACAGGGATTCGTGAATCTTTTCCTTGAGTTTTTTGAATGTGTTTTTGCGCTGGGGCAAGAGCGTGTTATACGTCTCCCGCAGCTTCTCCTTCTTTTTCCGGTTCAATAGGCATGTCTCCTTTCTCGTCCGCGTCCGGTTTTGCGCCCTTGCTGCGGCGGATGCTGCCGGCACTATCTGCCACCACGCAGCCAAGGCCCACAATCAGGGTAAGATAATAAGTGAAAAACCGCCATAGCAGGAGTGCGCCCAGCAGCTTGCTTTCCGGGAACATATCCTGGAAGAACAGATAAAATCCGCCCTCCTGCGCCCCGGAAGCGCCGGGCAGCGGCGTAAAGGACGCCGCAATTTGCAACAAAATCTGCAAAGCGAGGATTTCCGTATACCGCGCGGTGCTCTGGCCCATGGCCCGATACACGCAATACGCAATAGTCATTTGCCCCAGCACCTGAATCGTCGAAACGCCCAATAGCCCCAGCAGCTGCACGGGATGATGCGTCAGCATATCCACACTGGCATGAAAATCCGCCAGAGCCGCGTCCGCCCGGGAGGTAGCCTGCGCCACGTCTTTTACCAGATGCAGCGCCTTGCCCGCCCGGATCAAAAGTGTGATAATCCCCCGCACGATATTTTTGTTAATCGCCAGCAGGATAACCGCCGCCACCGTTACCCCATTGAGCACGAAGCCTGTGGCCACCAGCACCCGGCCCCTGGCAATGCATCGGGCAACCAGCCCTGGATGCACCAGCCACATCACGCCCCCCAGCACCAGCATCGCCGTCTGGTAGCAGAAGAATTTCACTGCCAGCCCCGAGGAGGAAAGGCCCGCGGGCACGCCCCGTTTCTTAAACGCGAACACCTGCATGGGCTGGCCGCCCGTGGCCGCCGGAGTCACATTGGAATAAAACATCCCGATCAGCGAAACCAGCAGTGAAGAACGAAAGGGAACCTTTATTTTCTGCTGCCGGAAAAACACGTGCAGGCCCATAGACTCAAAAATCACAAAGACACCCCAGGCCCCTGCTGCTGCCAGCAGCCATCCGGTCTCTGCGGAGCGCAGCGCCCGATATGCATCCCCTATATCGCCGTTTTTTGCACCCAGATAAATCACCAGCACGATGGTAAACAAAATCACCAGCGCATTGAGCAGATTACTCCGAGCCCGTTTGGTGAGTTTTTTCAAAATGGTTCATCCTTCATTGTTTTTGCGGGAAATCCCGCTGAAATATAGTATAGCATATTTCCTGCGCTCTTGCACCAAAAAATATCGTTTTTTTCCAGCCCTGTACATGTAAAAATGTAAATTTTCTTCATTTTCTTATGGCATGCCAGCCTGTTTGCGGCAGCCTTTTCCGGCCGCATTTCTTCCGCCATTCTATTTTGTTTTGGCAGTTATGTACCCTATAAATATATTTTTTGCGCCATCAGCTGGCGTTCTTCCCGGAGCATTCTGAAACATTGGACGCTCAGGGCTTCTTTCGCTGCGATGGCAGATGCACACGCCTGTTCAATTCTAACCGCCAGAGCCACAGACTTCTTCCCGGCGCAGAAATGGTGCGCATGGTCGGGAAAGAGTGTCTCAGTCTTCTCCCGCGAAGGCTGAAAATTAGTATTTACGCTGCGCAGATCATCTGTTTTTTCGCTCAGAGAAGCCCTTCCCGCTTTCAGCAAGACGGGCCACTTCGCCTATCTCCCGCTTCCCACTCGCATTCCTGAATTTTTTTCATTTTCCCTCTTGCTTTTTTTTCGCATCCGTGATAAACTATATGAGCGTTAAAAACGCAGGGGGCATTAGCACAGTTGGTAGCGCGCTACATTCGCATTGTAGAGGTCAGCGGTTCGAATCCGCTATGCTCCACCACCTCTGGACTCTAACTTTGATACGAAGTTAGAGTCCAGTTTTTTATTTTGTCTTGCAAATTTTGCCTCTAAAACGCCCTGTAAGCCCTTATTCTTGCAGTTTAGGAGTGAATCCCACCCGCTTTTACAAAACGCCACGCGAGGCCTTTCTGGGCCAAACGTGGCGTTTTCTGTTTATGGGGCTGCAATTTAACGATACTCTGGCTCGGTTTCACTTTTTGCACCCGGGTTCACTTTTCGGGTGCACGGTTTCAAATTCTAGGTGCCGGTTTCAAATTGCCCCTGAAACGGCCTGTAAGCCCCTTCTTCTACGGGTTGGGCGTCAACTCGAGCCGAGGCGGTTAAACGCGACACGCGGCCTTTGTGGCCCAAACACGGCGGCTCCAGCTGGCTAGGGTGCTTTTGAGGTGGTATCCGCCTTTATTCGGTGATAGAAATATGGTATAATATCGATTGGTCTCCAGATCACTATAGCGGCTTTGCAGGGATTTGTCCAGTGTGTCAGGAAAATGCATGGTGAGGGCGTGCTGAGACAGCGTTCCATTGTCAGCCGGAAACGAACTCCCCGCACAGCAAAGGAGCGGGAAAGACCGCTTCATTAGATGCTGCTGTACCAACAAAAAAGCGATGCAGGCGGAATCGCCCGATCGCAAGAGCAGGATACAAAATGATTTTATTACTTGTCGGCATAGGACTCACTATCTGCATGTTTTTTATCACGCGGCTGCTGATAAATAGCCTGTCGCCAGAACGTTTTCGAAACGTAATGCGGCTGCTGATACCGGCCTATCTGCTGCTGAATCTGTATTTCACCCTTCTGATGCGCCAGTCAAATGATGATTATCCAATCATTCTGACGCCGCTGCATTCCTATTTCTCAGTACTTGGGTGGGACATTCAGGGGCTTTCCGCTTTCAGGCAGATACTACGAGGCGCGTGGAGCGAGCCAGTGGCATGGACGCTTCATCCGCTGATTAGTATTGTGCAAAACTATGTTCTGTTCATTCCGTTTGGTTTTTTGCTCTGCGGCGCGGCAAAACGACCGCGCACTCCACCCATTCTGCTGCTGGGTTTACTGTTGTCGCTGTTTATAGAGGTGACTCAGCTGCTGCTGCGCCTTGGATGGTTTGAAGTGGATGATATTTTGCACAATACCCTGGGAACGCTTCTGGGGATCCGCCTATATAGGCGGATGGCAGGGCGCGCTTCATTGCTGGAATAGGCGAAAAAAGATGGGAACCCGTGCATGGAAAGCTCTGGGGCTTCTGGAAAACTTGGATACACTGTTGGCGGTAGATGGCGCCTGTTGACATGCTGAAAAGTGACGCGGATTCCGTTTCGGGAAGCAGCGCTTGATGAGGGCTTACATAATACGGAGAACATAACAGGGAGATGAGCTCCGCAAAAATTGCTTACTATTTGGACTTCCAAAATCGAGTTATGAAAAATGCCTTGGATTTGCTGATTAAGGCAAAGAATATGAAAAAAACTCCGGAAGCATCAAGCATTCGGAGTTTTAATTTTAGAAGAGAAAATGAGCAGGAAAGCCCAGCCATCTTATTTCATTCCCATTATCGTATAGCAACTGCAAAAACATGGTGAATGCTCCTGCGATCCGAGAGAAGGGCCCACATTTCAAAGTAACTGTATCCAATTAGATCAATGAAAAGTCCCTGGCTCCGAATATCTCCTGTGCTTCAACACACAGCTAATTCAAAACGCCCATGCTTAAGAATTCCCCATCAGCGTGAGAAGTCACCGCCGCTAATAAGCGGCCGTCTAAGGGGTCAGTCCTTGTAACAAAAAAGGAAGCACCTTTAAGATGCTTCCAGATGGCGCCTCAAGAAGGACTCGAACCTACAACCCTTCGGTTAACAGCCGAATGCTC
>CAYRFP010000034.1:0-23863 GCA_964423675.1 uncultured Oscillospiraceae bacterium
TGCCTTGGTAGCTCAGCTGGTAGAGCATGTGACTGAAAATCACAGTGTCGGTGGTTCAACTCCGCCCCAAGGCACCATGATGCGGTAGTAGCTCAGTTGGTAGAGCGCCACCTTGCCAAGGTGGAGGTCGCGAGTCCGAGCCTCGTCTACCGCTCCATTTTTAAGGCGTCATAGCCAAGTGGTAAGGCGAAGGTCTGCAAAACCTTTATTCTCCAGTTCGAGTCTGGATGACGCCTCCAGTAAAGCCCTGAATGTATAGCATTGAGGGCTTTTGTTTTATTCTTTTTCAGGTGGTGGTATCTCTGCGCCGCTCTGATTATTTCATTTTTTCTGGTTGTCGTAAGGCTTGAATTGGAAAATCCGTCCGGATATCGACTTCTGCGAGGTTTCTGAAAGGCGCGGCTTTGTCATAAACAGCAAAAGGGGATGCACCTGCATGCGCATCCCCTTTTTGTCAGCAGTCTTTGCAGGACTGGAAATACTTTTGCGTTAAGCCTATAATCTGTTCCGCCGGTCCCTTCAAAATGATTCGGGGAACGCCGGTAGCGGAATCGAAGGCGAACTGCATGTCATGATACGAAGCGTTATTGGAGATTTCGTAGCAGAAAAACTCAGCGGTTTCCTTTTCACTCGCGTCGGGCAGATCCAGACAGATGCAGATTTGCGCCGTTTTCTTGTGGTCGTCCAGCAGAAAATCATATACCACGCTGTTTTCCCGAGCCAGAATGCTGGGCCGAACGGAGGGATGATGCAGAAAGTGCTCCACCTGCTCAGGCGAAAAATGCCAAAGGCCGTTAATCTTTTCCCCTTCCAGCAGCCCCAGATGCAGATAATTGCGCAGGGTGCGGTCGGTCAGGCCGGTAAAGAGTGTGAGATGGCGAAGGGTATAAAGCTCTCCTTCGCTCGGAAGTGTTGCTTTGCTCATGATCCAGACTCCTTTTGCTTTCTTTTTCGTGTCCTGCAGGAACGCCTTCATCATAGCATGGGCGAACGGAGGAAAGCAATTTGAAATTCCGCTGGTTTTTCATGGCCGGCGCGTTTATAGCCGGGATAGATAATCGATCCAGGCCGTCAGCGTATCGCGTTGAAAGCGCGTCAGGGCGTCGTGATACAAAACGTAGGCCTCCGGACAGGTACTTTCCATCCAGCGCAGAATTTTCTTGGGTCCGGCATAGCGATGCTGCGTCAAATTACAGAAAATTTCCAGGCTGTCGATCAAGACCCAGTGCCAGCGGAAAAGCCCCTCCGCATCCTGCCGCTCCGTCCGGCGCAGCATTTTCTGGCACCATTGCGCTCCCTCTCGCGCCTCCTTCAGGGATTTGACGGGCAGGGAAGCAACGTATTGCCGGGCCTTTTCCTGAATACGCGCGCCCAGACCATCGGTATCCTGAAGGATTTTTCCATCGGCCAGCTGCACAAAATCTTCAGGGGTAAAATCGCCGTCAAAATGCGCAGCGGGATACACAAAAACATCCAGCGGAACGCCGGAAATACAGGCGGTGTCATGGCTTTCTATCGACGTTGGCGTAATAACCAGCGCGTCAAAATCGCTGTTTTCATGGTTGGTTCCGTCAGCGTAGGAGCCGTAGAGAATAATGCTGAGCGGATGATATTGCTGCTGAAGATAAGAGAGAATTTCGTTCATCGTCTTGCGGTTCCTTTCCATGCGCGGGGCTTCAGAGAATATCTTCCCTTTCTTCCTGCACAGCTTGAACAGCCTTTCGCGCCAGCGACCAGCTATATCCACGGCGCACCAGCGCCTGTGTGATTTTCATAGGCTCCTGCTTCCATTTTTTTGCCAGCTTTTGGGCCTGAGCGTGGGCCAGACGCAGTTCATCTTCTTCCTCGAACTGATCTAATGCCTGCTGCGCATCCTGGGCGGAAACGCCTTTCATCCGCAACTCCTGCGCGATGCGGCCCCGGCCATAGCGTTTGGCCCGGCTGCCCACCCATTGCTCAGCAAACCGTTGATCGCTGACCAGATCATGCAGCGACAGCGTGGCCATCACCTGGGCAATTACGCTTTCCGGATAGTAGCTGCGCCGAAGCCGGGCTTGAATCTCGCCCTCGCTGCGTTCCCGCAGCGCTAGAAATTTTACGGCGACTTCCAAAGCGTGCGGATAACCCCGTTTTTCCACAAAAAGCCGGTATTCTCCGGGATCCAGTGGTTCCCCGCCCCGCACCCGTCTCTCTAAAAAAACCGCTGAGGGAACCCGCAATTCCTCCCCAGACAGCATTCGAATCCGCGCCACGCCGTTTTTCCGCGTAACCTCCGTTACCTGATCCATCTGTTTTCCCTGCCTTGTTTATTTTGCCCAGCGGCTCCACAAAAGCTGAATCATGTCTGCATTCAGATCTGCCAGCACGCCGCGCCGCGCCAGGCTTGCGCCAGAGGTGAGCAGCACGAAGCCCCGGCCGATCGCCGGATCGAAGAACAGGGCGTGCACCGCGCCGTAAGCCATGCCCTGATGGCCATACAGCGGGTGTGGGGCCAAAGCGGAATCCCGCAGAATAAAGGTACCGATGCCCTGGGATAGATTCTTGGCTCTTTTGCCGAAGCTGGCCGTAGGCCGGCGCATTTCATCCAGACTCTTTTGCTCCAAAAAGCCGGGAACCATTCCCGCCGTTCCCAGCTTTACCAGATGGCCAGCGGACAGACACAGATTGCCATGAGCGATGGAATAATGGCGTTCCGCATCTACGCCCCTTGCGGGCAAAGGCCGCTCCTGTCGCATGACGCCATCCAGCCTCGGCGCTTTTTGCGGGGGCAAAACCTGATAGGCGTCCGCCAGTGGCAGGAGAATGCTCTGGGGATAAAAGGACGCTTCTATATCCAGCGGACGGAATAATTCGTCCTGCATCAGCTGCTCAAAATCTGTTTGCATGGCAGCTTCCAAAACCACCCCGGCTATGCCTGCCCCCAGATTGGAATACTCCCAAGCTTCTCCTGGAAGATGCTTGCAGAAGCTGTCTTGGGCCAGAATGGAGGAAAGGCTATCGCCCCGGGCAAGACCCGCAGCATATGCTTTTCCATCATGCAGCCCGGCGGTATGGGTCAGCAGCATGCGGAGGGTAATGGGCGTATCCGGCGCCTGGGGATGGCGCAGGGAAAAGGGGAGGAAGCCGTTCACATCCGCATCCAGAGAAAGCCGTCCTTCCTGCTGCAGCTTCATAGCGCAAAGCGCCACAGCAAATTTGCTGACGGAAGCGATGCGATACAGCGTTTTGGCCGTGGTCTGCATGCCTCGGCGTGCGTTGCCAAAGGCCAGGCTGCCAGCCGCGCCGTTTGCATCAAACAAGCAAAGATTGGCCCCCACGCAGCGGTGGCGGCGGAGAATTTTCACGATTTCCTGCGAAAGCGCAGGGGATAAATCTGTTTCCGTCTGTTGTCCCTGCGGAGGAACAAGGGAAAGCAGCAGCCGATAAATGCCCCAATATCGCATGAATCCTTCTCCTCTTTCTTAAATAAATATGCACAACCCTGGGTATGCTAAGAGCGTATCAAATCAGCAAGGAGGGATAGCCCATGCCTAACGGATGCGGATGCACCCTGACCAGCAAGGATCTGTCTCTAATCGAGGATCAGCTGACCCACATTGCCATGAGTTGCCGGGTGGCTACTAATTACGCCAATCAATTTCAGAACCCGCAGCTGAAAAACATGGCCGCCACAGTGGCGCAGCATCATCGCCAGCAGTTTGACGCGCTCAGCGCCTTTCTGAACGGCTGTCAGTGAACTTATAAGGAGGAAAAACGCCATGAACCCGCAGAACCAGCCCTGGAACCAGAACGCTTATCAGCCCCAAGGCGCGTCGGGCGCGCAGCCTCTGAGCGATCAGGAATTGGCCTTTGATCTGCTGTATCAGGAAAAGGCGCTGATGACCAATATTGCTTCGGAGGTATTGGAAGCCAGCCAGCCGGGGATTCGTCAGGTGCTGAACGACACGTATATGCAGATGGGCCAGGATCAGCTGCAAATCTTCCAGCTGATGCAGCAATGCGGCTGGTACCAGACCAAGCCCGCCCAGCCCCAGGATGTGCAGACGGCGAAACAGAAATTTCAGCAAATGCGTAATACCCTGTAACGGGAAAACGAATCAGGAGGACGAAACGTCCTCCTTTTTTATGCCCCTGCTTTTGCGCGTTTTTGCCGCACGGCCAGGACAATGCCGGCGGACAGCGCCAACAGCGCAGACAGCGCCTGCGATACCCGCACCGGCCCCAGCATTAGGCTATCCATCCGCAGCCCTTCAATCACCATCCGGCCCAGGCCATACCAGCATAAATACATCAGAAACAGGCTGCCGGGAGCCTTGGGCCGCTTGCGCAGCAGCCAGAGCAGAAGGAAACCGAGAAAATCCCAGCAGGATTCGTAAAAGAAAGTGGCCAAATGCCAGGCACCGTCAACGTATACCGCCACGGGAAAAAAATGCCAGTCTGGGTTTGCAACCGGGCTTCCGTAGGCTTCGCCGTTAAAAAAGTTTCCCCAGCGGCCAATGGCCTGCGCCAGAATCAGGGCAGGCGCTATCATATCGGCCAGCAGCGCAAAAGATAGCTTTCGCCTCCGGGCGAAGAAAAAAGCAGCCAGCGCTCCGCCGACTACGCCTCCGTAAATCGCCAGGCCGCCTTCCCAAAGCTTCAGAATTTGCAGCGGATTCTGGCTATATAGATCCCAACGGAAGGCCACATAATACAGCCGTGCGCCCACAACGCCGGCGGGCACCAGCCGCAGCGCCAGATCAACCACTGTATCCCTGGGTAGCCCCAGCCGCTTTTCTTCTTTGCTGCATAGAAACAGCGCCGTAGCAATGGCCAGGGAAATCAGCAGCCCGTAAATAGGCACAAAGCCGAACAGCAAGCGATTCATGATGATTGAACCTCAAAGAGAATTTCGAAGCCGCAAAGCGGATGCGGGGAATACGCTTCCCGCATCCGGCCGTTTTGCGTCACGGCTTCTCCCGGTATTCCCGGTCAATGGTTTGCAGCCAATGCGCAATGGGCAGATGCTGTGGACAAAGCGATTCGCATCGGCCGCAGGAAAGGCATTTTCCGCCGTCCCGGCTTTCCTTTTCCATGTTTTCATAGGCGCGGAGGAACCGTTGGTGATCATTGAACATTTTGCTTTCGTTGTACGCCCGGAACACATTGGGAATGCTCACTCCGCCGGGGCAGGGGATACAATATTCGCAGCCGGTGCAGCCCACGGGCATGCGGGAAAGATATGCCTGCTTCAACTGGCGGATCAGCTGCTTTTCTTCCTCTGTCAGGCTGTCTGGCCGCAGAGAATTGAAAATGCGCAGGTTGTCGTCCATCTGTTCCATGGTGTTGATGCCGCTGAGGATCGTGGCCACCTCCGGGAAATTGGCCACATAAGCAAAAGCCCACTCCACGGCACTGCGCTGCTTTTGGTTTGCTTCCATCAGCGCCCGCACATTATCCGGCGGATTGGCCAGCGCCCCGCCCCGCAGTGGCTCCATAACCACGATGGGAACGCCCATCCGTCCCGCTGCATGCAGCCCTTCCTCGGTCGCCTGACGATCGTCATCCAGATAATTAAACTGGATCTGCGCCATGCCCCATTGATCAAAATCCTGAAGAGTTTCTAAAAAAGCCGCCTGATCGTCATGGAAGGAAAAGCCGGTATGACGGATGCGGCCGTCCCGCAGCGCCTGGCGCAGAAAATCCTGATAATGCAACGCCTGCATCTGATGCAGCCGATCACGGTTGACAGCATGGAGAATATAAAAATCCACATAGGGCACGTCCAGCTTTTTCAGCTGCTCATCCAGCAGCCGGTTCATGTCCTTTTCTTCCTTTACCAGCCAAAGGGGAAGCTTCGTGGTCAGCGTCACCTTTTCCCGGTAGCCGTTTTTCAGCGCCAGCCCGGTCACGATTTCGCTTTCTCCGTTATGATAGCCGTACGCAGTATCCACATACGAAATGCCCTGATCGATGCCGTGGCGCACCAGCGCAATAGCTGCTTCCCGATCGATCGTCTTTTGCCCGTTTTCCTCGCGGGTGGGCAGCCGCATCATGCCCATTCCCAATCGGGATACTGAAAAACCATGACTGCCAAAGGGAACGTATTGCATATCCTTTCCTCCTTTTTGATTGCACAGAATCCTATCCTGTTCAGTATAAACAAAAAAGGAGGGTTTGTAAAGTTTTCCACAGCAAAAGACAAAAAATACACAAAAACAGGCCGTTGATAAAATTTCAACGGCCTGTATGCGTTTTTTGGAAGCTTCTGTATGATTACTTCTTCATCTTGCTCAAATCCTTGGCCCGCTGCTCATGACTGAGCACGCGTTTGCGCATCCGCAGAGACTTGGGCGTGATTTCCAGCAGTTCATCGTCATCGATAAATTCCAGGCATTCTTCCAACGTCAGCGGATGGACGGACACCAGCCGCAGGCTATCCTCAGAAGCGGAAGCATTGCGCATATTGGTCACGTGCTTTTGCTTGCAGACGTTGACCACAATATCGCCCGGACGGCTGGATTCGCCGCAGATCATACCGGCGTAAACCGGAGTCTGGTTGCTGATAAAGAGCGTACCGCGATCCTGCACATAATACAGGGCGTACTGGGTGGTTTCGCCGGTTTCATAGCAAACCAGCGCGCCCACGTTCCGATGGGGGATATCGCCCTTGAATTCTTCATAATGATCGAACACTGCGCTCATCACGCCTTCGCCCCGGGTGTCGGTCATGAATTCGCTGCGATAGCCAAACAGTCCGCGGGAGGGCACCATGAATTCCAGCCGAACCCGGTCGCCCCCGGCCATGGAATCCAGCGTGCCCCGGCGACGGCCGATCTTCTCAATTACCGCGCCTGCATAGGCCTGGGGCACATCGGCCACCATCCGCTCTATCGGCTCAATATGATAGATAACCTCTGGCTTGCTGACCTGGAACTCATAGCCTTCCCGGCGCATGGTTTCAATCAGCACGGACAGATGCAATTCGCCCCGGCCACAGACCTCGAACTGATCCGGGGTTTCTCCATCCTTGACACGCAGGGAAACATCGGTTTCCAACTCCCGATACAGCCGCGCCCGCAGATGGCGACTGGTGACGAACTGTCCTTCCCGCCCGGCAAAGGGCGAATCGTTTACAGAGAAGGTCATGGTCACGGTGGGCTCCGTAATGGCCACAAAGGGCAGCGCTTCCACCGCGGCAGGATCGCAGACCGTATCGCCGATGGAAATATCCGGCAGGCCGGTCAGCGCCACGATATCGCCCATGCTGACGGATTCGGCGGGAACACGCTTAAGCCCATCATAAACCGACAGGGCGGTCAGCCGCCAGGGAGGCGTGGTCAGCCCTTCGTTCAATGCGTTGCAGCGAACCACCATGGTGCCGTCCCGCAGGGTACCGCGGGTAATGCGGCCAATGCCGATACGACCCACGTATTCGTTGTAGTCGATGGTGGAAACCAGCACCTGCGCCGGGCCATCGGGATCGCCTTCGGGGGCGGGAATATATTCCATAATCGTGTCAAACAGCGGCCGCAGATCCTCGCCCGGTACATCGGGATCCAGGGTTGCGGTGCCCTTTCGGGCGGAGGCATAAATAATGGGGCGGTCCAGGGTTTGCGGATCGGCGTCCAGCTCGATGAGCAGATCCACCAGTTCGTCTACTACCTCGGCGCAGCGCGCGTCAGGCCGATCTACCTTATTAATCACCAGCAGCACCGGCAGCTTCAGGCCCAGCGCCTTTTGCAGCACGAACCGGGTCTGGGGCATGGGGCCTTCGAAGCTGTCCACCAGCAGCAAAACTCCGTCCACCATCTTGAGCACGCGCTCTACCTCGCCGCCAAAGTCAGCGTGGCCAGGGGTGTCCACGATGTTGATTTTTGCGTCTTTATAATGCACGGCCGTGTTTTTGGCCAAGATGGTAATGCCGCGTTCCCGTTCCAGATCGTTGGAGTCCATCACACGCTCGGCCACCTGCTGGTTCTGGCGAAACACGCCGCCCTGGCGAAGCATCTGGTCCACCAGCGTGGTCTTGCCGTGGTCTACGTGGGCGATAATGGCGATGTTGCGGATATCGTTGCGAATCATCAGTAATTTCTCCCTTTCAGTTGGCCCAATTTCCAACAGCCTATTTTATATCACCCAGCGGTTGTTTGTCAACGGGAACGCGGCAAATTCTCTATATGGGGAAATCTTTTCGGCGCTTCCCCAGGATACGCTTTTTGAAGAATTATAAAATTTTACAAATTTATTTCGATTTGTTTCAAAAATGCTGTACTTCTTCGTGGGAAATATGTTATAATAAGTGGCGCGTTTTTTGTGTACGCAAAAAGGCGCATGCAGAAAGGATGAACGCGCATGGCAATGCCGTTAATTTTAGCGTCGGGTTCGCCCCGGCGCAGGGAACTGATAGACTCCATGGGCATTCCCTTCCAAGTCATTGTGGCGGATGCAGAGGAAGTGAAGGCCGGCAATCCGCAGGAACTGGTGATGGAAAACGCCCGGCGCAAGGCGGCGGCTGTGGCCCAAAGCCATCCGGGACGAATTGTGCTGGGGGCGGACACAATGGTGTTCGCCGCAGGGGAAGCGCTGGGCAAGCCCCAGGATGATCAGGACGCTCGGCGCATGCTGCGTCTTCTGTCCGGTGGGGTGCATTGGGTATACACCGGCGTGAGCGTGATGCAGGATGAACGGCAGGACACACGATGGGACGCCACCAAGGTGTTCTTTTCGCCGCTGTCAGAGGCGCAGATCGACCGCTATATCGCCTCTGGCGAACCCCGGGATAAGGCGGGCGCTTATGCCATTCAGGGCAAAGCGGGCATGTTTGTGGAAAAAATAGAGGGCAGCTATTCCAATGTGATCGGGCTGCCGCTGGCGCTGGTGCGGGAAATGCTTCTTGGCTTCGGCGCGGAGAATTTGTGATAGAAACGGACGGATGAAAAACCATGGCCATTATCGCGCCGGATATCGGCATTGACCTGGGCACGGCCAACACGCAGGTATACGTGAAGAAAAAGGGCATCGTGATTGATGAGCCCTCCATTCTGGTGGCAGATCGGGGCGGCCGGCATGCCATCCGCGCTATCGGCGAGGAGGCGCGGGTGCTGCTGGGGCGCACATCGGGGGATGTGACGGCGGTGCGCCCACTGTCGGAGGGAATGATTCGGGATTTTGATATGACGCAGTATATGCTGCAATACTTTGTTCGCAAAGCCATCGGTGCGTCCCGGCTGGTAAAGCCCCGGGCGGTAATTACCATCCCCTGTCGCATTTCGCCTATCGAGCGGCGGGCGGTGCGCAAGGCAGCGGTTTATGCCGGTGTGCGGGATGGGCAGCTTAGCCTGGTGGAAAAGCCGTTTGCGGCGGCGCTGGGCTCTGGGCTGCCGGTGTTTGATCCCACGGGCTCCATGGTCGTGGATATTGGCGGCGGAACAACCGAGGCTGCCGTGATCAGCCTGGGCGGGGTGGTGGCGTCCAAGAGTATCCGCATTGGCGGCGTGAAAATGGATGAAGCCATTATTGCCTATGTGAAACGGGAATTTAATATGCTTATTGGCGACCGCACTGCCGAGGATGTGAAAATTTCGCTGGGGGCGGCGCTGCCGCTGAAGGAGGAAAGGCGCGTACTGGTGCGGGGACGGGATATGATTACCAACCTGCCCCAGACCGCAGAGCTTTCCTCCTCCCGGGTGTATGAAGCGCTGAAAGCGCCCTGCCAGGCCATTCTTTCGGCCATTCAACAGGTGCTGGAGCGCACGCCGCCAGAACTGGCCGGCGATGTGATGCGCTCAGGCATTCATTTAACCGGCGGCGGAGCCCAGCTGTTTGGGCTGGATCAATATATCGCGTCCGAACTGGATATTCCGGTGCTTCTGGCCCGGGATCCCATGAGCTGCGCGGCTCAGGGCGCGGGCTATCTGGCAGATAATATCGAACTATTGCACCGCATCAGTAAGTCCAGCTTCCTGCGGGAGGAAGGCGAGGAGTAAAGACGCATGGCAAGAAACCAGCAACGCATTTTTTCGGAAAGCGACAGCTTGCAGGCTTTGGGCATGGGCCGGGAGATAAATCCATCGGCCCTTGTGTCCCAGTCGGAGGAAGAGGCGCAGGAGAACGAAAAGACGGTATCTCCTCAGCCGGATGCGCCAGAGAAAAAAGAGCCGGAGCAAACGTCGCAGGAGCCTGCCCAGGAAAAGAGTCCCTCGGTTCGGCGGGCAGTGCCTGAACCGCTGATTCCGGAGGAAGGGCCGGAGGATGGCGGTGCTTTTGCTGTGCCCGAAAAGGCGGAGGATGATCCGGAGGCAGAGCAGGAAAAATGGGCGGAGCGGGAGCGCCGGGCGCAGCGGGTTGACCCAGATAAGCCCGCGCTGGCCCGGGAAGCCTGGGCCAAGGCGGATCAGGAGGCGGCCCGGCGCAGGGCGGCCGATCAGATGGAAGAAATCGGCGAAAACCCGGATCGGATTAAGGCGCAGGACGAAAAAAAGAAGAAAAAGAAGCGCAAGAAGAAGCGAAAGTCTGCCGATGATGACCGGCGCAGCTTTGTAAAATCCCTGGCGATTATCTGCATCTGCGGCGTGCTGTTCGTGACGGTAGCGTTGATGGTGGTCTCCAATTTTGTGGATTCGCCGCTGCTGGCGCTGCCCCGGCAGATGGTCACAAAGGTGATCACGCCGGTGCAGTCCGCGTTTTCTCAGGTGACGGACAGCGTGGTGAGCTATCTGCGCATGCTGAAAATCCGGGGAAACATTGAATATGAATATGAGCAGCTGTCGCTTTTGCTGGATGATTATGCCAATCAAAGCGCCCAGCTTGAAGAACTGCGGCGCATCAACGAATCGCTTTATGACCTGCTGGACGAGCAGGAGCGCAACCGGGATATGAATCCCGTGGCCGCTACCGTGATTGGCACGGATTCGGGCAATTATTTCTCCACGCTGACGCTGGATGTGGGCAGTCAAAATGGCGTGGAGGAATACATGGCCGTGGTGGCGCAGGGCGGTTTGGTGGGCGTCACCTATAATGTGGAAGAAACAAAGTGCCAGGTTCGTTGTATTATCGACAGCGACTGCACCGTGGCGGCGCTGATTCAATCCAGCCGGGATCAGGGCAGCGTCAAAGGTACCTTGGGCACCAACGGCGAGCCGATGTGCCGCATGTATTATTTGCCGGATAATTCCCTCCCCCGGCCTGGGGATATGGTGGTCACCTCTGGTGTGGGCCTGGAATTCCCCAAGGGTATTCCCATCGGCGAGGTGCGGGAAAGCACCCGTGGCATGGAGGATAACAAATCCTATGTGGTGCTGGAACCGGTGGTGGATTTTCAGCATCTGGAATATGTAACGGTCTATCGCTATAAGCCCTCATATGCAGAAGCGGCGCAGTCCCGTTCTTCTTCTAGCGTTACATCGCTGGAGCCTTTGTCCACGCCGCGGCCCATTCCCACGTTCCAGGTAGGCGCAGTGAGCGATTTTATCTTCTCTCCCTCGCCTTCTCCAGAAGCAACGCCTGAGGGGCAGACGCCGGAGCCTGATGCATCCGCATCTATCGCGCCCGCTGCTTCCCCCTCCCCTGGCGCTCAGTCCACGGCGATTCCAGCGGGCATGACAGCCATTCCTGCCGGCACGCCGCTGCCAGCTGGGGTAACGCAGCCCCCGGTGACGGCCATTCCGGCCAACCTTGAATACCAGACGGCCGCGCGCAGCGACGAAACCCCGTCTCCCACGCCTCGGCCCACCTATACGCCCACGCCCAGCCCGGCCCCGACGCCGGATCCTGGCGGCATGACAATGGAGGATGAAGATTGAAGGAGATGAAACGCGGCCTGAAGGCGTTGGCGCTGACGCTGATGGCCTATCTGATTCAGGCCTGCGTGATGGGCTATCTGAGTTTTGGCGGGGTGCAAGGCAGCGTCCTCTTTGCTGTGCTGGCGATATTGATCGTCACATGCGGAAAAAAATATGCCTTCTGTGCGTCCTGTATCGTGGGCATTTTGATGGAATGCATGCTTTCCGGTGTCAGCGCGCTGTATCTCATTGCTTACCCGGTGATCACGATGCTCTGCGCCCAGTTCTTTGCGGATATGAGTGACCGTCAGCGGGAATATCGCCGCACCATCAAAAAGGGCCTGTTCCACCGGGAAAACGATTTGCCTGCTTTCATCCGTATTCCGGTCTGTGCCGGGCTGATGGATCTGATTATGAGCGTGGTCATGTGCGCATATATGTATCTGATCGGCGTGGATCTGAGCTTTACCCATGTGGCGCGGGCGGTGGCGTCGTTGCTGTATACGGCGGCGCTGGCCGCTGCCCTGATGCTGCCCGTTCGTTACTTTCTGGGAGTGTATCGTTGCCGGCGTAAGCCGCAGCGGGGAGGTGAATTGCTGTGAAGGATGAATTTTCCAAGACGCGAAAAAAGCGCAAAAAAGATCAGACACTGAATCTTCGTTTTTTGATTTTTGCTTCGGCCGTGGTGATGCTTTTCGGGGTTTTGACCTATGGGCTGTTCCAGCTGCAAATTGTCAGTGGCGCACAGTATGCCGAAAACACCTCGGATGAATCCATCAAAACGATTTCCATTAAGGGCAGCCGCGGCATGATTACTGATGTGAATTCCGTGGTGCTGGCCATGAGCGAAAAGTCCTATAACGTGACCTTTTACCGGGAAAACAACGATTGGGATTACCCAACGAAAATGATTCTGGAGGCCATTGAGATTATCGAGCGCTACGGCTCCTCTCTTTCCGTGAGCACATCTCTTCGCCGCAACGCCGAAACTGGCCAATGGGAATTTAATTTTGGCTCAGGTATTTCCGATGCCACTAGGGAAAAGCGCAAGGAAATGTTTTATGATAACAACTTCATGTCCACTTCTGTGGATACGGCGGAAAAGTTTTTTACCCGCCTGCGCCAGCGCTATGGCTTTACGGCGCTGGAGGACGGAACCTACGCCTTGAAGCTGGACAAGAACGGCAATTCCGTGGTGACCGACAAGGATACACCGGATACGAATCCGGTGGTAGAAACCATAATCGTGGATGAAGAGACGGTGCTCAAGGTGGTGGCTGTGAATACCACCATGCAGGACAACGCCTTTAACTCTTTGCCCGTTGCCATTGCTAACGATGTATCCTATGATGCAGTCAGCGAGATCGAGGGCAAAAACATGACCATGCCCTGGATCGGCGTAGAAGTGGGGGAAAAACGCGTTTATCCCAAAGGTTCTCTGGCCTCCAATATCATCGGTTATACTGGCAAAATCCAGAATGCTACCCGCTATTACAATGAGCTCCAGCCGGCTGGCTATGCTCTGAACGATACCATCGGCCTGGACGGCATTGAGTCCAGCATGGAAAACTGGCTCACTGCCTGCATTTCCGAGCGGCAGGGCCAGCGGGTGGTGGAAACCTCGCCCAGCGGCCGTGTTACCCGTGTGCTTTCCTATTCCGAGCCTACAGACGGAAACACCGTGAAGCTGACCATCGATGCGGATTGGCAGGCCGCCGCTGAGCGGTTTATTAAAAACAACGTGGAATCGTGCCGCACCAATCAGGAAAAGAAAATGCAGGATTCCAAATGGCTGGAAACCAACAAGGATAAGATTTCCAGCCGAAATTGGGAAAAGTACCCCCTGAAACTGGCCACGACCGGCGTGCTGATCGTGATGGACGTAAAAACCGGCGATCTAAAGGCCATGGCCCAGTATCCCAATTACGATCTGAACGCCATGGTGGAGGGCGGCGACATGGCCCGGCAAATCGTTACGGACGAGCGGGGCCTACTGATGAATTATGCCATTCAGACGCGTGCTGAGCCAGGCTCTATTTTCAAAATGTGTACCGGCCTGGCCGCCTTGACAAACGGCGTGCTGACTCCCACCGATACCATCAGCGATATGGGGCGCTTTGATAAATACACCAATAATAAGAATGAAGCGCCTAAGTGCTGGACCAGCTATCCGTCCAATCATCAGGATCTGACCATTGTGGAGGGCATCACCAAATCCTGTAACTATTTCTTCTATACGCTGGCTTCCCGGCTGTATGGGGATGACGGCTCCGAGCGGCTTTACAAATATGCTGCGCAAATGGGCATGACCAGCAAAACCGGCATTGATCTGCCCGGTGAGCTGCGCTCCATCGTGGGCAATCAGACCAATCTGTATGACCAGACCGTCAGCCTGAAGGAGCAAATGACGGATACGCCCATCATCGTTGCCAATGCTATTAAACAGCATCTGATTAATTACGGCGCCAGCATGGGCATTGAATATGACACGGCGCGCCTGGATCGGTGCATCAAGCTGCTGATGGACATGGCTGTTAACACCAGTTCTGACGACTGGGTTACCAATGCCCGCCCCATTTTCATGACGGAACTGAACATGACCCGCTCCATGGTTATGCAGGCGGCGCTGATGCGCGATCTATGGACGTATCTGAACACGATTAAATGGGGCGGCAGCCAGGAGATTCAGGTAGGCATTGGCCAGTCGATCACGCTGCTGACGCCCATCGCAGTGGTGCGCTATGTGGGCGCACTGGGCACGGATGCCACCGTCTGGAATCCGCAGATTATCGATTCGATCGTTTCCCCGGAGGGCGAGGTGCTTTCTCAGCGGGAAGCGACAAAATTCAATGTGCTGGAAAGCGCCAAGCAGTATATTCCCTATATTCTGAAGGGGATGGAAGGCGTGGTTGACGAAGGCGGTACCGCCAAGACCTTCCTTTCAGGCTGGAAGTATACCGCTTCGGATGTAATGGCCGGAAAGACCGGTACATCTCAGGTGACTATCGGTGGCATTAAGCTGGACCTGGAAAACAACGCCTGGTTCGTTGCGCTTACGCCGAAGGAGGATCCTGAACTGGCCATTGTCTGCTTTATTCCAAATGGCTATGCCGGCGCACAGTGTGTGCCCGCCGTGCGCGACTTTGTGGGCTATTATCTGGATGAAAAGGCGAATTCTAATGAGGAAATCGATCTGCCAGGCGGTAACTCTCTGGCGCCTTAAAATGGGTGTTCATTCCAGGGCTTCTGGAAAAACGACCTGTTGATTTCATTCCTCATTTGTCTTTCGGTCGGGGCGCAGGATGCCAAAACAGGCGCTCATCGGCTCCGGCTCGTCCTTATTGCGGAGGTTCCATGAGTAAAATTTTTGCGATTATGTCTGGCAAAGGCGGCGTAGGCAAGAGCACGATTTCAGCAGCACTGGCGGAATGCTATGCCAGGCAGGGGCTGAAGGTGACGCTGGTGGACGGCGATGCAGGCCTGCGCTGTGCGGATCTGATGCTGAACATGCAGGATCGCGTGGTGTATGATTTGGGGGACTGGACGCAGAAAGAATGCGTTCCGGAACAGGCGCTGGTGCAAGCTCCGGGTTTGCCAGGGCTGACGCTGCTGGCCGCGCCGGTGATGCTACGTCCGTCGGATATGAAGGCGAAGGAAATCGAGCGCGTAGTGGGCTGGCTGGCGAAGCGGCGGGATATGGTGTTGCTGGATGCGCCGGCCGGGATTGGCCGCGGGCTCAAAAATTTGCTGGGCGCGCAGATTACCCCGGTGATCGTGGCAACGCCAGATGATGTGTCTATCCGCGACGCCGAACGGTTGGGCGCCTTGCTTTGCGAAAAGAATATGGATGCGCACCCCGCGCTGGTGCTCAATCGGGTGAGCCGCAAGCTGGTGCGCAGGGGCGAAATGCTTCCGCCGCAGCAGCTGGCAGCCGTGCTGGATATGCCGCTGATGGGTGTGATCCCGGAAAGCGAGGGCATTTATCGGGCGCTGCTGCGCCATGAAACGGCTCTGCATGCCGGGGATGAGCAGATTGCCCAGGCGATTGAAACCCTGGCAGCCCGGCTGCTGGGAGCAGATGTTCCTTTGGCACGATACCAGGCCAGCCCGATTCTGCGCTTCTTTAACAAGGGAGGTGATCGGCTTTGATGCAGGATTCGCGCCGTCGTTCGCTGGCGCATTTTGACTGGCCGCTGCTGGTGGCGGTTTATGCGTTGTCCATTTTCGGCGTTTATTGCATTACAATGGCGACCTATGATACCGATGTTAGCAGCGGTCTGCCGCTGCTGAACAAGATCCTCAATTCCCGTTCCAGCATGTGGCAATCCATCTTCCTGCTGGTTTCGCCGGTGATTATCGCGGTGGTCATGGCCGTGCCTACGGAAATTTATCGCGCCCGCGCTCGCTTGGCGTATTACGCTGTGCTGGGGCTGCTGGTGGTGACGCTGGTGGCCGGCGAGGTTTCCAACGGCCTGAAGGGATGGCTGAAATCTAATATTCTGGGCCGATCGATACAGCCGTCCGAGTTTGCCAAGCTGTCTATTCTCCTTTTGCTGGCCCGCCAGCTTTCCCGCTCGGAAAAGCCAATGGGTAAGTTTAAGGATTTCATGCGAACGATGCTGATGGTCGGCGTGCCGTCGCTGGTGGTATTGGTTCAGGGCGAAACGGGCACAGTTATCGTAATCATCTTTATGTTCATGGTTATGATGTATTTTGCTGGAGTGGATTTCCGCATTCTGCTGGGCATCGCGGCAGTGGGCGCGATCGGCGTTGGCATGATCGTGGCCTATGGGCTGATGGCCGAGGATACGGACTATCGTATTCTGCGGCTGCTGGCTTTCCTGGATCCTCAAAAATATTCCGCATCGGGCGGCTATCAGATTATAAAATCTCAAACGGCGATTGGTGCCGGGCAGCTCACCGGGGTGGGCACGTTCCAGGACGGCTCCTGGACTACGCTGCAATT
Organism: uncultured Oscillospiraceae bacterium; assembly: GCA_964423675.1. Classification (GTDB taxonomy): domain Bacteria; phylum Bacillota; class Clostridia; order Christensenellales; family Aristaeellaceae; genus RUG563. The sequence goes on from CAYRFP010000034.1 coordinate 16,729, forward strand.
TGTTCCAGAATCCTCCACGGACTCGATTTTCTCTGTGGTGGGGGAATGCTTCGGGTTTGTGGGCTGTATGGCGGTTTTGGCAGTCTATCTGTTTATTGTGCTGCGAATGCTGTATCTTGCCCGGTTTACTAACGATAAGTTTGGCCAACTGGTTATCATAGGCGTAATGTCCATGCTGTTTTTCCATGTGTTCCAGAATGTAGCCATGTCCATTGGCTATATGCCCATTACCGGCATCCCTCTGCCGTTTTTGAGCTATGGCGGCTCCAACTTTGTGACCAATATCATCGGCGTGGCGCTGGTGCTGAATGTGACCAAGGGCCGTTCCGCCGCCTCTGCTGTCACCGTTCCCTTGCCCCGGATCCAGAAACGGAAGGAATACCAGAATTAAATGAAATGAAAGCCTGCCTACGCGGGCTTTTTTTCTTTTGCCAGATTGTTGCGTATCCCTGCATAACTCCCTCTTGCCGGTGTCATACTGCATAAGAACGGAGGTGCGGGAAACATGGCAACGAGCAAGGTGGAAATTTGCGGGGTGGATACGTCGGCATTGCCGGTTTTATCCAATGAACGGATGCGGGAATTATTTCCGCTGGTGCATGGCGGAGACCGGGCAGCCCGGGAGGAATTTATCCGGGGAAATCTGCGGCTGGTGCTCAGCGTGGTGCAGCGGTTTAATAATCGGGGCGAAAACGTGGATGATCTGTTCCAGGTGGGATGCATTGGGTTGATTAAAGCTCTGGATAATTTTGATGTGACCCAGAACGTGCGGTTTTCCACCTATGCGGTGCCAATGATTATAGGAGAGATTCGCCGGTATTTGCGGGATAATAATCCTATTCGTGTCAGCCGTTCCTTGCGGGACACGGCGTATAAGGCTTTGCAAGCCCGGGATCGCCTGGTAATTTCTCTGAACCGGGAGCCAACGCTGGGCGAAATGGCACAGGAACTTGGTGTGCCCCAGGAGGACGTGGTTTTTGCTTTGGAAGCAATTCAGGATCCGATTTCCCTGTTTGAGCCGGTGTATAACGACGGCGGCGATGCTATTTACATTATGGATCAGGTAAAGGATGAAAAGCATCAGGACGAAGGCTGGCTGGAGAAAATTGCGATCAAGGAAGCTATGCGCCGTCTGAACGACCGGGAAAAGAAAATTCTGCGGCTTCGTTTTTTTGAGGGTAGAACGCAGATGGAGGTGGCCGGCGAAATCGGCATTTCCCAGGCGCAGGTTTCCCGGCTGGAAAAGAACGCGCTGATGCATATGCGCAAATACGTGAGCAGCACAGAAAACGGATGAACAAACCGAAAAAGGCCGCCGTCCGTCCCGGCGCGTTCCTCCTTCGCCCCTTGCGCGAAGGAGGAATTTTTCGTATAATAGATATGTTGCGCACAAGGAGGTGCCTTATGGATTTTGTAACGATTTTAGCGCAGGAATTTCATTTGCGGCCCCAGCAGGTGCAGGCCGTCGTGGATTTGCTGGACGCGGGAAACACCATCCCTTTTATTGCCCGGTATCGCAAGGAAGCGCACGGCTCCCTGGATGATCAGGTGCTGCGGGAGATTGCCGAGCGGCTGGAATACCTGCGAGGGCTGGAAAAGCGGCGGGAGGAAATCCGCCGGGCACTGGCGGAGCAGGAACAGCTGACGGAGGAAATGCAGCAAAAGCTGGCTGCAGCCATGACGCTGGCCGAACTGGAGGATTTATATCGTCCCTTCCGCCCCAAGCGCCGCACCCGGGCTACTATGGCTAAGGAAAAGGGGCTGGAGCCGCTGGCGCTGTGGCTGCTGATGCAATTGCCCAAGGGTGATGTGCAGGCCGAAGCAGAAAAATATGTAGATGAAGAAAAAGGCGTGGAAAGCGCGGATGACGCGCTTCAGGGCGCGCGGGATATTATTGCCGAATCGGTCAGCGATGATGCGGCGCTGCGCAAGGAACTGCGGGCGCTGCTGCTGCGGGAGGGCGTAATCGAAACTCGAAACGCCAAAGAAGAAGACAGCGTTTACCGCATGTATTATGAATACAGCGAGCCGGTGCCCCGGATGGCGAGCCATCGGGTGCTGGCGATCAATCGGGGCGAACGGGAGGAATTCCTGAAGGTGACGCTGAAGGCCCCGGAGGAAAAGGCGATGCTGGCGGTGAAGCAGGCGTTTGTGCGCCTAGGCAGCCAGGGCGCGGAGCAGGTGGCGCTGGCCTGCGAGGATGCTTGGGAGCGGCTGATGTTCCCTTCTTTGGAACGGGAAATTCGCGCCGAACTGACGGATCGGGCCAATACCGCTGCCATCCGTGTGTTTTCCCAGAATCTGCATCAGCTTTTGATGCAGCCGCCCATTCATGGCAAGGTGACGCTGGGGGTGGACCCCGGCTTCCGCACAGGCTGCAAGCTGGCTGTGGTGGATGAAAATGGGAAGGTGCTGGAAACCGGCGTGGGCCATTTCACGCTGCCAGGGCAGACTTTCCAAAAGGAACAGGCCGCCAAGCTGATTCGGCATATGGTGGCGGAGCACGGCGTGACGGCGATCGCTATTGGGAACGGCACCGCGTCCCGGGAAAGCGAGCAGTTTATCGCTTCTCTTTTGCCGGATATGCCAGGGGTTGCGTATGTGATCGTCAGCGAGGCGGGCGCGTCTGTTTATTCGGCCAGTAAGCTGGCGGCTCAGGAATTCCCGGAATACGATGTGTCGCTGCGCAGCGCGGTTTCCATTGCCCGGCGCATGCAGGATCCTCTGGCTGAACTGGTGAAGATCGATCCCAAGGCCATTGGCGTGGGGCAGTATCAGCATGATTTGAAGCAAAACGAACTGACTGCCGCCCTGGACGGCGTGGTAGAGCAGTGCGTAAACCGGGTGGGCGTAGAGGTGAGCACGGCGTCGACGGAGCTGCTTTCCCATGTGGCGGGCATCGGCCCGGCGCTGGCCAAGAATATCGTGGCTTATCGAGAGGAAAACGGCATTCCCTCCCGGGCGGCGCTGAAAAAGGTTTCCAAGCTGGGGCCCAAGGCATTTGAACAATGCGCAGGCTTTTTGCGGGTGGCAGGAAGCAAGAATCCCCTGGATGCTACCGCCGTACATCCGGAGAGCTATGATGGGGCAAAGGCGCTGCTTTCTGCATTAGGCTTCGCATTGCAGGATGTGAAAAATGGCGGTGTGCCTGGCGTTGGAGAGCGGGCGGAGGCTTACGGCCTGGAAAAACTGAGCGCGGAACTGGGGCTGGGCTTGCCCACGCTGCGAGATATTATTTCCGAACTGCAAAAGCCGGGACGGGATCCCCGCGAGGATCTGCCCGCGCCGGTGCTGCGAACCGATGTGCTGGATATGAAGGATTTGCAGCCTGGGATGGAACTGACCGGCACAGTACGCAACGTGATCGACTTTGGCGCCTTCGTGGATATCGGAGTGCATCAGGATGGGCTGGTGCATATTTCCAGGATGGCGGATCGGTTTATTCGGCATCCCTCCGAGGTGGTAAAGGTGGGGGATGTGGTGAAGGTCTGGGTGGTGGATGTGGATGAGAAGAAAAAACGCATCGCCCTGACGATGGTAAAGGATCGGAAATAAGAAGGCCGGAAAAAGCCTTTTGCATGGAGGAAAGCAGGAAATGGATTTGCACGGAAACCTGGCGATGCAGCGGCTGCTGGAACTGGCGGAGGAAAATTTGCAGGCCATGGAACTGTTTTCTGCCCTGCTGAATGAGCGCTCGGATTATTTCAGCGCCGCCGAGGTGGAAGCCTTTGCCAGAGACTGCGATCTGCCCTGCGATGTGGCCTTTGAAACGCTGCTGGCTGCCGGCTGTGGCCTGGAAAGCGATCGCAATCCGCGCCATCGCCGATTGGAAGAGCGGTATTTTGTGCCGGCGTTGCGGCGGCTGGATGCGGAGGAATATCGGCAAAATCCCTATTATCGCCAGGTTCGTTTCCCGGAGCAAACTTTGGGCAACTGGCAAATGACGCATCAGCGGTATAAGCCCTATGAACTGTTTTGCTATAACGATACCTGCTTGCTTCCAGATGGCCGGGAGATCCCGCCGCTGGGCTATTTCACGCAGGAGTTTTCTTTCCCAGCCGTGCTGGAAAAGGGGCGGCTCTGGATGGCTATTACCCCGAATGAAGTGGAAACCATGCAGGCGGATATTGACGCGGCGTTTGGCCGCATCGCTGTGTTTGGCCTGGGGCTGGGGTATTATCCGTTTATGACCGCCTGCATGGAGGGCGTGACGCAGATCACGATAATCGAACGGGAACGCGCGGCGATTGAACTGTTTGAGAAACATCTGCTGCCGCAGTTTCCCCATCGGGAGAAAATCCGGGTGGTGCAGGCGGATGCATACGATTTTCTGGAAAACCAGATGGGCAACGGACAATTTGATTTTGCATACGTGGATATCTGGCACGATGTGCTGGACGGCACGCCGATGTATCTGCGCTGCAAGCAGCTGGAGCATCGGGCGGGAGGGATTCCCTTTCGCTATTGGGTAGAACCCAGCATGCTGATTTGGCTGCGTGGGCTGATTCTTTCTGAGTTTCAGGCGGGGAAAGGAAGGCTGCGAGAGTTGTTGATGCATCGTGCTTCGTCCCCGGAAGAGCTGATATCGCTGCTGTCGTTGGATTCGCTTCGTGCGCTGACCCCGGAAATCCCGCTGGAAGCAGTGGCAGAAAATCCATCATCTTTTTCCTGAGGTAAAAAACCTCAAGAAAGTTTTCTTTTACGCTTCCAAAATGCGAACAAATGTGCTATAATTGCTCTGCTTAAGGGGGATTTTCTTCGAATTCCTATACAGCTTGGGAGGGCAAAAGCGCGTTTGCGGGTCTTCCGGGAACGGAAGGATTCGCATTCTCGCCCGCAACCCATCGATCGGAGGTTTAGATGGAAGATCAGATTATTGTGCGCGGAGCACGGGAACATAACCTGAAAAACGTGGATATCACCATCCCGCGAAATCAGCTGGTGGTGTTTACAGGACTGTCCGGATCGGGCAAATCCTCTCTGGCGTTTGATACCATCTACGCCGAGGGCCAGCGCCGATATGTGGAAAGCATGTCCAGCTATGCTCGCCAGTTTCTGGGGCAAATGGATAAGCCGGATGTGGATAGCATCGAGGGTCTGTCCCCGGCCATTTCCATCGACCAGAAAACCACCGCCCGCAATCCCCGATCCACAGTGGGCACGGTTACAGAGATTTATGATTATATGCGTCTGATGTATGCCCGGGTGGGCACGCCCCATTGCCCCCAGTGCGGCAAGGAGATTCGCCAGCAGACGGTGGATCAGATGGTGGACGCGGTGATGGCGCTCCCGGAGGGCACGAAGCTGCAGCTGATGGCGCCCGTTGTCCGCGCACGGAAGGGCGAGCATGTGAAGCTGCTGGAGGACGCGCGCAAGGCCGGGTTCGTCCGTGTGCGTATCGATGGAGAAATGTATGAGCTGGATGATGTGCCCGCCATGGATAAGCAGAAGAAGCATCAGATTGATATTGTGGTAGATCGGCTGGTAGTGCGTCCGTGCATCCAGCAGCGGCTGACGGACAGCCTGGAAACTGCTATGCGGGAATCTGGCGGTCTGGCCTCGGCGCAGATGGTGCCCGATGGGCAGGAAATGCTTTTTTCCCAGAATTACGCCTGCCCGGATTGCGGCGTGAACATCGAAGAACTGGCACCCAGGATGTTTTCATTCAATAACCCCTATGGCGCCTGCCCGGTTTGCAGCGGGCTGGGCGCGCTGCAAAAAGTCAGCGAGGAGCGGGTGATCCCCGATCCGGAAAAAAGCCTGAATCAGGGGGCCGTGGATTGCATGGGCTGGAACAGCGGCGAAAGCAATTCCACCGCACATATGATGTTTCAGGCGCTGGCGGATTTTTATGGCTTTTCCATGGATACGCCGTACCGGGATTTGCCCGCTGATGTGCGCCAGAAAATTCTCTATGGCACTGGCAGCCAGAAAATCAAAATTCAGATGGAATCCGGCCATTATCAGACCACCTATGAGGGCGTGATCCCCTCGCTGGAGCGGCGCTATCGGGAAACCCAGAGTGATGGAATGAAGGCCGCCTATGAAGAATATATGGCGGAGGAAACCTGCCCGGCTTGCGGCGGCATGCGGCTTAAGCCCGAAGCGCTGGCCGTGACGGTGGGCGGACAAAACATTGCCCAGGTCAGCAACCTGAACATTCGCAAGGCGTGGGTTTTCTTTGATGGGCTAACCTTCTCGGAAAAAAACACGATGATCGCGGCGCCAATCCTGCGGGAAATTGACGCCCGGCTGGGGTTCCTTTGCGATGTGGGGCTGGAATATTTGACCTTGTCTCGGGCAGCAGCGACGCTCTCCGGCGGCGAGGCCCAGCGCATTCGCCTGGCAACGCAGATCGGCAGCGGACTGATGGGTGTGCTCTATATCCTGGATGAGCCATCCATTGGTCTACATCAGCGGGATAATGCCCGATTGCTGGCCACGATGCGACATCTGCGGGAACTGGGAAATACGCTGATCGTGGTGGAGCATGATGAGGAAACCCTTCGCAGTGCCGATTTCCTGGTAGACATCGGCCCAGGGGCTGGGGAACACGGGGGCCACATTGTAGCGCAGGGCACGGTGCAGGATATTATGAACGCCCCAGATTCTATTACCGGCCAGTATCTTTCCGGCCGCAAACGCATCGCTGTGCCTGCTTCCCGGCGCGTCCCCCAGGGATGGCTGACCGTTCGGGGTGCACGGGAGCATAATCTGAAGAATATCGATGTGCGGTTTCCGCTGGGCGTGCTTTGCTGCGTTACCGGCGTATCCGGCAGCGGGAAAAGCAGCCTGGTCAATACCATTCTGTATGGTGCTCTGGCCCACGATTTGAACCACGCGCGCCCCCGTAAGGCGGATTTCGATGGGCTGGATGGAGAAGCACAGCTGGACAAAATTATTAATATCGACCAGTCGCCCATCGGGCGGTCGCCCAGATCCAATCCTGCCACCTATACCGGCCTGTTCGATCTGATTCGCCGGGTGTTCACCCAGCTGCCGGAAGCAAAAATTCGGGGGTATAAGGAAAACAGGTTCTCCTTCAATGTCAAGGGCGGGCGCTGCGAAGCCTGCGCAGGGGATGGCCTGCTGAAAATTGAAATGCATTTCATGGCGGATATTTATGTGCCCTGCG
>CAYRFP010000035.1:0-23528 GCA_964423675.1 uncultured Oscillospiraceae bacterium
CGATATGGAAACGCTTGGCAATATTGATGGAGGAATAATCCAGGCATACGGTCTTTCCCCGGCCCTTTTCGCTGGCGCCCCATTTTTCGGGGGCGGCCATGATGGCCGTCATCAGCTCCCGGGCAAAATTCTCCCGGTTAAAAAAGAAATTCAAATAGCCGCCCGCGCATTCCACCCGGGCAATCTGCGGCCTATCCACCGCTTCGCTCAGCTTTTTCGCAATCATGGGTGGGCCCATCCGCAGCGCCTTGCTCAGTTTAAAGCAGGGGAAGGCATAATCGCCCATCGCCGGATCCGGCGGCACCTCCAGTAGTGCCGCAATATCCTCCGGCAAACCTTCCGCATCCGGGTACGCCGTTTGCATCATTTCCCGCACCAATTCCGCAATGCGCTGTTTCATATCCATAAGAGAATCCACCTCTCCTTTAATCCCTCATAATTTTTACACTTTAGCATACCATACCCAGCCCATTTTTGCAACAAAAACCGGCAAAAGAACGGAATATTTGCAAAAGAAAAGGGCTTCATGCTCAGGCTGTTTTGATTGCCAAGGCGGCGCACGAATGCTATAATAGAACGGGATGGGATAGCAGACACCACCAAACGCATTTTGCAGGAGGAATCTTATATGGAATACAGGCAACTTCCCCACGGCAGTGAACGCGAAAAATTCAGCGTGCTGGGCCTGGGGCTGGGCGGCATTGGCAAAACGCCCCCGGAAGAAATTGAGGCCATTGTGCGCAAGGCCATGGATCATGGCATTAATTTCTTCGACCTGTGTACCGCCGGAACCACTTATGCGCCTCTGGGTCGCGCGCTTCAAGGGCAGCGGGACAAGGCATTTTTTCAGGTGCATTTCGGCGCGGTCTATGATGAAAACGGCGAATACGGCTGGTGCCGGGATTTTGAAACCATCCAGAAAACCTTCCTGTGGGAACTGAAAACCCTGGGAACGGACTACGTGGATTTCGGTTTTCTGCACTGCGTGGATGAGGCTGCTGACTTTGACAAGCTGGTGGAAATCGGAGTGCTGGATTATCTGAAGGCGCTTAAAGCGCAGGGCGTGGTGCGTCACCTCGGCTTTTCCTCCCATACTCCCAGCGTAGCCAACCGGATTCTGGACACCGGCCTGATGGATATGATGATGTTCTCCATCAATCCGGCCTATGATTTCGAAAAAGGCGATGAATACGGCGTTGGCTCGGCCAGGGAACGGATGGCGCTGTTTCAGCGCTGCCAGAAGGAGGGGGTGGGTATTTCGGTGATGAAGCCCTTCTGCGCGGGGCAGCTGCTTTCCGCAGATCAATCGCCCTTTGGCCAGGCGCTGACTCACAGCCAATGCCTGCAATATGCCCTGGATCGCCCCGGTGTGCTGGTGGCCGTGCCAGGTGTACAGACCATGGCGCAGCTGGATCAGCTGCTGCAATTTCTTTCGGCTACGGATGCGCAGAAGGATTACTCCGTGATCGGCTCCTTCTCCGCGGATGCCATTTCCGGAACCTGCGTTTATTGCAATCATTGCCAGCCCTGCCCAGCAGGAATCGATGTGGGGCTGGTGAACAAATATTATGATCTGGCGCTGGTGGGCGACACCATCGCGGCAAATCATTACACCAAGCTGTCCGTCCAGGCCAGCGCCTGCCTCCAGTGCGGCCATTGCGAAAGCCGCTGCCCGTTCGGCGTGGCACAAATGCGCCGCATGCAGGAAATCGACCGATATTTCCGGAAATAAAAAAAGCGTTCCGAAAGGAACGCTGCAATACGAGAACCGGGATGCAATGAAGGGCTGCAAGCCCTTCATTTTTTTATACGCCCGGTGCGTTTGTCGGCCGGCAAGCACGAGCTTTGGAGCAATATCGTAGAAAAATCTTTTCCGCTGCAAGCCGATGAAAGATTGATGTATCAAGCCTTCATCGAAAAGGATGCTGAAAATGCTTTCAGCAGTCTTTTTTGCGAGCTTCACCAGGTTGCTTTCATGGCGCGTGCCACAGCGGCCTGATGATCCTCATCCACCCGGTCGGTTTCATGGGTACGGCTATTATAGAAATGGATGCAGAAATGGCCGTTGAAATTGTTATCGGAAATAGTGGTCGTGCCGTGGTTCATGCCGTTCATGGAAGCGGCGTACACATGGCCATTATACTTGACCAGAATTGCCCGGCGATCCCAGCTCCAGGAGCCGTAAATGGATTTCATGGTGGCGGTATCCTCTGCCGTCAGGGGCTCGGAGTCCATGTGGTTCGCCCCGGACCAGCGCCTGCACGTGAACACCTTGCCGGTCAGCACGTCCTTGACCTGGAAGGTAGCGCCCTTGGGGATAGTGGTGTTTCCGCCGTTAAACCAGTCCAGTTTCTCGGTGGTATAGGTATAATCCGCAGCGTTTTTGCCAAACAGCGCCTTGATGGTGTTGTTGCCCGCCACGCCGTCCTGCTCCAGCCCGTTGGCCTTCTGGAACGCTTTCACGGCAACAACAGTGTTCTCATCGTATTTGCTGTTGATGGGCGCTTTATAATAGCCCTTGATTTTCAGCGCCTGCTGCAAAGCTAATACGTTCTTGCCGCTGTTGCCCTTCTTGGTGGTGGAAGGCACGGCAATCTGGGAAATTTTCGTGATTCCGTCCATTTTGGGATCCTGGGCCACGGTAGTGGTCAGCACAGAGCCAAAAAGCGATTTGATCGTGGCGTAATCCGCCTTGCCAGTCTGGGTCAGGCCCTTAGCCTTTTGATAGGCCTTCACGGCAGTGCGGGTGGAATTGCCGAATTTTCCGTCCACGGTTCCGTCATAATAGCCCTTGATTTTCAGCGCCTGCTGTAATTTCTCCACACCTTCGCCTTTGTCACCCTTGGAGGTGTAATCCGGCGGATCGCCCAGCTGGGAAATGCGGGTAGCTTTAGCATATTGGCTGGTACTTTCGGCGGTATTCAGCGCTTTTTTTGCGGACGAGGACAGGGTCACATAATCCTTCATCACGTAGCCGTCATTGCCATCATAGGTCACTTTATAAAAATCGCCCTTCACGCCCGTGACTGTAACCTTCGTTTTTTTCGCCAGCTTGCAATAATATCCGGCCTCAGTGGACGCCTTCATGCGGAAGAAAACCTTGTCGGCGTTAATCGTGCCGGTATAGGTTTCGGTCTCCGCCGCCAGCGCAGAAGGCAGCAGAGCGCCTAGCAGCACCATCGCCAGCAACAGGCACACCCTCCGTAAATGCTTGTTCATGACGCCTTTTCTCCTTTTTCGTTTTGCATAGTTTCTTCTATGCATTCTTATAATATTACAAATTCGTTAAAAAATCAAGTCGTTTTATTTGCATTTTACATTGTTTCCAATTTAGACATAAAGAAAAAGCCTGCATAAGCAGGCTTTGCATGAGATTGAAAGACAATTAAAAGGGTTCAATGACCCCCGCGAAGCGGCTTTCATACCTTCAATTGTTCCAGCCGTTCCGTTTCCCGTACGCGAAAGATCATGGTAGCACGGCCATTTTGCGTGCCAAACACGGAATACATATATTCTACGTCGATCTGAGCGGCGGCCATTTTCTCCAGCAGTTTGCTCAGTCCGCCAGGCTGATCCTCCACTTCCACGGCCACCACCGGCGTGACCGAGAGCACATAGCCCTGCTCCTTGAGCAGCGCCCGAGCCGCATCGGGATCGTCCACAATCAGGCGCAGCACGCCGTAATCCGCCGTTTCAGCGATATGGATGGCGCGCAGATTCATTTGATGAGCCGCCAGCAAAGCCGTCACCTCGGCCAGCTGACCCGCCCGGTTTTCCAGAAACACAGAAAGCTGCTGCAAAATCATGGATTCCTGCCTCCTTTTCAAATCTTACGTTTATCCACCACGCGCACGGCCTTGCCCTCACTGCGAGCAATAGTTTTAGGCGCAACCAGCCGCACCTTGGCATAGATGCCCAGCATGGCTTTCAGCGCGGCCACCAGGCCCTTTTCCATTTTGGTAATCACGCCCAGGTTATCCGAGAAGTTTTCCGGCGTCATTTCCACCAGCACTTCCATGGTATCGCTATTATTCACGCGATCCACCACGATCTGATAATTGGCGGGATAGCCCTGCTCCAGCAGTACCGCTTCTACCTGGGAGGGGAACACGTTTACGCCCTTCACGATAAGCATATCATCGCTGCGGCCCATGGGCTTGCTCATTTTCACAAACGTGCGCCCGCAGCTGCATTTTTCCCTATGCAACACGCAGATATCCCGGGTGCGATAGCGCAACAGAGGAAAGGCTTCCTTGGTCAGCGAGGTAAACACCAATTCACCCTGGCAGCCATCGGGAAGCACTTCGCCGGTATCCGGGTCGATAATCTCGGCAATAAAATGGTCTTCATTAATATGCATGCCCTGCTGTGCGCTGCATTCGTATGCCACGCCGGGGCCGCTCAGTTCAGTCAGGCCATAGATATCATAGGCCTTCAGCCCCAACTTCTGCTGAATATCCTGGCGCATTTCCTCGCTCCACGCCTCTGCGCCAAAAATGCCGGCCTTCAAATGAATCTGATCGCGCAGGCCCTTTTCCTGGATGGACTCCGCCAGATAGGCGGCGTAAGAGGGCGTGCAGCAGAGGATTGTGGATTCCAGGTCGACCATGAATTGCAACTGGCGTTCCGTGCTGCCCGAGGACATGGGCAGCGTCAGGCAGCCCACCTTCTGGCTGCCGCCGTTCAGTCCGAAGCCGCCGGTAAACAGGCCATACCCATACGCAACCTGGCACACATCCTCCGGCCCGCCGCCCGCAGCGACGATGGCGCGGGCACAGCATTCGTCCCACAAATCAATATCATGCTGCGTATAATACGCGACCACCCGGCGGCCCGTAGTGCCAGACGTGGAGTGGATACGGATACAGTCCTTCAGTGGTGCGGCCAGCAGGCCCTTGGGATAGCTATCGCGCAGATCGGCCTTCGTCAGGAAGGGCAGCTTATGCAGGTCTGCTGTGCTTTGGATATCCTCAGGGCGCACGCCCTTTTCTTCCATTTTCGCCCGATAGTAGGGCACATTTTCCCATATCCGGCGCACCTGCGCCACCAGCCGCTGGTTTTGCCACGCGGCAATCTGTGCCCGATCGGCACACTCGATCTCTCTTTGGTAATACTGCTCCATAATTTCCTCCTTTGAATAGGAACGGGGGACGTGCAGGGCTACGCAGACATTGCGGGGCTACGCGCCCAGCTCCACCGCCAGAGATTTCACCGCTGGACTTAGTTCATAATATTTCTTGGTCGCGGCGAATCCTTCCCCTGCACGTCAGAGACCGTTACCTTGCAATAATCTCACAGCGAACGTTTGCTGAACAAAACCCGCCCCTTCTCGATATGGGATCCAGGGGGCATCCATTGGCTGCGATTCAATCACCGCGTCCCAGCGCAAAAGCAGCCTGATTCATGGCCAGGAACTTGGACGGCACAGAGGCCGCAATGGCCGCCTGCCATTCTTCATCCGTGAACGGGAATAAATGCGCCGCCCGGCCCAGCAGCACCAGGTTCACAGCCTTGCTTGAGCCTGCCTGCTCGGCCAGCGAAAGCGCATCAAACGCATCCACCTGCGCGCCCAGCGCCTGTAGCTTCTGCGTCAGCGCGTCCGGATAAACCGCTGTTCCCGCAATCACCGGCATGGGGTTCACCTGCTGCGTGTTCACCACGATTTTTCCGCCCGGACGCAGGAAGGAAACGTACCGCGCTGCTTCCAGCATTTCAAAGGACAGTATCAAATCCGCTTCTCCCTGATCGATAATCGGAGAAAAAACCTTCTCGCCATAGCGCACATAGGTGACCACGCTTCCGCCCCGCTGGCTCATGCCGTGTACTTCGCTGACCTTCACATCATAGCCCCGGCCCAGCAGCAGCCGTCCCAGCAGCTTGCTGGCCAGCAGTGTGCCCTGCCCGCCTACGCCGACGATCATGATATTCTGCGTTTTCGTCATGGCTCAGCCCTCCTTCGCCCCAAGGGCGCCCTTTTGGCATAGCTGCCCGCATACGCCGCAGCCCACGCATAGCGTCTCGTCAATCCGCGCCTTGCCTTCGGCCATGCTGATGGCCGGGCAGCCCAGACCCATGCATAGCTTGCAGCCCACGCACTTGCTTTCGTCCGCCATGATGGGCCCCGGATGCTTCACATATTTGAGCAGCGCGCAGGGGCGGCGGGAAATAATCACCGATGGCTCCTGAACCGCCAGTTCCTCCTTCAGCGCTTCCTCGCATTGCTTCAGATTGTAGGGATCCACCACCCGTACCCGCCGGATGCTCACCGCCCGACAAAGCGCTTCCAGATCGATCTTCGTGCAGGGATCGCCTTTCAGGTTAAAGCCCGTTGTGGGGTTTTGCTGATGCCCGGTCATGCCGGTAATGGAATTATCCAGAATCACCACCGTGGAATTGGATTCATTGTAGGAGACATTGATCAGCCCCGTCACGCCAGAATGCATAAACGTGGAATCTCCGATCACGGCCACGGTTTTCCCTTCGCTTTCCACGCCGCCCATTTTGTTAAACCCATGCAGCCCGGACACCGACGCGCCCATACAGATGGTGGTATCCAGCGCCGAAAGCGGCGGAACTGCTCCCAGCGTGTAGCAGCCAATATCCCCCAGCACCGTCAGCTTCATTTTGTGCATCACATAATAGATCCCCCGGTGCGGGCAGCCTGCGCACATCACCGGCGGCCTGGCCGGGATCGGCTCGGAAAACGCCGGGGTAACAGGCAACGCTTCGCCCATGCCCTGGGCAATCAGCCGCTGGCTCATTTCGCCAATGCAGCTAAACCGGCTCTTGCCCTCCACTGCCATGCCAAGGCTGCGGCAATGCGCCTCGATGATCCCATCCAGTTCTTCCACCACAACTACCCGCTCCACCGAGGAAGCGAAGGCAAGCAGCTTCTCCACCGGCAGCGGATGCACCATGCCCAGCTTCAAAACCGGATGCTGATCCCCGTAGACTTCCTTCACATACTGATAGCAGGTACCGGATGTGATAAAGCCAACGGAATGATCCGCCCCTGCGTCCACCCGGTTCAGCGGCGATTCCTCCGCATATTGCCGCAGCTTTTCCAGCCGCTGCTCCACAATGGGATGGCGCTGCTTGGCATTGCCGGGCATCATGATATATTTCTGCGGCGTTTTCTGATAAGGCCGCTGCGGGCCTTCCTGCCGTTCCTGCGGCTCCACCACGCTTTGGGCATGGGCAATACGGGTACACATGCGGATAAGAACCGGAGTATCAAAGGCTTCGGAAATTTCATAGCCCAGCTGGGCAAAGGCCTTGGCCTCCCCGGAATCTGCCGGCTCCAGCATAGGCAGCTTGGCCGCCTTGGCGTAATGGCGGGAATCCTGCTCGTTCTGGGAGCTATGCATCCCCGGGTCATCTGCCACAGCGATCAAAAGCCCGCCGTTTACGCCAGTATACGCGATAGTAAAAAGCGGATCCGCCGCCACATTCAGCCCCACGTGCTTCATGCCGCAAAAGCTGCGTTTTCCCTGCAAAGATGCGCCAAAGGCCGCTTCCAGCGCCACCTTTTCATTGGGCGCCCATTCGGCATAAATTTCGGGATATTTGGCAGCGTATTCGGTAATTTCCGTGCTGGGCGTGCCGGGATAACTGGATACAAAGGCACAACCCGCTTCATAAAGGCCCCGGGCAAAGGCTTCGTTGCCCAGCATAAGGGTTTTGTTCGTCATCCGTTTCATCTCCTTTTACGCATGGCGTCAGCCGCTAATCTGAGCTTCCACCAATCGTCCATGGCAATATTTTTCCCGCAGCGTCGGCTTTTCGATTTTGCCGGTGGGATTGCGGGGCACCTGGTCAAAAATGATTTTCCGAGGGCGTTTATAGCGGGGCAGTTCCTGGCAGAAAGCATCGATTTCCTCCGGTGTGCTGCTAATTCCCTCCTTAAGCTGGATAATCGCCGCAGCGATTTCCCCCAGCCGCGGGTCGGGCAGACCGATCACCGCCACATCGCTGATTTTCTCATTCCGCCGCAGGAAATCCTCGATCTGCACGGGATACAGGTTTTCTCCGCCGGAAATAATCACATCCTTTTTCCGATCCACCAGATAGATAAACCCATCCTCATCCCGCCGGGCCATATCGCCGGTATACAGCCAGCCATCTCGGAGCACCTCCCGGGTGGCCTCCGGGTTTTTAT
Source organism: uncultured Oscillospiraceae bacterium (assembly GCA_964423675.1). Classification (GTDB taxonomy): domain Bacteria; phylum Bacillota; class Clostridia; order Christensenellales; family Aristaeellaceae; genus RUG563. Next base: position 8,159 of record CAYRFP010000035.1, read on the forward strand.
AATAGCAGTCCATCACGCCCGGCCCCTGAACGATCAGCTCGCCCACATCCTGGCCGGAAACATCCTTGCCCTGCTCATCCACAATCCGCGCCTGCCACAGATACCCGGCCTTGCCGATGGCCCCCACCTTATCCACATTTTCCACGCCCAGATGCACACAGCCCGGGCCAATGGATTCGCTCAGGCCATAATTGGTATCATAGGCATGATGGGGAAACACCCGCAGCCACCGGCGGATCAGGCTGGGCGGCACGGGCTGAGCGCCGATATGCATCAGCCGCCAAGAATCCAGCAGATAATCATTCAGGTTTACCCGGCCCGAATCCACCGCGTCCAGCAGATCCTGCGCCCAGGGCACCAGCAGCCAGACGATGGTGCATTTTTCTTCCGTCACCGCCCGGAGAATCCATTCCGGCTTTACCCCTCGAAGCAGCACTGCCCTGCTGGCCGAAGCCAGGCTGCCGAACCAATGCATTTTCGCCCCGGTATGATACAGCGGCGGGATGCACAGAAACACATCGCCCCGTTGCTGGCCATGATGCCTGCGCTCGGTCTGGCAGGCAGCGGCCAGCGCCCGATGGCGATGGAGAATCGCCTTGGGGAGGCCAGTGGTGCCGGAGGAAAAATAAATAGCGGCAAAATCTTCCTCATCCAGCGCCACAGGCGGCGCGCTGGCGGAGCAAAAGCCCATCAGCCGCAGGCAATCCTCCGCATAGCTGGGGCCAGAATGACCCACGAAAAACATCGTCCGCACCAGCGGCAGCTGCTGATAGATCCGATCCATCCGCCCGATAAACTCCGGCCCAAAGACCAGCACCTCCACATCCGCCAGTTCCGTGCAATATTTGATTTCATCGCTGGCATAGCGGAAATTCATCGGCACGGCCACGCAGCCCGCCTTGAGAATGCCAAAATACAGGGGCAGCCATTCCAGGCAGTTCACCAGCAGCAGCCCCACCTTTGCCCCCTTGCCCAGCCCACGGCTGAGCAGCAGATTGGCAAAGCGATTGGCCCGACGGTCAAAGTCTGCCCAGGTCATTTCCCGGCGATAGGGCGTGCCGGCATGGGCGCTTTCAATCAGCCGGGCCTCTCGCCAGGTCACGGCCTGATCCCGGGCCTCGGATGGATTCATCTCCACCAGCGCCGTTTCATCGCCGTATAGCCGGGCGTTTCGTTCCAGCAAATCCGTAATAATCATGGGGGGAAAACTCCTCCTGCAATAATCAAAAACGTCCTCCGCGCATAGACGCAGAGGACGAGAATATCTTCCCGTGGTACCACCTCGGTTTGCCGCCTGGGCGGCCTCAGCGGGAGCAGAAACTCCCCCGCGCTGTAACGGGCGCGCCCGGCGGGGCTTACTGCGCGCCGGGAGGCCCCCAGCCGGTTCGGCCTGCTGCTCAGAAAGGAATTCGACCGGTTCTTCGCTGCCGCCTTGCACCGCCCGGCGGCTCTCTGCAAGCTTCCATCCCCGGCTTACTTGGTTTCGTCATCGCATGTATACTGATTATTGTATCTGGATTGACGAGAAAAGTCAACAGAAATACCACGAAAAAACAGTGCTGCGCCCCGCGCCAATTCTTTTATTTTGCTTTGATGCAGTATTCCAGCCGCGTCTCCGCCTGGCTGTCAAAGCCCAGATACAGGTCCACTATCCCAGCCATCTCCACCGGCCGGTTGTCGCAATCTACCCTTTGTAGCCGCTCCACCCGAATCGGCAGCGCAATCTCCACCGCTTTCCCGGCGGGAACGGCAATTCTCTGCCAGCCAATCAGCGTCCGCACCGGGCGAATCACCCGGGCATGGCGAACATAGCCGTATAGCTGCACCACCGTTTCGCCATCCCTGCCGCCTCTATTGCGCACTGCCACTCGCACATTTTCGTCGTCCACCCGGGGATTTTCCAGCGCAAAATCCGTATAACTCAGCCCGAACCCAAAGGGGAACAGCGGCTCATTTTCCTCGTCGATATAGGCATTGTTAAAGGTCCGGCCATCGCCCCGGCAGCCCCGGGGACGGCAGGTGGTCAGCCGGTCATGATGGATGGGAATCTGCCCCACAGAATGGGGGAACGTCATGCTCAGATGACCGGATGGGTTGCAATCGCCCATCACCAGCATGCGCAGCGCCTCGGCCCCCATAGAACCGGGGAACCAGGCGTTCAGCAGCGCTCCGCAATAGGGCAATGCATCCGTGAGAATCAGCGGCCGGCCGCAGAAAAGCAGCACGGCGACGGGCTTGCCCGTTTTCGCCAGTGCTTCCAGCTCCGTCTGCTGCTCCGGATGCAGGAAAGGATAGGCCTTGCTAGCGGATTCCCCTGTCTCCGGCTTAAATTCGCCGGTAGCCAGCAGAACCACATCGGCTTCTTCCAAAGGAACCAGTTGAATGCGGCTTTCCCGGGCAAATGCCTCCCGCAGCGTTTTTGTTTCCGGGCGGCTGCCGTCCATGCCCCAGGCCCCCAGCAGATCATGCTCATCCACATGATCGCCGGCCAGATAAACCTTCGTGCCCGGCTTCAAGGGCAAAACGCCCTCGTTTTTCATCAGCACGCAGCTGCGCAGCGCCGTTTCCAGAGACAGCCGGCGATGCTCAGGCGCATGGCAAATCTGATCCGCATAGATCGGATCCTCGTTTTTTATAGGCTTTTCAAACAGCCCCAGCCGATTTTTCAGTTCCAGAATCCGCAGACACGCCGCATCAATTTTCTCCTGCGCAACCGTTCCTTCCTCTACCAGTTCCTTCAAATGATGCATATACGCCAGGGAAAGGAAATCAATATCCAGCCCGCCTTCTACGGCCAGTTTGGCGCATTCCTTCAGATCCTCCGCCACGCCCTGATACATCAGCTGCTTCACATCATCGTAATCCGCGATGGTAACGGCCTGCTTATGCCCCCACAGCCCGCGAAGAATCTGGTTTTGCAGAAAGTCGTTGCATACGCAGGGCACCTGATCCACCGCCACAAACGCCGTCATCACCATATCGCAGCCCGCATCCATGGCCGCCTTGAAGGGCGGCAGATACGTGTTATACAATTCTGCCCGGCCCACATCCACAGGGGCATATTCCTGCCCCGCCTGACAAAGGCCATAAGCAGCGAAATGCTTGGCGCAGGTGGCAATCGCATCCGGTCGATCCACGCCCTCGCCCCGGAACCCGCGCACCGTGGCAGCGCTCATGGCGGCGGTCAGCACGGGGGATTCGCTGGGCGTTTCCAGCACCCGCCCCCATCTGGGATCCCGCGCCACATCCATCATCGGCCCCACCGTGACATGCAGGCCGCTGGCCGCCGCTTCCGTGGCGCTGACCCTCCCCATAATTTCCGCATACTTTTCATCAAACGTGCAGCCCACAGCCAGCGTGAGCGGAAAAATGGTACGGAACCCGTGGATCACGTCCCGGATCATCAGTGGCGGAATATGATGGGGATGGGCCGCCGTCATGCCGCGAATCAGCCGGGCGTAGGCCGTGGGCTCCGGCGAAATGCTGCATCCAAATACGCCGGCCAGCTTCAGCTGTTCCTGCGTCAGGTTCATTTCCACAGCCGGGCCCAGCGGAACCGGCTGCCCGTCCAGGCACCAGCGATCGTTTATCAGCGTCATTTGGCCAATTTTTTCTTCCAGAGACATGTCTGCCAAAAGAGCGAGAAGCGCTTCATGGGTCATGGCAAAAATGTTCCTTTCTTCTTTTTTCGCTGAATTCATTATAACAAAACCGCCCTGATTATACAAGAAAAAGCAATAAAAAAACTGCCGAATGAAATCGGCAGTTCAGAGTGTCGAAAAAGTCAAGAAACGAAACGCAAGATGCAATGAAGGGCTGCAAGCCCTTCATTTTTAATCGTATGGACCGGCTTTGCCGGTCGGGCGGGACGATTTTCGAAGCAACAGCGTAGAAAAATCATGTCCACAGCCAGTCGATGAAGGATTGAAATTTCAATCCCTCATCGAAACCAAGATTATGCCCAGTACATTTCGCCCGGATTTTCATACATCAGCACGTCCTGGAGGAACTTGATGGCCTTGCTCAGGCCTTCTTCGCCGCTCATCAGTCCGTCTTCATGCTCGATGGAGATGGGACCGTCATAGCCCACGATCCGCAGGGCGCTCATCATATCCTTCCAAACCTTTACGTCATGGCCATAGCCGATAGTACGGAACACCCAGGCGCGGTTCTTCACATCGGAGAAGTGCTTGGAATCCAGCACGCCGTTTACCGCCACGTTGTGATCGTCCAGCGCTGTATCCTTAGCATGGAAGAAATAGATCGCATCGCCCAATTCCCGAATGGCGCGGACGGGATCAATGCCCTGCCAGAACAGATGGCTGGGGTCAAAGTTCGCGCCCAGGGTATCGCCGATCGCGGCGCGGATGCGCAGCATGGTTTCGGGATTATAGACGCAGAAGCCGGGATGCATTTCAAAGGCGATTTTGTTCACGCCATGCTCCCGGGCAAAGGCAGCAGTCTTTTCCCAATAGGGCAGCAGCACATCTTCCCACTGATACTTCTTGATTTCCTGATATTCCGGAGGCCAAGCGCAGGTGACCCAGTTAGGCTGACGATCCGCCGGGGATCCGCCGGGGCAGCCCGAGAACGTGACCACCCGATCCACGCCCAGTTTTTCCGCCAGCAGCACGGCGTTGACGAAATCGTCGTGATACGCCTTGGCAATTTCCGGAACGGGATGCACGGCATTGCCATGGGTGGACAGGGCGGAAATGGAAAGATCATAGCGCTTGAACGCATCCTTGAATTCTTCCAGCTTTTGGGGATCCTTCAGCAGCACCGCGGGATCGCAATGCGCCTTGCCAGGATAGCCGCCGCAGCCAACCTCCACCTGCTGTACGCCCCGTTCCTTAAAAAATTGCAGCGCCTGAGGCAGCGGCCGATCCGCCAGCGCAACCGCCAGAACCGATAGTTTCATAACGAAAGCCCTCCTTTGTATATCTATTTTATTGCCTTTGGATGACGAAGCATTCCGGAGCGCCGGGCCCCGCATTCAAAAACTTCTGTCCTAACACATTATACCGCTGCGGCGGCAATTGTGCAAGCAAAGAAACCAGCGCCTGCCGCTCCCGGTCGCCCTCGGCATGGCCGGGATACACGCAGATAATCAGCACACCCAGGGGCCGCAGCAGCGTCAGCGCCGCTTCCACCGCTGTCTTCGTGGTTTCCCAGCGGGTGGTAACGGTTTTATCGCCGCCGGGAAGCCAGCCCAGATTAAACACAATTGCATCCACTGGCCCGGAAACCACCTGCGCCATTTGCTCATGACCCCGGCAATAAAGCGCAGCTCTTTGCAGCATGCCCGCTTCTTCCAGCCGCTTCCTTGTGTTTTCCACTGCCTGGGGCTGCACATCAAAGGCGATCACATGGCCATTCTCCCCCACCAGAGAACACAGCGTCAGGGTGTCATGGCCGTTGCCCATGGTAGCGTCAATAACGGTATCGCCCGGCGCAATAGCCTTTTCCAGCACCTCGGCGGCCAGAAACCGGGCAGAGCGCAGCAAATAACTCATCTTTCCGCTCCCTTTACAGGCAGGCACGCAGCCGCCGAATCTCCTCGTCCGTCAACTCCCGCCATTGGCCCCGGGGCAAATCGCCCAGTTCCAGCGGGCCAAAACACACCCGGCGCAATTGCAGCACCCGGTGGCCCACTTCCTCAAACATCCGCCTTACCTGCCGGTTCCGCCCTTCATGAATGGTCACCAGCACCACTGTGGCGAAGGTTTCTTCTTTAATAATGCGCGCCTTGGCTGGGGCGGTTTTATGATCGTCCAGCAAAATGCCACTGCGCAGCGCCCGGATGCTTTCCAGCGTCACATGGCCGGTGACCCGGGCCAGATACGTTTTTTCCACCAGATGGCTGGGATGCAGCATCCGCTCGGTCAGCGCGCCATCGTTGGTCAGCAGCAGCAGCCCCTCACTGTCGTAATCCAGCCGGCCCACGGGATACAGCCGAACCGGATAATCCCGGAAATGATCCAGCACCGCCGCCCGACCCTCGGGATCGCTGACAGTGGTCACTTCCCCGGCCGGTTTATGATACATCACGTATCGCTTCTGGCTTTCCGGGCGGATGATTTTTCCCTCCACCCGCACCTCGTCGCCTTCCTCCACCTGCACGCCCATCTGATCGATGACCACGCCATTCACGGTCACCTTGCCCTCCAGAATCATTTCCTCCGCCCGGCGGCGGCTGGCCACACCGCATTCGGCCATGTATTTTTGCAGTCGCATAGCTTCTCCTTTGGTATCAAAAAAGTTTCCGTTACGTCCGGCGAAATTCCCGGTTCCAAACGCCCAAACTCAGCAGCAGCCAAAGCGTCAGTGCCACCTGATCCCCTTTAAGGCGAAAGGAGCCAGAGGGAAAGGAGCCGGTTTGTGTCCCAGCGAAAGGAGCGCTCCGCCACAGTTTCGCCTGCATAAAGCGGGATAGTCAGCAGTTCCTCGCCGCCGTCCAGCAGCGTTGCTGTGCCGATTTGCTGACCCTTCTGGATTCCAGCTGGCAGGGAATCCGGCAGCTCCAGCGCCAGATCCGGCCAGGAATTCAGCCGCACCGGCACGGCCGCATCCACGCCCGCCACCGCCGAAACCGTTTCCCTTTCCCCATTTTCCACCGGAATCTGCCGCACCGTTTCCCCGGCGGAAAACAGCGTGACCATCTGCCAAGAATCAAACCCCTGGTTCAGCAGCGCTTCCGCCTCATCAAACCAATCCGGGCAGTTCAGCACTGCCCCAATCAGCGTCATTCCCTCCCGCTCCGCGGCAAACGCCAGGCAGCGCCCCGCCGCTTTGGTATATCCTGTTTTCACGCCGATAGCGCCAGGATAAGAGGAAAGAAGCCGGTTTTTGTTGGTCAGCACCCGGTCATAATCATGGTTCACCCAGGGGATAGAAGCCCGCTGGGTGGACACAATCTGGCGAAATGTTTCGTTTTGCAATGCCGCCCTTGTTATCAGCGCCAGGTCATAGGCCGTGGTATGATGATTGGAGGAAGGCAATCCATGGGGCGTGGAAAAAACCGTGTTTTCGCAGCCCAGTTCTGCGGCCCGCTCCGTCATCTGCCGGCAAAAATCCGAAACCGCGCCGCCGATATGCTCTGCAATGGCCACTGCCGCATCGTTTCCGCTGGCCAGCATCAAGCCATAGAGCATATCCTCCAGCGTCAGTTGCTCCCCCTGCTGCAAATAGATGCTGGTGCCCGGCACACCAAAGGCATTGGGCCCGGCGATGACAACATCCTGCAAATTTCCCTCTTCCAGGGCGATCAACGCGGTCATGATTTTCGTGGTGGACGCCATAGGCAGCGCTTCATGCGCGTTTTGCGCATAGAGCACCCGGCCGGTGGTCGCCTCGATCAGCACGGCTGCCTTCGCGCTTTCAGCCAGCCCGCTTCCATTATACAGGAGAACGGTGCCAAAGAAAAGCCCCGCCAGAATTCTTTTCATGGCATTTTTCCTTCAGTTGGCGCAACGGCGGGCTTGGAAAAGAGGGATTTCAGATCCTCCATCAGCTGGGGCGCGCAGCCCAGCGCCCGTTCCCAGATGGTAGCATACTGCGCCGGAAGCAGCCTCACGCCCTCCGTTCCCACCACCAGAAACCCTACCGGCTGCACCGACACCCCCGCCCCCGAGCCGCCGGCAAAGGGCAGGCTTTCCGGGCCGGGCTGCCGCGGCGTATCGTACTCTCCGCCCCCGGCCACAAACCCGAAGCTGACCTTGGACAGGGGGATGATGGTGGAGCCATCCCCCGCCGCGATGGGGTCGCCCACCACTGTGTTCACATCCACCATATCCTTGATATTTTCCAAAGTGGTCTGCATCAAATGCCCGATGGGATGATCCATGCCGTCTCCTCCTTTTTCCGGGTTCTCCACAGGCTGAGAAGCCCCAGAACCCCTGCTGCTCCTATCATGCCCAATCGCACGCTGACTATGCAACGCAGAGACGCGCGGCTGCGCTGCCCAAAAGCCGGACGAAAACGGCATTGCAGCCGTGGAAAAAGCCCAGCGACCGCCCGAAGCAGACCGGTAAACAGTGCTGCCTGCGCCGCATCCGCCCCGCCGATCACTGCCAAAAGCTGCAACCGGCGCAGAGAAACGCCCCGCCGCAGCAGCGTCCGAGCCTTGTCCGCCCGAATAAAGGCCCGCGCCAGGCGCAAGAAACCAGGCCCGCCACCGCTGGGTTTTTCTGCCTGGCCGGCCCAGGATGCCATCAGCCGCAGCTTTCCCTGCGCATCCCGCATCAGGGAAAAACGCCCCTGCCGTTCCACGCCCCAGACCCGGATTGCCACGCGGCCATGGCTTCGCTCTCCGTCCAGTTCTGCCGCAATGCCCAGATCCACCGGGGCGATTAGCAGCAGATATAGAAGAATGCCCGCCCACGCCATTCGCTTTTTTCACCGCCTTTATGATCGCATTTTTCCCGCCCAAAACAAAAAATATGCGGGAGACGGCTGTTCTCCCGCATTCAATGGCACTTATTTTTTATTGAATCACCGCATCGGCCAGGTAATAATAGGTGGTGCCCAGTTCCTCATAGCTTTGGAACGTGCCTTCCACCTCTACCTCCTCGTTCCGCTCCGGATAGCTTTGGCCGCTGGCCAGACGGAATTCCATATCCAGAGCACAGCAGGCAGTAGAATCGGACACGGTGATGTAATGATAATTTTTCTTGGTAGCGTCATAGAAGAAGATGGTGTGGGGACCCTTCACCCGCACCCTGGTGCCCACGTAGTCCTCCGGAGAAAGGCTGATCATGTTATACGCTTGGGCATATCGCATGGATTCGCTGAGCGCGGAAAGATTAATTGTCTGCACCGAAGCGGTCTTCTGGGCGGTATCCGCTCCCTTCTCTCCGCTTTCGCCACAGGCGCAAAGCAACAGACAGCAGCCCAGCAGCAGCCCGCAAAGCAGCGCTTTTTTCATGGTTTTCATAGATCTGTTCCATCCTTTCTTATTGTTTGCCCGTCAGCACAGGCAGCAGGGAAAACACACCGAAGACCAGAATATCCGCCATCACAATCGTGGCTCCCACCGGGGTGCCCAGCAAAATGGATGCGATCATTCCGCCCAGCGCGCAGACCACCGATACGCACGCAGCGCAAATCGTCACGGACTTAAAGCTTTTAAACAGCCGCATAGCCGACAGCGCCGGGAAAATAATCAGCGCGGAAATCAGCAGCGATCCCACCAGCCGCATGGCCAGGGAAATCACCACGGCGATCACAGCCGCGATCAACAGATTATACGCCCGGGCACGAACGCCGGTTGCCTGAGCAAAGGTTTCATCAAAGGTGACAGCGAAAATCTTATGATAAAACAGCACGAACACCGCCATCACCACCACCGCCATCACCGAGCAAAGCCATACATCGCTTTGCTTCAGCGTCAGGATAGACGTGGAGCCAAAGAGTGAGGAGCACACATCGCCGGAAATATTAGCGGAGCTGGAAAACAGGTTAATCAGCAAATAGCCAAAGGCCAGCGCCCCCACCGAAATCATAGCCACCGATGCATCGCCCTTAATTTTCGCCCGATCCCCGGCGCAAAGCAGCAAAATGGCCGCCGCCACCGTGACGGGCATAATCAGATACAGATCATTGGAAAAATGCAGCACAGCCGCTATCGCCATGGCCCCAAACGCTACATGAGACAGCCCGTCCCCAATAAAGGAAAACCGCTTGAGCACCAGCGTGACCCCCAGCAGGGAGGAGCAAAGGGCGATCAACGTGCCCACGATCAGGGCGTAGCGAACAAAGGGAAAGAAAAGATACTGGCTCAGCTGATTAAGCATGCTGCTCCGCCTCCTTTTGCCGGCGCAGGAACGCTTGCCCCGCCGGGCTTTGCAGATAATCCGTCCGAGGCCCAAAGAACTTGGGCACAGGAGCCACATGAAGAATATGGCTGGCATCATGCAGCGCCGCATCCATGTCATGGGAAACCATCACCACCGCGATGCCATCCCGGTTCAGTCCCCGCACCAGTGCATACATTTCCTGGGACGCTCTGGGATCCAGCCCCGCCACCGGCTCATCCAGCAGGATCATCCGCCGGGTGGCGCACAGCGCCCGGGCCAGAAGTACCCGCTGCTGCTGTCCGCCAGACAATTCGCGATAGCAGCGCTGAGCCAGGGATGCAATCCCCAGCCGTTCCATGCTTTCTTCAGCGCGGCGTTTTTCTGCCCTGTTATAGAAGGGGCGCAATCCGCAGCCGTTCAGGCAACCGGATTGCACAATCTCCCGCACCGAAGCAGGAAAATCCCGCTGCACTGGCGTTTGCTGGGGCAGATACCCAATCTCGCTGGGACGCAGGCCATCCCCCAGAGAAATGGAGCCGGAAAGTGGCGGCTGCAAATGCAGCAGCGTGCGCATCAGTGTGCTTTTCCCTGCGCCGTTTTCCCCAATAATGCATAGATAATCGCCGGAATTCACCTGAAAATTCAATTGCTCCACCACAGGATGCCCGCCGTATCCCAAAACGGCATCCTTGCAGCTAATCAGCGCCATTTGGGCTTCCTCCTTTGCCAATGAAAAAATGCGGAAGGAAGGAGACCGCCGAGTCTCCTCCCTGGCTACAGACCGGAGCCGCCGCTCCGTTTCCCGCGCCGCTTTACCCGTTTATTGCAATGCTTCCTTCAGAACAGACAGATTGTCCTGCATCAGACTCAGATAATTTTCTCCAGCATCCATCTGCGCCCGGGTGATGGATTGGCAGGAATTCATTTGCAGGATTCTGGCGTTCGAGCCAGCGCTGGAAATCACGGTCCGAGCCAGCGCGCCGTCCGAGCCTTCGATGGTCAAAACAGCGGGCAACTGCAATTCTTTCAGCTTATTAACCAGGAACATCATGGTTTCAAAGCTGGCCTCGGTTTCTGCCGAGCAGCCAGAGAAGGCCGCAAAATAGGTCAGCCCGTAATCCTCCGCCAGATAGCGGAAGGGGAAACGATCCGCAAACAGCAGCGTCTTATTCTCCGTTTCCGAAACCGCTTCCTGATACGCTTCGTCCAGCGTCCGCAGCTGAACGCAATAAGCCTCGGCATTCGCCGTCCATTGCTCCGCTGCCTCCGGCCGCAGGGCAGAAAGCTCCTGCGCCAACACACCCACCAGCTTCTGCGCCCGTTTCAGCGACAGCCATACATGCTCGTCCAATTCCTGGTCATGGTCGTGCTCTTCCTCATGGTCGTGGTCATGCTCATGCTCCATGCCCTCCACCAGTTCCTCAGCCCTGGCATCGGCATGCGCCAGCAGCGCCACTGTATGCAGGCTCGGGTTCTGAGCCAGCACGTCCTCCACCCATTCATCCGATTCGCCGCCCACATAAAGCAGCAGATCCGCGCTTTGCATAACGGCTATATCCGCTACTGTAGGCTGGAAATTATGCAGATCCACTCCGTCATCCATTAGCAGCGTCAGATTCACATCCGTGCTGTCGCCAATAATCTGGCGCACCCAATCATAAACAGGAAAAATGGTGCAGACGATGGAAAGGGGCTGGGTCTCCTGGGCCATAGCCGGAACAAAGCCGTAGCAGCAAAGCACCGCCGCCAGCAGACAGGCAATTATTTTTTTCCACATTTTCGAATCCTCCGTATCAAAAAGTCTTGCAATAAAATCAGTAAGTACACCCAAAAAGGCTACGCTTTGGGCACACGCAAAAAAGCGGACGGTTTCCATGGAAAGAAAGCGTCTGTCCCCCAGCGAGCCTATTTGCCTTTTAATTCAATAATTTTACCTTTAACGCAACCAACGTGGACACGCAGGCGCCTGAAATGCCCGCAGTGCTCTCCGTCTGGCGGCAGGAATGCAGGGAAAGATGCAGCAAAAACAGCAACGCGCAAAGCGCCGTCATTCGCAAAAGCTGCTGGCAGGAGGCCACCAGATTGCATTCCGCGCACAGATCATTTCCGCCATGCTGAGCATAATGCGCCCCATGATGCGCCACACAGAAAATGGAACCCAAAAGCACGATGCAGATCACCGCGCAGATGATTCCTGCGAACCGGCGTTTGCTTGCCTGCATTTTGGTTTCCTCCTTTCCTGCTTATCAGCGCCATTATAGTCAATCTGCCGCAGTTCGTCAAGGGCGGGGCTTGCATTGTTTCCAATTCATTCATATTTTGCATGGATTTTTTCCCGCCTCTGTCTCGTTCCTTTTGATGTATGGTTGCCCTTTTGCGGGAAACCGTGGTATAATGCTCTTGAATTTTTCTGACAGCAAAGGAGGTGCGCCGTGAGCAGAAAGAATCGCCGTCCGGCTCCGGCCGAAACGGATTATTTGCCCGCGCAGCCCCAGGAGGACGTTCTCTTGGAAGGGGACGAAGAACTGAAGAATTATTTTTTCGCCCAGGATGATGCCTATGCCGGCGCGCCGGTCGAACCCCCCCAGCTTGCGCCTTATGACGTGCCCTGGACAAACGATCCGCCCCCGCCTGCGGAAAAGCCGCCCCGCCGCACCATCTTTAAGCCCCGCACCCGAAAGCCCTCCTTTTTTCTGGCCGTGCTGGTGAATTCTCTGCGGATGCTGGTGCTGCTGATTTTGCTCTTTGGCCTGGCCGGGCTGGGAGCAGTAGTGGGCGTGGCCAAAGCGTATATGGATTCTGCCCCTTCTCTGGATCTGGCCGCCATTGACGATCAGGCTCAGACCTCCTTCATCTACGATGCGGACGGAAACCTGATTACCGATTATAAGGGCACGGAAAACCGGATCATGGTCTCCTTGGATACCATGCCCCAGAATTTGCTGCACGCCTTTGTGGCCGTAGAGGACGCCCGGTTTTATACCCATAAGGGCATAGACGTAAAGCGCATCATCGGCGCGTTCGTGACCAATTTCATCTCCGGCTCCCAGCAGGGCGGCTCCACCATCACCCAGCAGCTAATCAAAAACACGCTCCTTTCCTCCGAGCAATCCTACAAGCGCAAAATCCAGGAGGCCTATCTGGCCATGCAGCTGGAAACCCGCTATACCAAGGCGCAGATTCTGGAGGCTTATCTGAATACCATTTATCTGGGCGAGGATTATTACGGGGTAAAGGTGGCGGCCAACGGCTATTTCGGCAAGGAAAACCTGAGCGACCTGACGCTGCGGGAATGCGCCATGCTGGCGGGAATGGCCACCAATCCTTACTACTATAACCCCCGCCGAAATTTCTACACGCGCCAAAGCAACACCACCGATTATAAAAAGATTACCAACGACCGCACCGACTATGTGCTCCGATGCATGTATGAAAACCAGTTTATTTCCCGGGAGCAATATCAGGAGGCGCTGAACACCGAAACGGCCAACGTGCTCCAGACATCGCCCGCCTCCACAGCCCTGTATCCATACGCGCATTACGTGGAGTATGCGGTGAAGGACGTGGTAAAAGCCCTGCTGAAGCGGAACAATTTGGAGGACACCTCCGCCAATCGCAGCAAAATGGAGCAGGAATTGCGCACAGGTGGCTATCACGTTTATCTGGCGCTGGACACGCAGATTCAGACCACCGTGGAACAGACACTGCAAAACTACAGCGACTATCCCTCCCTGCGGGATCCCTCGGAAAAGATTTATCGGGCCCGCAACGCCGACGGCACCTATGATGAAATCATCCAGCCCCAGGCGGCGGCCGTGGTGCTGGATTACCGTACTGGCGAAGTAAAAGCTATTGTGGGTGGGCGAACCGCCCCCACCAAACGCAAAACCCTGAACCGCGCCACGGATATGAACATGCCCGTTGGCTCGTCCATCAAGCCCATCTCTGTGTATGCCCCAGCCATTGAACTGGGAGCCGGAGCGGGATCGGTGATGTATAACATGCCGGTGCCCATTTCGGGCTATACCGGCAGCGATGGCCGGGATACCTGGCCCAAGAACTACGGCGGCTCCTCCTATCGCGGCCCCGAAACCATGCGCACCGCCATCACCAAATCGGATAACACCGCCGCTGCCTACTGCCTGATGAATTATGTGGGCGTGGACCGCAGCGCGGATTTCCTGCTGCGTTTGGGCGTATCCGAGGAGCATATCAATAAAACGCCCTTCGGCCTGGCGCTGGGCTCCAGCGGCATTTCGCCCCTGGAAATGGCGGTGGCCTTCGGCGTGCTAGGCAACGGCGGCGTATATCAAAGCCCCATCACGTTCCTGGGCATTGCGGACAGCAACAAAAATATCATCTATGATGCCCACGCCAGCCAGGAACGCCGTCAGGTGTTCAAGGCGTCTACGGCGTGGCTGACGGTGGATATGCTCAAGGACGTGGTTGCCTCCGGCACTGGCACAGCCGCAAAAATTTCCGGCCAGACCGTAGCCGGCAAAACCGGCACCAATTCCGATCAGAAGGGCGTGTTCTTCGCCGGGATGACGGGCTGGTATGTGGGCACTGTTTGGATCGGTCATGACAATTATAAGGCCCTTTCTTCCAAAACAACCGGCGGCAACAGCGCAGCCAAGCTTTGGAAAGCTTTCATGACTCCCATTCATCAGGGCCTGTCCAACCGGGATATTATGGAAGGCAGCACATCGGATTACGGTCTGGTTAAGGTGACCACCTGCGTCGTCAGTGGCCAGCTGGCTACCGACGCCTGCCGCAACGATTCCATGGGCTATGGCGTGACCACGGATTACTGGCCGGCAGACAGCGTGCCCACCGTGAATTGCCAGATGCATTACAGCCTGGCTCTGTGCGCATCCTCGGGCATGCTGGCCAGCGATTACTGTCCCTCCATTCAAAGCCAGGGCGTGGTTATCCTCCCGCTGGGGCATCCCCTGTATCGCTATATCGGCACGGAATACGACAGCGCCCTGAGCGATTATCTGGGCGAATACGCTACCCTGCGCCTGACCAGCGACAGCACGGCCAATTCCCTGCTGCTGAGCGCAATGACCTGCCCTGTGCATGGAAGCGGCGGCAGCTATCAGCAGTCCATTGTGGATAATCAGCTGCAGCCCGATGCAGAGCGGCTTCTGGCGCAGGCACAATCGCAGCTGATGTCTCTTTCCCCTGATCATTACGGCTATGACGCGCTGGCCGCCGCCATCAATTATCTCAGCAGCATTCTCTATGCCTGCCCCACCAGCGACACGCTGGCCGCCGCCATGGGCCAATTAACTCAGGCCATGGCCGCCGCCCAATAATCTGGGTTCGGCAAATTCCTCATCGCCATATCAGCGCCTGCACGGCAGATGTCCCCGTGTGGGCGCTGCTTTTTCTCCAAAAATAGCCGCGCAGACCATGAACCGAAAAAAACTGAAAAAAACGAAAAAAACTGTTGACAAACCCCCGTGGCCTGTGTATAATAATACTCGTCGCTTGTGAGAACAAACGATGAACTCCTTCGGGGTGTAGCGCAGTCTGGTAGCGCACGTGCTTTGGGAGCATGGGGCCGG
>CAYRFP010000036.1:0-23213 GCA_964423675.1 uncultured Oscillospiraceae bacterium
ATTTTAAACGTACCCTTCGCCATTGCCGATGCTACGGCGCTGACCGAGGCGGGCTACGTGGGCGAGGACGTGGAAAACATTTTACTGCGGCTGATTCAGGCGGCGGGGAATGATATCCAGGCGGCGCAGCGGGGCATTATCTATATCGATGAGATCGATAAAATTGCCAGAAAAGGCGAAAACGTGTCCATTACCCGGGATGTCAGCGGCGAAGGTGTGCAGCAGGCGCTGCTGAAGATTCTGGAGGGCACGGTGGCCAATGTTCCGCCTCAGGGCGGCCGCAAGCATCCGCATCAAGAATGCATGCAGATTGACACCACCAATATCCTTTTCATTTGCGGCGGTGCGTTTGATGGGCTGAGCCGTATGATCGAGCAGCGAATCGGCAAGAAAGCCATGGGCTTTGGGGCAGATCCCAAGGGCGAGAAGGAAAAGAATGTGGGCGATGTGCTGCGGCAAATGCGGCCGGAGGATCTGCTCAAATTCGGCCTGATTCCGGAATTTGTAGGTCGTCTGCCCGTTACTGTGACGCTGGACGCGCTGGACGAAACCGCCCTGGTGCGGATTCTTACTGAACCGCGAAACGCACTGGTGAAGCAGTATAAAAAGATGCTGGAGCTTGACAATGTGGAACTGGATTTTGACGATGACGCCCTTCGCGCCATTGCAGGCCAGGCCATTGCCCGCAAAAGCGGTGCTCGCGGCTTGCGAGCCATTATCGAAAGTGCGTTGCTGGATACCATGTTTGATCTGCCGGGGCGCAAGGATGTGGCCAAATGCCGTATTACCCGGGAAGTGATTGAACAGGGCGAAAAGCCGTTGCTGGAACGGCGGGAGACGGAGCCTAAGCCTGCCCGCCGCCGTAAACAGTCAGAGGTTTCTGCTCTGCCTGAAGAGCCCAGTGCCAGCTGAAAAAAGTGTCTGTAAAAGCCTTCTTTCGTTTGGAAAGAAGGCTTTTAATGAATTTGAAGTGTCTTTTTTGTTTTGAAAATCCGAGCAGATTATTATAAAAAATTTCTTTGTTGCGATGTTTGCCTGCTGAAACTTTCCTTCGGCCAATTATTCCCCGCATGGTTTTGGGTTTCCTATCGCATCCTATCAGCGATAGGAAAAAGGGGGGAGAAAAAATGAGTTGGTTTTTATTGCTCATTCAGCTGGCCGTGACGGTGATTACAGGGATTTTTTTTCTGACACAGCTGCGAAATCAAAAGCAAACAACGACCCCGGGGCATCGGGAAAGCACCAAGGAACTGGAAAATCTTCGCCATATGCGAGGTGTGGCGTTATCGGAGCCTTTAGCTGAGCATGTACGCCCGCAGTGTTTTTCGGAAATCGTTGGTCAGGAGGAAGGTATCAAATCGCTGATGGCCATACTGTGCGGGAAAAATCCGCAGCATGTGATCATTTATGGCCCGCCCGGCGTGGGGAAAACTTGTGCTGCCCGGCTGGCTCTGGAAGCGGCCAAGAAAAGCCCGGGCACGCCATTTCGGGAAAAGGCTCCCTTTATTGAAATGGACGCTACCTGTGTCCGCTTTGACGAGCGCGCAATTGCCGATCCGCTGATTGGCAGTGTGCACGACCCGATCTATCAGGGCGCAGGTCCGCTGGGCATGCAGGGAATTCCCCAACCAAAGCCAGGGGCGGTAAGCCGCGCCCACGGCGGCGTATTGTTTTTGGATGAAATCGGAGAATTGCATCCCGTGCAGATGAACAAGCTGTTGAAGGTGCTGGAAGATCGAAAGGTTCACTTCGAATCGGCGTATTATAACCCGGATGATGCGGGCGTTCCACGATATGTCCATGAGGTTTTCAAAAACGGATTGCCGGCGGATTTTCGATTAGTGGGTGCAACAACGCGCAGCCCTGAGGAAATATCCCCGGCGCTGCGATCCCGCTGCATGGAAATTTTCTTTCGTGCGCTCACGCCGGAGGAGGTGGGACGAATCGCCTTTGAAGCGGCCGAGCGTGCGGGTTTTGCCATGACACGGGAGACCGCACGGCTGACGGGGCGCTTTGCTGCCTGCGGACGAGATGCGGTGAATATGGTACAGATGGCGTCAGGGGTGGCGCAGCTTGAAGGGCGCAAAGCGATTGAACGAGCGGATATGGAATGGGTGATTGAATCGGGCCATTATCCGGAACGCCCGGAGCAGGCGGCGGCGCAGGAAAACCGGATAGGTGCAGTGCATGGCTTGGCGGTGCAGGGCAGCCATCAGGGGGCAGTTATGGAGATTGAGGCGGTGGCAGGCAAAGGCAGTGGCCGCGTGCGGATAACAGGAATTGTAGAGGAAGAGGAATTGGGCGGAACAGGCCATACCATGCGACGTAAATCCACTGCGTATGCCTCGGCGGAAAATGTGCTGACGCTGCTGCGGCGCTTGGGATATGCAGATGCGCAGACCGATCTGCATATCAATTTTCCGGGCGGAGCGCCAGTAGATGGGCCATCGGCAGGGGTGGCCATGGCGGCCGTGGCAGTAAGTGCGCTGACCGGCCGACCCATCGATGGCGCATGTGCGGTAACGGGAGAAATAAGCGTTCAGGGGTTTGTGCGCCCGGTAGGCGGCGTGCCAGCGAAGGTAGAGGCGGCACGGCGGGCGGGGCTCATGCGGGTGCTGGTTCCGCGGGAGAACTATCTGGAACGGTTTGATCAGGCCGGTATTCAGGTGGTACCCATTGACAGCCTAGAGCAGGCTCTGGATTTGTTGCTGCTTCCTGCTTGCCTGCAAGAAAAAGGCGAGCCGACTCCGTTGACGCAGCTGCCGCTTCCTGCGGCTCAGGCCAGAGGCTGACTTTTAGGGATTCTTTTGATAGCAGAACGCGGATAAACGCCAGACGAGATGCTGCTGCACAGACGGGGAAAATGCGATTCGACAGGCAGACTCTTCCTTTCAACGGCTTGCAATTCCGAAGGGTTTCCATTATAATAAAAACTGGCAGCGAATAGCTGCCGGAGAAGAACAATGTTCATCAGGAGAAAAGGATGCCAAGAAAAAAGACAAAGCAGATATTACATTTACCGTTGATTCCGCTGCGGGGGCTGATGGTGTTTCCCCATATGGTGCTGCATTTTGATGTGGGTCGGGCCAAATCCATTGCGGCGCTGGAAAAGGCAATGGTGGAAGACCAGACCGTGTTTCTGGTGGCTCAGCGGGACGGCGATGTAGAAGATCCAGGCCTGGAGGATATGTGCCGCGTTGGCACGGTGGCGCTGGTAAAGCAGGTTTTGAATCTGCCAGGGGACTCCATTCGCGTGCTGGTGGAGGGTCAGAACCGGGCGCTGCTTCAGGCGATTACCCAGGAGGATCCCTGCTGGATGGCGGATGTGGCCGTTCCGTCCCAGGAGATCCCTGATTCCTCCGAAACGCAGGCCCTGGTTCGCACCACCCATGAGTTGTTTGACGAATATGCGCGGGCGTCGATGCGCGTATCCGGGGAAACGCTGCATTCCGTTGGGAATGTGGATCGGCCGGATCAACTGGCGGATATTATTGCTGCCAATGTGCTCACTCGGGTAGAGGATCGCCAAGCTATTTTGGAAGAAATCGACGTAGAAAAGCGTTTGGAAACCCTGTGTGCGATTTTGGTGCGGGAAACGGAACTGGCTGGGATCGAAAAGCAGGTGCAGACCCGGCTGAAAAAGCAGATTGATAAAAACCAGAAGGATTATTATCTGCGGGAGCAGATCAAGGCGATTCAGGAAGAATTGGGCGACAAGGACGCCACGGATGTGGACGACCTGCGCAAGCGCCTGGCGGAAACGCCACTGAACGATGAGGCGCGGGAAAAGGCCAGCCGAGAGCTGGATCGTTTGTCTCGCATGGCGCCGGGTACACCAGAAATCGGCATCAGCCGCACGTAGGTGGAATGGATTCTGGATCTGCCCTGGGGCAAAACCACGCCGGATAATCTGGATCTCAAACGCGCCCGGCGGGTGCTGGATGAAGATCATTACGCGATGGAAAAGGTGAAGGAGCGAGTGATCGAATATCTGGCTGTGCGCCGAATGAAGGAAATGAATACCCAGGATGGCTCCATGAAAGGGCCGATTCTGTGCTTTGTGGGTCCGCCTGGCGTGGGCAAAACCAGCATCGTGCGGGGAATTGCCCGGGCGGTTGGCCGCAAGTTTGTGCAGATGAGTCTGGGCGGCGTGCGGGATGAAGCAGAGATTCGCGGCCATCGTCGCACGTATGTGGGCGCGATTCCCGGCCGAATTATCGCAGGCATGAAGCAGGCAGGCACGATGAACCCGGTGTTCCTGTTTGATGAAATTGATAAAATGAGCCATGATTTCCGGGGCGATCCCGCTTCAGCAATGTTGGAAGTGCTGGACGGGGAGCAGAACATGGCGTTCCGGGATCATTATTTGGAACTGCCCTTCGATCTTTCCCGGGTCATGTTTATTACCACGGCCAATTCGATGGACACCATCCCCGGTCCGCTGCTGGATCGGATGGAGATTATTGAAGTGACCAGCTACACGGAAGAGGAAAAGCTGCAAATCGCCAAGAAGCATTTGCTGCCCAAACAGATTCAGGAGCATGGGCTTCCACCCAAATCCGTCCGTATATCGGATGCGGCGATGAAGCATCTGATTGAAGGCTATACCCGGGAAGCCGGGGTGCGCACACTGAGCAGAACTATCGCACGGGTAGTGCGCAAGGCGGCGGTGGAAATGCTGGATGAAGAAAAGGAGCAGATCTCTGTTTCGCCGGCTGGCGTGGAAAAATATCTGGGCGCGCCACGGTTCCTGCGGGATCTGCCGGAAAAGGCGCCTCAGGTTGGCGTAGTCAACGGTCTTGCCTATACCACCGTTGGAGGCGAAACGCTGGCGGTGGAATGCACGGTGATGCCGGGCAGCGGGCAATTGCAGCTGACCGGACAGCTGGGCGATGTGATGAAGGAATCGGCTCAGGCGGCGCGTTCCTGGGTACGGTCGCATGCTGCGGAATACGGCATTGATCCGGAATTCTATAAGACCCAGGACATCCATATCCATGTGCCCGAAGGCGCAGTGCCCAAGGACGGCCCATCGGCTGGCGTGACCATGGCCACGGCGCTTGTTTCTGCCCTGAGCGGACGGAAGGTGCGCCAGGAGGTAGCCATGACAGGCGAAATCACGCTGCGGGGTCGGGTGCTGCCCATTGGCGGCGTAAAGGAAAAGCTGCTGGCGGCATACCGGGCGGGGCTGAGGGTGATTCTGCTGCCTAAGGAAAACCAGAAGGATTTGGAGGATGTGCCTGCCCATGTGCTGGCCCAGTTCCAGATACATTTTACAGAAAAGATCGAAGACGTGCTGAAGGTGGCGCTGGCTTAAGCCCATCGCCTAACAGCATGGAACGAAAGCGAGAAACGAAATGGAAATCAAATCCGCGGAGTTTATTACCAGCATGTCGGCCTACACAGCTCCGGAACCTGCGCTGCCCCAAATCGCGGTGGCTGGGAAGAGCAATGTGGGAAAATCTTCTCTGATCAATTGCCTGTGCCGCCGCAAGGCGCTGGCCCGCACCAGCGCCACCCCAGGCAAAACTCGGCTGATCAATCTGTTTCTGCTCAATAATTCCTTCCACCTGGTGGATTTGCCGGGGTATGGCTTTGCGAAGGTGGATAAGCAGGAGAAGCTGCGCTGGGGCCAGATGATGGAGAAATACTTCCAGGAAACAAATGAACTGCGGTTGACGCTGCATCTGGTGGATATCCGCCATGAGCCCACCCAGGACGATCTGCAAATGAACGCCTATCTGCGGGGCATGGGGCTGCCTTATCTGGTGGTGGCCACCAAGGCAGACAAGATTTCCCGCGGTGCGCGGATGAAGCATCTGGCGCCCATCTGCCGGCAATTGCAGGTGCAGCCCTGGCAGGTCATCTGTGTTTCTTCAGAAACGGGGGACGGAAGGGATCAACTGCTGGATGCAATGGAGCAGGCACTGGCAGAGCCTGAGACAGAAGCCTGAGAAAGAAAAGAAGCTATTTTCTTACATGCCAAGGAAATGGCTCTTTTTTATGGAAAATCGTTAAAAACTTGGATTGTTTTTTGCCCTTGTGCCGGAAAAGGAAGATGGTATATAATAAACGTGCAAAACATGAGGAGGAAAACGAAGCAATGAGAAAGATATTATGTATTCTCTTGAGCCTGGCGCTGATGCTGGGCTGCTTTGGAGCTGCGGCGGAAAGCGCTGCTCCTGCGCTGACGAAGGATCTGGTGGTTCTGTTCACTAGCGATGTGCATTGCGGTATTGAACAGGGCTTTGGCTATGTGGGGCTGGTCTCCATGCGCGATCAGCTGGCCAAGAACAATCATGTGATTCTTGTCGATAATGGTGACTCTATCCAGGGCGAGCCGATTGGTACCATGACCACGGGCGAAGCCAATGTGGAACTGATGAACCAGGTGGGCTACGAAGTGGCCATCCCCGGTAATCATGAATTTGATTACGGTATGGATCGGTTTCTGGAACTGACCGAAAAGGCGAACTTCCCCTATATCAGCGCCAACTTCAATAAAGATGGCGAACTGGTTTTTGCGCCTTACGTGATTAAGGAATTTGATGGCGTGAAAGTAGCGTTTGTGGGCGTGACGACACCCAAGACCATGACTTCCTCTACGCCGAAATACTTCCAGGATGAAACCGGCCGCTTTGTGTATGGCTTCATGCAGGATGAAACTGGCGAAAAATTCTATGCTGCGGTGCAGTCTGCGGTGGACGCGGCCCGGAACGAAGGCGCGGCTTATGTGATTGCAATGGCCCATCTGGGGATTGAAGCCGAATGCGCGCCTTACATGAGCACGGACTTGATTGCCAATACTACAGGCATCGATGCACTGCTGGACGGTCACAGCCACAGCGAACTGCCTTCGGAGAAGGTGAAGAACAAGGATGGGAAAGATGTACTCCTCTCTGCCTGCGGCACGAAGCTGAAGAATATTGGTTTTCTGCGCATTGCGGCCAAAGATGGCAATCTGTCCACCGGTCTGTATACCTGGGATAATGACGATGCGCTGCCCGAAGTGCTGAATATTCAGAATGAGATGGTGGAAGCTATGGAAAAGGCAACCACCGAACTGAATGAAAAGCTGTCCGAAGTGGTGGCGCATTCTGCCGTTGATCTGACGATCAATGATCCGGAAACCGGTGTACGCGTCATCCGGAATGCGGAAACCAACTTAGGCGATCTGTGTGCTGATGCGTATCGGGCCATGTCTGGGGCGGAGGTTGCTTTCGTTAATGGCGGCGGCATTCGTGTGGATATCAAGGCGGGCGATATTACGCTGAATGATATTCTGAAGGTGCATCCCTTTGGCAATGCCCTGTGTATGGTGGAGACCATGGGACAGCAGATTCTTGACGCGTTGGAATGCGCTTCCCGCGTCAACCCTGCTGAAAATGGCGGCTTCCTGCAGGTGTCCGGCCTGACCTACGAGATCCATACCTATATCGAATCCACGGTTGTGCTGGACGAAAACGGATTGTTCCAGGGCGTGACGGGCGAGCGGCGCGTGAAGAACGTGAAGATCGGCGGCGAAGATCTGGATGTGAACAGGGTTTACACGCTGGCTGGACATAACTACATGCTCAAGAATGGCGGCGACGGGTTGAACATGTTCCAGAATGATAAGCTGCTGTTGGACGAAGTGATGCTGGATAACCAGACGCTTATCAATTATATTACCGGTATCCTGAGCGGCCTGGTGGGAGAAGAATATGCGGATCCGTATGGCCAGGGGCGTATCGTGGCTGTGACGGAAGCGCCAGCGCAATAAGATCGGCCGATGCATTTCTTCTTTTGGCTCCTCCTTTCAGGAGGGGCTTTTTATATGGAAACGCACATTTTTCTTTTGCGGGCATAGAATGCAGTAAGTTTCATTGGAAAGCGAGGAAGACCCATGAATACATTGCAGGATTCCAGACGGGCGGCGCTGAACCTGGAGGAAGCGGCGCTGCTGCCGGCCATGCCGCGAAAAAATGTAGCGGGAAGCGCGGCATTGCAGACGGCACTGCGATCGGCTCAGGCCATGGCAGGAAAGAAAACGGGAAACACTGTGGATGCGGCTTCCCTGGCGGAAAAGCCTGCTCCTGCGCAGCCAGTTGCTTCCCGTCCAGCTCCCCTTTCCCGGGCAGCACTACATCACGCTCTTCGGCGGAGAACAGAAAATGGCGTTTATCGCGAATTTTTGTACTGAAATAAGCTACATAAAAAGCGCTTCCCCCAATCCGGGAAGCGCTCCTTTTAAGGCAGAAAACGCTGTGGAACTCAGCGGACGAATAGCTGTGTTACGTAAACAAAACCGTTGCTGTCCACTGCCACACCAATGCCAACCTTCATCCACTGACTGCCAAGGATGTTGGCCCGGTGTCCAGTACTGCTCATGAAAGCAGCCTGTGCTTTTTCCACGGTGGCGTGATGCGCAATGTTTTCTCCCACGCCGTTAAAGCTGTATTCAAAGATCTGCAGCATGGCTGAGGCATTTCCGTAGGTGGGGGATGTATGGGAGAAGTAATGATTATCACGCATGTCCTGGGCTTTGATGCGGGCGATTCGGCTCAGCTCGGCATCCAGCGCTAAGGCAGGGAGTCCCTGAACGGCTCGATCCTGGTTCAACAAATTCCATGCTTTTTGCTCTTGCGTTGTGGAAGATTCTGTTGTATAATCAGCCGTGCTTGTTGGCTTCGGGAATGCGGACGTCGTTGGCTGCAATGTGGGCATCAGCGTAGGCTGAGGGGTGACCACTGGGGCAGAGGTGACGCTGGGCGTTTTCGAGGGCGCAATGGTAGGATGACTGGTAACAAACGGCGTTGGGCATCCGCTTTGTTGCCGATAAGGCCAGCCTTTGAATCCGAACTGGGAGGCGGGTGCGCCGTCGGCCAGCGCTGTGCAGACAAGCAGGGAAAGAATCAAAACGAGGGCAAGACCAGAATATCGCTTCATGATGGTTCTCCTTTGTTTCGAAAATATTACGATCGCAATAAAATCGTAATACAATTACAAAAAAACGTCAATGGAATTGACAGGTCGTTTCCAAGGAAATCCTTGGATGACCACGCAGGAGGGAAATGCAAATGGGTCTGATCAAATGTCCGCGGTGTGAACTGAATTATATCCAGGAAGATGAAGGATATTGCAAGATCTGCAAGCGGGAGATGAAGGGCGAGAGCCGGACGGACGAAATCGAAATGTGCACGGTATGTAACGAAGCGCCGGCGCTTCCGGGCAAGGACGTGTGTCTGTTCTGTCTCAAGGAAATGAACGCCAATAATCATATGGATGATGATAACGAAAATGACGGCCGGGTTGGCGAAGCATCGCTGGGAATTGATCCGGTAAGTAGCATGGATGAAATTATCCCTGAAATTGACGAGGATATCCCTGCCCGTGAATACGACGAGATCGAAAGCGATCTGTCTTTGGACGAAATGGGCGAAGACGAAGAAGAAGAAAACGAGGAAGAGGATCAGGACGAATAACGTGGAGATCTACGCCATTGGAGACTTGCATCTGCCGGGCGGCGACGATAAGCCCATGAACGTGTTTGGAACGCATTGGGAAGGGCATTTTCAGAAAATCAGCGCGGATTGGGTAAAGCGAGTGAAGCCGGACGACCTGGTGCTGATTCCCGGCGATATTAGCTGGGCTATGCAAATAGAAAATGCATTGCCGGATCTGCAACAGATTGGGGCTTTGCCGGGCCGCAAGGTGATCCTGCGAGGAAATCACGATTACTGGTGGTGCGGCATTAGTCGGCTGCGGGAGTTGTTGCCCCGGGGCA
The DNA here is from genome assembly GCA_964423675.1 of uncultured Oscillospiraceae bacterium. Taxonomy (GTDB): domain Bacteria; phylum Bacillota; class Clostridia; order Christensenellales; family Aristaeellaceae; genus RUG563. The sequence continues at coordinate 9,767 of CAYRFP010000036.1, forward strand.
TGTATGCTTTGCAAAACGATGCGCTGCTGCTGGACGACGTGGTGCTTTGCGGCACACGGGGCTGGACCTACGGCAGCGATGCGGCGGAGGATAAGAAAATCTACGCCCGGGAAACGCTTCGGATGAAGCTGAGCCTGGATTGGGCTCAAAAGCATGCGGGAAAGCGCTTGATCGCCATGACCCATTATCCGCCTCTGGGCGATAAGGGGGAGGAAACGCCGCTATCTCAGCTGTTGAGCCAATATGGGGTGGATGACGCGGTGTACGGACATCTTCATGGCGGGGCGCTGCGAAGCGCAGTGACGGGTCTTTATGGAGGCGTGCGGTATCATTGTGTCTCCTGCGATGGCCTGGGTTTCCAATTACACCACTTGCCGATGGGCAAAGTGGAGAATCAGCCCAAATAAAACCAAGAAAATTGAATAGAGCATCCCAAATGGCGGCGAAAAAGCCGCTTTTTTTGTGTGTTTTTTGAGAGGAATGCCCAAAAAGTGGAGAAACGGATGAAAAAGACTGAGATTATGAAATTTCCGTAATAATTTCCCCAAAGAAGAAACATTGAAGAAAACATAAATTTTGTATATTTCAAATAAAAAACGAATATAAAAATAGTACATTAAAACCATGAAAACAAAAAAGGAGAAAGCATGTTCGCAAATAATCGCTGGAGAAAATGAGAACACTTATTCCGAAAAAATTAAGAACATGACGAAAATGTGACAAAAGTATTTCCTAAAGACCGAAAAACGTTTTAAGGCACCGCTTGACAGAATCCTAAAAAGTGCCTTAAAATGGTGCACGAACCCTAAAAGTGGTTTATAAGTGGCGGATAGTGTGGTGAGAACATGGCGGACGACCCCAAAGCACGCGAAAACGGCAAAATGCCGGAGGATTCTTCGCGCCTTTGTGATACCTCGAATAGGACGTCCGCGATGGATGCGGGCGACGGAAACGGCACTGAAATGCCGTTCCTGGGTTTTGTGGGTAGCTATACCCATGGCATCGATGCCAAGGGGCGCCTGATTATCCCGGCCTCCTTCCGCGATCCGCTGGGCAACCGTTTTGCGGTGGCCCCAACGCCGGATTTTAAGGCCATTGCGCTGTATCCCTTGCAGGGCTGGCTGGAGCGGCGAGACGAGCTGCTGGCGCTGGTGAAGATGAATGCCAGGGCACAGCGGTTGTTGGATCAATTCAGCAAATACAGCTATGTAGACTGCGAAGCAGATGCGCAGGGGCGCCTGTTGCTGCCGCAGAAGATTCGAGTCTGGCGGCTGGGCGATGCGCGGGAAGTGGATGTAAACGGTGCTGTTACCCATATCCGCGTGTTGCCTGCTGCGGATAGCCGGGAGCAGGATTTGAACTTCGATGAAGAATTTGCCGACCCGCTAGCCATGATCGCGCAGATGCAGCAGGGCCAGACGTTCTAATCCGCAGGAAAGGAGGAATACACTGCTATGCAGAAGGGAAAAAATGCACAGTACGCCGTGGCGGGTGTGCAGACGATGCCGGGCATTGAAATGAACGTTCGTAGCCATGTGTGGGTGCCGGACGCGGAGGCGGGCTACGAAACGGATCGAACCCCCTTTAATGCCCATCAAATTAAGCCTCGATTTTCAGGCCAAGCGGCGACCATCCCGTGTTATGCGGGTGTGCTGTTCCTTTCCACGGTGCTGATCGTTTGCTTAGCGCTGGTAGGCACAAGGGTTTCCCGGATGAAGCAAACATCCGATCAGATCAGCGCAATGGAACAGGCCATCGTGCAGACTATTGCCGATAACAGCCAGCTGACGGTGGAAGTGATGCAGGCGCAGGATTCCTCTCGAATCTGCTATGCCGCAGCGCAGGAACTGGGCATGGTGGCGGCCACGGGCGTTGAGGTGCAATACGTGGTTGCCCCGAACACACGGCCTTTTGCAATCCAAACTGCCGCAACGGAAAACTCCCCCTTTTCCGTTGGGCATGGAACAATCAGCGGCAGCCGATAATCCAGGGTTCGTCTGCCGGCAGGGGGAGAAGCCATGCATGCAGAACTGGTGATTCGAAAAAGATTGATGCTGATGCTGTCGGTACTCGCGCTGTTGTTTTTACTCATTGGCGTGCGAATCGGCGGCCTTGCCTTGTTTGAGGGCGAATCGCTGACGGCCCGGGGCGTTCGGCAATGGACGCGGGAGGGCGTGGTGATGGCCCAGCGGGGCAGCATCCAGGATACAAATGGCGAAACGCTGGCGCTGTCCGCCACCGCCTATATCGTAACCGCCAATCCCCAACTGGTTGAGGATGAGGCGGCTTTTGCGCAGACGCTTTCGCCTGTGCTGGGCGTGGGGGCAGAGACGATTGAAAAGAAGCTGATGAATAAAAAACAGGCATCAGTGATTCTCAAGCGCCAGGTTCCCCGGGAACAGGTGGATCAGTTGCGGCAGCTGCGCAGCCAAAGCGCGGATATGCAAAAGCTGCTGCGCGGGCTGAATTTTGATGAGGATACCCGCCGCTTTTATCCCAAGGGAGCGTTTCTCTGTCAGGCGTTGGGCTTAACCAATATTGATTCCCAGGGCCAATCGGGGCTGGAAAGCTGGTATGAGCAGCTGTTGCGTGGAGAAGCCGGCTCTCTGCGGACGGAAGTGGATGCGCGGGCACGGCTGCTGCCTGACGGAAAAACTACTTATGTAGCCCCCAAGACGGGCAGCACATTGCGGCTTACCATCGATGCAACACTTCAATCTATCGCGGAAAAGACCATGCAGGAATGCCTGGAAAAGAATAACGCCCTGTCCGTGCAATGTATCATTCTGGATGTGGATACGGGGGCGATTCTGGCGCTTTGCATGAAGCCGGATTATGACCCTAACGTCCCGCCCCGGGATGATGCGGAAACGTTGCAGGATCTGATGCGCATTACCGCGATCACGGATGTGTATGAGCCCGGTTCCACGTTTAAGATTCTTACCTGCGCTGCTGCGCTGGACAGCGGATCGGCCAAGCTGACGGATACCTTCCATTGCGCCGGAGCGGTGACGGTGGACGGAGATAGAATCCGTTGCTGGAAAAACAGCCATGGCACCCAGGCACTACCGGAAGCCTTGGCGAATAGCTGTAACCCCGCCTTTGTGGCCCTGGCGCTGCGGATGGGAACGGATGACTTTTATAAGTATCTGCGAGCGTTCGGGCTGGGCGTGAAAACCGGAGTGGATTTGCCGGGAGAAAGCAGCGGAATTCTGATTAACAGCCGATATGTAAAGAATGTGGATTTGGCGCGTATTGGCTTTGGTCAAAGCGTGGCGGTCACGCCGCTGCAATTGATCTGCGCCGCCAGCGCTGTGGTGAACGGCGGACGGCTGATGAAGCCGTATATTGTTAAGGAAGTATTGGACGAAAGCGGAAATGTAATCGACCGGACCAGCCCTATGGTGGTTTCCAATCCTATTTCTGCTGAAACCAGCGCCACCATGCGCAGCCTTCTGGAAAATGTGGTGGAAAACGGTGGGGGAAAGAACGCCTATATTGCAGGCTATCGCATTGGGGGCAAAACCGGAACTGCGCAGGTTTATAAAAACGGTCGGGTGGTATCGGATGTGCACATCGGCTCGTTTCTGGGGTTTGCGCCTATCGATCAGCCTCGAATCGCGGTGCTGGTAACGGTTCATGAGGCGCATGTGCCGGTGGATTACGGCAGCGCCACGGCCGCGCCCTTTGCCCGGCAGATTTTAGAGGAAGCGTTGCCTTATCTGGGTATTCGCAAGCAGGATCCCAAGGCAACCAGCGCGCCGTTGGTTTCAGTGCCAGATGTGACAGGCCTGTCGCTGACGGACGCAAAAAAGGCGCTGACAGCAGCGGGGCTTCAGAGCGAAACGGACGGTGTAAGCGACCAGGTTTCCGCTCAGACTCCGGCGGCGGGCGCACAGCTCAGCCTGGGTGGGCGGGTGATGCTCTATACCTATGAGGAGCAGCCGCTCAAAGTGCAGGATCTGATGCGGGTGCCGGATGTGAAGGGGCTGCCCATTGTCGAGGCCAGTCGGGCGCTAAGAGCCCGGGGCTTTGAAATGGCACTGACGGGAACGGGATTGGCCGTTTTTCAAAGCCCGGCGGCAGGAACTTACGCCGCACAGGGCGAAACAGTGAATGTCACTTTTGAATTACCTGTGAATGGAGAGAAATGAGTTATGCGGTTAACGGAATTGGCAAAGGAAGCGGGCAAGCAGCTGATAGAGGTTCAGGGAGAGTGCGAAATTCGTTCTCTTTCGATGGACAGCCGAAAGAAGATGGATCAGAGCCTGTTCTTCTGCATTCCAGGCGCACGGTTTGACGCCCACGGTTTCGCGCCTCAGGCCATCCAGAACGGGGCGGCCGCGCTGGTGGTGGATCATCTGCTGCCGCTGGATGTTCCCCAGATTCAGGTAAAAAATGTGCGGGCGGCCATGTCCCCTTTAGCCGCGGCTTTTTATGGCCATCCGGAAAAGAATATGCAATTGCTGGGCATCACCGGCACGAAGGGAAAAACAACCACCAGCTATCTGGTGAAGGCGATTATGGAGCAGGCGGGCCACAAGGTGGGGCTGATTGGCACAACAGGCAACATGATCGGCAGCGAATACATGAAAAGCGAGTTTACCACCCCGGAGCCTATTGACTTTTTCCGGACGCTTTCGCAGATGCGGGACGCAGGGGTGGATGTGGTGAGCATGGAAGTATCGGCCCATGCGTTGGAAATGGGGCGGCTTGCCGGCGTGTACTTTGAAACCGGCTGCTATACCAACCTGTCCCAGGATCATCTGGATTTGTTCGGCACGATGGAAAGGTATTTTCAGTGTAAGAAATCCTTCTTTGCCCCGTGCTGGATTCGCAACGCTGTGATTAATGTGGACGAGGAAACCAGCAAGCAGATTCTGGCGGATCAGCAGGTGCCCTGCCTGACCTATGGCATTTGCAATGGCGCAGATCTCTTCGCCCGGGATATTGAGATTACGGAAAATGGCGTGCGCTTTCTGATGAAGCTGAGCAATCTCTGGGAGATGCCGGTGCATCTGAAGCTGACGGGAATGTTTAACGTATACAATGCTTTGGCCGCCGCCGCCGTGGGGCTGGTGATGGGCGTGGAGCCGGAAACGGTGCGGGATGCGCTGGAGAGCGTTCGATCGGTTCCGGGCCGAGCCGAGGTGCTGGATACACACACGCCCTTCAAGGTGATTCTGGATTATTCGCATTCGCCGGATGCACTGGAGAATATCCTGGCTACTGTGCGGGAATTTGCCCGGGGGCGGGTGATTTCTCTGTTTGGCTGCGGCGGCGATCGAGATCATGGAAAGCGGCCGATCATGGGCGAAATCAGCGGTCGGTTGGCGGATTATTCTATTTTGACCAGCGATAACCCCCGAACGGAGGATCCTTATGAGATCCTTGCGGCAGTGGAAGCGGGCATTCAGCCCACCGGCGGGAAATATGAGGTGATCGAAAACCGACGGGAAGCGATCCGCCATGCGCTGGAAATGGGCCGCGAGGGAGACGTGATCGTTCTGGCTGGGAAGGGCCATGAGACCTATCAGGAGATCATGGGGGTTAAGCGCCCCTTTGACGAAAAAGTGGTCGTGCGGGAGCTGCTGGAAGAGCTGGGAAAGTAAACTGCACAGGAAAAACGGCCACACAAAAGGGAGAAGAGAAACATGCTTGCGATCTGTGTAATGGCGGCGCTGCTGGCGCTGGGAATCATGCTGCTGGTGATGCCGAAATTTTTGCCTTATTTGAAAAAACTCAAGTTTGGCCAAACCATTTATGACCTGGGGCCTAAGGCACATCTGGCCAAGCAGGGCACGCCGAACATGGGCGGCATTGTTATTGCCGGGGCGACAGTGATTTCCGGCGTGGCTTTCGGCGTTTGGGCGTCGGTGAAAAACGGGCTGAGCCTGGGGCTGAATAATCCCCTGTGGGCGATGCTGTTTGTATGTCTAGGCTCCATGGCTGTGGGCTTTGCGGATGATTATGTGAAGGATGTGAAAAAGCGCCATGAAGGGCTGACGCCGAAGCAGAAGCTGATGGGTCAGGTGGTTGTGGGGCTGGTATTCGCGCTGTATGGCTATTTCTTCCTGGGCAGCGACGTGGTGCTTCCGTTCACAGAAAAGACCTGGGATCTGGGCGTGTTTTATATTCCGATTATGACGGTGCTGGTCATGTTCATGACCAACAGTGCCAATTTGCAGGATGGTGTGGATGGCCTGTTGTCCAGCGTCACGGTGGTTGGGATGGCATCGTTCGGCGTGATTGCTGCATTCCTTGGCGCTTCCATGAAGCTGAGTCCCTTTGCTGAAAACCTGAATGGCTATCCGGTTCTTGCGGCGATTTGCTTTGCACTGGTGGGCGCGTGCATCGGCTTTTTGCGGTTTAACCATCATCCGGCAAAAATCTTCATGGGCGATACGGGCAGCATGTTTATCGGCGGCGCGCTGGTGGGCGCGGCGATGCTGATGAAGTGTCAGTTCCTGTTGATTCCCATTTGCTTCACCTGCCTGTGCTCTTCCGGATCCGTGATGTTGCAAACGGGCTATTTCAAAATCACCAGGAAAAAGTATGGAAAGGGCCGACGTATTTTCAAGATGGCCCCCATCCATCATCATTTCGAGCTGTGCGGCATGAAGGAAAACCAGATCGTGGCGATGTATGCTGCGGTAACGGTGGTGTTGTCGCTGATTGCGATTTGGTCGTTGCACTGCTTCTTCTAAAAAGATTCCGAGCGCATGAAGGAGGGAATTACAGCATGCGTGAATACGCCTATACATTTACTTCAAAACGGCACAGCATCGGGGAAAACGCTGCGGAGAATCCCTGGCAGGGAAAGCGCGTGTTGATCGTAGGAATGGCTCGAAGCGGTATCGCGGCGGCGCAGCTTCTGTGCCGGGAAGGTGCGGCTGTCACCATTAACGATCAAAAGCCGGAAAGCGAATTTGGGGATAAGCTGGATGTGTTGCGGGAACTGCCGGTCACGTTCCGGCTGGGCGAGGATGGCCTGGCTGCACTGGAAAACCAGGAACTGCTGGTGATCAGCCCGGGCGTTCCGCAATCCGCGCCCATTGTGCAGGAAGCAAACCGGCTACATATCCCGGTGATGGGCGAACTGGAAATGGCCTCCCGCATTCTCAAGGGGTCGCTGGTGGCCGTGACGGGAACGAATGGCAAAACGACGACGGTTTCCCTGCTGGGCGAGATTTTTGAAAAGGCAGGGAAAATCTGCTATGTGGCGGGAAATATCGGCTATCCGCTGTCTGCCGCAGCGCTGAAAAGCAAGGCGGAGGATGTGGTGGTGGCAGAGGTCTCCTCTTTTCAATTGGAAACCACCAGTCAGTTTCATCCCTTGTCCGCCGCGGTGCTGAATGTGACGGAGGATCATCTGAACCGTCATGGCACCATGGAGGTGTATACTGGCCTGAAGCGTCATATCTTCGCTGCTCAAAACGCACAGGACTACGCGGTTTTGAACTACGAGGATCCATTATGCCGGGCCATGGCCAAAGGGCTTACGGGCAAGGTGCTCTTTTTCTCTCGGCTGCATGAGGTGAAGCAGGGAGCGTTCGTTCGGGACGGGCAGATCATAGTGCGCCTTGGCGATGAGGAAAAGACGATCTGCGGCGCGGAAGAACTGTTCATTCCTGGCCCGCATAACCTGGAAAACGCTCTGGCGGCCGTAGCCATCGCCTTTTCCCGGGGCGTGCCTGCGCCAGTTATTCGCCATGCGCTTCGCTCCTTCCGGGGGGTAGAGCACCGAATTGAATTTGTTCGGGAACTGGATGGGGTACGCTACATCAACGATAGCAAGGGCACCAACGTGGATTCGACCATCAAGGCTATTCAATCCATGCGTGCGCCTACTGCGCTGATTCTGGGCGGCTATGACAAGCATGTTTCCTTCGCGGCGCTGGCACAGGAAGTGAAGAAAACGCCGCTGATCCATTCCTGCGTTCTCATTGGCGCAACGGCGGATCAGATTGAAGGGGCGCTGCGGGAAGCGGGATATCAGGCAATTTATCGGGAAAAAACACTGGAAGATGCCGTGAATACATGCAAAAAGCGTAGTCAGGCAGGGGGAAACGTGCTCTTTTCTCCAGCCTGCGCCTCCTTTGATATGTTCGAGGATTATGAGCAGCGGGGGCGGATTTTTAAGGAGATTGTTCAGAAGCTGCAATAAAGACTGCGAAAGCAAAGGCGCATGAAACCGTGCGCCTTTCCCTTTAGGAAAGCACGAAAGCAACGGAAACCAATCAGGAAAGAAGGATGCCGCCATGCTTTCATCTGTGCCAGCGCCGGGAAAAAAGCCTGTGGACAAAACGCTTTTGACGATTATGATTCTTCTGCTGCTGACCGGGCTTTTGACGCTGTTCAGCGCCACGTATTATAAGGCTCGAAACAGCACGGGGGATCCCTGGGCAGAAGTGAAAAAGCAGCTGTTCGGCGTAGCGGTGGGCGCGGTGGCCATGCAGCTGACCATCCGCATTCCCTATTCCTTCTGGGGTAGACGCAGGGTGGTGGTTGCCGGGATCGGCGTCAGTGCAGTGTTGCTTTTGCTGGTGATTATTCCTGGCGTGGGCGTTTCAATCAATGGCTCCCGACGCTGGCTGTCGCTGGCTGGCATTTCCTTTCAGCCCGGTGAATTCGCCAAATACGCCGTGGTTTTGTTTATGGCCATGGTTCTGACCGCGCGGGGCAAGAAAATTCAGCGGTTGATTAAGGGGATTCTGCCAGTGCTGGCAGTGCCAGGCGTGCTGTTTTTGCTGATATTGGAGCAGCCTAATCTGTCCACAGCGGGTACAATCATCATTGTCAGCGTACTGATGGTTATGCTGTCCGGGGCAAAATGGCGGCATATGACGGTGCTGGGGGCGGGCGGACTGACACTGGGCACCTATTACGCTTGGAGCGAGGAATACCGCCGGGAGCGGCTTTTGTCCTTTATGAATCCCTTTGCGAAAATGAGTGATGAGGGATATCAGTTGTCTCAATCCCTGATTGCCTTTGGCTCAGGCGGACTTTTCGGCATGGGCCTTGGGCAGGGGCGGCAGAAGTACGCTTATCTGCCCTATCCGGAGAGCGACTTTATCTTTGCCATTGTGGGGGAGGATTTCGGACTGGCCGGATGCCTGGTGGTGATTGCGCTGTTTGTGGCGTTTATGCTGGCGGGAATGCGAATTGCCATGACCTGCGAGGAGAAGCATGGCTGCCTTCTGGCGGCGGGAATCATAGGGATGATTTCTGTGCAGGCGTTTATTAACATGGGCGTGGTAGTGGGTGTGCTGCCCACCACCGGCTTACCCCTTCCCTTCTTCAGCGCCGGGGGCACCTCGCTTTCAATTACGATGGCGGCGGTGGGCATCGTGCTGAATATCAGCCGTTCATGCCGAGCCAACCTAGGATAAGGCTTTTTCGCCAGTTTCACCCTTTTCTTTTTCCAACATAGTTTGGGAGAAGAAGGAAGGTGACGGTGGATGGAAGGATTCCGCATCCAGGGCGGCGAAAGAATAAAGGGGAGTGTACGGGTGGATTCGGCGAAGAATGCTGTGCTGCCCATTCTGGCGGCATCGCTTTTGCCGGAGGGAGACGTGGTTATTCGGGAATGCCCGCAGCTAAGAGACGTGCAGGCCATGCTGGATATTCTGCGGCTTTTGGGCTGCGAAAGCAGCTGGCATGAAAGCAGCCTGACTTTACATAACGCGCATCTGCATAATTGGGAAATGCCGGAAACACTGGCAAAGCAGATTCGCTCCTCCATTTTTTTGCTGGGCCCCATTTTGGGCAAGCTGCGTCGGGCGACGGTGCGCTATCCCGGCGGATGCGAGATTGGGCTTCGCCCCATTGATCTGCATCTCAAGGGTTTGCGAGCGCTGGGTGTGAAAATTGTGGATGCGGACGGTGTGCTTTACTGCGATGGCCGGGATATGCATGCAGGGGATGTTTACTTCGATTATCCCAGCGTAGGCGCAACGGAAAATGTGATGATGGCAGCAGCACTTTTGCCGGGCGTGACCACCGTGCATAATGCCGCACGGGAACCGGAAATCGAGGATTTGCAGCGCTTCATTAATCGCATGGGCGGAAGGATTCGGGGCGCAGGGACGCATCTGATTGAGATTGAAGGCGTGGGGAAGCTGCGGGGCGTGCGCTATACGCCGATCCCGGATCGGATTGTGGCGGGAACGCTGTTGTGCGCCGCAGCGGCCACCGGAGGCGAAATTGAACTGAATCGTGCGCGATTCAGCGATCTGATTCCTATGTGCGCAAAGTTGCAGGAAATGGGGTGCAACATTCGGGAAGAGGAAGGTATGGTGGCGCTCACAGCGCCGCGCCGACTTCGAGCTTTTTCCCAGCTGCAAACGCAGCCGCATCCCGGCTTTCCAACCGATATGCAGGCTCCCATGCTGGCGGTTAGCTGCGTGGCGGAAGGCACATCGGTGATTGTGGAAAACGTATTTGAAAGCCGTTTTGCTCATGCAGGGGATTTATCTGCCATGGGTGCGAATATCCGCATTCATGGGCGGATGGCGGTCATTCAGGGTGTGGAGCGGCTGCATGGCATGCTTGTGACGGCCCGGGATCTGCGGGGCGGAGCTGCGCTGACAATTGCAGGGCTATGCGCACAGGGGGAGACAACGGTGGAAAATGCAGGGCTGATTGACCGGGGCTATGTCCGCTTAGAGGAAACCCTTCGAGCCCTAGGCGGGAAAATCGAACGCATTGCTTTATAAGCAAGCTTATGAACGGTAAACAGGAGGAATACCATGATGCAAACGCCTCTGCCCCCGGATTTTGAGCCGTGGGATGCCCAGCAGCCCGAACTGCAAAAGCCAAAACGTAGGCTTAAGCCGGGCGTGAAAACCGCGCTGCTGACGCTGGTGCTCTTTTGCGCTGTGCTGGTGATTTTATATGAGGGCGTATTCAAGATCCGGCGCATTGCTGTGGTAGGAAATGAAAAGATCAGCTGGGAGCAAGTAGTTCAGGCGGCCGGTCTGGATGGCTCGGCCAGTTTCTTTTCCCTGAGCGAGGAAAAAATCAGCGCAGGGATCAGCCAGAACCGCTATCTGGTGTTTGAAGGCATGGAGAAGGAATTCCCTTCCGGCGTAACGATTTATGTGCGGGAACGCAAAGCGCGCGCCAATGTGCAGGTGATGGGCATCACCTATCTGTTGGATGAGGATGGCATGGTGTTAGAACGGCTGGGTAGCGGCGCCCTGGAGGATTCATTGCTTACCGTTACTGGATTTCAGGCCAAGGAGGTGCGGGTTGGTAACATCATCGTGCCCGCAACCGCTGATCACCTGGCCGCTTACCAGGCATTGCTGGAAGAATTGACGCTTCAAAACGTGCTTTCCCAAACCGCTGAATTGAATTTAGCGGATCCGGATAGCCTATATCTGATCACTCGGGACGGATACACCGTTCATCTGGGGGACGACAGTCAGTTGCGGGCTAAGATTGGAACGGTGCGAGCTGTTATTTCCAAATTGCGGGAAATGGGAAAATACGGCGGAGTAATCGAGGCATCGGTTCCTGCAGTGGCCACGTATACGCCGGTGGAAATGTAAAAAGGCGCGGCAAAAACGAAAGAAAAGAAAAAATATTTGAAAAAAACCGTGCTTTTTCAAGATTTTCACTTGCCAAATTATCACAAAAAGGTTACAATAAAGTGACCGAATAGAATTGTTTTCGCATTCGGCTTTTCTGGCTATGCGCCTGCGCGCAGAGGGCCGAGGAACAGGGGATGATGGACGGATGAAAACCACGGTTGCCGCTATGGATTTTGGAACGAGCAAGATCGTGGCGCTGGTCGCCGAAACGAGCGGACGGCAGCGCTGCGATATTATCGGCGCCGGGATTGCCACCTATGATGGCTATATGGAAGGGCGCTGGAACGCCCCCGATATGCTCAATGAAGCCATCGCAAGCGCAGTGCGCGAAGCGGAGGAACAATCCCATGCACGGATTCGGGAAATCAACGTAGGCGTGCCGGGAGATTTTTCTCAGGTGCGCACGGTTGAAGTGAAGGTGGAGCTGCAGGGCGCAGATCCCCGGGTCACCGAGAAAGATATAAACGAGTTATTCGCCCGTGCTACAAACGAGCTGGGCGAGGTTCGCGGTAGCGTGATTCATCGGAGTCCGGCCTGGTTCATGGTGGACGATGGAAAAAAGACGCTGGAGCCCATGGGCATGCATGGCTATGAGCTGCGGGCGCTGGTTTCCTTTGTGATTGCCGATCAGTTTTTCATTGAAGATGTGAGCGAGCGGTTCCGCGCTCTGGGCATCCAGGTGGCCGGCTGCTTCTCCACGCCCACGGGACAGGCGATGCTGTTTGTGCCCGATGAGGAACGGGATCGCACGGCCGTGCTGGTGGATATGGGATATCTTAATACTGAAGTGATGGCCATTGAAGGCGATGCGCTGACGTATCTGAAGGTGATTCCCATGGGAGGCGGGCACATGTCCGCTGATTTGGCCTATGGCCTGGAAACTACTCTGCCCGCTGCTGAGCAGATCAAGCGCAGCTATGTATACGGTCTTTCTGCCGGCCAGCCTACCTTTGAGGGAACGGATCGGGATGGCAATGGCCAGACCTTTGACCATGAACAGGTGGAAGGGGTACTGGAACCGCGGACGGATGAAATCTGCGAAGCAATTCGGGATGCGATCAAGGAATCCGGCGTGAAGCTGAGCAACTGGTCGCCTATTTATCTGACGGGCGGCGGCCTGGCCATTAACCGGGGCGGCCGAGATTTCCTAGCGGCAAAGCTGGAAAAGCCGGTTCGGGAATTGCCGCGAAAGGCAGTGAAGCTGAGCAGCCCGGCCTATTCCAGTGCGCTGGGGCTGCTGGATCTGATTATTGATACCACCGCTAACGCCCATGCGGCGAGCGGGATGGGCTCCTTCTTCCGCAGCCTTTTCGGCAACTGATTAACAAGCATAGGGGGATTAAACCATGCCTTTTGAAGTACAAGTGGATCAACCGTCTTTTGCGCAGATTAAAGTCGTTGGCTGCGGCGGCGGCGGCACCAACGCGGTCAACCGCATGGTGGAAGCTGGATTGCAGGGCGTTCAGTTCATCGCGGTGAATACGGATCGCCAGGCGCTGGCGCTGTCCCATGCAGATGTGAAAATCCAAATCGGCGAAAAACTGACCAAGGGTCTGGGTGCAGGCGCTGTACCGGATGTGGGTCGTCGGGCTGCCGAAGAGAGCCGGGAAGAAATTGCTCAGGCGCTCAAGGGCGCGGATCTTGTGTTTGTTACCGCCGGTATGGGCGGCGGCACAGGCACCGGCGCTGCCCCGATTGTGGCTGAAATCGCTCGGGAGAATAATTGCCTGACCATTGCCGTGGTCACCAAACCCTTTGCCTTTGAAGGCAAGCAGCGGATGAAGAACGCTGAGATGGGGATTAACGAGCTGAAGCAGAGCGTGGATACCCTGGTGGTGATCCCCAATGAT
>CAYRFP010000037.1:0-22486 GCA_964423675.1 uncultured Oscillospiraceae bacterium
CCTCTCCCTGTCAACCCCCTTTTTTCTTTTTTTTCGATCTTTTTTTAAACTTTTTTAGAAAGCAGTGAAACGACCGAATGATTTTGTATCAACCGGTCGTTTCTTTTGCCATTTATCACTTGAATATATATTCTAGAACAACGTTTGCATAGACAGAAACATCGCCCGCGACGATCGCACCCGCAGAATCCGCGGTTTTTTCGTTGTAAACATTCGTCACACCGTAGGCATATCCATTGTCCGTTTCTTCCACCAAAATCAGATCACCCAGCGTTTTTTTCGTTGCCGTCGCCAGTACCCTAGCTTTCTGAGCTGCATCCTCAACCGCACGGGTCAGTGCTAGCTGATAGGCTTCATTTTCTCTTTCCGAAGAAAAGTTAATGCCATATGTGCTATTCGCCCCCGCATTCATGGCAGCGTCCAGAATTTTCCCCAACTGATCCAGGTCGCGAACAATCACATATAACATATTATCTATCGTATAGCAGCGCGTACCCTGACCAGCTTCATCGTAGTTGTACCCGCTGTATACGCTAAATGAGCTAGTTGTTACATCTTTTTTATCCACGCCTGCTTCATAGATTGCCTGAAGCGTTGCTTCGATCAGTCGATTATTTTCCTCCTGTGCTTCCCCTACGGTCGTTTTTTGCGTTGTCACGCCAATTTCTATCGTGGCGTAATCCGCCGGCAGCGTCACAGTAGCGTAACCTGAAACGCGGATGACGCTGTCATCTTCATCTGCCAGCGCAGGAAGGCACAGCATGCTCAGCAAGAGCGCAACCAACAGGATACCAGTGATTTTCTTCATTTTTTCTCATTCCTTTCTATGTTTTTTTACCAAGAAACGAACGCTAAGCGCAACGATGCAGACAGCAGCTGCCCAAGGTGCAATGGTCAGCAGAAACACCGCCATGTCCTCCAGAAAATCCACACCTTCAGTCAAGGAGCAATTCACCCCAAGCTGGATTCGCTGGCCAAGCGTAAGTTCTTCCGATTCTTCCAGGCAAATTTCCCGGATATTAGCCTCCACCGTGCTGTATTCCACCTGACTATCATAGTTTTGAAGCTGGCCGGTATACCGATCAATGGCATACTGAGCATCAGCAATGGCATTCTCGATATCCACCAAATCTGCAACAGCCTCCGCGCTTTCCATCAGGGCCTGAAGCCGCTCCATTTTCTGCTTCTGAACATCCAAACGTGATTGGATATCGTAATACGAATCGCTCACATCCTGGCTGGACTGGCTCATGGACGCAACCTGGCCATACGCCTGTGCCCAGTTCAGGAAATCATCCAGCGAAGAAACAGGAATGCGAAGCGTCAGGTTCGCCCGGCGCAATTCCCCCTCCGCTATATCCCCGGATTGATAGAAATATTCCACACGGCCGCCGCATTCCGCAACAAGTTCCTGAATAGCTGCCAAATCCTCATCGAAGGACAGCGTTTTCAGACCAAAACTAGCCGAGCGGATTATTTTCTCCGTTTGCTCCATTTCGGCCGCATCCGATGTTTGAGCCGCCATGCTCCGGGTTCCGACCGTATCCGCGTCGGCTTCATAGGAAAAATTCGTTAATAATCCCCCTGCCGCGTGGGTGCCATATTCATAAACAGAAGCCTTTTGCGTTTCTGATGCAGAAATATCTGTCGCTATCCGCGGCATTGTGTCCCGCGTCAGCGCCGTTCCGCCTGCCACCACGATCAACGCAGCAGCGGCGGCAAGCCAATTCTGCCATCCTTGCTTCTTTCGTTTGGTTTTTTCCATTTTGCTTTCCTCCCTCATCGCCTGCCGCCAGGAAAGGCCGAAGAATTCCGGCAGTTCTATTTCCTCGTCCGCCTGCCGACAATCCAGCAAAGCCGTCAGCCGATCCGCGCAGGCGGAGCATTCCCGGGCATGTTCCTCCAGCGCCTCGCAGGTTTCCAGCGGCAATTCTCGATCGAAATAGGCGTCGAGAAGATTTGAAAATTCCGTACAGTTCATGGTTTCTTTCGCCTCCTCTCATTCTCTTAGACGGATCGGGAAGAAAAAAGTTCCGAGGATTTCTGAAGAATCCTGCAAAGTTTTTCCCGGGCGCGGTTGACCTTGCTTTTCACCGTTCCCAGCGGCAATTCCATCACCTGGGCGATTTCATCATACGCCAACCCTTCCATTTCCCGCAGGGTAATCACCTGGCGCATCTCCGGCGGAAGCTGTTCCATTGCTTCGCCCAGTAGCCGCATGCGCTCCTTCTTTTCCAGCCGCGCATAGGCCCCAGGAGCAGAGTCTGCTGGATCATAGCCTTTTTCCTCTCTTATCGCTTCCAGTGAAACCACATCCCGCCGTTTGCGCAGCGCATCCAGGCATACATTCGTGGCAATTCGAGAAATCCAGGTAGAAAACCGTGCATCCTGCCGAAAAGAATCAAAGGCGCGAAAGGCGCGAAGCATAGCTTCCTGAGCGCAATCCAGCGCGTCATCCCGATTGCCCATCATATGATAGCAAATGGCATACACCCGTTTTTCCTCCGGAGCAGCCAGCGTTTCAAACTCCTCCGCCCGTAACCGGCTATGCCGCCGCAATTCCATAGGCGTTCCTCCCTTCGAGGTTTTTGCTTTGCCAACTTCCTGACAGATCGTCGGCATAAAAAAGAACGGAAAACAGCTTCCGTTCCTTGCATGTTTTTTTATTTTTTCTCAGGGCACAATATCGCCCACGCCGGACAGCACATAATGCGGTTGATACGGGAAGGAACCCAGCATTTCACGATTGGTCACGCCAGATAGCACCAGCACTGTATCCAGGCCCGTTTCCACGCCCGCCACAATATCTGTATCCATCCGATCCCCAATCATGGCTGCTTCCGCACTATGGCAGCCCAGCATTTTCAGCCCCGTGCGCATCATCAAAGGATTGGGCTTACCCACGAAATAGGCGCTGCGGCCGGTAGCCAATTCAATGGGCGCAATCAAGGCCCGGCAAGCAGGAATGATTCCCCGCTCCGATGGGCCTGTCATATCCGTATTTGTGCCGATCAGCCGCGCGCCGTTCTGCACGAAATGCACGGCCCGCAAAATGCTTTCGTAATTATAATTGCTGGTTTCGCCCACGATCACGTAATCCGGGTTTACATCGTTCATGGTGATCCCCACTTCATAAAGCGCATTAAACAATCCCGGCGCGCCAATCACATAAGCCGTGCAGCGCGGCGCCTGACTGGCAACAAATTTCGCCGTAGCCAGGGCGCTGGTATAAAAATGGCTCTCATCCACATCCATTCCCATTCGGCTCAGCTTTTGAGCCAACTCACGGGGTGAACGCTCGCTGGAATTGGTCAAAAACAGAAAGCTCTTATTTTCTCTTTGCAGCCACTCCACAAAATTCTTCACACCGGGCAGCAGCTGATTGCCGTGATAGATCACACCGTCCATATCACACAAGAAGCCTTTTTTTGCTCGCAGGTCATCCATTTCTTCTTCCTCCTTCGTATTTTTTTTATTCTATCAGGAATTGCCCGAATGCGCAAGCAAAAGGCGGCTCAAAAGAGAAAAAGAAAAAGCCGGAAAAAGCGCCGTCCCAGCTCTTCTCCCAGCTTTTTTCATTGCTTTTAAAACAGTCCCAGCACAGCACGCAGTTCCTTGGGCAGAATCAGCAGCAGCACCCATTGACCTACTGAGCCGATAATGCCCAATACGATTCCCGCCGTAACCAGACCGGTTTTTCCGCCCTCGTTTTGCGCCTTGCTGCGGCCACAGCCCGACAGAATCCAGCCCACCAGCCCAACAATGCCATAGAACGACACGAATATCGACACAAGGGAAATCGCAAACCCAGCCACGCTTAAGCCGTTGGTGGTTCCCGCCGCCCTATTCTGCGTTTCAAGTTCCGAAATCATCCGCCTCTTTTCCTCCGGCGTGAAAGCATGGCCGCAAATACCAGCATCGATTATCTTCTCGGAGAGACAAAGAATCCTCAGCGCTATTCCTGAGGTTTTCCTTGCCCCAGAGAAAAGACCATGCTATAATTTCCGAAAAAGGGGGGCTGAACATGATCGATGAGGCACAGGCAAAGCGTTTTCTGGAATTGGCGCAACGCGCCTGGAATCAAGGCTGTTATGCCTTCACAAATTTTCTGGATCTGGCGGCGCTGACCTGCTTTTATCAAATCGTTCCTTCGCTTCCACCCATTCCTTATGCTCTGTATGGCGGAGCAGATGGCTGTGAACGTAAGGTTTTGCGGTTAGGAGATGAGGGATTTTGCGGCTATGAGCAGCCCTTTCCCATTGCCTGCCTGAAAATCGTGCCGGCCAATCCGCGCTTTGCCGAGCCGTTGACGCATCGGGATTATCTTGGCGCCCTGATGGCGCTGGGCATTGAACGAGAACTGCTGGGCGATATTGTCGTCCGAGAACAGGAAACCTATCTGTTTTGTCTGGAAAGAATCGCCGATTACATCGCCGTGAATTTCACACAGGCCCGGCATACGTCCCTGCGCTGCCAGCGCGTGGATGCGCCGCCCGCAGGCGCGCTGTTTACGCTGCGGCGTCAAACAGTACAGCTTTCCTCCGAGCGGCTGGACGCGCTGGTGGCGCATGTATACAAGCTGTCCCGTAGCGACGCCCAGGCGCTGTTTCCCGCAGGAAAAATCTTCGTGGACGGACGGCTCTGCGAAAACACCGGCTTGACTCCCAAGCCAGGTCAGATCATTTCCATCCGTGGCTTTGGGCGTTTCCGTTATCAGGGGCTGGAAAGCCTGAGCAAAAAGGGAAAAAGTAACGTAGCCGTTGACTTATATGTATAAAAAAAGAACGCTTCGTCTGAATCGGAAGCCCGTTTTCTTCCGTTTCATCGAAGCGTTTTTATTATCGCTTGTAGGACAGCGTGTTGATTGGCGTTACGGATTGCTTCAGCATCTCCAAGTCTACCAGCCCAGCAGACGGTACTTCACTCAGATCCTGCACCTGATATTCAATGATATCCACCTGGTTTTTCTGTATTCTTCCTGCCACTACCAGATAAATCCCCAGGCTTTCCAGCGTATCAAGATTCGGAGTTAAATCCAGTGCAGCATCCACAAAATAAAGTCCATCCGCTCGCTGTGAAAAGATAAAGCGTTCGTGACCCGTTGTTTCTCCGTTCAGCTGTTCCGTGATTTCGATCTGCCCGCCAGAAAAATCCTCCGCCACATCATAGACGTAGGCGCGATCGTAAACCCCGCCACCCATCACGTCCAGATCCCCCAAATCCTCGTCCGCCATGGGCACATCGTTTTCTGTCTGTGTTTCCTGCGTCGGTTCCGCCGCCAGTTCCTCCTTGGCTTCCAGTCCACTGGCTTCATAAACATATTCCCCGTTTTGCCGCCAAACGAACTGATAGCGTCCATTTTCCGCCTGCACGTTCATTTCTTCCGCATCGCTGGCCATCTTGGATAGCAGATCGCCGGGAATGGTATAGCTGATCGTTCCGTTTGCGTCCTTGGCCGCCTGTTCCAGAATACTCTCATAAGGAGAAAGCAGCTTTCGTGCGCCATCGCCTACCGGCCCGGACGCTTCCACCTGCGATGCTTCGATCACGGACGGAGTCGGCGATGGGGTCACGCCAACCTCCTTTGGCGCAGTGCCGCAGCCAGAAAGCAGCAAGCCCAGTCCTGCAATCATGGCCGCCGCCCTGATTTTTTTCTTCATCCGCCGTGCACCCCCAAATCATAATAATTGAATCCTATTATACCACATTTCCCGGCCGCACACAAGAAGCGTTCATCGCCCCGAAGCGCCCTCTTTCGCTCTTTACAGCGCTTTGAAAAAATTTACATTTCAGGCATTTCTTTTTTCCCCTTCTTTTCCTTGACCCCCGGCAATCCTGCGGATATAATAGAAAGGGGCGCAGGTTTCGCGTCATCCCGAAAAAAGTCAAATTTTTTTGAGAAATCTTGCAAGAAATGGGAAGGGTATTCCGTTCTATGAGTGACCGCGCTGATAGTCGCGCCGCGCCTGAGCGAATGGACGAGCAGCTTTTTGAGGAGTTGTATCAGAAATATGCCGGCGATGTGCTGCGGGTAAGTTATTTTTATCTGGGCGATCGGCAGCAGGCCGAGGATGTGACCCAGGACGTATTCGTTCGGTTGCTGACCAACGCCCCCGATCTGATCCCCGGGAAGGAAAAGGCCTGGCTGCTGAAGGTGGCGCTGAATCGATGCCGGGATTTGTGGCGCGCCGCCTGGGTGAAACGTGTGGTTCTGGGCAGCCCGGCCATGGAGTTAACACCCGCTCCCGGCAATCTGGAAGACAATTTGGAGCGGCAGGAGTTGCTTGCCGCCATCCGAAAGCTGCCTGCGGATTTCCGAGCCGTTATCCTGTTGCACTATTATCAGGGCTATGGCATATCAGAAATTGCCGGAATGATGCATGTGCCTGAGGGCACCATCTCCAGCCGTCTGTCCCGGGGCAGAAAGAAATTAGAGGAAATTTTGAAGGAGCGTGGAGCGCCATGAAGCATGTGGAAAAAAGGTTGCAGGAATTGCCGCAAATCGCTGATTCTACCGGTCTTCAAGCGAATGAAGCTTTAAAGCGGCGAATTATGCGGGCCGCAGACGAAAAAACACATAAAAAGAAGAGGGCGCTGCGGCTGATTCCCGCCATGTGCTGCGCGCTGGCCGTGCTGATTGGGGTAGGCACGCAGGTTCTGCCCAATTCTTCCGTGACAGGGCCTACCCCGACTAACATTCCTCTGATTGATTCCCAGGCTGCCGGAAGCACACTGAAAGCCGGCGAAAAGCTGGCCCTTGATGTTCCGCCGGGAAGCATTTCCATTAAATCTTCCTCCAATCCCTCCTATCGCAGCATCTGGGCTGCTTCCAGCGGCGGCAATTTCCCGCTTCTGGGCGTAGACGGGCGTTATTATCGCTTGCTTACCAACCCCACCAGTATTTCCTCCTCTCTGCTGGGCAACGTCATCGGCCAGGTAGATCAATATACCAGCGAGCCCGCTTTGGCCGGCCGCAGTGGCGTTTGCTCCAATATCGTTCAGCAGGGCGAAACGGTTTACGCCGTGCGCGGCATGGATGGCGCAATGGCCGCCGCCATGGTTGATGGAGAAATGCGGGTGTTCCAGCGGGTATCATTCGGGGATAGCGCTCTGCTTGGCGGCGAAACCCTCAGTGATACCCTGAAGGTGGACGATGTGGTTGCGCTGGAAATTTCCAGCATCGGCACGGTTAACGACGCCGACGCCGCTAAACGCCTGATCCAAATTCTCACCAGCAACGCCAGCTTCCTCCGGGCTGGCGCCAGCGAAACCAACCAATCCCTGCTGATTCAGCTTAGCAGCGGCTTGGTGGTGCAAATGGCCGTGAATGGCGAACGCATCATCGCTTGCGGCACATGGGCTTGCCCCGAATTTTTCGATGCATTCCAGGGAGCCCTGCAATGAGCTGCAGGTAACATGAAAAAAGCTCTGGGAGAGATGAGCATCTCCCAGAGTTTTTTCATATGTCTTTTGAAATTTCACAGGCTTAGCAGCACGATGCTGACCACCGAAAGCACAATGCCCGCCGCTTGAATTTTTGAAATTTTTTCATGAAACAGAACATAGGAGCACAGCACCGACAGCACCAGCACACCGCCGTTTTGCACGGTATAAAGAATCGTCGCCTCCACCCGCGTCAGCACATAGAGGATCAAATGGCAGGCTGTGGCCGCGCTGATGCAGCAAATCAGCAAGTACAGCAGCGCCCTGGGCGTCATGCGAAGCCCCCGTCCCAGTGCCTTGGGCTCCTGGATCAACTGAAACAGCAAGCTCAGCGCCGCCATGCCCAGGAAGGTGAGCATAATCATTTCGTTGCGCTGCTGACCATGCATGATCAGCTGCTGCTGATTCAGCAGCACGCCGTAAAATCCGTTTGCCAAAAACAGCGCCACGCACCAGAAGAAAAAACCGCCTGAACTACCCTTCAGCCGCAGCCCCTTCCAATTCAGCAGCACGAACGCTCCCAGCATCAGCCCAATGGCACAAAGCTGCACACCGCTGAGCGATTCATTCAGAAAGACAGCTCCGTATACCATCGGCACCACCGTGCCGCCAAACATGGAGCACAGCATTTGGAACGAATACGGCCCCTGGCAGCTGGCCCGTACCATCGCCTGATTATAAACCAGCAGTGCCACGGCATTGATCAGCCCCAGCAGCAGCGTTTCCTTTGAGGGAGCAAACCGCAGCCCTGCCACCAGAAATGTAACGATTCCCGTAAACAGGCCGTAGCAAATTGAAAAAACAGTGGAGGTCAAGGCGCTGCTTCCGCAATCATGATGCTGGGAAAACAGCTTGCAAAACAGGGACTGAAACGTAAACAGCAGCACCAGCGCCGCCACCAGCAAAGCATTCATTTTTCTTCTCCTTTGCGCTTATCCCCGCTTCAGCGCGGAAATTTCTCCCTCCGTAGCGGAAACAATCAGGGTTTTCTGATGCGTATAAATCACAAAGCCCGTCGGCGCACCACCTGGCTTTTTCACAAACTTGCGCAGCGTATAATCCACTGGCACGGAAACGCCTTTCCCCTTGGAAAACCAGGCCGCCAGCTTGGCAGCAGCTTCCAGCGCCGCCTCCGATACATCTTCGCCCCGGATGATCACATGCGAGCCCGGCATATCCTTCGCGTGCAGCCAGGTGTCCCCGCCCCGGGCGCTGCCGGTCAGCCGATCGTTTTGCGTGCTGTTTTTACCCACCAGAATCTCCGTCCCATCGGGCAGCAGAAATAGCATCGGCTTACTTTCCGGCTGCTTGGGCCGCTTTTTCTCGCTAGGTGCGCGTACCAGACCCGCATTCTCCAGCGTTCGGCGCACATCGCCCAGATCCGCTTCCGTCTCGCATTCGTCCAGATCAAAAAGCGCCTGCTCCAGCAGTTCCAGTTCTGCCAGTGTTTTATCCTTCTGTTCCTTGGCAATCTCCTGAGCCGACCGGGCTTTTCGATATCGTTTGAAATACTTTTGCGCGTTCTGGGCGGGCGTTAACGCAACGTCCAGCACGATTTCAACCATCCCTCCGTCCGGATCATAGAAGTTTTGTAACTGTACCCGTTCCACTCCCCGGGGCACCAAATAACTCTGCGCTGTCAGCAGTTCTCCGGCAATGCGGTATTCCTCCATCCGTGCGCTGGCCGTCAATTCTTCCTCCTGCAGGGCCAGCTTCTTTTCATCCCGTTCCATAATAGTTTTGATCAAATGCTTCAGCGACGCGCTTTTTTGCGCCATTCGATCCCGCCGATCCCGGCCGAAAAAGAAAGCGTCCAGCGCTGAAGAAAGAGAGGGGTAGGGTTTTTGCAGCGCAGGATTTAGCGACAAATACGGGAAAGGGAGAACCTCCGCAATCAATCCATCCTCGTTCAGTTGCGCCACAGGCTGAGCCATGGTGGGAAGACGTCGGATGAATTCCGCAGTCACCCGGGCAACCCGTTCCATATCCAAATCCTTGATCTCTGCCCGCTGCATTCCTGTCGCCCGGAAAGCAATTTCCCGTGCCGCCACTGGCGAAAGCCCGCGCACACATTGGCAAAGCGCCTTATCCAAAACGCCCGACTGTGTTTCCAGCCGCCGCAACAGCGACTGCGCGTCCAGCACCTGCGGATCCAGCTTATCCTGCGCCGGCGGCGGAACAAAAGGAAGCCCCGGCAGCGCCTGACGCACCCGGCTCATATCCCCGGACACATGGCGAATCGCATCCACAATCCGTCCGTTCATCACCAGCGTCAGATTGCTGTGGCGGCCCATAAGCTCCAGATACAACTCCCGCGGTGCAGTATCTCCCAGTTCATCCTTGTTTTCAATGGTCAGCCGCAGCACCCGGTCGCCGCCCAGTTGCTCAATGGCCGTCACCCGTCCACCCGTTAAATGCTTGCGCATCAGCATGCAAAACATGGGCGCATCCAGAGGATTCTGATACGCCGCCTGTGTCAAATGCACCCGCGCGAACGAGGGAGCGGCTGACAGAATCAGCTTATGATTTTTCCCCTGTGCCCGTAAAAGCAGCACCAGCATATCTTTTTCCGGCTGGGTCACTTTTTCTACCCGGGCGTCCCGCAGCGTTTCCTGCAATTCCCGAGCGATAAAGCCCAACGTTAATCCATCCATTGGCATAAAAGCATGTTCCTCCATTTGGGGCCGTCGGCCGCGCGTTCTCGCTTGGCTTGCGTTTTCAGCCGCGAATAATCCTGCATCCATCCGTGTTCCAAATTCACCCGCTTATTATTTCCCCGATTTTTTCTTTTTTCCTGCTTTCTGGCTTGACGGCAGCGGGAAAATGCGGTATTTGGGGGAAAACAGGCGGAAGGGGAACAAAAATGCTGTTTATCGGAATTTGCGGTGCCAGCGGATCAGGAAAAAGCACGCTGGCTCGGGAACTGGTGCGGGATATCGGCTTTTCCAGCGTGGTGCTCAATCAGGACGCCTATTACCTGGATCACCCGGATTTATCGTTTGAGGAACGCGCACACCTGAACTATGACGAGCCCTGTATCTTCGACCACGAGCTGCTCTATCAGGACGTATGCGCTCTGCTGGATGGAAAGCCCATCACCCGCAAAGCCTACGATTTTTCCGCCCATCGCCGATGCGACACTGACGAAATGATCCAGCCTCCGGATGTGCTGATCGTGGAGGGTATTCATTCCTTCTACGACTCCCGGCTGCGGGACAAAATGTTTATCAAGCTTTATATCAATGTAGATCCAGACATTTGCCTGTTGCGGCGCATTCGCAGGGATATTAAGGAGCGGGGCCGGCAGATTGACAGCATCTCCGCCCAGTATCTGGCCACGGTTAAGCCCATGTATGACCGCTATATCCGCAACTATATCCACGAAGCGGACGTGGTGGTGATGCGCGGCGGAAAAAATGCCCGCATCGTCAGCATTCTTTCTGGATATTTGCAAAGCCAGCTAACCGGTCAAGATTGACATTCAATCTCCGGAGGCTTATAATAAAAAAGAAGATTTCGTAAGGAGGATCATTGCCCATGAAGCCCTTTATGGATGAAAATTTCCTTTTATCCACGGAAACCGCCCGTGTGCTTTACCATGACGCAGCCAAACAAATGCCCATCATCGACTATCACTGCCATCTTTCCCCAAAAGAAATTGCCGAAAACATTCGTTTCCGCAACATCACGCATCTGATGCTGGGCGGCGACCATTATAAATGGCGCGCCATGCTCAGCTATGGCGTGGATGAAAAGCTGATCCGCGGCGATGGAGATGACAAGGAAAAATTCCTTGCCTTTGCCGACACGCTATCCCACGCCATTGGCAATCCCCTGTATCATTGGACGCATCTGGAGCTGAAGCGGGTTTTCGGCGTAGATACCGTGCTTACGCCCAAAACCGCTCCCGAAATTTTTGACTACACCAGCGCGCTTCTCCAGCAGGAGGATTTCCGGGCGCAGCGGCTGATTGACAAATTCAATGTAGATTATCTCTGCACCACCGACGATCCCATCGATGATCTTTCCTTCCATCGCTCCATTGCCGGCCAGGAAACGCTGAAGGCCAAGGTTTATCCCGCCTTCCGCCCGGACAAGGCCGTAAACGTGGATAAGGCCGGCTTCGCCGATTATATCGCCCAGTTGTCCCGGGCTGCTGGAATGGAAATTCATTCTACTGCCGATGTGCTTTCCGCGCTGGAGCGCCGCATTGATTATTTCCACGCCTGTGGCTCCCGCCTGTCCGATCATGGTCTGGATGTGGTGCCCTATGGCGAGCCGTCTTTCAAGCAGGCTGACAAGGCGTTCCAGGCAGCCATGGAAGGCGGCGAAATGAAGCAAAAGCATATTGACAGCTATCGCACTGTGGTGCTGGCGGGGCTGGGTGCCATGTATGCGCAGCGCGGCTGGGTGCAGCAGTATCATTTCGGCGCTATGCGCAATAACAACACCACCATGTTCCGCCGCTATGGACCGGATGTAGGCTTCGATTCCGTGCTGGATGCACAGGTGGCCCATAACCTGTCCCGGCTGATGGATTTGCAGGATAGCCAGGGCCAGCTGCCCAAGACGATTCTTTATTGCCTCAATGGCGCGTCCAATTACGCCGTAGGCACCATGCTCGGCAATTTCCAGCAGTCCGGCATCAAGGGAAAAATCCAGATGGGCTCCGGCTGGTGGTTCCAAGATCAGAAGGACGGCATGGAAGCGCAGCTGAAATCTCTTGGCAATCTGGGCGTTCTGGGCACCTTCGTTGGCATGCTCACAGATAGCCGCTCCTTCATCAGCTATCCCCGGCATGAATACTTCCGCCGCATTCTGTGCAATCTGATCGGCCAGTGGGTGGAAAACGGCGAATACCCCGCCGATATGGATTTCCTCAAATCCCTGGTGCAGGATATCAGCTATAATAACGCCAAGGCATACTTTGGCCTGTAATCCCGTTTAATTGCGTTCATTCCAGAAAAGAAAGGATGATCTTGCATGGATATGCTCAAGCAATTGTCTCTGGCCGGTTTGGTTCCCGTTATCAAGGCAAAAAACGCTGAGGACGCCGTTCCGCTTTGTCAGGCGCTGAAAAATGGCGGCCTGCCCGTGGCGGAAATCACGTTCCGGACGGACGCCGCCGAGGAAGCGATTCGGCGGGTGCATGAAGCGCTGCCCGATGTGCTGCTGGGCGCTGGCACGGTGCTCACCTGCGAACAGGCGGATCGCGCCTGGGCTGCGGGCGCAGGCTATATCGTCTCTCCCGGCCTGAATCCCGAAGTGGTGAAGCATTGCATTGAGAAGGGCTATCCCGTCCTTCCCGGCTGCGCCAATCCCAGCGATATTGAAGTTGCCCTCTCGCTGGGGCTCAAAACCGTGAAATTCTTCCCTGCCGAAGCGCTGGGTGGCCTGAAGCTGATTAAGGCAATGGCCGCGCCCTATGGCGATGTGCGCTTTGTTCCCACTGGCGGCATTAATGAAAAGAATGTGTCCGATTATCTGGCGTTCCCCAAGATCGCGGCCTGCGGCGGCAGCTGGATGGTGCCCGATGACGCGATCGCCAACAAAGATTGGGCCAAGATCGAAGAACTGGCTCGGGGCGCCGTGAAGGTGATGCTGGGCTTTGAAGTAGTGCATATCGGCGTGAATAACCCGGATGCCGAAACCGCCGTGGCCGAGGCCAAAAAGCTCTCCGCTCTGCTTGGCTGGCCCATGCTCAAGGAAAGCGAAAAAGGGTTATTTGTGGGCGGACAGTTCGAAATGATGAAGACCTGGTTCCGGGGCACCCACGGCCATATCGCCGTGGCCACTGCCAATGTGGAACGAGCCAAATGGCATATGGAGCAGCGCGGCTTTGTCTTCGATGAATCCACTGCCACTTATACGCCTGATGGCCGGATGAAGTTCATTTATCTCCAGGATGAAATCGCCGGCTTCGCCATTCATCTGCTGCTGAAATAAAGAAAACCAAAAGCAAGAGGAC
The DNA here is from genome assembly GCA_964423675.1 of uncultured Oscillospiraceae bacterium. Lineage (GTDB taxonomy): Bacteria > Bacillota > Clostridia > Christensenellales > Aristaeellaceae > RUG563. The sequence goes on from CAYRFP010000037.1 coordinate 13,412, forward strand.
GCTTCTGAAACGAGCGTCCTCTTTTCATATGCCTAATATGTTCATGCAGCAAAGTCTATCTTTTCTTTGACTGTAAAAGAGCCTTTGCCAATTCAAAACGTCTTATTGCAGCATCACCTGCTGCTTGCGAATCACAAAATGAGTCAGACAAAACGCCAGCAGTACCAGTGCCCCCGAGACCATCCCCAGGATCTGCTGCCCATAGACCGGCATACCCAGTGCCCGATTGCCCGCCGCCTGAACGGATGCCAGAATCCTGCTGCCCACCAGCGAAGCTGCAAAGCCAAAGAGCCCGCCTATGCTGTTTTTCAGCGCATTCGCCTGTACATAGTACTGCCGATCCACATAACTCAGCGTGATATTCTGCAAGTTGCTCGCCATTCCTGCCAGACTAATGTTGTATAGCAGTGTGTTCGCCACGATCAGCCAACGCGTAGCAGGCGCTGTAAAAGCATTCGCCGCAAACGCCACACCGGCAACCAGAAGCGCCAGTTCAATTCCTCCGGCAAAGGTATGCTTGTCCGAATACCGCCCAAAGAACCGAGACAGGGCAAACCGCCCCATGCAGCCCAGCAGATTAAACAGCTGAATCTGCCCCACAGTAAACAGCAGATCATTCAACTTAAAAGTTCCCAAAAAGCCCACGCTCATATACTGCGCCGCTTTCCAAAGCATCTCCAGCAGCACGATTTCCCGAAAGCTACTCATTCCAAACAGCATTTTCACTACCTGTGCCGTGGGCTGGCGCTTTTCTTTGGGCGCGGAGGGCAACGCTTCCCGCTTAATCAGCAGCAGACAAAGAAAATCGCAGAAGCTGAAAACACACATCGCCAAGGCAATGAACGTAAACGCATCGCCCAAGCGATCCTCTGTTTCAAAGAAATCCATAGCATAGCCCATTCCCAGCGTGACCACCACGCCTGAAATCAGCGACAGCATCTCCTTATTTGCGGAAAACAGCGCGCGTTTCTTTGGATGCACAAACCCGTTCGCCCAGCGAAAAATCATCGGTGCCACCAAATAATTGCCCAAATACGCCGTCAGCAAACACACAATGGCCACACCCCGCCGCATCCCAGCCGAAAACGGAAGCAACGGCACCAGATACAGGCTGGTAAACAGCAATTGGCTAATGGCATGCACTGCGACAGAAAATCGCTTCGTATGGGCAATCTTCTGGGCTATCGGAACGGCCAGCAGCTGAAATAAAAACGCAAGAGAAATAAACGAAGAAATCAGCCCTGTTTGCGCATCGGAAAAGCCCAGTTGCATAAGCAGCTTGGCTAGAAACGAATCCTCTACCATCAGCGCCACGAAGTATTCAAAGGTGCATTCCATGGCGTAGGCCTTTCGGGAGCGTTTATATTCTCCTGTGTTAAACTGTATGTCCTGTGCTGGCAGTGGTTGCTCCATGCTGTATTCCCTTCTCCCGTAAAGTATCCAATGAATCCCACTACTGTATACACCGCACGCGTTAGAAACCCTGCCGCTGCATTTGCACCGTTTTGTTTTCTCCGTCGGCCGTTTTCCCTTCGCGTAAATATAAAATCCCTTGAAAGCACACTGTTTTCAAGGGATTTCTGGTGGGATTAGTAGGGCTCGAACCTATGACCTCCACGATGTCAACGTGGCGCTCTAACCAACTGAGCTATAATCCCGCAAGCGGAACATTAAGTATTATAGCACAGCCTCATAGGAAAAGCAAGAGGGGAAACGAAAAAAGATGATTTTTCTTTTTCTTCTGAAAATATTTGCAAATCTTCGATGCAGAAAACAGCTCCGAGAAAGCGGATCTGTATGAGCATCCCGAAGCATGCGATTTGCTGACCCAGCCCTGATTTTGGGATGCACACCCTTTCTCCATCCTCGCATAAGCTGACAATGGGAAGGGAAAGCCCCTCCCGCATGAAACGGAGGAATGTGTATGGCCATCTTCACCAATCAGGCCGCGCTGACTTATAACGGAACAACCGTCACCTCAAACATCGTAACCGGCGAACTTTTGCAAACCCTGACGCTGACCAAATACGCCCTGCGGACGCAATACACCACCGGCTCGACCGTTGCTTACGCCGTGCAGCTGATTAACTCCGGCACGTCCGCCCTGACCGGCCTAACGCTGACGGATAACCTGGGCGCTTATACCGCGCAAACCACCACGCGAACGCCGCTGAGCTATGTGGACGGCACGGTGCGATATTATATTAACGGCGTTTTGCAAACCGCACCCACCGTAACCGCCGGCCCGCCGCTGACCATCAGCGGACTTTCCGTGCCAGCTGGCGGTAATGCAGCCATTCTTTATGAAGCCACGCCCAATCAATTTGCGCCATTGACTGCAGGGAGCACCATCGTCAACACCGCTTCCGTAACCGGCGCTTCGCTGACCGCTGCCGTGGAAGATCAGGAAACTATCACGGTCAGCGCAGATCCGCAGTTAAGCATCAGCAAAGCCATCTCGCCGATTTCCGTGTCGCCTGGCGGGCGGCTGACCTACACCTTCACCATCGAAAATGCCGGGAACACCGCAGCCGTCACAACAGATCAGATCACGCTGACGGACACGTTCTCGCCTATTCTGCGCAATCTGAGCGTGACTTTTAATGGCACGCCTTGGTCTCCTACCACGAATTACACCTACGACGCCGCCACCGGTCTTTTTGCCACCGTGGCTGGACAGATTACCGTTCCCGCCGCCAGTTATGCGCAAAGCATCGCCACCGGCGAATGGCTTGTCACGCCCGGTGTCAGCACACTGATCGTAACAGGAACCGTAGGTTAACCCTTTACAATTTCCGCAAAGGAGACCGTGCTTGCGCACGGCCTCCTTTTATTTATATTTACGGATTCGCTCTGAAAACGATCTCCTCCGCTTCGCGTTCGCCACTCAGGCTATACACCGGGCGCAGCGCATACACATCGACTTCCGTTTGCGGTGCAGCAAAGGTATAGCGCTGATTCAACGTCGTGTCCCCTGATACCGCGTCCCAATCCAGTGCGCTCAGCGGCTGTCCATCGGCATACATCTGGAAAGCTTCCACAAAATCCAACTGCCGTGCTTCCACCTGTTCCCAGCTATCCCAGCCAGTCCAGCTTTCCGGCATATTGCCCACCTGAATATCGCAGATCAGCAGTCCGCCGCTTTGATTCAATTCAGCCGTCACTACGTAATCCGCAAAATTTCCCTCTGCTCGGCCAAGCGACTCTGCTTCCGCGCTGCGCTTTACAATAAAGCTGATCTCGGTTTTGTCCCGATTCGGATCCATCCACATGTCCAGCCCATCGCTTGTCAGGCGATAATACGTGCGACTGCGGTAAACCGTGGCGTACAACGCAATTTGCTCCTGGTTCTGCAAGTTTTCCGGAAGCGGCGTTTCAAATTCCCGATAGCCGATCACACGTCCCTGCTCCTGCACATCCTCCGATGCACATAGATCCAGATATGTGCCATCCTCTGCCCGCATGCCATCCCCTGCGTAAGCAGTATCCTGAATGGCGCCGGCCACGCCTGTTTCCTGGTATTGTCGCTTCATTTTCTCCAAAACGCCCATGTTTTCCAAGATCGGCTGATACCATTCCCCTTCCTCTCCCCAGAAATCCACGTGCATCGCCTGATCCCAGTTCGGCTCCGGCACCTGTCCGCAAACAGCTTTTTCCTGGAATTCCAACGCATAGGATACATACAATCGCTGCCCATCGTAAAAGGACTGGGCGATGGAAAACGTAACGGGAATCTGGTTTTTCTCCCCGGCAGGCAGCGTAATGGACGCATCATTTGCCAAAGCGTTCTGTTCGATCAGGTTCAGTTTCTCATTGTCCTGACCCATCTGACCGAAAATTCCCATGCCCGCCGCCAGTGCGCCGCCAATGGTCAGCATCAGCAGCGCAAATGCAAGCGCCAGACTTAGGCTCATTTTCCTTTTCATTGTTTTTTCCTCCTTTTGCAGCCGGGAAAGCGTTTGCAGCATCGCGCCCTCAAAATCAGCGTCCGCCGATCCCAGCGCCTGCCGAAAATCCTTGGCTGTCTTCATGGCGCAAACACCTCCTCATGCAGTTGTTCCTTTAATTGCTGCTTTCCTCGGGTCAAACGGGTTTTCACCGTTCCCTCCGGAATCCGCAGCATCTGCGCCACCTGGCGAATGAGATAGCCCTCGATATAATGCAGCACAATAGGCATCCGAAACTTCTCCGGCAAAGCCCGCAGCGCCTCCCGCAAATCCGCATCCTGCCCATCCTGAGGCTCGGAAGCAGAAAAGGGAGCTTCCTCCACGGGGACAATGCGCCGGTTTCGGCGCTGCATATCATGGCATACGTTCAGCAAAATCCGGATCAGCCAGGTCTGCAAATATTCCGTCTGCCGCAGCTGGCCGCGCTTATGCCAGGCTCGAACCATGGTTTCCTGAATTGCATCCTCCCGGTCATGCGCAGAAGCCAGCTGTGCCCAGCAAACGCGAAACAACGTCTGCCGCGCATCCCAGATTCGTTCTGCGAATTCCTGTTCTTCCATACGCAAGCTCCTTGTGTCGATCGATCGTACACACGTTAGACGGTCGAAGGAACAAAAAAGTTTTTGGCATTTTCTTTTTTCTCTCTTTTCCTGCCCTTTTCCTTTGAACAACGAGTGCTGCTTTCTTTTTCCATAAAAAAAGCCCTTCCGTCTTTTCACGGATGGACTGTCCAGGACGAAAGGGCTTTTGTTTTCTGGCAGCTTACATTTCTTTTATTTCTTCATCTTCTGTTCCATCTTCTTCCTCTTCAAAGGAATATTCGTTCAATTCTGGGAAATCCAGCAGTTCCGCCACCGTCATACCCAGCGCCAACGCAATTTTATGCAGCGTGCCAATTCGCGGATTGCGCGATTCTCCATGCATGATATTTGCCAGTGTGGATTGTCTAACCCCACTCATATCTGCCAGCCGATTAACGGAAAGCTTTCGTTTTCGACATAGCTCCCGAATACGGTGCACAATAATTTGGTTATAGCAATTCATCTTTCGTTCTCCTTCTCTATCGTACTAATCCGAATATGGTTTGTCTATGATAGCAGGGAGCAGGAGACGAAATAACCGTATACGGTTGACTTTTTGTCGAAAAACAGATAATATAACTGTATATGGTTAATTTTGTATTTAAGGAGGAAAAATGCATGGGAGAATCGCTTCATAGCCCCGCTCCTTCCCCCGCATCCCCGCAGCCTGAAAACGCTGAAGAGGAAGAACAATTGGATCTGGACTATGCCCATCCTACGCCGGAATCTCAGCAGCTATGGGATTCGCTTTTTCCCAATGGCAAGCCAACGCCCGAGGAATTCATCCGCGTGCTGGCTGAATATATAAAATCCGCTCCACCGTCTTCGTCTGAGCCATAACAAAAAAGCCCTGCCGTCCGCAATGGAATTTCGGCAGGGATTATCTTTTGGCAGATTTATTTGTTAACGTCAATATTCTCCGGATCCAGATATGCATAAACCGTTCCCGGGGTAATACCATCCTTATGGAAGGAAAGCAGTTCCGACACCGTAACCAGCTGATACCCTTTTGCCACAAGTTCCGGCACTGCCTTTTCAATTGCACTGGCCGTTGTGCCATAAATATCATGGCACAGCACAATGCAGCCGTTTTTCGCGCCCTTCATAATCGCGCGATAGGTTTTAGTGGTGCTGCGTGTACTCCAGTCCAGCGTGTCCAATTCCCAGGATGCAACGATCATATCCAGTTCCGCACAGACGCTTCGCACCGTTTTGCCAAAGGAGCCATAAGGGCAGCGCAGCACTTTTACCTGATATCCATCCGCTGCCTTGGTCACAGCCTCATTTGTTCGCTCCAGCTGGGAGCGCACGTTCTTGGCAGAAAGTTCTGTCAACTTCTTATGGTTCCAGGTATGGGAGGCAATTTCGTTGCCCTGCGCCACAGCTCGACGCACCGTAGACGCAAATTCCTCCACCTTGTATCCCTGAACGCAGAACGTGGCATGGCCGTCATATTGGTCCAGCACCGCCAGAATCCGCGCAGTTTCCTCCGAAGGGCCGTCGTCAAAGGTCAGCGCCAGCATGGGCTGCGTAGGATCAATCCAGTGAACCGCATTCTCAATCCGCTGGGAAGACAGCGCCATGGACGCGCCCACATTCCGATAGGTCAGCTGAATTTTCTGCGTACCCAGAGACACGGGCAAATGCCATCCGGCAGGGAGATAAATCTCCACGCCTGCATTGGAAATCACGATATGCTTCAGCCAGCTTTGATCCGGAATATTGCTATAGCCCTGACTCGCAGACGGCATCATTGCTTCCGCCTTGGCCCGCAGGCAAAGAAGCACCCGATCTGTGGTAGAAAACAGATCACTCTGGCTCAGTTCCTCGCCCGTTTTCAAATCCAGATTCTTCGTATACAGCCGGTGCAAGGTATCATTGCCTGTTTTATATTCCGCCATCAGCAGCAGACTGCCATAACTTTCATCCAATTTAGCGGCTTGATAATGGATTTTCAAAGTCGCATTTTCTTCTTTATGATACAACGCATGATTGCGTTCAAACAGCCCCAGCGTTTCATTCACCCAGTTTTCCACCTGCGCATCCACCTGCGCAAAGCCGATATCCGGATAGGTGATCTCATAAAGAAAGCGGCCGGAGGCGCGGCTCATGGTGCGGGCATTGCCAAAGGCATGCTCCGCCGTGCCCAGAACGGCAGGCGTGATTCTTTCGCCTGAATCTGCTGCCGCAAAGCTGCGTTCATAATCGCCGCTTATCAGCGTAACCCTGCTGCTTTCCAGATACGCCTTTTCTCCCTGTTCCAGCATCACGCCATACCAGCCATCCAGCTTTTCCGTCAGGTCATATACGCCACCGCTCATCCGCTGGGCAACAATAGCGCTGGAAGAATTCGGCTGCTCATAAAACAGAAGGATGGAGTCGTTATCCGCCGTTTGCCCCCAGCCAACATGCGGTGCCGTGGCTTCAATTACCAGAAATTCCGTCTTCATATAGCCGATTTTGTCGCCCAGCCGCACCTGGCACCATTCTCCATCGATCGCCAACACTTCTACCTGCGTGCCCGAGGCGCAGGTTGTAACCACCTTGCCATCGGAGGAAGGCGATTGACGCATATGCAGTTTGCCGCCAGTAACGGTGCCGATATAAGCCGCGTCCTCTGCGCAGCATAGCGCCCCGCAACACAGCAGCACAGCCAGCAAAATGCCCAGCAGTTTTCTCATGAATTGCCTCCTCATGCTTCTTCACCCTTCGTATCTCTTTCAGTATACACTATCTCCGCACATTTTCACAAGCGTTTTTCGACATTTTACAGAAAAAAGCGGGGTCTTTTGTTTCCCTGTTGACTTTTTTTCCACTTCGGCGTATCATGCCAACAGAATCGGAAGGAGGAACGATGATGAGCGAGTTTTCGCGGATGGCGCTGCTCTGGGGAGAAGAGGCAGTGGAAAAGCTGAATGCTTCCCATGTGGCAGTTTTCGGAGTGGGCGGCGTAGGCGCAGCCTGCTGCGAAGCACTGGCCCGGGGCGGCATTGGGGCATTCACCCTGTTTGATAACGACGACGTAAGCCTGAGCAACATCAATCGCCAGTTCGTTGCCCTGCATTCCACGCTGGGCCGCCCCAAAGCGGAAGTGATGCGGGAGCGCATTTGGGATATTCATCCCGCCGCTCAGGTGACGGTCTGCCCCGTTTTTTATGGGACAGAAAACGCGCAGGATTATCCGCTGGATGTTTTTGACTATATTGTGGACGCCATTGACACCGTTTCCTCCAAGCTTCTTTTGATTGAACGGGCGCATCAGGCAGGCGTTCCCATCATCAGCGCACTGGGCGCGGGCAATAAAATGGACGCAACCCGTTTCCGTGCAGCGGATATTTATGAAACCTCCGTTTGTCCCTTGGCTAAAGTGCTGCGCGCTCAGCTTCGCAAACGTGGTATTGTGGCCCATCGCGTGGTATATTCCACCGAGGAGCCCATGAAGCCGCAGGAAGTCATCACTGAAATGGGCCGCCATCTGCCCGGAAGCCTATCCTTTGTTCCCCCTGTAGTGGGAATGATTCTGGCTGGAGAAGTACTTAAGGATTTGGCCGGCATTCAGAAGCCCTGAAAAACAGGAAACGTGCTTTTTTCCTGTTCCTATTCTCCCTGTAATCGGTAATACATTTCCACGCCCTGGCAAATCGCCTGGGCTATTTTTTGTTGATATTCAGCGGAAAGCAGCAGCTTTTCCTCAGCTGTATTGGATAAAAAGCCGCATTCAATCAGCACCGATGGAATATCCAGCGACAGCATAAAATAATCCCCCGCCATAGCAGCGCGTTCCCGGGGTGGGGCCAGCGTTGCAATCAGGGAGTCCTGCAAAGCACCGGCCAGCAGTCGGCTCTGCTCCTGCCCTGCTCGATAGAATACCTGCGGGCCAGATTCTTTCCGGGATCGGTATTCGTTCATATGAATGCTCAGCAGCATATCCGCTCCGCTTTCCTGGGCCAGTTCCAGCCGGGCGGTTAAATCCGCCCGCTTTTTCTCGCTGAATTGGGTATCGGTTTCCCGGGTCATAATCACCTGCGCCCCAGCATTTTCCAGCGCCAAGCGCACAGCCTGCGCGGTTTGCAGATTTATTTCTTTTTCCCAAACCCCGGAATCCTGTGCCCGCGCTCCGCCGTCTGTTCCCCCGTGCCCGGGATCCACCAGGATGATCTGCCCCGTCAAGCTGCCTGGCAGTGCTGTTGGTTCCGGCAAGAATGAATCTGGTGGCTGTGTGCTACCATGTGCCAGCATCCCTCCGAATATCCCTATACAAAGAACCATCGCCCCCAGCAACCCAATTTTTCCTGACTTTTTCATTTGCATGTCTCCTTTCTCCAGCAATTTGGTCTTAAGAGAAGAATATGCTGTCAAGTCACAAAAGTATGAATTTTTCAGAAAACAGGTTTTCCACCGGGTTATCCACATCCAAATTTTCCCCTCATCTCCGATTATACTGCATATTCACGTTTCATTCCGCAAAAAATCGCGTCATTCCAAAGGTTTGCAATGTATATGCAGCATAGGCAGGATAAAAATACTTTTTTTCGTTCAAAAAGGCT
>CAYRFP010000038.1:0-21662 GCA_964423675.1 uncultured Oscillospiraceae bacterium
AAACCCAATGAAATTTATTTCACCTCCGGCGGCAGCGAAAGCGACAACTGGGCCATCAAAGGCGTCGCTTTCGCTAATCGCGCCAAGGGCAATCATATTATTACCAGCGCCATCGAGCATCACGCCGTTTTGCATACCTGCCAGTGGCTGGAAAAGCAGGGGTTTGAAGTGACCTATTTGCCGGTGGATGAATACGGTCTGGTCAACCCCGCCGATGTGGAAGCGGCCATTACGGACAAAACCGTCCTGATCTCTATCATGGCGGCGAATAACGAAATTGGCACCATTGAGCCTATCGCTGAGATTGGCAAGATTGCCAGGGCCCACAAGGTGCTATTTCATTGCGATGCGGTGCAGGCGGTCGGCGCTATTCCGGTGAATGTGGAAGACTGGTGCGTGGACATGCTTTCGCTTTCCGGCCATAAGTTCCACGGCCCCAAGGGCGTTGGCGCGTTGTATATTCGTACGGGCGCGAAGGTGGAGCAGTTTATGCATGGCGGCGCACAGGAACGTGGGCGCCGGGCTACAACGGAAAATCTGCCAGGCATTGTTGGGCTGGCGGCAGCGCTGGAAAAAGCCTGCGCTCATATGGAAGAAAACGCTTGCCGACTCATGCAGATGCGGGATCGGCTTATTCATGGAATCCTGGAACAGATTCCTTTTACTCGCCTGAACGGCCATCCTGTAAAGCGACTGCCAGGCAATGTAAATGTTTCCGTGCGATTTATTGAAGGTGAGGCGCTGCTGCTTCGGCTGGATCTGGCAGGCATTGCCGCTTCATCTGGTTCTGCATGCACCTCTGGTTCTCTGGATCCCTCGCATGTGCTGTTAGCAATCGGTTTGCCGCACGAAATTGCCCATGGGAGTCTGCGGCTTTCTCTGGGCGATGGAAACACTGAGGAAGAGGTGGACGAAGTGCTGCGGGTGCTGCCAGGTATTGTGGAAAATCTGCGAAATATGAGCCCGCTTTACGAGCAGTTTTTGAAGGAACAGAATGCGTGATTTAACATCAAACGGGAGAATGAAATTGTAAAACCTTTTGCCGCAAGGCAGAAATATGGAGGAAAAAGAAACATGTATAGCGAAAAAGTAATGGATCATTTTTCGAATCCCCGCAATGTTGGCGAGATTCCGGACGCGAATGGGGTTGGCACGGTAGGAAATGCCAAGTGCGGCGATATTATGAAGATGTATCTTAAAGTGGAGGACGGAATTATCAAAGACGTCAAATTCAAAACCTTTGGCTGCGGCGCGGCCATCGCCACCTCCTCCATGGCTACGGAAATGGTTAAGGGCAAAACGCTGGAAGAAGCTTTGCAATTGACCAACAAGGCTGTGGCCGAAGCCCTAGATGGGCTGCCCCCTGTGAAGATGCACTGTTCGCTTCTGGCTGAAGAGGCCATTCATGCGGCAGTGGAAGATTATATGAAGAACCATGCGCAGGAGAAAACAGAAGAATAAACGCCTGTTCTCCTCAGCATGGCGGGCGGCAAGGGCGTGAGCCATCGCTCCGTCTCAGCCGCCCAAAGGAGCATGCATGCAGGAAGTACATGGAAATATAACAGGAATCCGGGATTCACAGCTATTGGAACTTGCGGCGATCTATGATTGCCCCTTTGAACCGGATGAATTTGCGCCGCGTGAGTTGATTGAAGAACTTGCGCGGCATTCGTGCGCTTTGAATCGGGAAATCGCTGTGTATATCAGCCGGGATGGCGATGTGATGGATGTAACCGTTGGCGTGATTGACAGCGTTCCGCTGCTGGATCTGCGCCTTCGCCGTAACGCCAAACGTCTTTCTTTTGTGCGTTGCATCCATACGCATCCTGGCGGTAATGCAGAATTATCAGATGTGGATATTTCTGCGCTGCGTTCGCTGATGCTAGACAGCATGTGCGCTATTGGTGTTTCCACGGATGGGCATGTAACCGGCGTAAGCGCAGCGTTCCTGGGGGAAAAGAAGGATGGCCTGCCCAGCGTGGAGCTTTCGCCTGTTTATTCCCTTCGGCGGATGCCTCAGTCTGAATGGATGCATGCCATCGCACTGGCAGATCAGAATGTGCTCAAGGGCCGGGATAAGGATGAAATCAATGCGCCGGAACGGGCACTTCTGGTGGGAATCGACAGCGAAAAATCGCTGGATGAGTTGGCCGCACTGGCAGAAAGCGCCGGGGCTGTGGTAGTTGGGCGTTCATTCCAAAAACGTCCGAAGCCGGATACGGCCACATTTGTTGGCAGCGGAAAGGCGGCTCAGCTGCAATTGGACGCCCAGGCGCTGGAAGCCGATCTGGTGATATTTGATGATGAACTGACCGGGGCGCAGACGCGGAATCTGGAAGAAATGATTGGCGTGAAGGTCATTGACCGAACCACGTTGATTTTGGATATTTTTGCCCAGCGGGCCAAGAGCGGCGAGGGCAAGCTGCAGGTGCAGCTGGCGCAGTTGAAATATCGTTCCGGAAGATTGATTGGTCAGGGTCTGATTTTGTCCCGTTTGGGCGGCGGAATTGGAACGCGCGGGCCTGGCGAGTCCAAGCTGGAGATGGATCGGCGGCGCATTCGTGAACAGATGACTGCTCTGAGGCGAGATTTGGACGCCTTGCAGCGCCAGCGTCAGCTGCGGAGAAAAAGCCGGGAGAAGAATCAAATGCCCATTGTGGCGTTGGTGGGCTATACCAATACGGGAAAATCCACGCTGCTTAATTACGTGACCGATGCCGGCGTTTACGCGGAAAACAAGCTGTTTGCCACGCTGGACGCCGTATCGCGGAACGTGACGCTTCCCGGCGGCGGGGAATGCCTGCTGGTAGACACGGTCGGATTTGTCAGCAAGCTGCCTCATGATTTAGTGGAAGCGTTTAAGTCTACATTGGAGGAAGCTGCGCTGGCCGATCTTTTGCTGATTGTCAACGACGGTTCATCTCCTGATATGTTGGCTCAGCACAAGGTGGTGGAGCAGGTGCTTTCCGAAATTGGAGCAGATACGCAGCCACGCATCGATGTGATTAACAAATGTGATGTATGCGGTGCAGAGGAGGAAGCAGGCGTTCCACCATTGCCTGGTGCTATCCGCATCTCTGCCAAAACAAGCGAAAATGTGCAGGGACTTTTGCAAGCAGTGGCAGCGCAGCTTCGGAGGGCGGAAAGCATGCTTCGGTTTCGGGTGCCATTTGACCAGTTTGGCGTACTAAGCGATTTGCGCAGCAAAGGCCGAATTCTGGAAGAAAGCTATGAGGATATGGGCGTAATTGTGACGGTGATGGTGAAAGGCGAGGCTGCTGGGCAGCTTTCCGCTCGGTATGGGCAGATGCTGATGCCGGACGAGGCTTAAACGCATGCCGCTGCAAAGGAGGAAAATATGGCTGCCAAATTGATTTCGCTGCTACTATTGCTGCTCTCCCTTGGCCAGGATACCTTAAATGCCTATGTGGATGAAATGAACCTGGGTGGAAATCTTTTTCTGGTGAACCGGGAATATATGCTTTCATCGGATTATGTGCCGCAGGATCTGGTTAAGCCAAACGTGCAGGCCAATAACAATAATATCAAAATGCGCGCTGAAGCGGCGGCGGCGCTGGAAGAAATGTTTCAGGCTGCGAAAACGGAGGAAGGGTATACCCTTGTAGCAATTTCGGGATATCGTAGCTATGGTAAGCAATCTACGATTTTCTCCAACAAGGTCAGTAAGGTTGGCAAAACCAAGGCGATGCTGCTGGTAGCACCACCGGGGGCCAGTGAGCATCAGTTGGGCCTGGCCATGGATTTGGGCAGCAAAAAGAATACCTCCCTGACGGAAAGCTTTTTTGATACGCCCGAGGGAAAATGGGTGGCGGATAACTGTCATCGTTTTGGGTTTATTATCCGCTACAAGGAAGAATGGACGGATATTACCGGCTATGCCTATGAGCCGTGGCATGTACGCTATGTGGGCAAGGAGCATGCGGTACGCATCTATGAATTAAATATTCCGCTGGAAACGTATATTGCCCAGCTGCGACAGGCCCGGTATGCGCTGCTGACGGAAAGCGAGGAAGAATAAATGAAAAAAATCGCGATGCTTTTAGCACTGCTGTTGCTGCTCCCCGGGGCGGCGCTGGCCGAAATGCCGGAATGGGAATACCCCTTGGCCCCAGAAATTCTTGATAATCATGAAGGCTACATTACCCTGACCAATCGTGCCGTGCTGCTGGATGCAGATTATGAGCCGGCGGATCTTGTGAATGTAACGGCGCGAAAAGTGGTAACAGGACAGCTGCGGCAGGCAGCCAACGATGCACTGAACCGGATGTTTGCTGCGGCGGAGGAAGCTGGATACAAGCTCTATGTAAAGAGCGTCTATCGCAGCTATCAAACGCAGAAAACCATGTATAGCAATCGCCTGGCGAAAGTGGGCTACGATGATGGATGGGTGGCCTATCCGGGTTCTAGCGATCATCAGACCGGTCTTGGGGTAGATATTCTCAATTATGCGTGGACAAAAAAAGAGGGCATGAATGAGAAGTTCGCCGCTGAGGAGGAAGCTAAATGGATGTATGAGCATTGCCAGGAGTTTGGCTTTGTGCTTCGGTATATGGAAGACAAAGAGGATTCCACGGGCATTAACTTCGAGCCCTGGCATTTCCGCTATGTGGGGAACGAGGCTGCGGAATACATTATGGAAAAGCATCTCTCCCTGGAAGAGTTCACCGAAGAATGGCAGGCGTATGTGGCAGAGTGGGAGGCCGGCGGCGGGGTTTTTGATGCGCTGATTGAAGAACGTGCGCGGATTAATCAGGTAACGGTCATCGATACAAGTGAGGATGGCGAGGAAGAAATTTCTTTCTTCTACTAATGGAAAAACAGGAAGGGAAGCGAAAAGAATGAATAAACGGATGATTCTTGGGCTGATGGCGCTGGTGCTGTTCCTGTCTCCCATGCTGGCATCGGCTGCTTCCTTTGACGATGACGGTTTGCTTCGGCTAGTCAACCGCGATGAAACGATTACCAAACAGTATAAACCGGAAGACATGGTATTGCCGCAGGTGGATACCAACAAAAAAAGCCAGAAAGAAAAAATATATCTTCGCCCTGCCGCTGCCAGGGCACTGGAGGAAATGTTCGCGGCGGCGAAAGCGGAGGCGGGCTATACCTTGCTGGCGGTTTCTGGTTATCGCAGCTTTGGGGAACAGCAGCTGATGTTTAATAACAAGGTGGAGGCTGTAGGAAGCAAAGAGAAAGCGTGGCGCAAGGTGGCTCCTGCGGGAGCTAGTGAGCATCAGTTGGGATTGGCAATGGATATCGTTAGTGATCAATTCCGAAATCTTAACAGCGGATTTGGTGAAACTGATGAAGGAAAGTGGCTGTATGCCAATTGCCACCGGTTCGGCTTTATTGTGCGGTATCTCAAGGATTGGGAAGACATTACAGGCTATGCTGCGGAACCCTGGCATTTTCGCTATTTAGGGGTTAGTCATGCCTGCGCAGTGCAATGGCTGAATATTCCTTACGAAACCTATGCGCACCAGGCGATGGAGTTGCCGGAATACGTGCTGGAAAAAGGTAATGCGTATCTGCTCTATGGGCTGATGGATAATGCGCTGAATGGGGACGGATGCCTGTTCGATGATGTATGCAATGCAGCGTGCCAGAACGAGGAGGAACAGGAGGCTGTTCTTCGGGAGATGACGAGTTATTTTCTGCCCAAGGGCGTGACCCTCGAGATGGCTTTAAACAATGAGGTGGATGCCTATGCTGTCTCTGCGCGATAAACTGCGCTCTGCAACGGCTGCGGTTTCTGCACCCAAGCCATCGCCTCGTTCGAGAACTGGAGATTGCTTTTTGCGTCAGGAGCGGGTCTCGCTTTCATCGTTTTCCTTGCCGCCGGTCGTGTCTGGTGAGGCGCTTTCATTGATGCAGGGCGTGCCATTTTCTGATTGCAGACGGGAAGACATTCTTTTCCTGGATACGGAAACCACCGGCCTGTCCCATGGTGCAGGGACGGTAGCATTTCTGGTAGGCGTTGGTTTTTTTGAGCAGGACGCCTTTGTTATTCGCCAATATTTGATGCGGGATTACGATGAAGAGCCGTTTGTATTAAAGCATGTGGCAGAGCATCTGCGATCATCTCGACTGATTTGTACTTTTAACGGCGCATCCTTTGATTTGCCGCTGCTGGAGGTGCGCTACACGATGCAGCGGATGCGCGAAGCATATTGTTCTCCGCCGCATGTGGACTTACTTCATCCTGCCCGGCGTATCTGGAAGCTTCGGCTGAAAAGGTGCAATCTAACCAGCTTGGAGGAAGCTGTGTTGGGTAGCTGCCGAGAGGACGATTTGCCCGGTGCACTGGTGCCGGAGCGGTATTTTCAGTTTCTAAAAACAAGAGATTTTTCGCTGCTGGAAGATATTTTGCGCCACAACGCTCAGGATATTTCTTCCTTGGCGCACATTCTGCATAGGCTTTTATCTGTGCATACAACGCCGACATTTCAGGAAGCTCCAGAGAATTTGTTCAGCTTGGGCAAAGTCTATGAGAAGCGGGGGAAACGTGAACGGGCGCGCATGTGCTATCGGGCTGCGGACCAAGGAAAGCTTTCTGCGCTGTCTCGGGCGCGCATGGCAGAAACATATCGCAGAGACGGGAAATACGACGAGGCTGCGGCGGTTTATTGCCGCATGGCAGACTGCCATCAGGGCGGCGCGATTCCTTTGATTGCGCTGGCAAAAATTTATGAACATAAAAAAAGGGATATTCCCGGTGCTATCGAATATACCAGACGAGCTATTATTCTTGCCGCCGAGCAGGATAACACGGATATGGCGGCGCTTCAAAAACGATATGAACGCCTGATGATGAAGGCAAGAAAGGAATGATTTCGCATGGGCTTGATGAATGGATGGAAGGCGCGCAAGGCGATGATGCTGCATCAAAAGGGCGATTTGGAGGGCGCGAAGGCGGCCTACGATGCACTGTATACCAGCGGTTATAATGCTGCTTCCTATTTGATGCCCTATTCGGTAATTCTGCTGCGAGAGGGCGGAGAGGCTAATTATCAGAAGGTAAAGGAGATACTCAAGAAAGCGGAAAAGGCTCCGGATATGAGCGAAGACAAGCGGCAGCAACTGTTAATGAATTATGCTGTTGCGCAGTATAAACTCGGAAAAATGGAAGAGGCGATTCATCTGTTGGAGTTGTCTCATCAGAAAGCTCCCTGTGGCATCACATATCAGGCGCTGGGATTCCTCTATATTGAGCAGGGGGATGCAGAGAAAGCGTTGGCCTATAACCTGGATGCCTTGGATTATGACGATGAAGACCCGGTGACGCTGGATAACCTGGCGCAGACGTATTATCGACTGCTGAATGACAAAGAGAACGCGCGGAAATATTTTGAAAAGGCGCACGCGTTCAAGGATACCCAAATTGATACGCTGTATTTCCTTTCACTATATGACATGGAGGAGGGAAAGAAGGAGGAGGCAATCGCGAAGCTGAACACGGCGCTGGAAGGCCGTTTTTCTCCGCTAAACTATGCCACGCCAGAAAAGATTCACGCGCTTCTTTCTAAGCTTCAATAACATATAACGAATATTTCTTGCAGATCGGGCCATGCTAATTCTCAGCAGAAGGAGGAATGAAGCATGGCTCGTTTTTTGAAATGCATGGTTTTTGTCGTGGCAACGATTTTATGCCTTTTGCCATTGGCTGCCCTGGCAAAGCCCCTAGAGGAAATCCCGCCGATGACTTTAACGGCTCCCAGTGCGCTGTTGATGGAAGCAGAAACCGGCGCTGTGATTTTTGAAAAGAACGCAGATGAACGGCGACCGGTAGCATCTGTTACGAAGCTGATGACGCTCTTGCTGCTCTTTGAACGCCTGGATGCGGGGGATATTCATCTGGCGGATTCCGTGACCGTTTCGCCTAATGCGGCTGCGCAGCAGGGCTCACAGGCGCTGCTAGACGCGCATGCTGTTTATCCGCTGGAAGATCTGCTTAAGTCTACCATCATCGCCAGTGGCAATGACAGCGCCGTGGCGCTGGCTGAATATGTGGCAGGTACGGAGGAAAGCTTCGTGAAGCTGATGAATCAGCGGGCAGAGGAAATGCAGCTAACCAATACGCATTACGTGAACTGTACAGGTCTTCCTGCTTCGGGGCAGTATACCAGTGCCCGGGACGTGGCGGTCATTTCCCGGGAAATGACGAAACATTCGGCGTACTTTGGCTATGCGTCCACTTGGCTGGACACGCTGATTCATCCATCCGGGAGACATACGGATTTGACGAATACTAATCGTCTGGTGCGTTTTTATCAGGATTGCGATGGATTGAAGACAGGCTCTACCAATGAAGCGAAATATTGCCTGAGTGCTACGGCAGAACGAAATGGCATGCGATTGATCGCGGTGGTACTGGGTGTGCCCAATAGCCAAACACGCTTTGATGAAGCACGGGTGATGATGGATTATGGCTTTGCTACTTATAGTCGCACTCAGGTGGCTCAGCCGGGGGATTTAACAGGCGGTCAGGTGCCTGTTAAAATGGGGGCTCGAGATCAGGTGGATGTAGCGCTTGGAAAAGGGCTCAGTCTTCTTTTACGTTCGGGTCAAGGCAATAAGCTGCGTTTTGAAA
Source organism: uncultured Oscillospiraceae bacterium (assembly GCA_964423675.1). Taxonomy (GTDB): domain Bacteria; phylum Bacillota; class Clostridia; order Christensenellales; family Aristaeellaceae; genus RUG563. The sequence continues at coordinate 8,612 of CAYRFP010000038.1, forward strand.
CGGTGCTTCCGGAGAGCTTGTCCGCGCCGATCCAACAGGGACAGGAGATCGGAACGATTCAGGTACTCTTGGAAGATCAGCTGGTGGCCCAGTTGCCAGCAGTTGCGGCTCAATCCGTTCGTCTTCCTGGATTTCTGGAAGGGTTTGTTCGCTGGTGGGAAAACTGGCAGTAAAACGAAATAATAAAGGAATCCGCAGCGGAACACCAACGGGTTCCTTTTCCTTATTTTTGGGATTGCTTTTCCTTGGCTATGTGTGATATAATATCAAGGTTGCAATTTGAAGTCAGGAGGGAGTTCATGGCAGCTTTTGTAGATCGCGCGCCCTTCATCGCAAAGGCGGGAAACGGTGGGAATGGCTGTGTTTCGTTCCATCGTGAAAAATTTGTGCAAAACGGTGGGCCGGATGGCGGCGACGGCGGAAGTGGCGGCAATGTAGTGCTGCTGGCGGATGTGAATATGCATACCCTTCTGGATTTTCGTTTTCGCAGCAAATATGAGGCGGAGCCAGGAACGGACGGCAGCAGCAATCGCCGCAGCGGAAAAAACGGGCAGGAACTGCTGGTGAAGGTCCCAGTCGGCACGGTAGTGCGTGATAAGGAAACTGGCGTTGTTGTGGCCGATATGTACGAAGCGGGGCGGCGTAAGGTGCTGCTTCGTGGCGGCCGCGGTGGCTGGGGCAACATGCATTTTGCAACGCCCACGCGTCAAGCGCCGAATTTCGCAAAACCGGGTATAAAAACCGAGCGGCATGAATTTATTCTGGAATTGAAGTCAATTGCAGATGTGGGTTTGGTTGGCCATCCGAACGTGGGTAAATCCACCATTTTGTCTGTAGTTACGGCGGCAAAACCCAAGATTGCCAATTATCATTTCACTACCCTGACCCCGAATCTGGGCATGGTGCGTCATCACGGCCAGGACTTTGTGATGGCGGATATTCCCGGCCTAGTGGAAGGAGCCAGCGATGGCGCTGGGCTTGGTCATGATTTTCTGCGTCATGTAGAAAGAACAAGGCTGCTGCTGCATGTGATCGATGCGGCGAGCTCCGAGGGACGGGATCCTGTAGAGGATTATGAACAGATCAATCAGGAACTGCAAAAGTACGGTGATTTGTCCCAACGGCCGCAGATTGTTGTTGCCAATAAAATGGATCTGCCGGAAGGACAGGAAGGCTTTGAACGGTTAAAGACGCATGTGGATGGCAAGTATCCCATCTTCGCGGTCAGCGCTGCTACCCGTCAGGGATTTGACGAGCTGATGAACTGTGTTTGTGAAACATTGAATCAACTTCCGCCTGCAACGCCTTTTGCAGAAGAAGAAATGTTGCCTGAGCAGTTGCAGGAGGCCAAGTTCGAAATTAGCCGCGATGGGCGCGCGTTTGTTGTGACGGGACCAGCTGTGACACATTTGCTTGACAGTGTAAACTTCGAGGACGAGGAATCACTGAATTGGTTCCATCGCACGCTGCGCCGCACTGGCATTATTGATGCACTGCGTCAGGCCGGCGCTCAGGAAGGTAGCACAGTTTGCATGGACGAGATGGAATTTGACTTTGTGGATTAAGTTTCCACCTGAATGCGGAAAAGATAAAGGAGCAGAAAATGATTCTGGAAATTACCAGCAAGCAGCGCTCTCAGCTGCGGTCGATGTGCAATACGCTGCCGGTAGTGCTTTATATCGGCAAGGACGGCATTACAGATGCCACCGTCAAGGAGGCTTGGGACGCTTTGGAAGCCCGGGAACTCATCAAGTGTTCAGTGCAGCGTGGCGCGCCTTATGATGCGCGGGAAGCCTGCCAGGAACTTTGCGACAGAGTGCATGCAGCGCCAGTGCAGTGCATCGGGAATAAATTTTCCGTTTATCGGGAAAGCCGGGAGCATAAGACAATTGAGCTTTTTTAAGCCGCTCATGGCCAAAAGGCTTTTTTGAGCAACCACAATATATTGCGCTTTTTATACTGGAAATGCACAAAATAAATCCATATATGGTATTGACAAGCAAGACGGCATCCCTTATTATAAAGGGGTGCTTTTTTAGCGGCATATGATTCATGCTGCAATTCATAGATGGGGGATGAATCGATATCATGATCGAGAATATTCGGAAACGCGATGGGCGAATTGTTCCGTATGATGGGGATAAAATTCAGCAGGCTGTTCTGCGCGCTTTTGAAGCGTCCGGCAGTGCCAAGGGGATGGAAACGGCCCGGCTGATTCGCCAGCAGGTGGAGACCGAACTGGAGAATAACGAAAGTATCAGCGGCACACCTTCTGTAGAAGAAGTGCAGGATGTGGTGGAACGAGTGCTGATTGAGCGGGGCTTTGTGCGCACAGCAAAAGCCTATATCCTCTATCGAGCAGAACGCAGCCGGGTGCGGGAAATGAATACGCGGCTGATGAAGGTGTTTGAGGACATTACATATAAGGACGCTGTTGACAGCGATATAAAGCGGGAAAACGCCAACATTAATGGTGATACTGCTATGGGCAGTATGCTCAAATTTGGCTCCGAAGGCGCCAAGCAGTTTTATGATATGTATGTGCTCAATCCCAAGCATGCCAAGGCACACCGGGACGGGGACATCCATATTCATGATCTCGATTTCTTGACGTTGACCACCACCTGCTGCCAGATTGAATTGTCCACGCTTTTTAAGGGGGGATTCTCTACTGGTCACGGTGTTTTGCGTGAGCCGAATGATATTGCCAGCTATTCCGCGCTGGCCTGTATTGCTATTCAGGCGAATCAGAACGATCAGCATGGCGGTCAATCCATTGTGGATTTTGATTATGGCATGGCTCCTGGCGTGAGCAAGACATTCGTCAAGCGCTATCGGGATAATATTTCTCGTGCGCTGGCACTTCGAGTGCAACTGGAAGATGCGGATCAAGCGGCGAAAGAGATGCTGGATTCCATTTGCCGGGAGAAGGGACTGAAACCATCTCTGGAACCCAGCGAAACGTTTTATGTGGCGATTTTGGAAGCGTTGACGGCATACATGGATGAAAAAAACGCCATGGAAGTGATTTCCTTTGCGCAAACTTATGCTACCAAAGAAACCACTCGGGCGACCTATCAGGCCATGGAGGCGCTTATTCACAATTTGAATACCATGAACTCCCGGGCCGGCGCTCAGGTACCGTTTTCCTCGATTAATTATGGCACAGATACCAGTCCTGAAGGGCGTCTGGTGATGCAGCAGGTGTTACTGGCAACGGAAGCTGGCCTGGGCCGGGGGGAGACGCCGATTTTCCCTATTCAGATTTTCCGTGTAAAGGAAGGCGTGAATTTTAATCCCGGTGATCCTAACTATGATCTTTACCTGTTGGCAATCCGAGTCAGCGCCAAGCGCCTTTTCCCCAACTTTTCCTTCATTGATGCGCCTTACAACCTGCAATTCTATAAGCCCGGCCATCCGGAAACCGAGGTGGGTTACATGGGTTGCCGTACCAGGGTGATGGGCAATAAATATGATCCAGATCGAGAAGTGGCACCACGGCGTGGAAACCTGTCCTTCACGTCGATCAATCTGCCGCGTATCGCGATCAAGGCCAACGGTGATATCGGCTGGTTCTTTGAAGAACTGGAAAGCAAGATGAAGCTGGTGGTGGATCAGCTGGACGAGCGCTTTGAAATCATCGCTCGCAAAAAAGTATTCAATTTCCCGTTCCTGATGGGACAGAGTGTCTGGCTTGACTCCGAAAAGTTGGACTGGGACGGCGAGGTGCGCGAGGTTCTCAAGCATGGCACCATGTCCGTGGGCTTTATCGGGTTGGCAGAATGCCTCAAAGCGCTACGGGGAAAACATCATGGTGAAAGTGAAGAAAGCCAGAATTTAGGCTTGGAAATCATTGGATTTATGCGCAAATATTTGGATCGCCTGTCTGATGAGCGGCACTTGAATTACACGCTGCTGGCAACGCCGGCTGAGGGCTTGTCTGGGCGGTTTGTGCGGATGGATCGTGAACGCTTTGGAAAGATTGAAGGCGTGACGGATCGCGAGTATTATACGAATTCCTTCCATGTTCCCGTTTATTATCCCATTAGTGCTTTTGATAAGATCAGCATTGAGGCACCGTATCATGCGCTGACAAATGCAGGCCATATTTCCTATGTGGAAATGGATGGAGACCCGACTAAGAATCTGGAAGCCTTTGAAAAAATCGTGCGGCATATGCATGATTGCGGCATCGGCTATGGCTCGATCAATCATCCAGTGGATCGGGATCCTGTCTGTGGCTTTAATGGCATTATTGGTGATAATTGTCCCTGCTGCGGACGAGAAGAAGGCGGACGGCCATTTGAACGGATTCGCCGAATTACCGGATATCTGGTGGGCACATTGGATCGCTTCAATAATGCAAAGCGGGCTGAAGAAAAAGACCGTGTGAAGCACGGCATGCAGGCGAACGGGTAATAAACGTTTTCGAGATGGGGGAGAGGCGTTCCTCTGTGAAGGGAATTCTTCCTCGCAGCATAGTGAAGGCATTAAAAGGAAACACCCTCGCATGGTGGATGCTATGCGGGGGTGTTGCTACAAGTGAAGCGTTTATTCAGTTATTTTTTCGTTTTCTTCGCTGCGGCATTAGCACTGACATATGACCGATAAATGGCTGTGACCTTACCCGCAATATCTACTATATCGGAATAAATTGGATGCATGCGCGGGTTCTCCGGCTGAAGGCGGATACGATTTGGCTCTTTGAAATAGCGTTTGCAGGTGGCTTCTCCGTCCAGCATGGCAATGATGATGTCGCCGTTCTGCGCGGTGCTTTGCCGCTTAACCACCACGTAATCCCCGTTCATGATGCCGGCCATGATCATGCTTTCGCCCCGAACTTCCAGCACAAAATGGCTGCCGCCCAGGCCGACCACATTGTCCGGCAGTGTTACAAAGCCGGTGGCATTTTCTTCGGCCAGAATTGGTGTTCCAGCCGCAACTTTCCCTAAAATCGGGATCTTTTCAAGCTGTGGTTTATCTTCTCGTTTGGATACATCGATTGTCCGGGGCTTCATTGCTTCGCGATGCAGCAAGCCTTTTTTCTCCAGACGATTGAGGTGGCCATGCACCGTGGAAGTGGATTTCAGATCGACGGCTTGGCCAATTTCTCGTACAGAGGGAGAATAGCCATTGACTTCGATGTATTTTTCGATATAATCAAGTATGCGTTGCTGCGTGTCGCCATGCGGCCGTCTTGCCATCGCAATCCCATCCGTTCTTTTCTAATTTAACAGATAAATTATAACATGCAAACAAATGTTTGGCAACAGTCTTTTAGGCTTTTTCAACAGAAATTGGATGAATAATTTCATGGGGAGTGGGAAAAAATGATGAAGAAGCAATGTGAATTATATGACCGGGAATGCATTGAATGTGGCGAATGCGATCGCTGCGATTTGGATCCCAGCAAGCGCTGCGATAATTGTATGCGATGCATAAACGGCGATCAGGAATACCGGGCAATCCTGGTGGACAAAGTGGAAGCAGATGACTCAAAAACGCAAAGCCGCTCTAATTGAAACGAAAAATCGGCGATTACGGAACGTTAGTTTGATCTGAAGGAGGGGCTTCGTCTGTCTTTTGAACTCCGGTTTCCGGCAGAAGTACACGACGGGCAGCCTCTCGTTTGTGCGCGTCTGTCATGGCGGCATAATGCTTGCGAGTAGTGTTGACATCCGCGTGGCCCAGCACATCGGCTACCAAATAAATATCTCCGGTTTCCTGATAGAGATTGGTGCCAAAAGTGCTGCGTAGTTTATGCGGGCTGATGCGTTTTTTGAGAGGCGCGGCTACCTGCGCATACTTTTTTACCAGATTTTGAACGGCGCGTTGTGTAATCCGCCGCTTTTGCAGTGAAAGAAACAGTGCGTCCTCATGTCCTTCCAGCGGCTGTATTTCCTGGCGCTGCTGCAAATAATCTTGCAAAGCAGCCGCCACAGGGCCGGGAAAATAGAGAATGCTCTGATCCCCGCCTTTTCTCGTGACCAGGAAGGCGTTGGCGTCCAAGTCAATGTCTTCCAAATTTAAGCCAACGCATTCGCTGACACGAATGCCCGTGCCAAGGAACAGCAGCAGCATGGCGGTATCACGCGTCCGTGTGAATTTGAGCAGTGTCTGCTGTCGCTTAGTTAGTCCTTCGCCGGTAGCCACGGTATCCAGAAGCTTCTGCATTTCGTCGGGTTCCAGCCGGAGAATCGGCTTTTCATGAAGCTTTGGCAGCGTTACAAGTGTGGCAATATTGGTTTGAATGTGCCCGTTTTTAAACAGGTATTCAAACAGTGATCGCAGAGAACAAAGCTTGCGCATGATGCCAAGTTCATGGTTCTGCACCAAACGAGAGTCGCCACTGTTTTCGTTGTTTATATAATACTGGGTTAGATAATCCTGATAGCCATCAATATCCCGCATCTGGATTTGCGAAAGTTCTACGTCGCCGATGAGACGTGGTTCAATATCGGCAAATAGCGGATTTTCGGCTGTCAGATATTGAAAAAAAAGCCGGAAGTCGTAGGCATAGGCCAAACGGGTGAGGGTGCTGGTTGTTTGCGCGATTGAACGGAAAAAGTCCGTGCAGACCAGCGGCAATTCTTTTTCCAGTTGTCTCAAACGATTCATGCGTTTGGCATCAACCTGAGCGCGATATGAAAGCGATTCAGCCATGATTCAAGCCTCCCAGCGAAAAATAATGAGACGATTTGTATGTCGGATAATAAAGTACCGAAGGTGAAGTACTTTTTGTGGAATAGTCAATAGAGCGCAAACACGCAGCTATCCCACAGGAATATTATAGCATATCCTTCCCTTTTTATCAATACTATTCGTAAAAGATTTCTTTTACGAATAGTTATGAAGAACGGTGCTGAAGGGTTAACGCACTCCCCTGTTTGCAAGAAAGCCGGTCGAATTATGGAAAATCAGTGTTAAAATGTTTAAAAAATGGGTTAAGTTTTCGTCCTTGTGCAAATGTTTTGCAGAAAACCTTTGTCATTGATAATCGAAGTTTCTTTTATGTACGAACTCGTTTTCAATGACGAATTTCAAGCGGAGGAAATTGTTAGTTAGAAGATTTCGTATTAGAGACGTGCGAAAATGTACACGCATCCACGCTGCCGTGAATGTCTCCCCCGCTTTTCAAGAATAGAAATCTAAAATGAGAATGCTGGAGTCCTCTAGCCTTTTGAGGATATGTATGAACCTTCATTATTTCTTTTTGTAGATGATGGAAAAAGAAATAGAAGGCGTTTCTGCTCCATGGGGCGTAAAATAAAGAAAATTGTTTTGCAGATTGAGAACGCCGGTGGAACCACGGACGGTTCCTTTTTCCAGAATCAGCTTCACCAGCTTTTCATTCAGCGCAGGACCTCCCCCACGAGTCAGCCCATCTTTCCAAAGCGTAAGGTGGCAGCCATCGCGCCAGCCGGAGCATCCGAATGCTTTCGTATTTTCCTGCACAGGCTTTCCGCAAAGCGGGCATTGAACACCTTCGACTGTTTTAACGTTCGCCGATGCCTTTGTGCGCCCTTTCCCCTTTCGCCGCATTTTCTCTGGGAAAACGGCCTGTGTTTTCGTTTCGCGGGCGTACTGTACTAGGAATGCGGTTAGATTACGGATTCCCTGCATAAACTGTTCCGTGTCCCGCTGGTTTCGAGCGATCTCGTCCAGCGCCAGTTCCCATTTTCCGGTGGTTTCCGGAGATGCGATTTCGGGCGGCGCAATGGCGATAAGTGATACGCCCTTTTCCATTGCGTTCAACGCCCGTCCCTTTCGTGCGGCATATCCTACCTGGATTAGCCGCTCAATAATGGCGGCGCGAGTGGCAGGCGTGCCCAAACCAGAGCCTTTCATTTGCTCCCGCAGTTTTTCATCAGCCAAATCCCTTCCGGCATTTTCCATGGCTGCAAGGAGAGATGCGTCGGTATGCGGCGCAGGCGGTTTTGTAGATTCTTTTTTCACGGTTGCTTTGCGCACTGTCCGCTGATCGCCCTGGCTTAGCGCGGGTAAAGCGTCGGGCTCCTTGTCATCTGCAGGATAAACGTCTTTCCATCCGTTTATGCGAACTACCTTTCCGCTGGAACGGAACGCTTGCTCCTGACAAACGGTTACAACCTTGATCGTGTCGTATTCATGCGAGGGATAGAAAGCGGCAATGGACCGCCGGGCAATCATATCGAAAAGCTTTGCTGCATCTGGCGGCAGTTTTTCCAAGGGCGCGGTCTGCGGCGTAGGGATCAAAGCGTGGTGATCGGAAACCTTGGCGTTGTCAAAAATGCGTTTGGAAAAAGGAAGCTTGCCCTCTGCGCTCCAGGGCAGCTTCTGTACCAGCGCCTGATATTCCCCTGGCAGCTTTTGCAGTGTCAGTTTGGCGCGGCCGATCATATCCAGCGGAAGATACCGGCTATCTGTGCGCGGATACGTGACAGCCTTCCACTTTTCATAAAGTTCCTGGGCAAGCTTCAATGTTTTGTCGGCCGTGAATCCCAGCTTGCGGTTAGCGTCCCGCTGCAGGGAGGTGAGATCATAAAGCTGCGGAGGTAATTCTTTTTTTGCTTCTGCTAAAACGCTTTTGACCAGTGCTTCCTTGCCGCGGACTAGTTTGGCCAGCCTATCCGCCGTTTCTTTGTCCGGAATTCGGCTGCTCCTTTTTTCATCTGAATTATTTGGATCAAACCATTGCCCGGAATAATCACTAAAGTCCGCAGTAAGGGTAAAGTATTCTTCTGGTTTGAAATTCGCTATTTCGTGGTATCTTTTAACTAAAATAGCCAGTGTCGGCGTTTGCACACGGCCAATGGAAAGAAGCGCGTCAAAGCGCAGCGTGAAAGCGCGGCTGGCGTTCATGCCAACCAGCCAATCTGCCTGAGAGCGGCAGGCAGCGCTGCGATACAGGCCATCGTAATCCTGAGCAGGCCGCAAGGCGGCAAATCCTTCGCGGATGGCTTCATCAGTCATGGAGGAAATCCAAAGCCGATCCACTGGTTTTTGACATTTTGCCTGCTGATAGATTAGACGGAAAATCAGTTCGCCCTCTCTCCCTGCGTCCGTTGCACAAATGACTCGTTCAGTATCGTCTGCATTGATCAGCTTTTTTATGATAGAAAACTGAGAACGCGTTTGGGGAAGTACCTTGGTGGGAATATTCGTCGGCAGCATTGGCAGATCATCCATGCGCCATTTTTTGTATTTTTCATCCATCTCATCCGGTTCGCACAGCGCCACCAAATGCCCGACTGCCCAAGTGATTAGATATTTTTCGCCGCGTAAAAAGCCCTCGCCTTTTCCGGTGCATCGGAGCACCCGGGCGATATCGCGTCCCACGCTAGGCTTTTCAGCCACTACAACAATCATCCGCAGTTCCTCGCTTTCTTTTCTTAATGATAGCACAGTTTTCGCCAAAAGAAAAGCGCCGGTTTCCAGCTGAGTGTTGGTTGACCGGAAGGTGGTTTTTTAGTATAATAAATACAATAGCCACAAGCAAATGAAAGGATGGTTGAATTTGAAAAAAATAGCAATGCTGGCATTTTTTGTTCTCTCTTGGGCGCTTGGTGGAACTGCCATGGCGCAGGTGGAGCAGGATCCAGTGCTTGACGCAGCGTTTTCCATGTTGGAAGCGGATAATATTTTTCTGCGTCGCTACAACGAATTAACGGGCGCAGAAATTGAGGCAAAATTTGAAATGGGCATGCCCTATTTCTTTGGCGGCAATGATGACAAAAATCTGCTGATGAGCAAATATCCGGATTATTACAAACGTGAATGCCTGGAAACCACCAAGTTCTATCGGGAGGGTCAGAAATATATCTTTGGCTTGGACTGCTCCGGTTTTACCCGCTGGGTATACCGTCAGGCCGGCAAGCCGCGGCATGATACCCTGTCTAATATGATCCTTCTTTATCAGCAGTATGCAAAAAACTATGTGTTTACCCATCGTGATGGAGCAAAAGTGCCTTTCTACAGTGATTTACACAAGTATTTGCAGACGGGCGATCTGTTTGTGGCCAAGCACGGAGCGCGGCATATTATGATGTATATCGGCACGCTTTCCGATTATGGCTTTACGGCAGAGGAAGTGCCGGAACTCGCCGATTATCTGGATTACCCGCTGGTGATTCATTGCGGCCCAAATCCCTTCTGTGGGCAGCGGTTTGAAGAATTCATTGCGGCGAACAAGCAGAAATACGGCGACTGCACAACAACTGATGGCGGTGTATGTGTTTCCATCCTGGGTGTTCCCATGGAAAAAGCGCTGTATCAGGTGAACGTTCAGAAAAAGGATTATTCCTACTTTTTGATCGATGATGGAAATTATATGCTTACGTTGTGGGATGTGACCGAATGCACCTCCTGGTGCTGGTTCAGAATGTAACACATGAAAAAACAGGCGGATTCTTCCTGAAAGAGCCCGCCTGTTTTTGTCTGTTAAGCCAGATGATAACTTCCGTTTTCGTCCATTTCCAGTGATTTTCCGTAGAATACCGTGAGCGCCCTGACTAGGAATTCCGTGTCCTGATCGCCGGCTGTTTCATAAGCAGAATGCATGGCCAGCTGCGGAAGGCCAATATCCACTGTGTTAAGCGATACCTGTGTGTTGGCGATATTGCCCAGCGTTGAACCGCCTCCCATATCGGCCCGGTTTGCATAGCGCTGATACGGCACTCCAGCTTCCTCACAAACAAGCTGGAAAATAGCGGCGGATATTGCGTCGGATGTATAGTTCTGGCTGGCATTGTACTTGATTACAATACCACCATTCATATAAACCGTATGGTTTTTATCCACAAATTCGCCGTGATTGGGATGCGCTGCGTGGGCGTTATCGCAGGAAACCATAAAGCTGTTCGCTATGGCCTGACGATAGGCGCTACTCTGAAACCCCATAGCCTGAGCGATTCTTTTCAGGGTGTCGGGCAGGAAGGTGGAAGCGGCACCCTGCTTGGTGGTGCTGCCGACTTCTTCATTATCGAACAGGCAGTAAACCGGCAGGCTCTCCCCTGCCTTGGCATGCATAAAGCCTTCCAAAGCACCAAAGGCACATTGCAGGTCGTCCAGGCGCGGGGCGGCGATGCAGCCGTTCCAAGCCGTTCCCTTTTGCGGATTGTAGATAAACAAATCCGTTGTCAGGATGTCTTCTTCCTGAACGCCGGCTACAGTGGCAATCCGGCTGCGCAGCGTGCCCTTGAATGAATCCAATCCATAGAGCGGGATCATATCTACGGCGAGATTAAAGGTCGCATTTTCATTAGCGTTTCTGTTCATATGGATGGCAACATTGGGAATGATGACAGAAGGTTCTTTCAGATCCACCAGCCGAATATCCAGGCCGGAATCTGTGCGCACAGTGATCCGCCCGGCAATGGAAAGCGGACGATCCATCCAGGGCGCGCGGAGCATGCCGCCGTATTTTTCTGTGGAAAGACGGACATAATGCCCGTCAGTCAGTTCAGCATTTTCCTTGATTTTAAAGCAGGGGCTATCGCAATGGGAAGCAGTCAGCATGAATCCGCGGAACGTGCCAACGGGAATCCGGAAAGCGATGAGAGAAGAGCCGTTTCTGGTTACATAATAGCCATTTCCAGGCTGCAACGCCCATTCCTTGCTTTCGCAAAGTGCGGTGTAGCCAGCTGCGTCCAGTTGCTTGGCCACATGAGCCACTGCGTGGAAGGGTGTAGGGCTGGCAGCGATAAAATCAAATAGCTTCTGGTTCATTCTTTCATCCTCCTTCTTCCGAACCATCGGGCATTTCGCCTGTTATTATCGCACGAAACAACGAGAAAAGCAATGAAAAAAACGAAAAAAGAGCGAAAGCAGAAAGGCGTGATTTAGGCCGAGACAAGGAGGAATTTTTCTATGACGCTTTGCAGATTTGATTTGCCTTTTTTGGCGTTTTCCTTTATAATAATAAAGTTAAAGGATGAAGGAGGAAATGCTTGTGGCCAATGATCGTCTGCATCATATCCGCAATTTTTGTATTATCGCCCATATCGACCATGGCAAGTCAACCTTGGCGGATCGTATTTTAGAGAAAACTGGCGTGTTTGAACAGCGCCAGATGGTAGAACAGATCCTTGACTCCATGGAACTGGAGCGGGAACGTGGCATCACGATTAAGTCCAAGGCTGTTCGGATGCGCTATTGCGCCAAAGATGGGGAAACCTATACGCTAAACTTGATCGACACTCCGGGCCACGTGGACTTTTCTTACGAAGTCAGCCGGGCACTGGCCGCCTGCGAAGGAGCGGTGCTGGTTGTGGACGCGACTCAGGGCGTGGAAGCCCAGACTCTGGCGAACGTGTATATGGCCATTGATCATAATCTGGAGGTCGTTCCGGTTATCAACAAAATAGATCTTCCCAGCGCTCAGCCGGAAGAAACCAAGGCGGAGATCGAGGAGGATATTGGTCTGGATGCGCAGAATGCCCCGCTGATTTCCGCTAAGATGGGTATCGGTATTGAGGATGTGCTGGAGGCAGTGGTTACACAGATGCCGGCGCCCCAGGGCGATGAAACGGCTCCGCTGCAAGCGCTGGTGTTCGATGCGGTATATGATAATTATCGCGGAGCAATTTGCTTTATCCGTGTCATGCAGGGCAAAGCGTACCCTGGCATGCGGATGCGGATGATGCAGACAGGCGCGGAGTTTGACGTGGTGGAGGTTGGAACCTTCTCCCCTGGCTATACGCCCTGCGATGCGCTCCTTCCGGGCGATGTGGGATACATTTCTGCTTCCATTAAGGATGTGCGGGATACTCGTGTTGGCGATACAATTACTGATGCATCTGCGCCAGCGGAAAAACCGCTTCCTGGCTACAAGGAAGTACAGCCCGTGGTTTTTTGCGGCATTTATCCGGCGGACGGAGCAGACTACGATAATTTGCATGATGCTCTGGATAAGCTTCGAATGAACGACGCTTCTCTGACTTATGAACCTGAAACCAGCGTGGCGTTGGGGTACGGTTTCCGTTGCGGATTCCTGGGCTTGCTGCATATGGAGATTATTCAGGAGCGTTTTGAACGGGAATTTGATTTTGATCTTGTTACTAAAGCGCCAAGC
>CAYRFP010000039.1:0-21161 GCA_964423675.1 uncultured Oscillospiraceae bacterium
GAAAAAGCAGACCATCCTCATTCATTGGAACTTCATTGGTGCAGTCGAACTGCCCAAAGAACCGAAAAAATCGGCATAGCCGGATTTCTCCAAACTATGCCGATATTTTTTCAAGGAATTAAATCCCTTAGTGAGAACCCCTTTAGCTGAGCTTTCCTTTTTTGCTGATTGCTTTCGTGTTTTCTTAATGTCTGACCCGGAAAAAGTAATTACAGCCACCCTCAAAGAAATCCGGGTTTCGCTGCGCGGCCAAGCCCATGATTTCCATCAGCCGCACTTGATGGGTTTCCATGCCGCCGTCCTCCGTCAGATCGATTACCCGGCCACCCCGCAGATCATCATGGGTGGACATATTGTAACCAATGCTGCCGTCAAGAGCCAGCGTTATGCCACAATATTTCCCCTGGAAATCGCACAGATGCTCGTAGCCGCAGAAAATCCCCTTCACATCGCCCCGCTGAAGGCAGGCCATAAACAGACCACTGTTAACTTCTGTGGCAGTAATATCCTCTCGCTTGTTGCCAATCGCGCCGCATTCCTCCGGGTTCCGGGCCACCAGGCAATATTCCAGAATTGGATTATGCATATACATGATGGCAGGAATTTTCCGGCCTGCGGCCTGTTCCCGGCGCAGAGATTCCTGATAATACCACATAACCTGGTCAAACATCGGCGCAGAATTCACCCGGCCATAACCAAAGGAATTAGGCAAAATAAACTGAGTATCCTTGGGCAGACCGAAGCGAGCAATATAATCCCGAAACTCCGCATGGGAATCCAGTGCCCAGATATGATAGGCCACTACATCGCTGGCGGAGGAAAGAATGGGCAGGCAATAATTGCCCACGCCGCTGATTTCCTCCGGCCCGGCTTCTGACAGACAGCCCGGAATGCTTTCATATACCTTTTCTTCCACTTCCAGAGGCAGGCCCATTTCCCGGTCATGATTGCCAAACACATGCGCCCAGGGCAAGCCTCGCTGCAAAACCGGCTCCATGATCTGCATCATGTATGCCCGCACCTGTTCCGGCGTTTCATCCTCCATGCATTGATCCCCGCCCAGCAGCACCAGATCCGGCTTTGTATGCTCCAGCAGCGCTTCAATGCCCGCTTTCATTTTCGGGAATCCCGCGCTATCGGCGGTGTAAGCATGAAAATCCGAAATCATCAGGATTCTAAATTTCCCATCCGCATGAAACCGCAAAACCTGCTTTTCCATTTTGTTCCTCCTTCATTCCCGCGCGCCGTAATCGCGAATCCATTCCGCCACAACCTGGCTATTGGCTCCGCATGCCTGCATCGCCACCACCCGGCACTGCTCCGGTGCCACGATTAGCTTTTGCCCATGCATGCCGCCCTTATAGTAGATCCGGTGTTGATCATCCCAATCTACCGCAAAGCCGGAGGAAACGGCCTTATCTACCCATTCCCGGGAGAGCAGCCGTTCGCCCTTATAAACCCCGCCGCTTAAATACAATTGTCCAACCTTCACCATGTCCGAGGAATGGAGATACAGCCCAGTCGCGCCCATCGTATGCCCCATCGGGCAATGACTCCAGGTCATTTCCTGAAAGCCCATTTTCCATAGCAGCTTCTGCCACAGGAAATCGTCCAGCCCCATGCCTGTCTTTTTTTCCACGATCCGGGCCAGAAGATAAAACGCGCCATCGGAATAATGCTCTTCCGTGCCCGGTTCGTAGGACAACGGATAGGTGAGCATATAGCGCAGAAAATCCTGGGTAAACTCCACAGAAGGATGGATATCAATATCCAAAAAGCCTCCGGGCAGCCCCAGTTTATGGGTCAGCGCCCGTTCCACAGTGGCGTCCTCCCAGCGGGGATCCATTCCTTTTTCCGGGATTTCCTCCCGCAGAATATCGCAAACCTTTTCATCCAGCCGAAGTTTGCCCGCATCCACCAGCAAACCAATGGCCACAGCGGTAAACATTTTTGCCACAGAATAGGTGTTCTGGCAGAAGTTGGCCCGGATGCATTCTGCCGTTTCGATAGCCCTATCCTGATAAACCTGAGATAGACGGATGATTTCAAAGGGCTGGGTTTGAATAAACTCCAGGCAAGCCTGCATAAACGGGCTTTGCTTCATCTGCTTTTCTCCTTATTCTGCCGCCCCGCCGAACAGATCGGATTCGATATAATCCACATTCATGGCCCGAATGCGATCGATGCTTTCCTGGGTGTTGCACGTCCACACGGCTACTTCCAGCCCATGGGCATGGAAGGCATCCACCATCTCCTGGGTGATCACATACTGATCCACATCGATGGAAAAGCCATATTCAAAGCAGCGCTCCCACTCGCGCTGAGCAGTGCCATAGGTAAACATCAGTGGTAGCGAGGGATACGCCTGATGAATGCGGATCAAATTATCAAAATCGAAGGATTGCAGAATGCATTTGGATAGATCGTATACTTCCTCGATCATGTCCATCACGGCTTTTTCCTGAGCATCGGAAAAATGCCCCTTGAGCTCAATAAAGCAAATCATGCCATGCTTTTTCATGATTTCCAGATAGCGCCGGAAGGTACACAGATACACGGCATCATCCGTCTTTTCGTTTTTCAGCGGCTGCGCCGTCAACTGGGCAAAAGTGCTTTCCGAAACGATCCATTCCGAACCATCCTGCAGCACCGCTTCGGCGTTGTGGCTGCAAACCAGTACGCCATCCCGGGTCATCCGAATATCGGTTTCGGCTCCGCCAGAATGATTTTCCGCTGCCTTTTCAAAGGCCAATTCCGTGTTCTGCAGATATTTTCCACTAAAGCCTCGATGGGCGATCATGCAAATTTTTTTCATTTTCTCTTTCTCCTTAGCATTTTTCTGGCCGACCATGATTATCCGCCTTGTCCGCGCCCATCACATCCCGAAGCCGCAGCATATAGGTATTTCCGCCCTTCCAAAGATCCTTTTCGTCCAGTTCCACCACGCGGCCGCCCCGCTGATCATCATTGGAGCCGCAGTCATAATTGATACCCGCGCAATTTCCCAGCGTCACGCCGCAATACTGGCCGCAAAAATCATTCAAATGATCGTGGCCACAGAAAATCCCGCGAATATCGCCGCGCTGTAGGCAGGCAGAAAACAGTCCGGCATTCAGTTCATTGCAGCAGACGGGCTCCCGCATCACGCCGGTCATATGCGTAATCTGGGGATTACGCGGAATATGGCAGAATTCCGGAAGCGGAATATGCATATACATCATCCCTGGCACCTTCCGGCCCAGCGCCCGTTCAATCGCCTTGGAGGTTTCATAATACCACAGCACCTGATCGGTATGCACGGTATCCGACCAATACCCCATGCAGAAATGCTCAGGCAGGCTGAATTTGGTGTCCTCGGGCAAGCCATATTTCAGGGCGAACTGACGGTTGTCATCATGGCTGTCCATACCCCAAATCTGGAAAGCTACCGCATCGCTCTCCGAATGCAAAATGGGCAGCACATAATTGCCCACGCCGCTGATGTCCTCCGGCCCTGCCTTGCTGATGCAATGCGGAAACGCTTCAAACACCTTCTGCTGCACATCATTGGAAAGGCCCTTATTATAATCGTGATTGCCATATACATGCGCCCAGGGAATGCCCATTTTCTCGATAGTTTCGGTGATCAGGCCGATATACGTCTGCAATTCTTCCACCGTTTCGCAGCCAATACGGCAGCCCGTCAAATCTCCTGCAAAGAGAACCAAGTCCGGCTTAGCGTCGGCAACGATCGCGTCAATAGCGCACTTCAATTGGGGATGCAGATCTGTTCCCCCGTGGGGATCAGCCAAAATCAGAATCTTAAATTTCCCATCCGGCCGAAAACGCAGAGGCTTTTTGAGATGCAGATACTCCTTCTTGTCAAAATCCATAGCAAATCCTCCTTCAAAGGCTCAAGCGTTTTCCTTTTCGCTTTCCGCCATCAATTGATCGATCAAATCCGCAATACTATTGCAATGGTTTTTTGCCGCCGCGATCACCGGGGCTCGGCCGCTATTCATGGCCCAGCCATTCAGCTGCAGCAGCATATCCAGGTCGTTTAAGTCATCGCCCACCACGGCGGCTTCTTCCTCGTCCAGCCCAAAATACGCCAGCGCATGACGCACCCCCTCTGCCTTGCTCTCCCCTTTTTTCACGATATTGATATTTAACCCGTTGGCATAGGCGGATATTTCTTCCCCCATTTTCCGATTCAATTCTTCTACGAATTCCGCCGCCGCTTCACAGGTGGGCATCAGCGCGCTGTATTGAGAATACGTTTCCGTCCGGTCGTCCCCGGCGACGCTGTAATCCAATGCATCGGGCCGTTGCTCAAAAGCCAATTGCAGCCGATGGAACACATCCCAGTTCATGCGAATATCCCGCAGCACGTTTCCTTCCCCATCCAGCAGCAACGCCCCGTTATAGCAAAGAAAATAATCGCATTTTACGCCGTGGCCGGCGATCCGCTGAGGGAAGGAGCGGCCCCGTCCCGTCACCACGCCAAATAATCCGCCCGCCTTTTGCCAGCAGGCAATGGCCGCCTTGTTCTCTTCGCTCACCTGATCGTGAATAGAAAGGGTTCCGTCATAGTCCGAAGCAATCAGTCGTTTCATTGGTTTTCTCCCTGCTTTTCCAATTTGGGATAGAGCACGTCTTCCACTTTGTCGATCTCCCGAGTATAGCTGAGAATCGCAATCACCCGTTTTTCGTCATAAGAGAAAATCAGCCGTTGGCCATACATGCCGGTTTTGCAAAATACGTTGCGATGATCTCCCCGCAGCCGATAGAAGGCGAGCGGCCGCTCCAGAGCATAGCGAATCCATGCTTCGCTCAGAATCTGCTTTCCATCCCATTTACCCTTTTGCAGCCACAGCTGGCCCAGCTTCGCCAGATCAGTGGAGGAAATCACCAGGCCCGTTCCTCCATAGGCATGGCCCAGCGGGCAGGCATACCAGGCCCAATCTCGCACTTGCAGAGGATTAAACAGCTTTTCCCTCAAATAATCCTGCATGGGCACACCCGCGATTTTTGCCACCACCCGAGATAGCACATAGAACCCCGTATCCGTATACGATCCGTCCACCCCATGCATGCCTGTGATGGGCCGGCCCAGGATAAAGGCCAGCCAGTCCCCCTTGGTATACTGGCGCAGATCGCATCCGTCCAAATCCGTGGCCCGGATGGAATCCTTCTCGGCTTCGTATCCGGTTTTGTGCAGCAGCAAATCCTCGATCGTCACGTCTGCCCATTTCGGGTCGCTGCCTTCAGGGAGCGTTCCGAAAATATCACCCAGATTGTCATCCAGCCGCAACTTTTTCTCGTCCCAGAGAAAACCAATGGCAACCATGGTAAACGCCTTGGAAACGGAATAAACATTGCGACAGATGGGCGTATTGCTAAACGCATTCTCGCGCACATTGACCGTTTTGCTTTCCCCATTCCAAATTTCTGTAACCGAATAAATATCGAGGCCATGCTCCTGAATGGCCTGTAACGCCAGGCTTAGCTTCTCCATGCGGCTTGCCCTCCCTGTTTTTTTCTTTTTCCACCAAAGCTGTTTCCATTATATCGTCATTCCACCGTTTTGGCAATGAAGGATTCCATTAAATCCTCGCTTTTTTCTTTATTCTATCAAAATTATTCATTTTATCAAAATTCTTCATTGTGAAAAATATATGTTTTATGGTATAATTCTTTTATCATGTCGAACAAACGAAAGGGGAAGGACTCCATGCGCTTTGCTTCCGGCTTTGATTCAGACCGTAAACGGTTGATGCGCTATTTCCGCGCTTTTTTTCTATTGCTAATCAGCGTGGCTATTTTATTTTGCTGCCTGCAATTTTTCTATACCAGCCATCTGGTGCGCCAGGAAAATGAGCACAATTCCCGGAACACCTTCGCCCTGCTCAAGCATGCCCATGACGTGACCTTTGATCAGCTGCTCCATTCCGTAGCCGCGCTGGTAAACGATAACAACCAATATAATAGCTTTCCCATCTACTATCAGCGCAACGATGTAAATCAGCAGCGCTCCGCTTTAAAAAACATGGAGGCCATTAAAAACTCTATTCTGGGCATAGAGAACATTTGCTTTTTCTATCCAGAATACGATCTTACCCTTTCCACGATTCAAACCGTTTCCGAACTTTCTCTTTACCACGACTATGAATTCCTCAGCACACTTCGCGATTCCACCTTTTCCACCTTCAAAACCTTTGTTCGCTCCGTCATCTATCCTTCCAGCACCACATCTTCCAACGTAGTCACGCTGGTGATCTCTCTTCCGCTTACTTTCACTGCCCGCAATACGAACGGATATTATCTGGCGCTGGATTTGAAATATTCCGTTTTCACTTCCACCTTCTCCGAAATGATCCCCGATAGCGAAAGTGGGCTGATGATTTTCAATGAACAGGGCACGCTGCTCAGCGGCATGGGCAGGGCCTATGATCTTAACGATCTATTGGACGATACCCAGCTTCTGACCGAAAGCATCGTTTCCTATCAAAAGACCGTTCAGGGCGATGAACTAACCCTTTACTGCACCAAAAACTCCGAATTAAACTGGATCTATGTTTACGCCCAGGACACCAGCCGTTTTGCCAATCGCCTATTCCAAATCCGCAATTGGATTATGATTATGTTCAGCGCTGTGGTGGCCGCAGGCATTCTCTATGCCTGTATCATTTCCAAGCGGCTTTATCGCCCCATCCATCAGATTTCCGAGCAATTGGGCAATCAGGAGGTGGACGTATTCGACCGGATTGGCGGCATCATCGCTCAGAACGAAAAGCTGAACAATGAATTGCAGGAAAATCTGGTAACAGGCCGCAATCGGCGGCTTCTGCAACGGATGCTGCTGAAATTCAATATCGATAACGATGAACAGGGTGGGCTGAACCTGCACTCCAGCGAAAAGGAATGCGCCTTTTATCTCATTAATACCGCCATGGCCCGGGCCAGCATTCCAGCCGAAACTCTGGAAGGAATCTTCGCGCAGCACGGCATGCGGCTGGTCATTCAGCTTTATACCGCGCCCAACGAAATTGCCTGCATCGTAGCCTCCCCCGGCTTCACGCTGGACACCATCCTTCCCCCGGCTCAGGCGCTTTTGGATTCCGTTCGTTCTTCCGGCGGGCTGATCAACATCGGGATTTCCCGGCCGTTCCATGACGTATCCGAGCTCTCCGAAGCTTATCGCCAGGCAGAGGAAGCCCTGGGTATGCATCTGGTGCGCGGCGAAGGCATCGTCTGCTGCTTCTGGGAAATCCGCAATCATGTGGAGCCGAATTATCCCTTCAGAATTGAAAACGCCATTCTGCGCTGCTTCCGTGATCTGGACACCGATGGGCTGGATAAAAAGCTGCGGGAATTCCAGTGCTATCTGCTGGAAAGCGACGCAACGGCTCAGGTGGTGCGCGATTTCTATGTGCAGATGTTCTGCTCCTGTCAGCGGCTGGTACTGGATTTACCCATCCAAAACAGCGCATCGCTTCCCTCATTTTCTCACCACGAACTGATCAATCTGCCCACCTTGGACGATATGAACGGCTATCTGACGAATATGTTGCATACGTTCCTGTCGTATAAGGTTCCTACGGCAGAAAAATCCGAAGTAATTGACCGGGTCTGTTCCTACATCGACAGCAATCTGAGCAAAATGCCCACTGTGGAACAGCTGGCAGCAGAATTCTTCCTTTCTCCCTCCGGACTGCGTTCGGAATTCAACCGGGTTATGGGCATGTCCATCAAAGCGTACACGGATGCGCAGCGGCTGAAGCTGGCCAAAGCCCTGCTGGAAAACAATAATCTGCGGGTGCTGGATATTGCTGCCCGCTGCGGCTTCAATTACGCCCAGTCCTTCATCACCTTCTTCAAATCCGCTACCACGCTGACCCCCGGCGAATATCGCCAGATGATTAACAAAAAGCGGCTTGAAGACACAGAAAGCAACGAATAATCTGCTGCTGCATTCGCAATAAACGCGGACACAGTCAGCGCTCAGACGCTCCTGGAATCCCAGGGGCGCTTGCTGTGATAAGGCGTTTTATCCTGAAATGCCGCAGCCTTCCACTGTTTCCTAAGCGATGACACGCCGCATTCCCTTCCTTCCATAAGTGGCGCTATAGAAGCACGGTGCGCTGTCTCCCCATCCGCATATCCCGCTGCAACACACTGCCGATGAATTTAGCCATTTAATAACACAAGAGCGCCGGACACATCCGACGCTCTTGTGTTTTTGTTTCCGAATGGCTCAGCCCTTCAGGGAACCAACCATAACGCCCTTCATGAAGTACTTCTGCAGGAAGGGATAGGTCATGATGATGGGCAGCGTGGCAAAGACCACCGTGGCCGACCGAACAGCTTCCGTGGCAATGCGAGAGGACGCACTGGTAATATCGTCCATATCCGCAATCTTCTGCACGGAGTTGTTATACATCTTCTGGAGCACCACCTGGATGGTATGAAGCTTATCATTGGAGTTATACATCAGCGGGGTGGTGTATTCATTCCAGTTAGACACGCCATAATACAGGCTGATGGTGGCGATGATAGGCATAGACAGGGGCAGCACGATCTTCCAAAGCACCACTGGCTCGCTTGCGCCATCGATATAAGCCGATTCTTTCAGTTCTTCCGGCAACCCCAGGAAGAAGTTACGCATCAGCAACAGGTTGCCCGTGGAGATCGCATCGGGGATAATCATAACCCACAGCGTGTTCAGGAAGCCCAGACGGCGCAGGTTCAGATATCCGGGGATCAGGCCGCCGCCCACCCACATGGTGATCAGGATCAGCATGGTCATGGCGAAACGGCCGGGCAGATCGCGCTTGGAGAGGGAATAGCCGCCCAGCGTAGTAAGCACCAGCGACAGGCTCGTGCCCACGACGGTGACGAAGATAGTGTTTTTATAGCTGTTCCATACGTTGGGATACTTGAACACGTAGATGTAGTTTTCAAAGGTTACTTCCTTGGGATAGAACAGCATGCCGTTAGCTTCCGTAATAACCCAGTTGGGCGAAACGGACTGGAAGATCAGGTTCAGGAAGGGATAGAGCATGGAGAAGCCCAACAGGCTCACCACGATGTAGATAATCGCATCGCCCACTCCGAAATGATGCAGTCGGCCTTTCTTGCTTTTCCCGGTCGGATTCGTAACTTTCGCATGTTGCATTACCAGATACCTCCGTCCTCGTCAAGTTTCTTGGCCAGCTTGTTGGTGATGATAACCAAGATCAGGCTCAGCACGCCTTCAAACAGACCCACAGCCGCTGAATAGGAATACTGGTTCATCTTTAGCAAGCCTTGCTGGTATACATAATAGCTGGTGGTCTCTGCAACGGAGCGCACCATGTCGTTCATCATAACCATGGTTTTGGTCAGGCCCACGCTGAGAATGCCGCCCATGGACATAACAAGCTGATAGGAGATCAGCGGCCGCAGGCAGGGCAGCGTCACGTGCCACATCTTCTGCATCCGCGTTGCGCCGTCAATATCCGCCGCTTCGTAAAGCTCCGGGCTGGTGCGGGAAAGCTGCGCCAGATAAATAATGCTGCTCCAGCCCACGCCGGACCAAATGCCCGAACCGATATAGAACCATTTATAGAGGTGCTTCTCGCCCAGATACATATATCGCTCCATCCCCAGCGCCACACGGATGCCGTTGACAAAGCCGTCCAGGGAGAAGAAGTTATACATAATCGCGTAGATAACCACGAAGGAAACGAAATGGGGCAGATAGGAGATGGTCTGAATGAATTTCTTGTATTTTTCCGCCTTCATTTCGTTGAGCATCAGCGCCAGAATAATCGGGCAGGGGAAGCCCAAAATCTGGCCCAGGATGGTCAGCGTCAATGTGTTGCCAAAGACGCGGCTCATTTCGCCGTTGGTAAGGAATCGGATGAAATGCTTGAAGCCGTAGTTGCTGGTCCAGGGGCTGCCCCAGATGCCTTTTTTGAAGGTATAATCCTTAAACGCAATCTGAATGCCCGGCATGGGAATATATCTGAACACGATGTAATATAACGCCACGGGCAGGAAAAACAGATAGAAAATCCAATACCGCTTCATCAACCTTTTGGTCGTTGCCCATGACCGCGGCCCAACCTTTTGAGATTTGCCTAGCATCCAGGGATCACTCGCTTTCCTTGTTTTGTACGTTTTCTAAACGCCTTTTGACCGATTTTCTCCTCAACACGTGCTAATCGTAGCATAAACCGGCCATAAAGTAAATGAATAAAACTGCTAAACATGAAGCAATCTGATGAATCGCCGCACTTTTCGCAGTTTCCTTTATCCCTTTTCATTAGGATAACAAAGGGGCGCTGGCGTTTTTACCAGCGCCCCTGCTTGGTCTGCGTCAGAGCGTTTCCGACGCTTTGGGGGTTCCTGAATTACTTGACCAGCTGCACGGCGGTATAGCTGGTGCCGTTGAGTTCGTTGTATTCAGCCAGGTAGGAATCCAGAACCTTCTGCGCGCCCTTATCCACAGCATCCTGCAGGTAGGCCGCCCAAACGGCGTCATCGTCCACGTCCTTCTTGCCGGTAACAAATTCCACAACGCTGTCGGTCAGCTGCGTGGACAGGCCAGCGGAATAATCCAGCGCTTCCTGGGTCACGGGCAGGCCGTAGAAGTCAGAGGTGTAAACGCCCATCTTGTCGGGGTTGCTGTGCATCATGTCGCCGATATAGTTCAGATAGTTGCGGTATTCCTGCTGCCATTCCTTGGTGGTATACACAGCGGGATCATCGCCGCCTTCGGGCATGGTCTTCACCAACATGCGATTCTGTTCCGCCTGACGGAGCACCATGTTGTTGAACAGGTTGTCAAAGGGGCTCTTGCGCCAGCCTGATAGTGCGCATCTTCATCGGTGGTGCCGGTTTCTTTGTCCCAGTTGATCACCTCGTAAAGCATTGTATAATCGCTGGGTTCCGTGCCTTCTTCATAGGTGTACTGGCCGTTTTCGTCCAGGATCTCGCCGTTTCCGCCGCCCTGACCCTTCTCGGTGTGCAGGTAGTTGATGATAGCAATGGCAGCTTCGGGGGCTTTGCATTCGTTGGAGATCATCGCGGTCTTCCAAATGGTGCCGTTATCCTTGTTGCCTTCGGTCTTGCCATCATCGCTGGTGACATAGATGAAGTCCAGACGGGCTTCGGGCTGCAGTTCCAGCAAACCAGCATCCAGAAGGCCGCCCATCACGTTCCACCAGCCAGAGAAGGTGCCCGCCACGCCCTTGGCGGCCTTGATCTTGGCCTGGTCATAGTTCAGCACGAAGATTTCGGGGTCCATGGCGCCAGCTTCGTAGATCTCGTTCAGCCAGGACAGGGCAGCCCGGAATTCATCAGAATAGTTGAAGTAGTTGGCCGTGCCATCTTCATAGATGTAAGCCTGATCGATCATGCCGCCGAAGGCGCCCAGGATGGGCATGAAGGACTGGGTCCAGTCGCCGCCGTTATAGCGGGTGCCCAGGCCGTAGGTATCATTCACGCCGTTGCCATCGGGATCCTGGGTGGCCATGGCCAGCCAGATTTCCTTGATTTCGCTGAGGGTGTAAACGTTCTTCACTTCGAAGCCCAGCTTTTCCACCCAGTCGGTGCGGATGATGGTGCGGAACTTGTAATAGAAGTTTTCAGAAGGAATGGCCACCAGGCCGGAGCCTTCCAGCGTGCACAGATCCAAAGAGCGCTGCTCCACATTGGCCAGAATATCCTTGCCGTATTCTTCCAGCAGGGGCATCAGGTCTTCCAGGAAGTAGCCAGTGTCAATGTATTCCATATAGGTGGTACCATCGGCGATAACGATGTCGGGCACGTCGTTGGCCGCCATCAGCAGGGGCAGCTGCTGCTGACGATCATCGTACAGCCGCCATTCGATCTCGATTTCGTAGCCGGGCAGCAGTTCGTGACGGATATATTCATAGTTGTCCAGCATGTACTGAGGGCAGTCGCTGCGGTCTTCCGCGTGGTTACGCTCGTCGTAGTTGCCAAGGATGGAGATGGTGACCTTCTTCAGATCGCCTTCCGCAGACGCGACGGCGGCCATGCTGAAAACCATGCACAGCGCCAGGAGCAGGGAAACCAGTTTCTTCATAGTGGGTTCCTCCTAACAAATATTTGCTATACACGGGAATTTCGTCCTCTCCCGTGTGAAAGCCGGAAATAGTTTCTGCTTTCGTTTTCTGAGAACTCAGGAACGAAAGCTGCCGCAATTTGTTTCATTTGCGGTCGGATGATGGTCAGATTATACATCGACAGGTGCAGAAAGTAAATGATGAATTCTGCTAAAAATGAATAAAACGTTTAATTTGGGCGTTATTTTTCCGAGTTTTTCTCGTTTTTTCTAGTTTTTATATCCTCAATTTCCATTATTTACAATTTTCGTTTTGATTTTGGCAGGGAAACAGCCAGCAAAACCATCCTTGCAATTCGCGCTAAAATGTGTGCATGGAATCCGGTCTGTTTTTTGGAGCAGCAGCGAAATGAGGAAAAAAGAAAGACAAAAATTATTGATCCCCCTTTCGCGGCGCATTTTGCATCATTTCTGGCAGTCTTCATCATTGCAATCCGCCGCGGGATTCTTTATAATGGAAGCAATCAAGGAAGCGACATATCCCCATCAAGGGACAAGGAGGCGAAACGCATGATAACCAACCATAGCCGCGTAGAGGAGCGCACCGGCGTGCAGACCAGCATGGAATACGGCGGCGCTTATGATTTGCAGCCGGATTTCGTGATGATCTATCGCCTGAACGAAACCACCGCCCAGCGCATTGCGCAATATAAGAAGCGGGGCTTTCAGGTGCATCTGATGACGGGCATTTCCTGGGGGCAATACAACGATTTCCGCAGCGGCGAATTTGACGGCGAGCCCCACTGGGACGAATCCCAGGTTCGGATGGACGGGCAGGTAATCTCCCACGATTCCAACGGCAATCCGCTGAACCCCTACATTATTCCATCCATCGCCTTTGCGGATTATATGGCCAAGCGGCTGGAAGTGGCCGTGGACGCAGAGGTGGACGCCATTCATCTGGAGGAGCCGGAGATCTGGGTAACCGCTGGCTACAGCGAATGGTTTAAGCAGGAATGGCTTTTGTATTACCACGAGCCCTGGCAGCCGCCGCATGAAAGCGCGGATGCATTCTATCGCACAGGGAAGCTGAAGGCGTATCTGAACAACCGGACGCTGGGGCGCGTGGCGGACAAGATCAAGGAATACGCGCTGAAGAAATACGGGAAATATGTGCAGGTGATCGTGCCCACCCACAGCCTGATCAATTACACCCAATACGGCATCTGCTCTCCTGAATCCATGCTGATCGACCTGCCCGGAATTGACGGATACATTGCGCAGGTCTGGTCGGACACCAGCCGGGTGCGCAATGTGTATCGGGGCGAGCGCAAGCAGCGGGTGTTTGAAGGAGCGTTTCTGGAATACGGCATCATGCAGGAACTGACCCGGGGCACCGGGCGGCGGATGTGGTTTTTGCAGGATCCGGCCAGCGATAATCCCAGCTATACTTGGGATTATTATCGCAACTGCTATCTGGAAGGGCTGGTTGCCGCCCTGCTTCAGCCGCATGTGAGCCATTATGAAATCTGCCCTTGGCCGCACCGGGTTTTGACGGGGATTTACCCCCGGGAAAACGGCGTGGGCATCCCGGAGGATTACCTGACCATCCTTCTCTCCGCCACCCAGGCACTGCGAGACATGGAGCAGCCCTTCCAATGGCTGGGAGACGATGCATGCGTGGGCATTATGCTGTCGGACACCATGCTTTATCAGCGCACTTACGGCGATCGGGCCAAGCGCGGCCCCAAGGAATATCAGGGGAAGGATTACAATCCCGGCATTCCTTACGCCGAATACGGGCAGGAAAGCAACATCTCCAGCTTCTTTGGCATGGCGCTTCCGCTGCTGAACCGAGGCATCCATGCCCAGCCGGTACAGTTGGAAAACGTGCGGCGCTTCCCGGGGTATCTGGATGAATATAATATGCTCTGCCTCAGCTATGAATTCATGAAGCCGGAAAGCCCGGCCATGCATTATGCGCTGGCAGAATGGGTGCAGGCCGGCGGTATGCTGGTGCTGATCGGCGATGGCAGCGATCCCTTCGCCCGGATTCGCCATTGGTGGAATCAGGGCAAGATGGACTTTGATTGCCCCATGCAGCATCTGACCAGCCTACTGGGTCTGGGCCGTACGCCCTGCGAAGGCCTCCATACCGTGGGCAAGGGAACCGTGGCCATTCTGCCGGTGCATCCCGCGCAAATCGCCTATGAGCAGGAAACGGAAGAACGCTATATGCAGTTGATCCATGCCTGCCGCGCAGCGCAGCATCTGCCCACGCTGATGCACAAAAATTATTTTGCCCTGCGCCGGGGTCCGTATGTTATCGCAGCCGCCCTGCGCGACAGCGAAGAAACAGCAGCCTTCCATCTGAACGGGCGGTTCGTGAATCTGCTGGATCCCAAGCTGGAACTGCTGAACGAATTAACGCTCTCCCCCGGCGAATATTGCTTTGCCGCAGATCTGGATCTCTATATGGAGGAAATCTGCCTGGTTGGCAGCGCGGGACGCGTGGAAAACTGGCAGCTGGACGGCAAGCTTCTCCGCTTCTCCGTGCATGCGCCGGACGGTTCCAAACCCTCTCTGCGGCTCAAGTGTCCCAAGCCGCAGAAGATCCTGGCTGACGGTCAGCCGTTCTCCGGCGATTACGATGCGGCCAGCGGCACGCTGCTGCTGCGTCCCCAAGGCGTGGCCGATGGCGTAGCGCTGGAAATGCAATTCTGATTTTTCCACAGCAAAATAATGCGAAAAGAGGGAATTCTTTATGTCTTCTTCCTTCGGCTCCTATAAGCGCGTTTTCATGCTGGGCATCGATGGCATGGGGGATTTTTGCAGCCAAACGCCCACGCCGCATATGGACAAGCTGTTTGAAAACGGCGCGGTATCCCATCATGTCCTGGCCTCCAAGCCCACCATCAGTGCCCAGTGCTGGACCTCTATGCTCACCGGCGCCACCCCTGCCGTTCATCAATTAACCAATAGCTGCATGCATCCCATTCCAGGCCTGCCCACCATCTTCGGCTATGTGCGAAACGCTTATCCTGACGCGTCCTCTGCCGCCTTCACTGATTGGCGGCCCATTGCCCGGGAGATCATCTCCCCCACTGGCGGCGCAGATACGCTGGACACCGGCCATGACGACGAACTGGTGGAACGGCTGCTGGCCTATCTGGATCAGAACGACCCCAAGCTTCTCTTTATCCAGTTTGACAGCGTGGATCATTTCGGCCACAAGTATGGCTATGGCTCCGCTGAATATCTGGAACGAATCACCCATGTGGACGGACTGCTGGGCAAACTATTGGATAAATATCAGGAGCGCGGCCTTTGGGAGGATACACTGTTTATCGTCACGGCGGATCACGGCGGCACGCCCTGGGGCAGCCATGGCGGATGGACCGTTGCTGAACGAGAGGTTTTTCTGGGTATCGCAGGCAAGAATGTGCAAAAAGGCGTAATCGGCGAAACCTGCATGCGAGATTTCCCGGCCATCGTGCTCTGGGCACTGGGCGTGGAAGCCCCGACTTTTAACCCGCAGGGCTATGCTGCCCAAATGCCACTGGGCATTTTCCCGGACGCCGGGATAGTTTCCCGGCAGCAGGTTTTTGATCCTCCCAAGTCCTATACTTCCCAGCCTGATCCCGAAGCAGATTCCCCACGGCACATTCATCATTTCCTGCCCAAGGAAAATATCCTGCTGCGTATGAATTTTGAGCAGGGAATAGAGGATGCGGAAGGGCGCTGCAAGATCACGCCTGTCTGCGGCATTGTCAAGCGCTATGGTGACGGCATCCGCGGCTTCTATGGGGAAATGGGTCATGGCTCGCTGCGGGTGGATGGCCTGCAATTTCATGATTGCGTTTCCTTCTCCCTATGGACCATGGTGCCCCCCGGTGAAAGCGGATGGATTGATCTATATTCCAATCGCAACGGAGAAACCAAAGGCTTCACCTTGGCACTCTTTGACGAAGGCGTTGGCCTTTGCTTAAAGCGACCAGACGGGCATCAGACCGATCGACTGCTGGTGGGAGAAGAATCCGATCAGATATTTGAGCTTGATAATTGGCAGCATTTCCTTTTCATCGTTGATTTAAAGGAAAAGCGCATTACCGCCCATTACAATTTCGGCCCCGCCAGAACTCTGGATTGCCCGGAGGATTTGGGAGAATGCTTCAATCTGCAGCCGCTCTTTATCGGCTTGGATCAGCAAAAGCCGGATACCTCCCGCCCCATTGATGATCTGATCATTTACGATGGAAAACTGGATAAAGATCAGTTGGAACGGTATTACACCGGTAAATAAAAAACGGGGGACGCTTCAATCGAGCGTCCCCTGTATACTTTCCAATAATTCCCTATCTGCCGGGCAGAGCGCGTATTGTGCCGCTTGTACCGGCGTAACCCAGGCCATGGCGGCGTGTTCCAGCAATTGCGGTGTGCCTTTCGCAATCGACGCGCGAAACAGCGTCAACTGAACAGTCACATCCGGATAAGCATGCACGGTTGTTTGCAGCGGCTTTTCCACGGCGATTTCCATACCCAGTTCTTCCCGACATTCCCGAATCAGGGCCTGTTCCCGGCTTTCCCCCTGCTCCACCTTACCACCCACAAATTCCCATTGCGGCCCCCGTGCTTTATGAGCAGGCCGCTGGCACAGCAAAAAGCGCTTTCCCTGCCAGATCATCGCCGCCACAACGTCGATCATGCTCCGTCCTTCTTTCTTTCGTATTTGCCTGCATTATAGCATGGGAATTTTTTTTGTTCAACCCTGCCTTTTTCCCATTGGCTTCCATCGATTTTTCCTGTATACTATAGAGGACGTTTCTGATCTGCGTCTAAATTTATCACAGAAGGTAGGCAATGCAAGCATGTATACGGATTTGCTGGGCCGCAAGCGCATGAAAATCAATCTGCATCTCCACACCACGTTGTCCGACGGGCAAAAGACCCCGGAAGAAGCTGCAGCGCTGTATCGGGCTGCGGGATATGATGTGCTCGCCGTGACCGACCACTGGAAGTATCTCCCCAGCGGCGAAATCAGCGGTCTGCGCATTATCAGCGGCATTGAATTCAATACTATCACCGATGGCTCCTCCGGCGCAAACGGCGCAGGCGGCGTCTATCATATCGTCGGCTTGGGCTGCAAGGAAGAACCCAAGCCCGATAAAAATGCCGGTCCCCAGGAAATGATCGATGCAGTGAACAGCTGCGGCGGCCTGGCCGTGCTGGCGCATCCTGCCTGGTCAATGAACACAGTGTGCCAGGCCAAGGCGCTGCACGGCATCGGTGCCACAGAAATCTATAACAGCTGCTCCAACGCCCATAATTCCTGCCGGCCCTATGCCGGCATGTTCGTGGATATTGCCGCAGGCCAAGGCATGCTTTTTCCCCTGCTGGCCACCGATGATGTGCATTATTACGACGGAACGGATGAGACCCAGTCCTTTATCATGCTGGAATGCGATGAAAACGCCAGCGATGATGACATTCTTCAAGCCATCCGGGACAAGAAATTCTACGCTTCCCAGGGCCCGGAAATTCACCTGAGCATCGAGGGTGACGATGCTGTGGTTCGTTGTTCCCCGGCCAGCCGGATCTCCTTCCTGTCCAATGTGGTTGTCAGCGCGGGCCATGGCCATTTCGGCGATGGCCTGACGGAGGCCCGCTGCCCGCTGCGTTCCTTCGAAACCTTCATTCGTGCCGAGGTCACGGATGCCCATGGCCGGAAAGCCTGGAGCAATTGCATCGACCTGAAGAACCGATAATAATCGTTCAAAAAAGAGGCTTGTTTTTGAAACAAGCCTCTTTTTAAATAGTCCGTTAATCGCTCGCTGCTTCTGGCCTTATCCGCGCTGTTCCCGGATGCGCTTTGCCGCCTCCTCGCGTTCACGGCAAATATCGGCCCACTTGGGGATAGTTTTCAGTTTCTCGTTCAATTCCGCCATCACCCCAGGAATATCAATCTTCTGCGGGCACATCTGCGCACATGCGCCGCAGCCAATGCAGGCAGCGGGCTGTTTATCCACAGGCAGGCCTTCCAGGCGCATGGCGGTATTTGTAGTGGGCGTAAAGCGAAGTTCGCTGCAAGTGGCCATCATTAGAGGGATGTCCAGCCCCATGGGGCATTGATCGGTGCAATAGCGGCACGCCGTACAGGGAACCGCGTTTTTCATCCCCTCCGCGATAGTCAGCAGCGTTTCGTTCTCCGCCTGGGAAAGCGGTTTCCTGGCCGCAAAGGTTGCGATATTTTCCTGCATCTGCTGCATATCGGACATACCGGAAAGCACCATCGTCACGCCCGGAATATCCTGCAGGAAGCGGAAGCCCCAGGCCGGAATGCTCTCGTCCGGACGCAGCGCATGAAGCGCTTCCTCCGCCGGCGCTTCCAGTTTGCACAGCCGCCCGCCGCGCACCGGCTCCATCACCCAGATGGGAATATGCCGCTGGTTCAAAAGCTCAACCTTTTCCCTGGCGCTTTGCAATGTCCAATCCAGCCAGTTTAGCTGAATCTGGCAAAACTCCATGTCGTCCCCCGCTGCGTCCAGGAATTCCCGCAGGCATTCCAGGCCGCCATGACTGGAAAAGCCTAAATGCTTAATCCGGCCCAGGCGTTTCTGCTCCCGGAAATAATCCAGAATGCCCCAGCGCGGATCCATATAGGTCTGCATGGACATTTCATACACATTGTGCAGCAGATAGAAATCGAAATATTCCACGCCGCACTTTTTCAGCTGTTCTTCAAACACAGCCGCCGGATCGTAGCTTTCGCTGATCTGATGCCCGGGGAACTTGGTGGCCAGATAGTAAGCATCCCGGGGATACGCTCGCAGTGTTTTACCCGTAACGATCTCCGACATCCCACCGTGATATGGATAAGCCGTATCAAAATAGTTTACGCCATGCTCCATAGCGTATTTCACCATGTCTTCCACCTGTGCTTCGTCAATCGCGCCGTTTTCCAGTGTAGGCAGACGCATCGTGCCAAAGCCCAACTGAGACAGCCTTTTTCCCTGAAAATCCGTATAAATCATAAACGTACTCCTTATTTCAGCTTCGCACCATCCGAAAAAGCGTTCCCCACTTTTTCGCCCAGCACGCGATAGGTATGGTTCATGCCATCGTAAGTAATCGGCCTGAGTTTGTCCGGATCGATCTTGCCATCTGTCAGAACGGATTCATCCGCACAAACGTTTAACACCTCACCCACCATGCGGCAGCTTTCGGGATCATAATGCAGCAGCCTGCATTCCAACGCCATGGGAAGTTCCGCAATCAGCGGCGCATCCACAAATTCGCTTTTTATAGCGTGGAAGCCCACCTTTTCCAGCTTATTCGGTTCTTTTTTCCCGGACACAATCCCCACGTAGTCACAGGCGGCCACGGTATCTGCCGTGCCCATGCTGACGGTAAACGCCTTTCGCGTCAGAACGTTGGCCGTAGTCTGATGCTCCGCGCTGATACACATGGAAATCTCATTGGCTTCGCTGATGCCGCCCCAGGCCGCATTCATGGCATTGGCTGTTCCGTCAGCATTATAGGTCGCAATAATAAACACAGGTTGCGGATAGAGAATGGGCTTGGCCCCAAAGTTCTTTCGCATGCTGGTTGCCTCCCTTTTTATTTTGCTGTTTCATTATACCACAAGATTCCCCGCCGGAAAAGAGCCGCCTAAATCCTGAAAGCATTTTTCATGCATCACTGTGAATGCAAGGAATTCTCTTGCATGCGCTCCCGCTTTTTGCTATAAATGGAAACGAATGAAGCTGCAAAACAGCGTCTTTTTTCTTCCTTTTTCTGTGGAAAAGATAGATTTTTTCAAGATACGAATGGAGAACGCTGAAAACAATGGCGAATGAGGCACAAATTTCTGATGGCGAAGACCTCGTTAAAAAGCATGGTAAACATACAAAAATCCCCGCATTCCCTGCGTTTACCTACAGGAAATACGGGAATTTTTTGTTATTCTTCTCTTGTTCTGGCAGAATTACCGATTAGCAGGACAGAAAAAGGCATGAAGCACTTATTCCTTCCACTTGACAGAGTACAGGATATCGGTGAGCGCTTTAATATGTGTCTCGTCGGTAAAAGCCGCGGTAAATGCGTAGTAGCCAAACGCAGCATCAGACACGCACATCTGAATCAGGTACATGGTAGTTCCATCAAGTTCGTACCGTATAAAATGGCACTGCGAATATTTGCCGTCCAGCCAGTCGGACATCGCCAGCAGAACCTCTCCATTTGTGGCATCCATACCATAGCATTGAGAATGCCATCGAGAATGACATTGGCGTACTCGGTCGCGTCAACCTGCGTGAAATCTTCTGTTTCTGCCGACCAAACGCAGTTGATGGTCGAGTGGAATTCTGCGTTTTCATCAAAGAGAGGGTAGATCTCGAAATAGATCTCATTGTTGGCTTTCTCATAAACCTCGCCAAGTATGTCCTCGTCAAGGGTCATAGTGAAATCGCCGAAATCAAATTCAGTCAGATTGGATTGCACAGTGGAGTTTTCAGCAAACGCACACACGCAACTCAGCATGATCATCAGTGCCAGCAGGACGGACAGAAGCTTTTTCATGTTTTTTTCTTCTTTTTTTATTCCTCCAAAATCATACCATATTTCTTCGCAAAACACAAGCGGTTTATGCCAAATAGGCTGGTTTCTCCATATCGTATGTCAGATGAACGGTTATACCTCAATGAGGATATGAATATCACATACAACATCTATGTACATTTATACGGCGATGGGTTCGACGAAATGTATTTTGCTCTTATGTCAGAGAAACAGAAAAAGAGCTTTTCCTTTTCAAGAAAAGCTCTCGTGGCTAATCCCATAGGATTTGATACAAAGTGGGGAAAGTTAACGTTACCCCACTTTTAAACGTTACCAATCACGCCTCTGTCATAGTTCCTTCTTTAATGTGGTAGGCGATACCTCTTTCTTTGCAATAAGCCATTACTTCAGATGCACGTTCATTGTAGAATGATTTGTATGCACTAAATGCTGTTACCTTCTTATTGTAGTTCATACGACCAAAAATGATTTTATCAACGAATGCAATCGCATTAAGCAATGAGACAAGATTTGTCAAGGGTATTTTCTGCAA
>CAYRFP010000040.1:0-549 GCA_964423675.1 uncultured Oscillospiraceae bacterium
GCCATCTGGATTTGATGCGAGCCATGCAGCGGGCACTGCGCCGCAGCGATCTACCGCTGCGCTACTCCCAAGGCTTTAATCCGCATATTTTGCTTACCTTCGCCGCACCCCTTTCGCTGGGCATGGCCGGACGGCGAGAAATCATGGAAGTGCCACTTGAAAAAGAAATGACTCCCGAGGCGTTCAAGGCGCAATTTTCTGCCGCTCTGCCGCCGGATCTTCCGCTTGTTTCCTGCACGGCGGTAGACGATTGTCATCCCGCTCCCATGGCGCAGCTTTCCGCTGCTTCCTATGAGGCTAGGCTGGATGCCGTTCCTGAGGGGGTTGGCGAAACCCTGGCCGCATTTCTGAACCAGCCAGAAATCCCTGCCATGCGCAAAACCAAAACAGGCCTGAAGCCCTGCGATATCCGGCCCATGATTTATGCGCTCTCACTGACAGGTAACACACTTTGCATGACGCTGGCACTTTGCGAAAAGGCTACCTGTAAGCCCGATCTGCTGCTGGACTCTCTTTTTGCTTTTGCGCAGACCCAGCGGCCACGGACAC
>CAYRFP010000040.1:559-20715 GCA_964423675.1 uncultured Oscillospiraceae bacterium
CATCGTTCGCACACAGATGCTGGGCGAACGCGATGGCGTTTTGCTGCCTCTGGAGAACTTATGAGCAAGCGTATTCTGGCAGAGATTCGAGATGGAAAAACAATGCTGGCGCTGATGGACGAGAACCGGCTGCTGGACTTTTCCCGGGAAAAGCAGGTGGGGCTGGAAGCCGAGCAGATTTTTCTAGGCGTAGTCGATCGAATTGTTCGGGGAATGGAGGCCGCCTTTGTGCGGCTGGACAAAAAGAAGATCGGCTTTCTCCCCTTCTCCGAATGCAAGGAAAAGCCCAAGTCCGGCGATCGGCTTTTGTTGCAGATAAAAAAGCCGCCAATCGGCGAAAAGGCTGCTTATATGACCGCTGATATTTCTCTGGCCGGTCATTTTGTGATCCTCACGCCAAATACCGCTCGCGCCGCCGTCTCCAAAAAAATAACAGATTCAGACCAACGCCGCCGGCTTTATGCCATAGCAGAACGCCTTGCACCTGCTGGCATGGGGTTGGTAATGCGTCTGGAAAGCAAGGATGCATCGGAGGAAGAAATCGTCACCGAGACAAGCGCTTTGCTGGATAAATGGCAGAGCATTCTGCATAAAGCAAGCGCTGCTCAGCCCCCCTGTATGATCGAGGGCCGGGAAAGCCTGCTATTGCGGCTTCTGCGAGACGAGCCCGGCGGCATTGACGAAATCCTCTCCAATGTGCCGGAAGCGCTGCCTGATGTACCCTGTCCTGTGCGGCTTTGCGAAAATCCTTTCGCCATTTACGCCGTACAGGGACGGCTGGACAAATCCCTGCGGCGAAAGGTTTGGCTGGACTGCGGCGGATTTCTGGTGATTGACCGAACTGAAGCTCTGACAGTGATTGATGTGAACAGCGGTAAATTTACAGGTGGAAAATCCGGTTCAGAATCAACTTTCCGAAGGCTGAATCTGGAAGCTGCTCAGGAAATCGCCCGTTTGCTGCGTCTGCGCAGGCTTGGCGGGATTATTCTCATTGATTTTGTCGATATGCAGTCCCAGGAAAGCCGCGATACCGTGACGACCGCCTTGGAAGAAGCGCTGGAAAACGACCCGGTCAAAACCGTTGTTCACGGCTTTACCAGCCTTGGTCTTATGGAATTAACGCGCAAAAAAACAGACGATCAAACCCCAACGCCCACGCCCATTTGCCCCTATTGCCATGGGACGGGCCTGAAGGAGGATGAACCCGCATGCCTTTAGAAGAAACCATTCGTATTTCCCCCGAGGAAATGGCAGTGCAGCGCCACTATGCTCAGGAATTCTCCGCATTAAAAGATCGCCCGCAGACGTATTTTATCGTTACTTACGGTTGTCAGATGAATGCCCACGACTCTGAAAAGCTGGCTGGCACGTTGGAAGACATGGGCATGACGCTTGCCGCCGCGAAGGAAGAAGCGGATTTTGTTCTGCATAATACCTGCTGCATTCGCGATAATGCCGAACGCAAGGCACTGGGAAACGTGACCTGGCTCAAGGAAATAAAAAAAGAACGGCCGGAGTTGATGATTGGCGTATGCGGATGCATGGTTCAGGAACCGGGGATGGCGGAAAAAATCCTGCGCCAGTATCCTTTTATTGACGTGGCCTTCGGCACCGGAAACATCCACCGGCTACCCGAACTGATGCTGCGCGCCGTGCAGGAAAAGCGACGCGTTGTGGCAGTGCCGCAGGAGCAGTCCACTTTAATCGAAGGTTTGCCGATCCATCGGGAGTCTGATTTTCAGGCGTATGTCACGATTATGTATGGCTGCAATAATTTCTGCTCTTATTGCATCGTGCCCTATGTCCGGGGACGGGAGCGCTCACGAACGGCAGATGATATTCTCCGCGAAGTGGAGGGGCTGCAAAAGCAGGGCGTAAAGGAAATCATGCTGTTGGGGCAAAATGTAAATTCCTATGGTAATGATATGCCCGGCGGTGTTTCCTTCCCCAGGCTCCTGCATATGGTGGCGCAGACCGGAATCCCCCGCATTCGTTTTATGACTTCCCATCCCAAGGATCTTTCAGACGAACTTATTGAGGAAATGGCGCAGAACAAGGCGCTGTGCCGGCATTTGCATCTACCTGTGCAATCGGGTAGCAACCGCATTTTAGAAGCCATGAATCGCCGTTACACCCGCGAAGCATATCTGGAAAAAGTAAAAAAAATCCGCAAAGCCGCGCCCGATGTAGGATTAACCACGGATATCATCGTTGCTTTCCCCGGGGAGTCGGACCAGGATTTTGAAGACACCATGGATTTGGTGCGCCAGGTTGGGTACGACAGCGCGTTCACCTTTATTTATTCTCCTCGCGTTGGCACCCGTGCCGCCGAAATGCCAGGGCGCATCGATCCTGCCCTGGCAACGGAGCGAATTGAACGTCTCATCGCCCTGCAGGACGAAATGACGCAAAAAACCTTCGCCACGTTGATTGGCAAGCGAGAGGAGGTCCTGGTGACGGGCTGTTCCAAACGCAATGCGCAGCAGCTGACCGGGAAATGCTCCCGGCTCATCAGCGTAAATTTTGAAGGGTCTCAGGATATGATCGGTCAGATTGTACCCGTTACGATCACCGCCGCCAGCAAAACCACCCTGCGCGGCGAAATTTGGAAAGGAGAATAACTGTCATGAATGCTTCCGTTCTTCTCAAGGCTCAGGAATTAGCTCAGGAAATTGCCAAATCTCCGGAATATATCGCCATGCGTGCCGCTGAAGACGCCGCTTCCCAGGATGAAACACTGGCTCAGGCCGCCAGCCACTACAGCGAGCTGCACCAGCAGCTTGAGGATATTTCCATGCAGGAAAACCCAGATTTTGATCAAATGGGCGCACTGACCCGGGAAATGGAAGAAGTGCAGCAGCAGCTACAGGCTCTGCCCCTGGCCGCCGCCATGCGCTCCGCCCGGCAGGATTTCATGGCGATGATGCAGGCTGTGAACGGAGAATTATCCAAGCTGCTTTCTCCCGGCGGCGCTTCCTCCTGCAGCGGCAACTGCCATTCCTGCAGCGGTTGTCACAACTAATCCCAGATTCGAAACAAAAGAAAAGGAGCGTCTCGCCCATGGCCACCCTCTCTCCCATGATGCAGCAATACATGCGTCTCAAGGAACAAAATCCCGACACGCTGCTATTTTTCCGCGTAGGCGATTTTTATGAGATGTTTTTTGAGGACGCGCTCACTGCCAGCCGCGAACTGGAATTGACCCTGACAGGCAAGGATTGTGGCCTGGAAGAGCGGGCACCCATGTGCGGTGTGCCACATCATGCGGTGGACACCTATGTATCAAGGCTGGTAGAAAAAGGATATAAGGTGGCCATTGGGGAACAGATGGAGGATCCTGCGCTGGCCAAGGGGCTGGTAGAGCGAGACATTGTGCGCATTATTACTCCGGGAACGCTGCTGGATTCCAGCGTCATTGGTGAGCGGAGAAACAATTTCCTTTGTTCCCTGTGCGTCAGCGGGAAACGGGCTGGCCTGGCCAGCTGTGATGTTTCCACCGGCGAATTCTACGTACAGCTTCTACCTGCAGAGGAAGCCGCAGTAAAATCGGCATTGGCCGCCATGAATCCCGGCGAAATCATCACCAATGATATTGCTTTTGCCAAGCCCTGCGCTGCTATCGCCTGTACGCCTTACACTACTTCCGCTTTCCAAAACGCGCGGGAAACGCTGCTTGCACATTTCCATGTCACTTCCCTGATTGCGCTGGGATTGGACGCTTCCATGGCGGTAGGCACTGCCGCTGCAGGGGCCCTGATGCGTTATCTGAACGAAACCCAGAAAAATTCCCTGCAGCACATTGCTGCCATCCGTGTGGTAGAAAAAGGCGATACCATGCCCTTGGACGCAGCCACCCGACGCAACCTTGAATTAACAGAAACGATTCGCGGCCGCACAGCCAAGGGCTCTCTGCTCTCCATTTTGGACGAGACAGCCACCGCAATGGGTGGCCGACTTCTGCGTTCCTGGGTAGAAAAGCCACTGCTGAGCAGGGAAAAAATTGAGACTCGGCTGAACGCCGTGGAAGCGCTGTATAACAACCACGTTTTGTCAGAAGAATTACGCGGAAAGCTAACCCAGGTATACGACATGGAGCGGCTGCTTTCCAAGGTTTCCTATCATTCACTGAACGCCCGCGACTGCCTGGCTCTGCTTCGTTCCCTGGAGCAGGCGCCGGAAATTCTTGCGTTGCTGGCAGGCATTGAAGGAAACGCACTATCCTTTTTGCAGGAGTTGCTCAATCCCCTGCCAGACCTGGCCGATCTGCTTTCCCGCGCCATCTCGCCAGACGCTCCTCTGCTCCTTTCTGATGGCGGCATCATCCGGGCCGGGTTCAATGCGCAGCTGGATGAACTGCGCAAGGCCAGCACAGATGGCAAGCAATGGCTAATGGATTTGGAAGCCCGGGAACGGGAAGCAACTGGCATCAAGAACCTGCGAGTACAGTATAACCGCGTCTTTGGCTATTATATCGAAGTAACAAAATCCAATTACTCGCTGGTTCCCCTGCGTTATCAGCGCCGCCAGACCCTAACCAACAGCGAACGCTTTACCACAGATGAACTTCGTTCAATTGAAAGCAAGCTGACCGGTGCGCAGGAACAGGCTTCCAAGCTGGAACTGGCGCTATTTGAAAACGTTCGAGAAGAAATTGGCGCGAACATTGCTGCCCTGCAATCCACCGCCACCGCATATAAAATGCTGGATGCACTTTTGTCTCTGGCACGGGTGGCTCGGAAACAGGGCTACGTACGCCCAGAAATCACAGAAGATGGCGCCATCGATATTCTGGACGGACGTCATCCTGTGGTGGAGGCGTCCATGCCCGATATGGCTTTCGTGCCAAATGACACCCACTTGGACGGCGATCAGCGCCGCATGCAGATTATTACCGGTCCCAACATGGCTGGTAAGAGCACGTATATGCGTCAGGTGGCGCTGATTACGCTGATGGCGCACATGGGCTCCTTCGTCCCGGCAAGAGAGGCCAGGATTTCTTTGGTTGACGGGGTTTATACCCGGGTCGGCGCGTCCGATGATTTGGCCACCGGCCAATCCACCTTCATGGTAGAAATGAGTGAAATGGCCTATATTCTTCGTAATGCCACAGAGCGCTCTCTGGTAATTCTGGATGAAATCGGCCGCGGAACCAGCACGTTTGACGGTCTTTCCATTGCCTGGGCCGCTGTGGAGTATCTTTGCGATAAGAAAAAATCCGGCGCGAAAACGCTGTTTGCAACCCATTATCACGAACTTTCAGAATTGGAAGGCCATCTGGAGGGCGTATGCAATTTCTGCGTCTCTGTGAAAGAGCACGGGGAAGAGGTCATTTTCCTGCGCAAAATCATCCCCGGCGGAGCGGATAAAAGCTTTGGTATCTATGTAGCAAGGCTGGCAGGTGTTCCCCGGCAGGTGGTCGCCCGGGCGCAGGAAATTGAGGCTCGTTTGGAAGTAAATGATATGACCAACAATTCTATAGGTCAAAACATCTTGGGCGCAGGCCATCGGAAGAAAAACGAGCAGATGGATTTAATGGACTTTTCCAAGACCGAATTCATCGAGGAAGTACGCGCGCTGGATGTATTGGCCATGACGCCCATGGATGCATTGAACAAGCTGTTTCTTCTCAAGGAAAAAGCCCTGAAGCTGTAAGGAGAGGCCATGGAAATCAAGCGCATTTATCAATTACCGCCTGAGGTGATCGGCCAGATCGCCGCAGGCGAGGTAGTGGAGCGTCCCGCCGCCGCAATTAAGGAACTGGTGGAAAACAGCATGGACGCCGGTGCCACGGCGATCACCGTGGATGTTCGTGAAGGCGGACTTTCTTCCTTTCGAGTAGCCGATAATGGAAGTGGTATTCAGCCAGAGGATATCCGCCTGGCCTTTTCCCGCCATGCCACCAGCAAAATCCGTAACGCCGAGGATCTCTACGGTGTTCAGTCTTTAGGCTTCCGCGGTGAGGCGC
The DNA here is from genome assembly GCA_964423675.1 of uncultured Oscillospiraceae bacterium. Taxonomy (GTDB): domain Bacteria; phylum Bacillota; class Clostridia; order Christensenellales; family Aristaeellaceae; genus RUG563. The sequence goes on from CAYRFP010000040.1 coordinate 6,525, forward strand.
TGGCTTCAATTGCAGCCGTCAGCAAGGTTACATGCCTGACCCGTACCCACAATCAAACCAGCGGCATTCAGGTACGAAATGAAGGCGGCGTGATTTTGGAAATTCAAGACGCTGCCTGCCCGGAGGGAACCACTTTTACTGTTCGTGATTTATTCTACAACGCGCCGGTTCGCCGCAAATTTCTGAAAAAACCCACTGCTGAAACGGCCGCCGTAAGCGAGTTAATGGCACGGCTTATTTTGTCCCATCCGCACGTGTCGTTCCGTTTTATGGCCGATGGCAAGCTTGTCTATTTCAGCGCAGGCGATGGTAAGCTTGAAAGCGCCATCATGAGCGTTTATGGCATGGATACGCTAAAACTGCTTACCCGCGTAGAGGGATCTATGAATGGCGTGTTGCTTTCCGGCTTCGTTGGAACAGGTGATGCTGCCCGTGGAAACCGTGCTCACCAGCATTTTTTTCTCAATGGTCGCGCCATGAAAAGCACAATTCTCAGTGGTGCCGTGGAAAGCGCCTGCCGCCAGCGGGTGACTATCGGCCGCTTTCCCCTTTGTGTGCTTCATTTGACCATGCCCTTTGAAAATGCCGATGTAAACGTGCATCCCAATAAATGGGAAGTGCGTTTTCAGGACGAACGGGGCGTGCGAAACGCTGTAGAAACCATCGTTTTTGAAGCGCTGGAAAAAACAAATCAAGCGCCAGCCATCCCGCCCATGTTCCTGCCATCGCAAAAAGATCCTCCGCGTCCGACGCCAGCGCCTATTAAGGTGACGGAACCTGCAGCGCCGCCTGAATCTTTTACTTCTCCTAATGTACCGCCATCTAACTCAGCCAGCCGCATTTCTGCCTTCACAGAGGATGGTTCTTCGTTGCCCCTCTTTACCCCTTCGACAGTCACGGACACGAAAACGCCGCTGCCGTTCCCCCCAGTCCAGTCTAAGCAAACCATCCTGCGAGATCGCGGAGAAGCGTTGCTTCCCCCTCGCCCTGACTCCATGCAAATTGCCGCTTTAAATCGCCCCTTTCCGTCCTTCGCGGACAGGCTCAAGCAGGATCAATTCTCCAAAAAAGAAGTCCCAGAAAAAAAGGTTGAACCGAGACAGATACCCAAAGAATCTTCCGTCTCCCCATCACAGGAGTCTCTCCTGCCACAGGAAGCTGAAACGATTCAGATGGAGGACGCTCAAGTTTCCGCTCATTTTCAGCAAATTCCTTTGCGAATTATCGGTGTGGCTTTCAATACTTACATTATTATGGAGTATGGCGATATGTTGATCCTGTGCGATCAGCATGCTGTGCATGAGCGGCTTTTATACGAAAAATTCATGCGCGAAACCATCGCATCCCCTGCCTCCCAAGCGCTCCTGATTCCGCTGGTTGTTCCCTTATCCAAGGCAGAATATGCCGCTTATGAGGAAAATCAGGACGCGCTGCAAAAAGCCGGGTTTGATTTATCGCCCTTCGGAGACGATGCAGTGCAGCTGCGCGGCGTCCCCATTATTCTGGGACAGCCGCAGGCAGAAAAATGCCTGATGGAAGCATTGGATGAATTGGTCGCCGGGAATCGCACCTCCCTAGTTGATCGAACTCAACGCGTTATTCAAATGGCTTGCAAGCATGCAGTGAAAGGCGGAGAACGTCTGCCAGAAGCAAGTGTTGTTCAGCTTATTCGAGATGTTATTGAACAAAAAGTAACGCCCACTTGCCCCCACGGCCGTCCGTTAATGGTTCAGCTAACACACGGCGAACTGGATAAGCGTTTCCGCCGCATTCAAAGCTGAGAGGATCTTATGGAAGCAAGAAAAAAACGGATAATCGGCCTGGTCGGTCCAACTGCGAGCGGAAAAACTGCTTTGTCCTTGGCTATTGCGCAGTGGTTAAATGGCGACATTCTCTGCATGGACTCCATGCAAATTTATCGGCGCATGAATATTGGCACTACAAAGCCAACTCCCGCCGAACAAGCCATCGCCCCACATCATTTAGTGGACTTGATTGAACCAGATGCATCCTTTTCTGTTACACAATACGCCGATCAAGCACGAACAGTCATTGACCACACAGCCAACCCTATTCTGGTAGGCGGAACTGGACTTTATCTTCAGGCACTGTCCCTTCCAATGGATTTCGGAACTGTTCCAGCCAATGAACCTCTGCGGCAACGGTATCAAGCTCTTGCTCTGGAGAAGGGAAATGAGGCCGTACATGGTTTATTGGTTCAGCGCGACCCTGTGTCCGCCAATCGACTACATCCCAACGATCTTCGCCGGGTCATTCGTGCATTGGAAGTGGTGGAATTAACCGGTGTTCCCCTGTCGCAGCAGCAGATGCCCGGGCGGGATGAATCGCCCTACGATTTCCAGCTTTACGCCATCCGTTGGCCACGCGATGTTCTCTATGAGCGGGTCAACCGTCGGGTTCTGCAAATGGTAAAGGATGGATTACTGGAAGAAGTAAAATCGTTGCTTGACAGCGGTGTTTCTCCGAATGCGCAATCCATGCAAGGGCTGGGATACAAAGAGATGGTGCCTGTGGTGCAGGGAAAAATGGCGCTTTCCGAAGCAATCGAACTTACACAGGTTCGCACACGCCATTTTGCCAAACGACAACTCACCTGGTTTTCCAGAGATGATCGCATTCATTGGATCCCCGCAGCGGAAGGCTTCTCACTTTCCAGAGAAGCCGATCGCATCTGTAAGAATTATTATCAGGAGGAAAGCTTATGACTATCGATCAATTGCTCCGCCAGGCCGAACAGGATTGTCTTCCTGTTTTTGCCTCTCTTGAAGAAAACGAATTAAAGGCGACAGAGCGTGTACTGGATGCATTCCATCAGGAGGACATCTCTACTCGCCATTTCGCTCCCACAACGGGCTATGGCTATGACGATATTGGAAGAGACGCTTTGGAGCGTGTTTTTGCGCGGCTCTTCGGCACAGAGGCAGCCATCGTGCGTCCTTCCATCGCATGCGGCACTGCAGCGCTCAGCCTTTGCCTGTTTGGTCTGCTCCTTCCTGGCGATCATTTGCTGTCCGCCACTGGTTCTCCCTATGATACCATGGAAACCGTCATCGGCATTACTGGCAATGCGGTTGGCTCTTTGAAGGAAATGCAGGTGGAATACTCGCAGGTGGAAATAAAAAATGAGGAAAGCGCCATTGATGTGGATGCTCTTCTTGCCGCTATGCGGCCTAATACGAAGGTAGTGCTTATCCAGCGAAGCCGCGGATACGCCTGGCGTGCTTCTTTGCAGCCTGCGGAAATGTCAGAAGCGATTCAGGCCGTTCATGCGGCTCGGCCTGATGTCTTTGTGATGGTGGACAACTGCTACGGCGAATTCATCTGCGACAAGGAGCCCTCTCATTTTGGCGCGGATGTTTGCGTAGGCAGCCTGATTAAGAATCCCGGCGGTGGTCTCGCTCCCACGGGCGCCTATCTGGTTGGCACGGAGCGCGCCATCGGTCGCATTGAAGCCAGACTGACGGCTCCAGGGCTGGGACGGGAAGTCGGAAGCTACGCGGCCAGCTATCAGCCCTTCTATCAGGGGCTTTTCACTGCGCCGCACACCGTTGTGCAGGCCCAGAAAACTGCGATTCTTGCCGCCCGTATCTTTAATCTGTTGGGCATGAACACCACGCCCGCCTGGAATGCGCCTCGCGCGGATATTATTCAGGCCATCGAAATGGGATCGCCAGAGGGCATGATTGCTTTCTGCCGTGGCATACAGGCTGGCTCCCCCACCGACAGCAGTGCTGTTCCCGAGCCCTGGGACATGCCCGGCTATGAGGATCCGGTCATCATGGCGGCCGGCACCTTTGTTTCCGGCGCATCGATCGAATTGTCGGCCGATGGTCCTATGCGCGCGCCCTACACCATCTATCTGCAGGGCGGACTCACCTACGCCCATGGAAAACTAGCACTCCGAAACGCGCTAAAAGAAATGGTTAAGGACGGCTGCATTCATTTGGATTAATCGCACGCTGAAAATGCAATCAAAAAACAATCTGTGTCAAAAAAACGGTTGACAAACAGTCAAAAACAGCTTATGATTAATCTGTAAAACCGATGAGGAAGAAAAGTAAGCAATGCAGTTCTTTCCAAGAGAGTTGCGGATAGTGTAATCGCAGCAAAGAATTTCTTGCCGAATGGGCTTCCGAGGGTGCTTCTGAAAATGCTGAAAGAGACTAAAAATTTGTCAGACTTATTAGCCTTTGTAGGTAGCAACGGGATCTGCACCCGTTATCATGGCAGCGCATGTGATGGCATGCGGAGAAAGTGGGCCGAAAGGTCAAGTTGAGTGGTACCGCGGAATATCCGCCTCAAGCAAATTGCTTGGGGCGTTTTTATTTCCCGGCTCAGCGATACTCCATCAGAATTTTCTATTTTGAAGGAGGCTCCCCATGAAAAAGTTAACTGCAATGTTGGTCTGTCTGGCACTTGTGCTTGCTCTCCCCATGGCAATGGCTCAGGAAAAAAACGATGTCACAATTGGCATTGCCCAGTTTGCTGTTCACGGCTCTTTGGATAATTGCCGCGAAGGTTTCCTGCAAGGTTTGGCCGCAAGCGGCTATGTGGAAGGCGAAAACCTGACTGTGATTTATCAAAACGCTCAAGCCGACATGGGTACCGCTGCATCCATCGCCAACAGCTTCGTAGATAACGATGTTGATCTCATCTGCGCAATCGCAACACCTATGGCAGTCTGTGCTTTTAATGCGGCTGATGACAAAATCCCGCTGGTATATACCGCAGTCTCTGCACCTGTAGAAGCGGGGCTGGCCCAGATTGACGGACTGGGTGAAGGCAATGTGACCGGTTCCAGCGATCTGCTGCCCATCTCTTTTCAGCTGCAAGCGATCCGCGATCTGTTGCCGGAAGCCAAGCAAATCGGAATCCTCTATACCATCGGCGAAACCAATAGCCAGGTACAGTTGTCTCAATACCAAGAGCAGGCGGCTGAGTTCGGCTTTGAGATCGTGGACAAGGGAATCGCAACCGGCGCAGACATCGCCCTGGCGCTCCCCATCCTTCTGCCTCAAGTGGACTGCCTCTGCATGCTGACGGACAATACTGTAGTTCAGTATCTGGATCTGGTGCTGGACGAGGCAGGCGAGGCCAAGACGCCTGTATTTGGCAGCGAGGTTGAGCAGGTAACCCTGGGGTGCGTGGCCGCAGTTGGGCTGGATTACGTCAAGCTGGGCTACCAAACCGGTTTGCTGGCGGCGCGGGTGCTACAGGGCGAAAACGCGCAGGATATCCCGTATTTCACAGTCAGTGAAAGCGCAATTTATTTAAACAGCAATGCCTGTGCGCAATTTGGCATTCAGATTCCTGAATCCATCCGCAGTTCCGCGACCGATATGGCTGAATAATAATTCATTCGAACCCCATGTGACAGCAGGAGCAAGCCATCCGGGCTGCTCCCGCCGTTGCACGGATCAGCAAAAGAAAGGACGCACTTCATGTCAATCTTCTCTAATTTCGTTAATGCTTTGCCCAGCACCCTGGAACAGGGGCTGATTTATGCGTTGCTGGCCCTGGGTATTCTGATCACCTATTCTATTCTGGATTTCCCAGATTTGACGGTGGACGGCTCCTTCCCCCTTGGCGGTGCCGTGTCCACGATTTGCGTTGTGCGCGGCGTGAATCCCCTGCTGGCGCTCCTTGCAGCCCTGGTATCTGGCGCTGTAGCCGGCCTTTGCACAGGACTCATTCATGTGAAGCTTCGAGTGCGCGATCTGTTTTCCGGCATCATTATGATGACTGCGCTTTATTCCATCAATCTGCATATCGCCGGGGAAAGCGCGCTGGTGTCCATTCCTCGGAAGGCTGTCACCCTTTTCCGCAATAATCCAGTTGCCGATAGGCTTCCCTCCGCATTTTCCACGCTGATTTTGGCAGCAATCGTCGTTCTGCTTATCAAATGCCTGCTGGATGGCTTTATGAAAACCCGAGCCGGTTATCTGCTCCGGGCCGTGGGTGATAACGAAACCGTTGTCACCTCTCTTGCCAAGAATAAGGGAACAGTCAAGATTCTGGGGCTTATGATCGCCAATGGTCTGGCCGCTCTCAGCGGTGGCGTTCTATGCCAGCAGCAGCGAATGTTTGAAATTTCCATGGGTACAGGCGCTATGGTGCTTGGGCTTGCCAGCGTTATCATCGGCATGAATCTGCTGGGCAAGCTATCCTTTGTGAAAAATACTACGGCAGTCATTGTGGGCGCTGTAATCTATAAAATGTGTGTTTCGCTAGCCATCGCATGCGGCCTTGGAGCAAGTGATTTAAAGTTGATTACCTCTGCCCTTTTCCTGCTCATTCTTTGCACAGGCCTAATTCAGAAAAAGGCGGTGAAAAAACATGCTTGAAATCTCGCATATTTTTAAAACATATAATCCCGGCACCGTCCGAGAAAAATGCCTGTTTCAGAATTTCTCCCTGTCCATTCCCCAGGGACAGTTTGTATCCGTTGTAGGCAGCAACGGTTCGGGGAAAACATCCCTGCTGAACATCCTATGCGGTTCTATTCCTGTGGACAGTGGCACAGTTTGCATAGACGGCCGAAACATCACCCGGGAAAAGGAGCATTTGCGCAATCGTTCAATCGGCCGCGTCTATCAAAATCCCGCGCTGGGCACCTGCGGCAGCATGACCATTTTAGAAAATCTCTCTCTTGCCGAGCATAAAGGCAAGCCTTCCAATTTGCGTCTGGGCACGGATCGCCGGCGTATTCCCTATTATAAAGATCTGCTTCAGCCCCTGAACCTTGGGCTGGAAAACATGCTGGAAAGCCGTGTTGGCAATCTATCTGGCGGGCAGCGGCAGGCACTTTCCCTGCTGATGAGCACTATGACGCCCATCTCATTCCTCATCCTGGACGAGCATACAGCGGCTCTTGACCCCAAGACAGCGGACATTATCATGACCCTGACCGATAAAATCGTAAAAGAAAAAAAGCTCACCGCGATTATGGTCACCCACAATCTGCGATACGCGCTGGAATACGGCGATCGACTGCTGATGATGCATCAGGGACAAACAGTGCTGGACAAATGCGGCGATGACAAGTATAATACAAAAATGGAGGATTTACTGAAAATCTTCAACGAAATCAGTATTGAATGCGGTAACTAAATCGTGTAAAGGAGAACGCATGAAAGCATTAATGATCGGTGGAACCGGCGTAATCAGCGGCGCGGTTTCCCGTCTGGCAATGGAGCAGGGTTGGAATGTGACGCTGCTGAACCGGGGAAACCGAACTAACGAAGCGCTGGGCGCTGAGCAAATTATTGCCAATATGGAAGACGAAGCCGCGGTTTCCGCCCTGCTTGGGAGCCGGACCTTTGACGTGGTGGTTGATTTTATTGCTTTTACACCGCAGCAAGCAGAGCGGGATATCCGCCTGTTTTCCGGAAAAACGCGGCAATATATCTTTATCAGCACTGCTTCCGCCTATCATAAGCCGCTCCCATCCCCTATTGTGCAGGAGGGAACCACGCTTTCCAATCCCTTCTGGCAGTATTCCCGGGATAAAGCTGCCTGTGAGAAAATTCTTTTCCAAGCGCATCAGGAAACCGGCTTCCCGGTCACGGTTGTTCGTCCAAGCCATACGTTCGCAAACCGCTCTATCACCGTTCCGATCCATGGAAAATTCGGAGCGTGGCAGGTTCTCAAGCGCATGCGGGAAGGAAAAAAGGTGCTGGTTCCCGGGGATGGAAATTCGCTTTGGGCAGTTATGCCCAGTGAGGATTTCGCGCGCGCATTTCTTGGGCTCATGGGAAATATCCATGCCATCGGCGAAGCAGTTCAAATTGCATCCGAGGAATTGCTAACCTGGAACCAGATTATGACGGTTATCGCGGACGCTCTGGGCGTCCCCTATCGCCCCTGCTATGTGCCCGCATCTATTTTGGCTCAGTGCAGGCGCTATGATTTTCAGGGGGCTCTGCTGGGCGATAAGGCCAACACAGTCATTTTTGATAATACAAAGCTGTATCGCCTGGTGCCTGGCTTTGTTCAGCAAAAACGATTTGATCAGGCCGGCCCGGAATCGGTTCGCTACTTCCTGAACAACCCTGACTTGCAAAAAGACGACCCGGAATTCGATCAGTTCTGTGATCAGGTTGTTGCCGTGATGGAAGCGGCAGAAAGACAGATTTCTCAGTTGTGATTCAATAAAAGCAAAACAGTCAGTTCAAAAATCAACGAGGCCATAGCCCTGTTGGCATGAAGCATTGTCGCTCAGAATGGAAAGCATTTGCCGCCATCGTTTATTCAAACGAAGCACGACAAATTGAAATTTATAGAGGCGAATATCGTCACCTTTAAGCGAAGCAGCCGATTAATCGGTTGTTTTTTTCGAGTTGACAAGTCTATTCGCGAACCATGAGTACAATAAGTTCGAATATGGAGATAAAAATCCGTCCTATGGTCGTATTCATAGGACGGATTAACAGTTTTACGGCATTCGACTTTTTCTGTAGTTATTTTGGAATCCTCTGGCGTGTATTTAATGCATATATTTGAGATATTTTTCCGCGTTTCGTCCCACAACGGCGTAGGCACGGGGGCCAGTGAGGATTTCTTTGGCGATGTCCGCCACATCTTCCTTCGTCACTCGCTCAATGGACGCAATAGTATCCTCTGGCGGAATAATTCGTCCAAGCAGAATCTGGTTATGGCCCAATGTGCTCATCCGATTATAAGCACTTTCCAGGCCAAGAATGAAGCTACCCTTTAGCTGGGACTTCGCCTGGACAAACTCCTTATCGGTTACGCCGCCGGAAAGTAGCTTATCCAATTCCACATCAATCTGCTCCAGAACGGTCTTGGCGTTTTTGGGGGATGTGCCTGCATAGATGGTGAATTCACCGCAATGCGGATAATTGGAGGGTCCGGAATAAACGCTGTACGCCATTCCCATTTCCTCGCGAATGCGCTGGAAGAGGCGGGAGGAACTGCCGCCGCCCAGAATATTGTTCAGCACTGCCATCGGATAAACCGCAGGAGAACCCATGGGCATCCCGCGGAAGGAAACACACAGATGCACCTGCTCGGTATCCTTGTATCGAAACAGCTTTTGGGGCTCCGGAATGGCGATGTTTTGCGGAAAATCCTCGCCCGCAGCACCTTCCCAGCTTCCAAACTTTTCTGCCATTAACGCCCTGGCTTGCTCTGTCGTTACATTTCCTGCAATGGCCACCACGGCATTCCGAGGTCCATAATGTCGCCGGCGAAACGCGCGCAGGTCCTCGGACTGATAGGACGCAATTTTCTCTGCAGAACCAAGAATGGTCTGCCCCAGCGCCTGATCTCCAAACACAGCGTCCGACAGCACATCGAACACCACATCTTCCGGAGAATCTTCCACCATCGCGATTTCTTCCAGCACTACGCCCCGCTCCCGGTCTGTCTCCTGTGGATCCAGCAACGGATTACACACCATATCCGCCAGAATATCCGCGGCAAGGGGAATATCCTCATCGATCACTTTAGCATAATAGTTGGTGCAAAGCTTGCTGGTTGACGCATTTAGCATGCCACCGATGGCGTCCATCTCCTCAGCAATTTGCCGGGCCGAACGCTTAGGCGTTCCTTTAAAGGCCATATGTTCCATAAAATGAGCCAGGCCGTTTTCTGCCGGCGATTCCAGCATCGATCCTGCTTTTACCCAAACGCCAATGGACGCTGATCGAAGGTAGGGCATAGGCTCAACAAGGACGGTCAGGCCATTTGAGAGCGTAAACTTCTCCATTTCTCTGCTCCTTTAATTTGAAACAAGGGGGAAACTATGAAAAGTTTCCCCCTTTTTCATTGCTTTTATGACGGTTTATCGCCGTTCAGGGCGGCCATCCCGGCGGGGAGGCCGATTGCCTGCAGGAGCAGAACGGGTGAAGTTGGGATTATCATAAGTGATATCATTCCGAATCAGGTTGATCCGACCCTGCGCATCAATCTCGCAGACCTTCACTTCCAGTTCATCGCCGATGTTTACCACATCTTCCACCTTTTCAACCCGCTTGTTGTCCAGCTTAGAAATGTGGATCATGCCATCCTTGCCGCCAGCCAGTTCCACAAAGGCGCCGAAATTCATGATCCGAACCACCTTGCCCTGGAACACGTCACCAACTTCGATATCCTTGGCAATGCCCAAGATGATGGACTTAGCCTTATCCGCAGCCGCCTGATCGGAGGTGGCAATGAACACGCGACCGTCATCCTCGATGTCAATCTTCACGCCCGTTTCGGCAATAATCTTATTGATCATCTTGCCGCCAGGCCCGATTACTTCACGGATCTTGTCAGGGTTAATCGTGAAATTGATGATCTTGGGGGCGTACTTGCTCAGCTGAGTCCGGGGCTGACCTATGGTTTCCAACATAATCCCCAGAATGTGCAGCCGACCCTTGAGGGCCTGATTCAGCGCACGGGAAAGAATTTCGCGATTGATACCCTTGATCTTGATGTCCATCTGGATTGCGGTGATACCATTCATGGTACCCGCCACCTTGAAGTCCATATCGCCCAGGAAGTCTTCCAGACCCTGAATATCGGTAAGTACTTCGATCTTATCGGACTCGGTATCTTGAATCAGACCCATGGCCACACCGGCAACCGGCGCGTGAATGGGAACACCCGCATCCATCAGGCTCAGCGTGCTGCCGCAGACAGACGCCATGGAAGAGGAGCCGTTGCTGCCCATGATCTCAGAAACGAGACGCAGCGCGTAGGGGAATTCTGCTTCGGTGGGAATCACAGGCACAAGCGCACGCTCAGCCAGCGCGCCATGACCAATTTCGCGGCGATTGGGGCTGCGCAGACGACCGGCTTCGCCGGTTGCATAGGAGGGCATATTGTACTGATGCATATAACGCTTGCTGTCTTCATTGGAGAGACCATCAAGCTGCTGCGCCTCAGAAACCATGCCCAGGGTGGTCACAGTCAAAGCCTGCGTTTCGCCGCGGGTAAACACGGCACTGCCATGCGTCCTGGGCAGCACACCCACTTCGCACCAGATCGGCCGCACTTCGGTAACCTTGCGGCCATCGGGACGAATGCCTTCATCCAGAATCTTGCGGCGCATAACTTCCTTATTCAGGTAATACAGTGCATCCGCCACTTCGCCTTCCCGACCCGGGAAAATTTCCGCAAAATGCTCGGCCACATCCTTGGAAACTTCTGCTTCCCGAGCCTGGCGTTCCTTGCGCACGTAGGTGGAATAGACGTACTTGCACTTTTCCAGCGCATATTCACGCACAGCAGCCTTCACGTCATCCCCAGTGGTAATCAGCGGGAACTCGCTCTTTTCCTTGCCGATTTCAGCGGTAATCTTCTCCTGGAAAGCAACCAGCTCCTTGATGCTTTCATGGGCGAAGAGGATCGCGTCCATCATGGCGTCTTCGCTGACTTCCTTCGCGCCAGCTTCCACCATCATGATGGCGTCTTTGGTGCCAGCAACGGTAACGTGCATATCGGAAGCAGCTTCCTGCTCCAGGTTGGGGTTAATGATAAACTGGCCATTCACACGGCCCACCACCACAGCAGCCGTGGGACCGCCCCAGGGAATATTGCTGACCATCAGCGCGATGGAAGATCCCAGCATGGCCGGGAATTCCGGCGGAGTGTTGGGATCCACAGACAGTGTCTGCGCCACCACCTGCACGTCGTTGCGCATACCCTTATTAAACAGGGGGCGCAGAGGACGGTCGATCAGCCGGCAGGTCAACGTCGCCTTGTCCGTGGGCTTGCCTTCACGCTTGTAGAAACCGCCGGGGATCTTGCCCACAGCATATTGCTTTTCTTCGAAGTCCACCGTCAGGGGGAAGAAATCCACGCCTTCGCGGGGTTTATCAGACGCGGTCGCGTTAACCAGCACCACCGTGTCGCCATAGCGAACAACGGCAGAGCCGCCAGCCTGCTGGGCATACTTGCCGAACTCCAGCGTCAGCGTACGACCGGCAAATTCCATAGAATACGATTTGCAATCCATTTTCTCTTCTCCTCACACAACACACACTATCCCTTAGAGCCCCTGCCCCAGGGAAGAAACAAAAAGCTATCGGCAGAAAATATTCATGCCGATAGCTTCATGCGCATTACTTACGCAGACCCAGCTTGGCAATCAGTTCACGGTACCGCTCAATATCGGTCTTCTTCAGATAATCAAGCAGACCACGACGCTGACCAACCATCAGCAACAGGCCACGGCGGGAATGATGATCCTTCTTGTTCAGCTTCAGGTGCTCGTTGAGGTGGTTGATCCGCTGGGTGAGCAGCGCGACCTGCACTTCGGGAGAACCAGTGTCGCCTTCATGACGGGCATATTCCTGCATAATCTGAGCCTTGAGTTCCTTATCCATGAGATGTTCCTCCTTCTTGGGGGTGGCAGCCCCTGCTTCAATCGCCGCAACCACAGGCAAGCGTTGGAGAGACAAAAGCCCGAGGTTACGGTTCTAAAAACCACGCCTTTCATTTTATCATGATCGGCGTGGTTTGTAAATATGTTTAGCGGTATTTTTTCATTTTTCTGCTTATTCAGCAGCGTTTTCCTCGCCAGAGCGCCGATTGAAGATCACATTCACCAGGATGCCCACGATCAGGCCGGTAGCGATGGAACTGATGGAAACGGCGCCGAAGTCCAGCGTCAGCCCGCCAATGCCCAGCACCAGGATTGCCGCGACCACGAACAGATTGCGATTATCGCCCAGATCAACGGGCTGCAGCATTTTCAGGCCGGACACAGCGATGAAGCCGTACAGCGCGATGCACACGCCGCCAACGATGCAGGAAGGAATCGAGTTGACGAAGCAAACGAAGGGATCAAAGAAGGACAGGATGATGCAGTAAACTGCCGCGATTGCGATGGTGCTAATAGAGGCATTGCCAGTAATCGCCACACATCCCACAGATTCGCCATAGGTGGTGTTGGGGCAGCCGCCGAAGAAGGAACCCACGATGGAGCCAACGCCATCGCCAACCAGCGTATGATCCAGGCCCGGATCAGTGATTAGATCGCGGTTGATGATGGAAGAAAGGTTCTTATGGTCGGCAATATGTTCAGCCAGGGTCACGAAAGCCACGGGCGCAAACAGCAGGAAGATGCTGATCACATCCGCAAAGCTGCCAATCTTGCTGGCTGCAGCAGGCAGAGTGGGATCATTTTCATAGAGCCCAAACATGCCCAGGAACGTGAACCGGGGCAGCTTGAACAACTGCATGTTGTCAAAAGCAGACAGATTCACCAGCTGCAACGCCTCAACATTGGTAGCCTGGCCAATGAAGGTTAGCACCAACGCAATCACATACGCGCCCAGAATGCCAATGATAAAGGGAATCATCTTCATACCCTTGCTGCCCTTTGTGGACGCAAAGACCGTGATGCCAAAGGCGACCAGACCAATCAGAATAGCAACAATATTATAGTTGCCAGAAGCTGTGTTGTTCAGATTGTTCACAGCGCTGCCACACAGGCTCAAGCCGATCAGCGCCACGGTGGGGCCGATTACCACAGGAGGCAGCAGCTTGTTAACCCAGGCAGAGCCAGTCTTCTTAATGATCAACGCGATGAGCACATACACCAGGCCGGCGAACAGAGCACCCAGGAAAATGCCCAAGAAGCCAAAGGCGACGGCGCCGCTCAGGGGGGCGATGAACGCAAAGGAACTGCCCAGGAATACCGGACTCTTCTTCCGCGTGGCAATGAACAGATAGAACAGAGTGCCAAAGCCCGCGCCGCACAGCGCAGCAGGCTGGCTCATGTAAGCGCCCGTGCCGTCCACCAGAATTGGTACCAGAAGCGTTGCGGCCATGATTGCCAGCAGTTGCTGGAACGCGTAGATCAGGTTCTTCTTAAGCGGTGGGTTTTGGTTGATGTCGTAGACCAGTTTCATTGGTACGTCCCCCCATCAAATTCTCTATATTAGCGCTTGCGCGTTAATACCCTCTCTGGCGAAAAAAACAGAAAAAAAGCCTTGCCTCGACAGCACAGAGCAAGACCTGCATCGCTTTTTTTATCCTGCGATTAAGCGTGGATGCTTCGTCTCTTTTCGGTCTCTCTCTACCGTCATAAAGATGAACCATCAGAGATTATAGCGTATTCTGTCGAATCCGTCAAGTCGAAAACCATTTTTTTGCAAAAAATGTTGAGAGTATCATTAAATGCAGAAGAAACCGTTACGGTTTTTCCTGCATTTAT
>CAYRFP010000041.1:0-20523 GCA_964423675.1 uncultured Oscillospiraceae bacterium
CCCTCCTCTTTGGCGCGGACTTCGATTTCCCGAACCGTGGCAGCAGCGTCATGGAACGCTTCCTTCTGCACCCGGTCGATCACCATCTGCCGGGCCTCGTCCTGGGTCATAGTAGCGATGCGCTCCAATTCGGTAATTTGCTTTTGCTTATACTCTTCCGCTTCGTCTTCCAGCTTCTGGGCGTTTTCGAACTTTTTGTTCAGCTCCTCTTCCCGCTGGGTAAGGCCGTCTCGCTTCTTTTCCAGCTGTTCTTCGCGCTTATCCAGGTTTTCCTCCCGCTGAATCATGCGCCGTTCAGAACGCTGGATTTCCGCGCGCCGGGTGCGGATTTCCTTGTCCAGTTCGGTCTTGAGATGAAGAATTTCTTCCTTCGCCTCAAGCAACATTTCCTTTTTCTTGTCGTCTGCCTTGCGGGTTGCATCGTCCAGGAGCTTTTTCGCGTATTCTTCCGTGCGGCCTATTTTTTTCTCCGCCACGTTTTTGCGATACAGGAAGCCGCCGTATGCGCCAGCTGCGCCGGCGATCAGGGCTGCCAGAATAATCCATAGGGCAATCATGTCAAATTCCTCCTTTCGATAACCGATTTTTCCATAGTTTTTGTTTTCTCGTGTTTATCAGTTGAAAGACCGCACGAAAAAAATGCCGTTTTTTCGCACGGCAAAGCTGCATTTCTGATACCGCGTGCTGCCAGCACGCAAGCTTACACACAACTAAAACACACTATCGCCCGCCGGCAGCGCCGGGGTGCGCCATATGCTAAAGCGGCAAACGCCTGCATAGAAAACCCATCTGGGAACAACTACTGTATCCGAAAACAGCTTATCCACTGCGCCGAGACGCAGTCGGACTTTTTAGCCGATCATATCTTATTGTACACAGATTTTGTCCATCTGTCAAGGCTAAAAGCCACCTCCATGCTGAGAACAGGGCATTTACTTTTTTGCAAAATTCGTGTATAATGGCGCTGCGCCAGAAGCCGCAAGCCTGCGTGGACGGGAAAACCGCCCATAAGGGGGAGGGGCGGCGCAAAAAAAGTCTCCCTTGCGGGCAAGGATGCGTCCCGGCCCGGAAGCGAAAGGAGGAAATTCTATGTGGTATTTTCAGGATGGGGCATGACCTTCTTTTTGGGACATGCTTATTTTTATGGAGGGAAAGCCCATGACGGATGAACGAATCGGGTTTGTGGGCGTCGTCATCGAGAACTTAAGCCAGACCGCACGGGTGAACCAGGTGGTTGGGCAGTTTCAGGAATTGGTGACGGGCCGCATCGGCGTGCCGGATCATGCCCGGAGCATGGCGGTTATCGGTCTGCTGGTACGGGGAGAAAGCGCCCGGATTGGCCAATTTACTGGGAAACTGGGCAATATTCCGGGAGTTCAGGTAAAAAGCGCATTAACAAAAAGCGAACGAAAGGAAATGGAACAGCCATGAAAAAGATGATGAAGCTGCTGGCGGCGCTGCTGCTGGCAATGGGGATTGCTATGGTAGCCTGCACAGCGGAGGAAACCCCGGTGGTACGGGTGGGTGGCCTGAAGGGCCCCACTGGCATGGCTCTGGCACATATGATGACGGAGAATGACGGCTCCTATGCCTTTACCCTGGCTGGAGCGCCGGAGGAACTCACCGGCCAGATTATTCAGGGAAACGTAGATATGGCGGCGGTGCCGATCAATCTGGGCGCAGTGCTGTATAACAAAACGCAGGGCGGGGTGCAGGGCCTGTCGCTGATTACGCGGGGCATGCTCTACGTGCTGGAAAAGGGCGATTCTGTGCAGGCTGTGGCCGATTTGCAGGGAAAGACCATCGTGTCCGCCGGTCAGGGCGCTACGCCGGAATACGTGATGCAGTATATTCTGGAAAAGAACGGCGTGGAAGCCACACTGGATTTTAAGAGTGAGCATGCGGAAGTGACCACTCTGGCGGTTAACGGCATGGCGGATATTGTGCTGGTGCCCGAACCCCATGTGACCACCCTGCTGATGAAGGATGCGTCCTATCGCGTTGCGCTGGATATTACCGATGAATTTGCCAGAACGGCCGACGAAAACGGCAATCCTGAAGCGCAGCTGAGCATGAGCGTGGTGATCGTGCGCACGGAGTTTGCCAAGGAGCATCCGGAACTTGTGGAAAAGTTTATGGCCGATTTGGAAGCGTCCATTGCTTTTGCCAATGAAAATGTGGAAGTTGCGGCGCAGGAAATCGTGGATCAGGGAATTATTGCCGCTGCGGCTGTGGCGCAAAAGGCGCTGCCCTCCTGCAGACTGGTGTTTGTTTCCGGCGCGGATATGAAGGCTCAGGCTGCCCCGCTGTATGAGATTCTGTTTGCGGCTAATCCCGCCTCCGTGGGCGGAACGCTGCCGGGCGCGGATTTCTTCTACGCGGCGGAATAACAAAGGAAATTGCAGCGCACTTTCGTATCTTTGAAACGAAAAAACTAAATGCCCGGCTGCGTTTGCAGCCGGGCGATTGTATTATTTCAGCAGGAAAAAGCTACTTTCAGGCGAATTTCTGATACAAACGCCGGAAAAGCTGGCATACTAAAGCTGTGCTTGAAAGGAGCGATGAAGCCATGGAACAGATTGTGAACGAGATGAAGAAGGTGCTCAAGGCGGGTATCGGCGCGGTGGCGACCGGCGTGGAAAAAACGCAGGAAGCCATTGAAACCCTGGCACAGAAGGGCGAGCCGCTGTATGAACAGGCGAAAACAGCGGTGGCAGATGCGGCGGATAAGGTGAAAAAGGCCGTGGTGGACAGCGGAATTGCCGATGCGTTTTCCTGTCCGCCCCGAACCGATAGGGTTATTCGGGAATTGCAACAAATGACGCAGGAGGAATTGGACGAAATCACTGCCGCCATTCAGGATATTTATCCATCCCGTCCGGCAAAGGCACAGCCGGAAGGGGAAAACGAAGCTGCGTCCCCGGCAGAGAACGAGCGACGGATGGTGGATCTGGACGAGGATGATAATTCTGCTCCAGAAGAAGATTGAGCCCGCCGCAGTGAAAAAAGCTTATGAAAAAGCGCCTCTTCGCAGTTGCATGCTGGAAGGGGCGCTATTTTTTGCAAGGTGCAGTTTATTTCACTGTCTCGGCCATTTCTTGAGCCATCAGGCTCAACTCCGCCGCCTTGAAAGCGTGGGCCTGCGTCATGGCGGTTTCAGTGCGGTTCAGGCAATCCAGGATCAATTGACCAAAAAAGGGAAAGCCGGTTACGCCGGAGGCGTTGATATATTTTTCCCCTTCGTCGTTTACCAGGAAGATGTGGTCACCGCCGGGCTGATCGGTGCCCACGTTGATGTATTTGCGCAGTTCGATATAGCCCTTGTCTCCCAAAATCAGGGTGCGCCCATCGCCCCAGACGCGTAGCCCATCCGGGGTGAACCAATCGGTACGAAAATAGAGAGTAGAGCCGTTTTGTCCGGTGATCATGCAATCGCCGAAATCCTCCAATTCAGGAAACTGGGGATGACCGTAATGCCCCACCCGGCTGGAAACTACCCGTCCGTCCGTTTCCTTGGAAAAATGGAGATACTGCTCAATTTGATGGCTGCCAATATCGCACAAAATTCCGCCGTACTGCGCATGACGGAAGAACCAGTCTGGCCGCTTTTTCGGCGGCCCCAGGCGATGGGGGCCAAAGCCGCTGACTTGGATCACCTGACCAATGACTCCCGCGTCCAGCATATAGCCAGCCAGCACCCCGGCTTCGGAATGCAGCCGTTCGGAATAATAAACCATGTATTTGCGTCCGGTTTGCCGTGCTTTTTCCCGGGCCAAAGCCAATTGTGCCAGAGCGGTAAAGGGTGCTTTATCGGTGAAATAATCCTTTCCAGCGTCCATAACCCGTAGCCCCAGGGCGCATCGATCGCAGGGAATGGCGGCCGCGGCGATCAGACGGGTATCCCGGTCGCTGAGCACCTGCTCTTCCGCAGCGGCGGGGATGGCCTGAGGGAAAGCATGGCGGAAGGCCGCTACTTTTTTAGGATCCGGATCGTAGACATATTTCAGCGTTGCGCCTGCGTCTAACAGGGCCTGACACATGCCGTAGATGTGGCCGTGCTCCAGCGCGATGGCGGAGAAAACGAATTCGCCCGGCTGAACAACGGGTTGGGGCTTGCCCTGGGGCATGTAATGCATGCCGTCTGAAGCGTTCAACATGGCTCCTCCTCCTGAAACAGTTTTGTTTGTTCTATTATAGCAAAAGCGGTGGCCAAAGAAAAGAGCAGGCGGGCATAATTTGCCCCGTGGGAGGGCTTGCCAAATAGGCGAATTATGGGTATAATAACAGGTGGTGAATTGTCTGAATCGGACGATTCCTGCCAATGCAAACTTTGTGAGGAGGTCTTTCCCATGGTTAAGGTTGCAATCAATGGTTTCGGCCGCATTGGCCGTCTTGCTTTCCGTCAGATGTTCGGCGCTGAAGGCTACGAAGTGGTGGCTATCAACGATCTGACCAGCCCCGCTATGCTGGCGCATCTGCTCAAGTATGATACGGCGCAGGGCTCTTACTGCGGCTTTATCGGCGAAAATAAGCACACCGTGTCCGCCACCGAAGATTCCATCATCGTGGACGGCAAGGAAATCAAGATCTATGCTGAAAAGGATGCTGCCAACTGCCCCTGGGGCAAGCTGGATGTGGACGTGGTGCTGGAGTGCACCGGCTTCTACTGCAGCAAGGAAAAGAGCCAGGCGCATATCAACGCTGGCGCCAAGAAGGTCGTCATCTCTGCCCCCGCTGGCAATGATCTGAAGACCATCGTGTTCTCCGTGAACGAAAATACCCTGACCAAGGAAGACAACATCATTTCCTGCACCACCAACTGCCTGGCTCCCATGGCGAAGGCTCTGAATGATGCCTATGCTATCCAGAGCGGCATCATGACCACCGTGCATGCTTATACCGGCGACCAGATGATTCTGGACGGCCCCCATCGGAAGGGCGATCTGCGCCGTGCCCGTGCTGGCGCGCAGAACATCGTGCCTAACTCCACTGGCGCTGCCAAGGCGATCGGCCTGGTTATCCCCGAACTGAACGGCAAGCTGATCGGCTCCGCTCAGCGCGTGCCTGTCTGCACCGGTTCCACCACCATCCTGGTTGCCGTTGTGAAGGGCAAGGATGTGACCAAGGATTCCGTGAACGCCGCCATGAAGGCTCAGGCTTCCGCTTCCTTCGGCTACAACGAAGAACCCATCGTGTCTTCCGACGTGATCGGCATGAAGTATGGCTCTCTGTTCGATGCGACGCAGACCATGGTTGCTAAGCTGGACGAGGATACCTATCAGGTGCAGGTTGTGTCCTGGTACGACAACGAGAACTCCTACACCTCTCAGATGGTTCGCACCATCAAGTACTTCGCTGAGCTGTAAGAGGCCAGTGGGTGTCTCCATTTCCGCCAATCGTTGTGGAACCTGGAGTTGTGCGCCGCGCCCAATTGGGCGTTTCGCCGAGTAGTAATCGGTTTAGCACAGGCATCCGCTCTTTTTGGAGAGCGGATGCCTTTTTTTCAGAAAAAAGTGGCTCTTGCTATTGGCTGTAGTGCATTTTATGCTGGCTTTTGCCAATGCAGCGATTAATAGAAAACTCGGCGATTGATGCTGCAATCCATGCGTCCAGTAACGAAAAACCCTCCCTTGCACGAATGGGCGGTAGCCATAAAACAGTTGTTTGATTTGTTGTGGTTGTTATAATGCAACCAACTTATGATAGTAATAATCAGTTAAACAAACTGGAACTTGTAGGGATGAAGATAATGATTGTTCTAATTACAGGTGCATCGCATACAGGCAAAACGGTACTTGCTCAAAAATTGCTTGAAAAATATAAATATCCATATCTATCAATAGACCATCTGAAAATGGGTTTAATTCGTAGCGGAAATACAGAACTCACCCCTATGGATGATAATGGATTAACCGAATACTTGTGGCCGATTGTTCGTGAAATGACAAAAACCGCCATTGAGAACAATCAGAGCTTAATTGTCGAAGGTTGCTATATTCCATTCGATTGGCAAACGGACTTTGAGCCGCAATATCTTGACCATATTAAATACTATTGTTTGGTGATGAGTGAGAACTATATAAGAAATTATTTTGCAGACATAAAGGGATATGCAAATGCCATCGAGAATCGTTTGGACGACGAATGGTACACAATGGAGCGTGCATTGGCAGACAATGCAGAAGTGCTATCCCTTGCAAAAAAGTATCATGTGAACTATGTACTCATTGAAGATAAATATGAAATAAGCATTGAATTATAACAGCCAATTCCAATTTATCGAACTGTAGGGGCGCATTTCTTCTATACACCTACTGCGTATACCGTGGGATTTGCTGCGTTGCACCGCTCCAGAGCCTCCCCCTTACACAGGAAAGCCAGGGGGTGCTCCTGCCACACTGCAACAAATAAAAACCGACCTATGATTGTTGTAACAATAGGTCGGTTTAACTGTTTTATGAACTCCACCCGAAACAAGGGAGGTTTGTTTTTGCGAAAGCAAAAGACTCAATACGCTCCGCCCTGAGGCGTTTCTACAGGAGCGGCGGGCTGATCGGAGAGTGTGCCATTGGCCAGGCGAACCTTGGCTTCTTCCATGATCTTTTGGGTTGCAGACACGCCGCAGCGGCTGGCCCCCGCCAGACGGCAGGCCAGTACCATATCCAGCGAGCGAATGCCGCCCGATGCCTTGACCCGCACTTTATCGCTGACGCTTTCCCGCATCAGCTTCACATCGGCCACCGTTGCGCCCTGGGAGCCGTAGCCCGTAGAGGTTTTCACAAAGTCTGCTTCGGCTTTTTCTGCCAGCTGGCAGGCGCGGCGTTTTTGCTCATCGCTGAGATAGCAGGTTTCCAGGATCACCTTCAGCAGCGCATCCCGGGCATGGGCGGCCCGCGCCAGCTTGGCGATTTCATCCTGAACGTAGTTTTCATTACCTGCCAGCATGGCGCCAATATTCAGCACCATGTCCAGCTCCTTGCAGCCGTCGTCCAGCGCGCGTTCGGCTTCGAACACCTTCACGGAGGTATGATGCGCACCGTGGGGGAAACCGATCACAGTGCAGGGCAGCACATCGCTGCCGCGCAGACATTTGACCACCAGAGGCATATCATAAGGCCGGGCGCAGACCGTGGCGGTGCCATATTCCAGCGCAATATCGCAGCCTTTGCGGATATCATCCGGGGTCAAATAGGGCTGCAGGGTGGAATGATCCAGCGTTTTGGCAATTTCATGCAGAGTAATCGCCATGGGAAAACCTCCTTCAATCGTGGGAAACCGACGGTTCCGTTTGCTTCTATGGCGCTTCTGGGACAGGGGAAAGCCGCTCCCGGATCTCAGGGAACAATTCGTCCTGTGCCTTTTTCGTTATTTTCCTTTGCAGTATTTGCCCACATAGGCGGCGGCCACATCGTATTCATCCGGAGGAAGCCGCAACACCATTGGCGCGATATGGGGGGTGTGATAAAGATAAATGGCGGCGCGGCCTGGCTTGTATTTCACGGTCTGCACATCTGCCCAAAGACAATGACGCTCCTGGGATAGATGCATCACGCTGCCATCCTGCTGGGGCACATCCCTGCTGGGATCCGCGCTTTGCAGCCGCGCCCAGCTTTTCAGGCGGGACGGCTCATGCCAGGTTTGCAAATGCGCGCCACGGGGATCCAGCACATACACGATGACCTCCCGTCCCTGGAGAAAAAGTGCCAGAAACGTGGCGGCCAGCCCCAGAGGCAGCACGGCAAAAATGGCCTGGGGAAGCGAACCGGCCCATAGCCGCGCTACCTGCACGCTACCGGAAACCATCGCTTCCAGCCCGAAAACCAGCGCCAGCAAGAGGCCGACCACCATCAGCAGCGCATACAGCGCGCCCCGCCATGCCCGGCCATCGGCCAGCGGAACGGAGGCAATGCTCCAAATATTCCGCTGCGCCGCTGCCGTGGCATGCTTTCCGCAGCCCCGGCAGGTATCGCCGGGGCTTTCGGTTTTGCATTTTTTGCAATAAGAATAGATCATTTCATAATCAGGCTTTTGCCGGTCATTTCGGCGGGAACGGGCAGACCCATGCTGGCCAGCAGGGTGGGCGCGATATCCGCCAGCCGGCCGCCTTCCCGCAACTGGCCGCCAATCAGCGCTTCATCGCAAGCAATGAAAGGAACGGGGTTGGTGGTGTGGGCGGTGAAGGGCTCATGGGTTTCAGGGTCAAACATCTGATCGGCGTTGCCATGATCGGCAGTCACGAAGGCGCGGCCGCCGTTTTTGAGAATCGCTTCCACCAGCAGCCCAACGTCTTTATCCACTTCCTTGACGGCGGCTTCCGCAGCTTCCATCACGCCGGTATGTCCCACCATGTCGCAGTTAGCATAGTTCAGGATCATCACGTCGTATTTGCCGCTGTTAATCAGTTCCAGCGCCTTTTCGGTGACGGCGGGGGCGCTCATTTCCGGCTGCAAATCAAAGGTGGCAATCTTGGGGGAATCAATCAGGAAGCGCTCTTCATTCGGGTTGGGGGCTTCCACGCCGCCGTTGAAGAAGAAGGTCACATGGGCATACTTCTGGGTTTCGGCGATGTGCGCCTGGGTTTTGCCCAGAGAGGAAAGATACTGCGCCAGGGTGTTTTCCATTTCTTCCGGGGGATTAACCACCTTCAGGCCAGTAAAGGTTTCGTCATACTGGGTCATAGACACGAACTGCACCGGGATAAAGCCCCGCTTGCGCTCAAAGCCGCTGAAATCGGGCAGGATGAAGGAACGGGTGATCTGCCGGGCGCGGTCGGGACGGAAATTGAAGAAGATAACGCTGTCTCCTGGCTGCAAGGTGGTCAGCGGCTGGCCGTCCTTTTCGATTACGGTGGGCTCCATGAATTCATCGGTCTTGCCATTATCATAGGAATGCTGCACAGCAGCCACGGCATCTGTTTCCTTCACGCCTTCGCCTAGGACAATGGCGTTGTAGCCCTTTTCCACGCGCTCCCAGATATTATCCCGGTCCATGCCCCAATAGCGCCCCTGGAGAGATGCAACCTGGCCCACGCCGATTTCCTGCATTTTTTCTTCCAGCATGCGCACATATTCCACACCGGAGGTGGGGGGAACATCGCGGCCGTCCAGCAGGCCGTGCACATATACCTTCTTCAGCCCCCGCTGCTTGGCCATTTCCAGCAGGGCGTAGAGGTGGGTGATGTGGCTATGCACGCCGCCATCGGAAAGCAGCCCCATCAGATGCAGGCTGCCGCCATTTGCCTTCACGGAATCCATCGCCCAGATCAGGGGCTCTTTTTTAAAGAATTCGCCGTCCTGAATATCCTTAGTAATCCGGGTCAGTTCCTGATAAACAATGCGGCCTGCGCCCATGTTCAGATGCCCTACTTCGCTGTTGCCCATCTGGCCTTCTGGCAGGCCAACGTCCATGCCGCTGGCGCCCAGCTGGGTGTGGGGAAATTTGGCCAGCAGCCGATCCAGGTTGGGCGTGCCGGCGGCATAAATGGCGTTGCCGTCCTTGGCGTTGTTCAGGCCAAAGCCGTCCATAATAATCAAGGCAGTCATTTGCTTGCTCATGCGCGATGTATCTCCTTTAGATGTTCTTGATTGGTTGCGCTTTTCCGGCGCACCTTCTATTATAAAGGAAATTTCCATGGCTTTCAAGATGGAAGCGGAAATAAATAAAAAACAGGGCTGTTGCCGATGCGTTTGGAGAATGAAAATTTAGCTTTTCTGGGCTATAAATAGCCATTGTCCCGCATGGAGGTTTATGCTATAATCGAAGGGGAAATCAGCGAAAGATGTGGAGGAGACGCATGTACAAGCTGCTGCTGGTGACGGATCAGGAAAACATCCGGGAGCTGTTTGAAAACCAACTGAACTGGGCGGCTTTGGGCTGCCACAAGCCCCAGGTGATCGCCACGGCCGAGGAGGCCATTGAACTGCTGAACACTGCCGCAGTGGATGCGGTGGGCTACTATTTGAATAAGCAGGCGGCTGTGCCGCTGATTCGGTATCTGCGTTATGGCCGGCCCAGTCTGCCGATTTTTGAGGTCTGCGACCAGCTGGAAAAGCAGCAGGCCATTTTGAAGGAAACCCGGATGCTGCTGGATCGGCTTCATGCAGATTTTTCAGATGAATATTATGATGAAGACGCGATGCTGACGATCCTGCGCGACGAACTGGCGCATCAATTGCTGGCGGGAGAAATCCGGGAATGGTCGGCGCTGGAGCGTAGCCTGCAATTGATTCGTGCCCGGGTGGATCCCAATGGCGTATGCGTGGCTTATGAGATCGATATGCCCCAGGGCGAGGTATATCTGTCTGAGCATCAGCATGCGCAGGAACGGCTGGAAAGCGCCCTGCGGAATAATTTTTTTGGCCGCTATGTAGATGGAATTTTCTATGCCGTGGCGGTGCTTACGCCCCGGCATATCCGCCTGGTCTGCATGCCGATGCAGTCCGATGAGCCGGAAGCGTCCGCCGCTTTCGCCGCCCGGGCAGATGAGCATATTCAGGATTCTATCCAGCAGATCAAGGAATATCTGGATCTGGACATGACGGTGGTTCGCTCCGCATGGCTGCATAAGGGCCTGCGGGAATTGATTGAAAACGATTAATTCGCCTTGGGGAGAATCGGTAAAGGAGGAGACACGATGGGCCTTTTTTCAAAGTTGACTGGACAATTGATCGATGTGATCGAATGGAAGGATGATTCTGCGGACACCATGGTTCACCGCTATGATCGAAATGGCAAGGAAATCATGATGGGCGCTCAGCTGACGGTGCGGGAGAGCCAGGTGGCGGTGATGGTGAACGAAGGCCAGATTGCCGATGTGTTCCAGCCCGGCCGTTATGAACTTTCCACCCAGAATATGCCGATCATGACGGCGCTGCAAAGCTGGAAATTCGGCTTTAATTCGCCGTTCAAGGCAGAGGTTTATTTTATCAACACCAAACAATTTCTGGATCAGCGCTGGGGCACGGCGAATCCCGTGATGATGCGGGATGCGGAATTTGGTATGATCCGTCTGCGCGCCTTCGGCATTTATTCGTTCCGGGTTGGTGATCCGGTTGCTTTCCTCAAGGAAGTGTTCGGCACGGCGGCGTATATGACAGTGGACGGCGTGACCGGGCAAATCAAGCGGACACTGGTATCTGGCCTGTCCGATGCTATTGCGCAGAGCAAGATCCCTGCGCTGGATCTGGCTGCAAATTATGATGAGCTTTCTCAGTATGCTTTGCAGACCCTGGCTCCTCGGATTGCGCCGCTGGGGCTGAAGCTGGAATCTTTTGTAATTGAAAACATTTCTCTGCCCGATGAGGTGGAGAAAATGATGGATAAGCGTACGTCTATGGGTGTGCTGGGGGATCTGAATAAGTATACCCAGTTCCAGGCCGCGGAAGCCCTGCGGGATGCGGCGCAGAATCCTGGTGGCGCGGCAGGCATGAGCGCGGGCCTGGGCGCAGGTGCAATGATGGCGCAGATGATGCAGTCTGCCATGAAGCAGCCGGCTGCTCCTGTTGCGACTGCTCCCGCTGCGGATGCGGCGCCTGCAGGGGAAACCAAATTCTGCTGCGAATGCGGAAAGAAAATTCCCCGGACGGCGAAGTTCTGCCCGGAATGCGGCGGCAAACAGGGATAAAGCCTGCATTGGATAATCGAGCCACTCCGGAAAGGCTGCAAATAAAATAGAAACGGTATAGCGTCGGCCATACCGTTTCTTTTATTTTGTCTGTTATCCTGAAAGACTTCACTGTATCAGGAACGCAGCGCTTTTTAGATTGCGCTTCCGGCTTCAGCTTATCGCGAATATTTCCCGGTGCGCACTTCGTTTCGGAAGGCTTCGGCATTGTGCAGTCCCTGCGCTTCGGCAGCATCGGTATCCCGAAGCGTTTGCGCACGATCATAGGGAACGGAAACCATCACTACGTCCAAAGGTCCCGGTGTTTCTTGCTCCAGTTCCCCGCGCAAAATAGCATACTGTGCCATGGGCAGCCCCAGACCATTGCCAACACTGCCGGTATTGAATAAAAGCCCCGCTTGGTCGATGATCCGTACGCCCTGACGATGCACATCCGCATAGCCCACTACATCGTAATCAGGAACGAAATACGGGCGCAGCAGCGCGTCATCGGAATGAATATAGATGGGCGCGGGCATGACCCACCGACCGTGAAACAGCCGAACTTTCCGACCGGAGCAAAGAAAATGGTGCTCTGTGGGCAGTTCAGCCAGCCGGCGCAGTCGATCTTCACCCAGCTGGCGATAATAGAATTCATCCCGGGGAAACTGCTTGCAGCCGATGCCCTCATCCCAGTTGCCTAGCAGCGAAATTTCGCAATTTGCCATGGCCCAGTCAAAAGTTTTCCGGGATGAAGGCCCCTTGCCCACCAGATCGCCCAGACACCAGATTTTCTGAATGCCCCGGGCGCGAATATCCTGTTCCACGGCTTGAACGGCGGGCCAGTTTCCGTGCAGATCCGCTATCAATGCAATTTCCGTCATCGCGCGGCCTCACAGCTTTTCACGAATGCGTTAAACAGCGCCTGTGCTTCAGGCCGGACCGCGCTCATGGATTCGGGATGCCATTGCACACCCAGCACAAATCGCTTGCCCGGAATCTCGATGGCCTCAATCAGCCCGTCCTCTGCTCTGCCGCAGACTGCAATGCCCTCTCCGGGCTGCTTCACGCCCTGATGATGGCGGCTGTTGACGGATAGAGAGTCCAGGCCGCAGGCACGATAAAGCAGGGAATTCGCCGTCACAGAGATGGTGTGAACCGGAGTTCGGGGCACATCGGAACGGGGATGCCGCAGCTGCTCGCCATATTGCTGGGCAATATCCTGATACAGCGTTCCGCCAAGCGCCACATTCAGCATCTGATGCCCGCGGCAAATAGCCAGCACCGGCTTATCCTGCTGAACCGCCATGCGGCAAAGGGACAGTTCCATCTGATCTCGCTGTGGAGCCAGATCGCCACAGCAGGGCAGCTTTTCTTCGCCATATAAAGCGGGATTCACGTCTGCACCGCCCGTCAGCAGCAGACCATCGATTTGATCCAGTATGGCCTGCAGGCAGGCCGTCTCCGCGCACAGCGGAAGCAGCACCGGCAACCCGCCGGCTCGCTGAATCGCGTCCATATAATCCGGATTGATGGTGATCTGCCCGTTCTGATCGTTCTGGGCAGGGGTGACGCCGATTAAAACCATGTTTTTTATCCTCCTGCGGGAAATTCTTAAGTTGCTTTATTCTCTCTCCTGAACACTGGGGCAATAGGGACGCAGGGAGCAATGGGCACAGTCGGGGCGTTGGGAATGGCAGACCCGGCGGCCATGGAAAATCAGCCAATGATGCGCGTCGCGCCAATCCTCCTGCGCAATGGCGTCCATCAGCTGCCGCTCCACTTCCTCTGGCGTTTTGCCCTGCGCCAGTCCCAGCCGATTGCTCACCCGGAACACGTGGGTATCCACCGGCATGGCGGGAATGCCAAAGGCAAATGCCCGCACCACATTAGCCGTTTTTCGGCCCACGCCGGGAAGCGCGGTCAGTGCGTCCATATCAGAGGGAACCTGGCCATCATATTTTTCAGCGATGATGCGGCATGTGGCCACGATGTTTCCGGCTTTGGATTTAAAGCCGCAGCTTTTTACATAGGGAAACAGGATTTCCGGGGTGGTTTGCGCCATGGCTTTCGCATCCGGGAAATCGCGGAACACGGCGGGCGTGACCTGGTTTACCCGCCGATCGGTGCATTGTGCGGACAGAATCGTGGCCACCAGGGTTTCATAAGGGTTGGAGAAATTCAGTTCGGGGCGGGTATCGGGATATAGTCTGCGCAATTCCTTCAGGATCTCATCTTTTGCGGGATTCATGAATTTTTATCGCACCGCCTTTTCCAGCACCATACGCAGCTTCCATAGCCCGGCCAGCACCAGCACATCCACGGGATACTGCACCGCATTTTTCAGCAGCCGAGCGGGCAGCCCAGCCAGCGTGCCCGCCCCCCGAAGCAGATAGCCCCACAGGGTGTTCAGCGCGACATTGCAAATGACGGCAACCAGCGCCTGCGCAATCAGAATGCGCACAAGGGGTTTGGAAGTTTCTTTGCGCAAAAACAGGCCGTAGATCAGGCCGGTCAGCGCTGCTGTGGCCGTATAGCCCGGGAAAAGCGCGCCCTGCGGGAACAGGATTGCTCCTGCCAGATCGCCCACGGCGGCAACGCATGCCGCCTGTGCCGGGCCGAATAGCATGCCGCAAACGGCAATGGGAATATAACCAAAGGACACTCGCAGATTGGGCGCAACCATCACGCACAGAAACTTGATAAGCACCACATAGATGGCCGCCAGCATAGCCATAATTGTGAGATTTTTTACTTTTAAGGAACGCATGTGCAGACGAAGCCTCCTTTGCAAGAATGAATACGGCATATTATAGCATTCTTTTGGGAAAAAAGAAAGCGGGGGACGATCGAAAAACGAACGTCTCTCCGCTTCAGTCACTTTTGCGCTGATATGGAAAAATTACAATCCCCGCAGCGCCAGCATTGCGGCCAACCCCGGCGCGCCCAATACGCTTGCAGCAGCGATGGTGACAGGGTTCCAGGAAAGCAGACCGAGAGCTTTAGCGCCGGTCAGGGCGGCGGTTGCCCAGAAGATTCGGGAAACAAAGCGGTATCCCCGGGTTTTAGGCTGCGAACGCAGGGAAAAACACAGCATCAGCAGAAGCGACAGGACAATGAAAAGGAGAAAAAGCCAGTGAGCGGTGGTCATGAAGGTGTCCTCCTTGCGTTTTTTCGGGGCAAAAACGCCCCGTTTCGTTCCTTTCTATGCGGAGGATTTGACAAATATGCATAACCGGGTGTAAAATAGGGCATCCTTTCCCAAGCATGGAGGTAATTGGTATGGGCATTATTCCGTCCCGGAACCTGGAAGAACAGCGCCGGGAAGAAAACGGCGTGGTATATTTTGATCGCGGCGTAGTGGACGGCCAGAATGGCCGGAAATATCAGCGCCTGGCGATTCAGACGCATTTCGTCCAGCGGGGCGAAAGCCAGAAGGAACTGGTGGAAAAGTATGTGCGGCCTTTGTATCAGGAGGGCGATCTGCTGTCCTTCGGGGCGAAGGTGATGTGCATGTGCGTGGAGTCGGTGAAAACCCGCGATGAGGTGAAGCCAGGTTTCTGGGCCAATCTGCTGTGGCGTTTTGCGGGCATCAATCATACTGGTGTTGGTATGCATGAACCCTATAAGCTGCAATTGGTGATTGATATCTGCGGGCTTCCCCGGGTGCTGCTGGCGGTGGTCTGCTCCGCGCTGACAAAACCCTTTGGCATTCACGGCGTGTTTTATAAGGTCTGCGGCAAGGGCGTGGGCGGCATTGACGGGTTCTATTTCCGCTCCAGCTTTGACGTTTATAAGCAGCTGGCACTGATTAACCCTGAAAATCCAGATGAACTTTGCGATCAATTGTATGACGAAACGGGGATTCCCGTGGTGCTGATGGATGCGAACGATTTGCAGCGGGATCAACTGGGTAAATCCCATGATTTCCCGCTGACCGATGCGGAAATTCAGGATGCGATGCAGGATAATCCCTCCGGCCAGGGGGACGAACTGACGCCTCTGATTCTGATCCGTCCGGTAAAGGAATGAAAAAAATGCGCTCCGGCATGCGGGGAAAGCGGCAGCGGCCGTCCCGAATGCGCGGGGCGCTTTTTTCGAAAAAGGGAGGACGTTTTGAAAAAAATGCGCATAAGCTGATAGGGGAGCAGATTCTCCCGCCATCAGCGGCGACAGCCGCCCGTTGGCTGCCGCCGACGGAGCGTGAATAACGTGTGAAACGCGGCGACATATATTATGCTGATCTGGATCCTGTCATTGGCTCGGAGCAGGGCGGTGTGCGTCCTGTGCTCATTATCCAAAACGACCTGGGAAACCGCTTTTCCCCCACGGTGATCGCCCTGCCGCTTACCTCACGGATGGGCAAAGCGCCACTGCGCACACATGTGCCGCTGCTTCCGCCCCAGGGCGGCGTGCGTCGGCCGTCCATTGTCCTGTGCGAGCAGGTGCGCACCCTGGAAAAGTCCCGGCTGCGGCAGCATTTGGGCTGTCTCACTGCGGAAAAGCTGGCGTTGGTGGAACGGGCGCTGGCCCTGGCAGTGGGTGGTGCAAAGACGGCGGAATCCATGGAACCAAAGATGGATGCAGCGGCCATGCCGGAAACGCCCAATACAGCGGACGACAACGCAGAAAATGCAACGCTTGCCGAGAAAGAACTCGCAACCCAGACTGAATAACGAAATGAAAGGCCCAGCTGAGTGAACTGCTCAACTGGGCCGTTGTACATAGTGCGCTGAAATGGCAAAATGAAGGTTTTTTACTTAATTTGTTGCCAGACTTTTCAGCATTTTTTCCGCTTCTTCGATCAGCTTGGGGAAAGTTTGTGGATAAGTAAGATTGTCGGGAAGCGAATTAAATATCTTTATTTCTTTCATTTCGCTTTCAGGAAGCGCGCCGAGAGAGCGAACCACCGCCAGAAACACCATTCCGTTGGAGCAGGCCTGGGAATTAAAGCCCCAGTAATCGCAGACGGGGTAGATATCCGCATCCTGGATTCCACTTTCCTCAAACAGCTCCCGCTTTGCGCATGCAAGCGGCGTTTCGCCGTTCTCGATGTGGCCGCCCTGGGTTTCCCAGGTACTGCGGCTTTTGTGCCGGGAGAGAATCCATTTGCCTTGGTAGCTGGAGCAGATCACGGTATATTTATATCGCTCCAGAGAACCTAACGGAAAAATCCTGCATTGAAGTTCCTTGCGGATGGCTTCGCGATCCTCTGCTGGGGCGTTTAAATCAACGCCCAGCTGCCGGCATTTCTCAATAGCAAGGTCGTGTTCTTGCAAGGCTGCTTTGCGATACCAGAAGATGGCCTGCTCCATATCGCGTTCCACGCCGATGGCATCCTCGTAAAACCAGGCCAGGTTGCATTGCCCGTCCCGGTCGCCGTGATCGGCAGCTCGGCGCGTCCAATAGACCGCCTTTTCCAGATTTTTTTCTATGCCGAGGCCATCGTAATAGAAGTAGCCAACCTGACATTCGGCTAGGGGATAGCTCTGTTGAGCCAGAGCCAAATGCCCCTCAAAGCATTTCTCATACTGCTGCGTGTTAAAGTATTTTTCAATCAGTTTAGTGCACAAATCCAGCTCTTTGCAGGGCTTGTAATAAGCTTCTGTCATGACAATTTCCTTTCTTTTGTTGCAGCGTTTAGTATGCTGTTTGAGGATGCGTTTGCAGAGCCTTGCGTTTTTAATGGCTTGCGGGGCGAATCCAATCCGTTTCCAGCAGATTTTGTTCTGCGTTGAGCAGTCGCGTTTCTCCGGGCTGGGTGAAGCCGGACTGATGGTACAGAGACAGTGCCGGCTGATTCTGGTTCAGGACCGTCACGCGCATGTCCTGCCCTGGATCCAGCAACTGCGTCATGGCCCAGGTCAGCGCCCAACGCCCCAACCCTCGGCGCTGATAGGCGGGGTGAATATAGAGGGACACCACTTCGTTTTTCTGCGGATCTGCTACAAGAATGCCGGCGGGATCGCCGCGGAAAAACAATGGGAGGACATCCCGCCCCTTTTCCAATTGTCCTCGCAGCGTTTCTTCCATTCGTTGGGGGGAATGAGCTTGCAGAAAGGTTTCGGAACAAAAGGCGGCATGGGAAGCACGCCAGCTTTCGGCATACGCTTCTGCTGCGGCGGGCAGCAGCGCGTCCCGCAGCGCCTTGCGGCTTTTGTCAGGCAAATCGCCGGGGAAGTCGGGGAGGCGATCCGCAGCAGGATTCGCGCCCCTGAGCACTGCGCAGCGGAAGGGGGAAAGCAGCGCCTCCGCCTGCAATCTGGCAGCGCGAACGGCGGTTGGAATTGGCAACGCCTGCATTTCCTCCTGTGTGACCCAAACCCCACTGCGGGCGGTGGGCGCCTGCGCAGCGCAATACCATAGCTGCATATTCCAGATTCGGTGGGTGAATATATGTCGCGCCTGCCCAAACGGCAAAAGAACACGCGGAACAACGCCCATCGTCCGCAGCCCCTTGCGAACTGCGGTTTTGCTTTCGGCATTTTCCAGGAGGGGATAGACCCACAGATTATTCAACAGCGTTTCCTTGCGCTGGGTCATGAGAACCTTGCCCTGAGAGACAATCATGACAACCGCCAGCGCGATCTCTTTTGGGGGCTTGGCGGCGGCCTTTATTGGCAGTGTTTCGGCGTCGCCCTGGGCGAAAGCATCGCACAATGGTTGCAGAGGACAGGCGAAGCAGTTCGGCGTTCCTGGTGTGCAGACAGTAGCCCCCAAATCCATCAGCGCCTGATTGAAATCGCCGCAGCGAACGGGCGGCATATCCGCTTCTCCCAGTGCTTGCAGCTGCCGTTTGACGGAGGGGATGCCTACATCTTTCCTTATCCCATGAACCCGGGCCAGCACCCGGGTTAAATTGCCGTCCATGGCTGGCACGGGCAAATCAAACGCGATAGAGCCAACTGCCGCCGCCGTATAATCCCCCACGCCGGGAAGCGCTCGCAGCGCGGCGATATCACGGGGGAACTGACCGCTGTATTGGGCAACCACGGTCTGGGCTGCCTTGTGCAGATTGCGGGCCCTGGAATAATAGCCCAACCCTTCCCAGAGCTTCAATACTTCCTGTTCCGGCGCTGCTGCCAGGGCGAACACATCCGGAAACCGGGCCATAAACCGTTGCCAATAGGCGGAAACGGTTTCTGTTCTGGTTTGCTGAAGCATGATCTCGCTGACCCAGATGCCGTAGGGATCCCGTCCGCCGCGAAAGGGCAACGTTCTTTTATGGAGATCATACCAATCCAGCAGCGCTTCGGATAATGGCTGCGCCATGCGTTTCCACCTTCTTTCTTTGTTTCAGCATTATAGCATAAAGAAAAGGATTTTGCGAGAGCGGAAAAGGCGGCGAATCAGCCTTTCTTTTGGAACTGTTTTCGCTTATGCTTTACAAAAAACAGAGAAAAATGGAGAAAAAACGGAAAAACAGGAGAAATCGTTGAATTGATGCAAAAAAGGAGGAAAATACAGGACAATATGAAAAAAGTTCATAAAATTTTAATGAAATGGCAGTTGTGGAAATTAGACTTTTGTAATATACTATGCAAGGATGATTTAGCACTCGACATTAAGGAGTGCTAACAACATAAATCCAGGAACCAGTAAGGAGGAGCATTATGAACGTAAAACCTTTGGGTGATCGTGTGGTCATCAAGAATGTTGAAACCGAAACCACTACGAAGTCCGGCATCGTGCTGGCCGGCGCGGCGAAGGAAAAGCCCCAGATGGCGGTCGTTCTGGCCGTGGGCCCCGGCGGCGTTGTGGACGGCAAGGAAGTAAAAATGCAGGTAGAAGTTGGCCAGAAGGTGATTTATTCCAAGTATGCGGGCACCGAAGTGAAGCTGGACGGCGAGGAAATGATTATTGTCCGTCAGAGCGACATTCTGGCTGTGGTAGAATAAGCCGCCCGTTTTAGGGCATGCAAGTGCCGCATATGCGGCAGGAAAAGTAGGAGGAAGAAATTATGGCAAAGCAGATTAAATACGGCGAGGACGCCCGTCGCGCCCTGGAAGCTGGCCTGAACGCGCTGGCCAATACCGTGAAAATTACCATGGGCCCCAAGGGCCGCAACGTGGTGCTGGACAAGAAGTATGGCGCTCCCCTGATTACCAATGACGGCGTGACCATTGCCAAGGAAATCGAACTGGAAGACCCCTTTGAAAACATGGGCGCTCAGCTGATTAAGGAAGTGGCCACCAAGACCAACGATGTGGCTGGCGACGGTACCACCACTGCCACCCTGCTGGCGCAGGCTATCGTTCGCGAAGGCCTGAAGAATCTGGCTGCCGGCGCCAATCCCATGGTGCTCAAGCGCGGCATCGAGGATGCTACCGCCGCCGCCGTGGCAGGGCTGAAGGAAATCTCCCGCCCCATCTCCGGCAAGCAGGCGATTGCGCAGGTTGCGTCCATTTCCGCTGGCGATGAAACCATCGGTGCGCTGATTTCCGACGCGATGGAAAAGGTCGGCAAGGACGGCGTGATCACCGTGGAAGAATCCAAGACCATGAAGACTGAACTGACCACCGTGGAAGGCATGCAGTTTGATCGCGGCTATGCTTCTGCTTACATGGTTACCGATACCGATAAGATGATCGCCGAATTGGATAACCCCATGATCCTGATCACCGATAAGAAGATCAGCAATATCCAGGAGATCCTGCCCGTGCTGGAGCAGGTGGTGCAGGCTGGCAAGAAGCTGCTGATCATCGCTGAAGATGTGGAAGGCGAAGCGCTTGCCACGCTGGTGGTGAATAAGCTGCGCGGCACGTTTACCTGCGTGGCCGTAAAGGCTCCTGGCTTTGGCGATCGGCGCAAGGAAATGCTGCGGGATATCGCTATCCTCACTGGCGGCCAGGTCATCAGCGAGGAGCTGGGCCTGGATCTGAAGGAAACCACCATCGATATGCTGGGCCAGGCCCATCAGG
>CAYRFP010000042.1:0-20178 GCA_964423675.1 uncultured Oscillospiraceae bacterium
GAGGGCTCGATTGCCATGAGAAACAAAACGAGTTATACTATATTTCCCATACTAAAGCTACTCATCATCGTCGGAACACGCCCTGAAATCATCCGCCTGGCGGCGGTGATCACCAAATGCCGCAAGTACTTTGACGTGGTGCTTGCACACACGGGTCAGAACTATGACTATAACCTTAACGGCGTTTTCTTCAAGGATCTAAAGCTTGCCGATCCCGAGGTCTATATGGACGCGGTGGGCGACGATCTGGGCGCAACGGTGGGCAACATCATCAACTGCTCCTACAAGCTGATGAATCAGATCAAACCCGATGCGCTTCTCATTCTCGGTGATACCAACTCATGCCTTTCTGCCATTGCAGCAAAAAGACTGCATATTCCGATCTTTCACATGGAAGCAGGAAACCGCTGCAAGGATGAATGTTTACCCGAAGAAACAAACCGCCGCATCGTGGATATTATTTCCGATGTCAACCTAGCATATAGTGAACACGCTCGTCGCTATCTCCATGAGTGCGGACTTCCCAAAGAGCGTACTTATGTGACAGGCTCTCCTATGGCTGAGGTACTTCATCAGAATCTTGCCGAAATTGAAGCAAGCGATGTTCTTGACCGTCTCGGACTGGAACCGAAAAAGTATATTCTTCTTTCTGCTCACAGAGAAGAAAACATTGACACAGAAAAGAATTTCACAAGTCTTTTCACGGCGATCAACAAGTTGGCAGAAAAGTACGATATGCCCATTCTTTATTCCTGTCATCCTCGTTCCAGAAAGCGTTTGGACGCAACAGGTTTCAAATTGGATGAACGTGTCCGCATGAATCAACCGCTTGGCTTCCACGATTACAACAAACTCCAAATGAATGCTTATGCCGTTGTTTCGGATAGCGGTACACTTCCCGAAGAAAGCAGTTTCTTTACGAGCGTTGGGCATCCGTTCCCGGCAGTCTGTATCAGAACTTCCACGGAACGTCCCGAAGCTCTCGACAAGGCTTGCTTTATTCTGGCAGGTATTGACGAACACAATCTGCTCCAGGCGGTGACTACTGCGGTGGATATGAATGACAGCGGGGATTACGGTATCCCTGTTCCGAACTATGTAGAGGAAAATGTATCTACTAAGGTTGTGAAGATCATCCAAAGCTATACTGGCGTGGTCAATAAGATGGTTTGGCGAAAATAATTCTCAAGAGAACGCATGCATTATAGTTGGCATAGAAAATAAAGGCAGATACGATATGTTTTTCAGAACTGCGAGGAACATCAAACTTTATCAGTCTGCGGATGTCCTTATTTAAAGAATCCAAGAAACTGAGGGGAGAGACAACGATGGACACAAAACTCAAGCAAGTATGCGAAGCCTTTCGAATAGCTGGAACCTACGAGGGATACGAGGAAATCAAGGTTGGCAACGTCAACCGGACATATCGCGTGGATTACCGGCGGGACGATGGAAAGAGAAAAAGCTACATCGTGCAGCAGGTGAACACGTTCGTGTTTAAAAAGCCTGTGGAGGTGATGGAGAACATCGACAAGGTAACAGAGCATTTGCATGCAAAAACGCCGGGGCGTACATCGTTGCATTTCCACCACACGGCAAATCGCAAAACCTATCTTTTCGACGAAAACGGCTTCTGGCGGTTATTTAATTATATCCCCAGTAGTACCTATAACGTATGCGACGATTTGGAAATCGTGCGTAACGCCGGGCTGGCCTTTGGGGAATTTCAAACGCTGCTGGCCGATTTTGACGCGAACAAGCTGTATGAAACAATCCCGGATTTTCATAACACGCGCAAGCGCTACGAAAAGCTGCTGGCGGATGCAGCCATGGATCCGTGCGGCAAGGCAGAAAGCGTGGCCGCTGAACTGGAATGGCTGATAAGCGTTCAGGATCAGGCGTGCGCATTGACGGATATGCATGGTCACGGTGAACTTCCGCTGCGCGTGACTCACAACGATACGAAGATCAACAACGTGCTGTTTGAGCATGATGGAAAACAGGCCATTGTGGTTATTGATTTGGATACCGTGATGCCAGGCCTTGTGGGGCACGACTTTGGCGACGCCATTCGCTTTGCAGCGAATTATGTGGAAGAGGATTCGAAGGAAACGGATAAAGCAGGCGTGAATCTGGCCGTGTTTCAGGCGTTTGCTGAGGGCTTCCTGAAAAACACGGCTTCCACACTAACTGAAAAGGAAATAGAAACGTTGGGGCTCAGCTGTTTTGTGCTGACAACGGAATTGGCAACGCGTTTCCTGGACGATTATATTCTGGGGAACCCGTATTTTAAGATTGACTATCCGGAGCATAATTTGGTTCGAACCCGCTGCCAGATTGCGCTGGCTAAGGATATGCTCAGAAAAATGGATGAAATGAATGCCATCATTCGTCGGTGCTGCCAGCAATATCTTGCCTGATATTAGGGGAACCGCCAGCAAAACCTAATCGAATAACCACAACGAACCTTCGCAAACACAAAACAATGGAACGGCAGAAGAAAATCCAGCCAGGCGACACGTTCGGGCGATGGACGGTGATCGACTCCTGGGAAGAAACGAATAATAAAGAACGAAAATGGCTTTGCCAATGCACATGCGGAACAAAACGCTATGTGCTGGAGCGAAGCCTTCTTTATGGTGGATCCCAAAGCTGCGGCTGCCTGAAAAAGGAACGCATTCAGGCGGCCGTAAGCCACGATTTGCGCCATCAGGTCTTTGGTGATTTAACGGTGCTTCAGCCAGTTCCGCCGCAGGATAAGCGAAAGGGCATTTGGTGGCAATGCCGGTGTACCTGCGGCCAAATGACGGAAATTCCCGGCACACTTTTATTTACAGGGCGGCGCACCCATTGCGGTTGCAAAGCAGAGAGAACGGCAGCCTTTTGCGATATAACAGGGCAACGTTTTCATCGGTTGACTGCTCTTTTTCCGTCGGATTCACGGGATGCCAAGGGCAATGTAATCTGGCATTGTCGCTGTGACTGCGGAAATGAAATTGATGTTTCATACAACGCTCTCGTATATAGCAGTATGAAAAGCTGCGGCTGTCAAAAGAAGGAGCATGATCAGAGGCTCAGCGCTTTTTTGACGCATGTGGGTGGAACATCCATTGATCTGCTACGGAGCAAAAAGGTGCCTAAAAACAGTACGACAGGCGTAAAGGGAGTTTATTATATCAAGGGGAAATACCATGCCAAGATTGTTTTTCAGGGAAGGCAATATTGGCTGGGCGCATACGCAGACCTTGCGGATGCTGTGCAGGCGCGCAAGGCGGCAGAAGAAGCAATTAACGAACCGGTAACCGCCTTCTATGCGCAATGGAAAACCGTTGCGGATGCAGATTCTGACTGGGCGGCGGCGCATCCCATTCAAATGGAAATTGCGAAGCACGGGGCAGACTTGCAGGTGATCTTTTCGCCACGAATTGAGGAAATAGAGAAACACATTCCCGATATCTCAAAAAACTTGACAAGATAAAAACGCTGATGTATGCTAATGTTGTTTGACAAGAGACCGTTAGCATACGGCAGCGTTTTTCTATTTTAGCAAACGTTTGGGGGGAATAAATGATGGATGGGAGAATGCACCGGAAAACGGCGGAATGGGCATGCCGCCACGCACAAGGCCATTTATGGGAATAATATAGGCAGCAGATCAGCGATGCATCTACGTATCCGGATGAATATGTGTTTGGCGAGGATGCGGAGGATAAAACAGGCTGGGATGCTGATTGGCGGGAACTGGTGCTGATTCCGCAGGCAGGCAAACGCATTCCCATGCACCGGGTATATGAAACAACGGCGCTTCGCGATACCTATCCTGCAGTGGTGCGATATCTGGTGAATTTAGCGCTGGAGGCGTGGAAAGCTGGGAATCCTGCCATGACTGCCAAAGCGGCGGGTACGCTGACCCATTTAACCGGCGACACTTTTCAGGTGGCACATGCCACGGACAATCGGATGGTGCTGGCCATGTATCCCTTTCGGGGAAATCAGCGATTTATGATTCATCAGTTCATGGAATCCGTGCTATGCGATATTGATCCGGCCGCGGCGGATTATCGGCCGCGCGAGCTGGGCTGGAATGCAGAAAGCCTGATCTGGCGCATCGTAGAGGAAATGGAAATCGGGCGCATGAATTCCATTGCGGAAATCCCGATTCTTATGGGCGCGCTGCAAAACGGCGATTTGGAAACGGCGGTTGCGTCTGCCGTTCGCACTGCTACAGCTTGCGCGAAGCTGAATGCGGATATTTTCCAATCTATTTATGCCATTACCCAGGGGGAGACCAAGCCCATCCAGCCCATGTCTTTGACGCAATTACGCTATAAGGATGTGCAGTCGGACAATCTGTTCAATTACGAAGCGATGATTGATTATATTCCCGGGCGTACGCGAGAGCAATCCATCCCTCTGGATATTGGGTACGGCTTAACAAAGGGGCTTTGCGTTATGCCGATCATGGCGCAGAGCTATTCAATGGTTCGCGACGCTTGGATTACCTATTCAGTGGAGGGATGCGGTTACTCTCGGTTCCGCTGCCAGATAGGGATTCAGCATTTTCAAAATGCGCAGGATGTTCCCTTTGGCGTGGGGAATCAGACCGCCTGTGTTTTTGAAATTCGCCTGGATGGGAAAACAGTCTATCAATCGAAGGCGCTCAGCGAACAGGATGCAGCCGAAAACGTGGATATTTCCTTGGACGGTACCAAAGAACTGACGCTTTATGTTCGAGATGTGCGCGGCGCGCACCCGCTGACGAAGTTTGTTTATCCGGTGTTTGCGCAACCGGAACAGGTTCCGTAAAAAACGGCTCCTTCTCAATCACGGGAAGGAGTCTTTTGCTTGCTTTAAGTATTGAAAAAAGCACCGTCCGTAAAGGACAGCGCTATTTAGGGTTCATGTTTGGAAATCTGATTATTCCTCGATTACCGTGCCATCGGCATGGAACAGTGGAAGCTTTTCCAGATAGAGAATATCGTTCCGTTGCTGCGCATCGCCTTCGGCCAGGATTGCCATGCGGCCAACGATGGAGCCGCCAGCCTGTTCCACCAGCGTTTCCACAGCCTGCAGGGATTCGCCGGTGGAGATAACGTCATCCACGATGAGCACACGCTTGCCCTTCATGTATGCCGCATCGTCGCCATCGATACACAGGGTTTGCTGGTGATCGGTGGTGATGGAGTTCACCTTTACGGTGAACACATTTTTCATATACAGCTTGGGGGACTTCCGAGCGATCAGGTAGCGGTTCACGCCTTCCTGGCGCGCCATTTCATAAGCCAGAGGAATGCCCTTGGATTCGGCGGTGATAATCACATCGTGCTCCGGGGCAATTTTAAGCAATTCTTCAGCGCAGCGGCAGGTCAATTCCACGTCTCCGAAAATGATAAATGCGCCAATGGACAGCTGATCGTTCAGCGGGCAGATAGGCAGATGCCGCTCCAGCCCGGCTACATGCAGCGAATACGTATGATTCATACAAAAGCGCTCCTTTAATTTTCGATGCTGTAAAAACCATCATGGGTTATTACTGCTTATTCTACCAAGTTTTGTGCCAATTTGTCAAGCTGTTCCGAAAAAATAAGCAAAGGAATTAGGAAAGCAGCACCTGGATTTTTTCTTGACCGAACGCGAAAAATACGCTATTCTATCCATGTAAAAAAGGAGGGATGGCGTTTGCCAACGCGCAGAAGCCAGGAAATGCTGGGACTGCTTCGATCCCACAAGCAGATTGCATCCCGCATTGGGAACGGAATCATGAAGCAAATTAATCCGCCGCAGGAATTGGTGGCGCGTCTGCGAATGGGCGGCGGCAGCGTCTGGGTGGTTCCATGCATTCGGATGCCGGCGCTTATGCTGTCTCCGGCGAAAGAATGGGCTGCCAGGGACGCTGTTCTGTTGCATCTCCACGGGGGCGCCTATATGTCTGGCGGGCTGTTGCAAAGCCGCGCATTAATGATGCCGATCTGCAAAGCTGCCAGCGCTGACCTTTTCCTATCGCCTTTCCCCTCGGCATCCTTACCCCGCGCAATTGCAAGACGCTATGCAGGCCTATGATTACCTGACGGGGATCGGCTATGATCCCAAACGGATTTTTCTGGTTGGGGAGAGCGCAGGCGGCAATCTGGCGCTGGCGCTCTGCCGCCAGCTGCGGCAGCAGGGGCGTTCCTTGCCAGGCGCACTGGCACTTTTATCGCCATGGGCGGATCTGGCCCAGCAGGGAGAAAGCTATCGGACGCTTCGTGATGTGGATGCAACGCTGAACCCGGAGGAATTAATGCAATACGCCCTGGATTTTGCCGGAGATGCATCGCGACTGAAAGAACCGGAGATTTCTCCTGTATATGGAGAATTTCATGGCTTTCCGCCGACACAGATTCACTGCGGCACCCACGAGATTCTTCTTAGCGATTCGCTGCTGCTGGAAAAGGCCATGCAGCGGGACGGCTTAGACGCTCAGCTCATTCGCTGGGAGGGGATGTGCCATGTATTTCAAGCCTTTGGATTCGAGGAAAGCCGGGCTTCCATCC
Source organism: uncultured Oscillospiraceae bacterium (assembly GCA_964423675.1). Classification (GTDB taxonomy): domain Bacteria; phylum Bacillota; class Clostridia; order Christensenellales; family Aristaeellaceae; genus RUG563. The sequence goes on from CAYRFP010000042.1 coordinate 6,534, forward strand.
AGCAGATTGGCGCATTTTTGCAAAGGCAGCTTCGGGCGCAGGGGATGAGTCAGGAGAATGAATGACAGGAAAAAGTTTCATGTGAAACGTCCTTGTCTGCAAAAAAACGCGGTTTATGCGTATTTGATCCGCGCTTTTATATGTGTTACATAAAATTAATGAAAAAAGAAGCAGAAACATGCATAATAGGTCTGGCTTTTGGACGAAAAATGTCCTATAATAAATTAACGCAGAGTTTTATAAATCTGCGGAAGGAGTTGAACCATGGTTTTTAGCTTGCAGAGGGCCAGCCTATGGAAACGTATTTCCGCGTTTCTTTTTGATGCAATTTTGTTGGCAGTTGTGACGGTATTGTTTGCCTTCTTCCTTTCCGGCATTCTGGGCTACGATGGATACTTGGAAAAGATGGAGCAGTGTTATGAGCAATATGAGGAGGAATATGGCGTTGACTTCCATATGTCGCTTTCCGATTATGAGACCATGACCGAGGAGCAATCGCTGCAGCTGGAAGCGGCTTATCAGGCATTGGCTCAGGACGAAGAGGCAAACTATGCCTATGAAATGATGCTGCGGATGACACTGATGGTGCTATCCACCAGTTTGCTGCTTGGTAATGTGACAATGCAGTTCCTGATCCCCAAGCTTCTGGGCAATGGGCAAACTCTGGGCAAGAAGATTTTCAGCCTTGGCGTGATGCGGCAGGACGGTGTTCGGCTAAACACGGTGGGGCTGTTTGTCCGTTCGCTCCTCGGCCAGTATACCATCGAAACGATGGTGCCCGTGCTGATTTTGCTGATGATCTATTTCGGCATGCTGGGCCTGGTGGGCACGATCGTGCTGCTGCTCATTGTCGTGCTGCAGTTGGTGGTGACACTGGCAACCCATGCCCATACTCCCATTCATGATCTGTTGGCAGGCACAGTTGTGGTAGATCTGCCCAGCCAGATGATTTTTGACAGCCCGGAAGCGCTGATTGAATACAAGAAAAAGAAGCAGGCGGAAAAGGCTGCTGCACAGTCCTATTAAAAACCAAAGAAAATTGTCTCAGGAGAAAAGGGAGGAGTTATCCATGAAAATCGTTTTGCAAGATCTGACCAAGATCTTCCCCAGCCGCAACAAGAAGTCGAACGATGAGGTTGTTGCCGTCAGCGATTTCAGCTTTGAAATCCCAGATGGCAAGCTGATCGGTCTGCTGGGTCCCTCCGGCTGCGGAAAGAGCACCACGCTGTATATGATCAGTGGCTTGCAGAAGCCCACTTCGGGGAAAATCTTCTTTGGCGAGGACGATGTGACCGAGCTGTCCACGGAAAAGCGGGGCATTGGGCTAGTGTTCCAGAATTACGCCCTGTATCCCCATATGACGGTTCTTCAGAACATTCTGTTCCCTTTACAAAACCTGACCGGCCCGGATCGTATGCCCAAGGAAAAGATGCTGGAGCAGGCTTATCAGGCGGCAAAGCTGGTGCAGATTGAGGAACTGCTGGATCGCAAGCCCAGCGAGCTTTCCGGAGGCCAGCAGCAGCGCGTTGCCATTGCCCGTGCGCTAGTGAAGATGCCCCGGGTGCTGCTGCTGGACGAGCCGCTTTCCAATTTGGATGCGCGGCTGCGGTTGCAGACCCGGGAAGAAATCCGTCGCATTCAGAAGGAAACCGGCATTACCACCGTCTTTGTTACGCACGACCAGGAGGAGGCCATGTCCATTTCCGATATGATCGTGGTGATGAAGCTGGGCGTGGTGCAGCAGATTGGTAAGCCCCAGGCGGTGTATGATGATCCGGCGAATCTGTTCGTTGCCAAGTTCCTGGGAACGCCGCCCATTAACGTGTTCTCTGGCCGGATTGCGGCAGGTAAACTGTATATCGGCGAAGACTGTGTGCTGAACGTAGGGGAGATCGCGGATCAGGAAGTGATCGTTGGCATCCGTCCCGAAGGCTTTGTGCTGGATCCCAATGGGCCGCTCAAGTGTCGGCTGAATAATGTGGAAGTGATGGGACGGGATGTGAGCGTTGTGTCCACGCATCCAAGTTCTCTCAATCCCTCCGTTCGCTCCATTATTGATGCGGACAACAAGGTGGACATGGAGCAGACCACTGTTCGGTACGCCGTGAAGCCCCACAAGCTCTTCATTTTCAACAAGGAAGATGAAAAGCGAATTCCTTTTGAGGTGAAGTAAGATGGTCAACAGCAAGCAATCCTGGAAGGCATGGCTCTATCTGGCCCCCGCCCTGGTTCTGCTGGCGGTGTTCACTGTCTGGCCGATTATTAACACGGTGCGCATGGCGCTGCTGGAAAACTACAGCGGGCTGAAGGCCGTGGGCGGCGCGACGTTCCAGATCGGCTTTGGCAACTTTGTCAAGGTGGTTAAGTATAAGCGGTTCCTGAACTGTCTGAAGAATACGGTGCTCCTTTGTGTGTGGACCGTGCCCATTTCAACGATCCTGGCGCTTATGATTGCCGTGGCGCTCAATTCCATCAAGGCGCTCCAAAAAGCCCTGCAGACGATTTTTTTCCTGCCCTATGTAACAAACTCCATTGCCATCGGCATGGTGTTTGCCGCGATGTTTAACATCGTTGGCAGCTTCTATGGAACGGAAAATGAAATCATTGTAACGGCGGGTATCATCAATAACATCATCGAATTCTTTGGCGGCCAGCGTGTGAACTGGATCAATTATGGCTCCACCTATACGGCCAACATGGTGGTCATGATTATTTACATTGTCTGGAACGCCCTGCCCTTTAAGATTCTGATTCTCCTTGGCGGTCTTCAGTCGATTAACAAGCAGTATTACGAAGCGGCCAAGGTGGACAGTACGCCCCGCTGGCGGGTGTTTACGCGGATTACCGTTCCGCTGGTTTCGCCTATGCTGGCGTATGTGATCATTACCGGGTTTATCGGTGGTTTCAAGGAATATACCAGCATCGTGGGTATCTTTGGCGAAACCATGGGCCCTCCCAATGACGCGGGGCGGCTGAACACGATGGTGGGCTTCATTTACGATTCCCTGAGCAATGACAACCAGGGGCGCGCCAGCGCCGCGGCGCTGATTCTTTTTGCTATTATTCTTGTTGTCACGCTGATTAACCTCGGGGTGAGCAAGAAGCGCGTGCATTATTAAGGAGTGGCGGCTATGGCAAATGAAATGACTGGAATGCGCGAACGAAAGTATCAGGCGCAGTTCATTCGGCAAAAGACCGGCAGGGTTGTAAATTTCCTGGGTGTGTACGCATTCCTGCTGCTGATGGCTGTGATCGTGCTGTTTCCGTTTTACTGGATGATCATTTCCTCCATGAAATCTCTGGCGGAATACCGGTTGAGCACGCCCACGTTCTGGCCTCAGGTGATTATGCTGAGCAACTATGTCAATGCATTCACCACAGCCAGTCTGGGACGGCTGTTTATCAACACCATGATCGTTGGCATCGTATCCACGATTCTGTCGCTGATTATTACGATCCTGACGGCATTCGCCTTTGCCCGGCTGGAGTTTAAGGGAAAAGAGTTGCTTTTTGCAGCACTGCTGGCAACGATGATGATCCCCGGCGAGCTTTTCACAATTACCAACTATGGCACGATTACCACCTTTGGCTGGAAAAACACCTATACGGTGCTGATTGTTCCTTTCCTGGTCAGCGTGTTTTATATCTATCTGCTGCGCCAGAGTTTCCTGCAGATTCCCAATGAACTCTACCTGGCTGCAAAGGTGGACGGCACCAAGGATTGGAAGTATCTGTGGAAGGTGATGGTGCCGCTGGCACTGCCTACCCTGATTTCTATTACTATCCTGAAGATGATTGGTGCATGGAATTCCTACATCTGGCCTCGTCTGGTTGCGAATGACGATGCGCATCGACTGATTACTAACGGTCTGCGCAGCGCATTTACGGACACAACCGGCGATGTGAACTATCCGGTACAGATGGCAGCCGTTACGCTGGTTTCCGCTCCGCTGTTCCTGGTATTTGTGTTCCTGCGCAAATATATAATGACCGGCGTGAGCCGCAGCGGTATCAAGGGATAATAAGCAGCAATGCTTATTACATAAATAAGAAAAGGAAGGGAAAACAAGATGAAAAAGCTTCTCCCCATTGTGCTGGTTCTGATGATGCTCTGCAGCACAGCCTTCGCGGCCGGCTTCGAAGTGCCCGCGGAAGGCTATGATGGCAGCGAGGTGAACCTCACCTTCTACTCTCAGCAGGGCACAACGCTCCAGGCGGTGCTGAACACTTACATCGAAGAGTTTAACAAACTCTATCCCAACATCCATATTACCCACACTACGCTGGGCGATTACGATGGCGTGCGCGATCAGATCGTCAACGAAATCAGCGTGGGCGCGCAGCCCAACCTGGCTTACTGCTATCCGGATCACGTGGCCCTGTACAACGTGGCGAAGGCCACCTAGAACCTGGATGAGCTGATTGACAGCCAGGTGGTTGTAACTCGTGCCGATGGAACCACTGAAATCCTGGGCCTGACCGATGAACAGAAGGCCGATTTCATTGAAGGCTACTATGAAGAAGGCCGGCAGTTTGGCGATGGGCTGATGTACACCGTTCCCTTCTCCAAGTCTACCGAAGTGCTTTATTACGACAAAACCTTCTTCGATGCCAACGGCATCTCCGTTCCCACTACTTGGGAAGAAATGGAGCAGGTTTGTGCGCAAATCAAGGCGCTCGATCCCCAGTCTATCCCGCTGGGCTATGACAGCGAATCCAACTGGTTTATCACCATGTGCGAACAGTATCAGTCTCCCTATACCAGCGCTACGGGTGACCATTACCTGTTCAATAACGAGACCAACCGTAGCTTCGTGAAGATGTTCAACGAATGGTACAACAAGGGCTGGCTGACTACCCAGAGTCTCTACGGTGCCTATACTTCTGGCCTGTTCACCGCCACCACCGGCGTTCGTTCCTACATGTCCATCGGATCCTCTGCTGGTTCTAAGTATCAGCGTCCTACGGCGAACGCGGACGGCTCCTATCCCTTCGAAGTGGGCATCGCCACGATTCCCCAGGTGAATATGGAAAACGCGAAGGTCATCTCTCAGGGCCCCAGTGTCTGCATCTTCAAGAAGGACAATCCTCAGGAAGTAGTTGCCTCCTGGCTGTTCATCAAGTATCTGATCACCAATGTGGAATTCCAGGCTGAATTCTCCATGGCTTCTGGCTATGTGCCGGTGCTCAAGTCTGTGGCGGAAAATCCGGTTTATGCGGATTTCCTGGCTCAGGCTGATGGCGGCAACTTCGTGGCTGCTCTCAGCGCCAAGGTTTGTCTGGCACAGGCGGATGCTTACTATGTGTCTCCCGCCTTCGTGGGCTCTTCCACTGCCCGTGATCAGGCTGGCTCTCTGATGAGCAAGTGCCTGGCTCTGACTGGCGATGACGTGGATGCGCAGATCGAAGCGGCCTTCGAAGATGCCATCGACGAATGCGAATATGCCAACTAAAAGATTCGCACTTGTGCTGGTTGCTCTGCTTTGCTGCTGGGCCGCGATGCCAATCTGCGCGCAAGCGCAGACCATGGAGGAAACGGAATTCGATTATGCGGCTTCTGTTCAACTGAATTGGCAAAGCGAAACCCTGAAGCAACGTGTGACGGTGGTTAGCTTTGTAGACGGAGATACTACGCATTTTTCCGTCCCGGAGGATATGGTGGCTGGTGGCGTGCTCAAAGCACGCTACCTGGCCATCAACACCCCGGAATCTACCGGCAAAATTGAAGAATATGGCAAGAAAGCATCGGCGTTTACAAGAGAAAAGCTGGAAAACGCCGAGGAAATCGTGCTGGAATCCGATGATGGAAAATGGAATCTAGATTCAACGGGCGGTCGATACCTGGTATGGGTTTGGTATCGCCAAGCAGGGGAAACGGAACTTCGCAATCTGAATATTGAGTTGCTGCAAAACGGTTTGGCTGTGGCCAACTCCGCTTCGCAGAATCGCTATGGCCAGACGTGCGTTTCTGCTATTTCCCAGGCGAAGAACCGGAAGCTGAACATCTATTCCGGTGAAAAAGATCCTGATTTCTATTACGGGGACGCGATTGAACTGACGATCCGTGAACTGCGAACCCATCCAGAAGAATATCAGGGCAAGAAGGTTGCCTTCAGCGGAAACATCATCGTCAATTACGCCGGAAGCGTGTATGTGGAGCAATACGATTCTGAAACCGGGCTGTATTTCGGCATGCCGGTATACTACGGCTATAATCTGAGTGGCGCCGGGCTGGCGGTTTTGACCGTTGGCAACGAAGCACGCATTGTCGGCTCTTTTCAATATTACGAGGGCGGCGAAACCTGGCAGGTTACGGACGTAAAATATCGCATGATGAAACCGGATGACCCTGGTAATCTTCAAAAACTCAGCGAGGGCCATCGGCCGGCGTATCCGCTGCTGACGGTCTCTGAGCTTTTGGGAGACCATGCTGAAACAGCGCTGGCAGCTTCTGCACGAATGGAGGGCCTGCGCGTTGTGAGCGTGGACGTAACGCAAAGCGATGATACGGATAAGAACGGCGCGCTGACGCTGAACTGCGAGCAAGACGGCCTTTCTTTCCGTGTGCGCACCATCCCCCTGCGCGATGAAACAGGCGCTCTGGCAGGAGCGGATCTGTTCCATGGGAAAATGATTGACGCCCGCGGGATCGTGGAGAACTATGATGGAGCCTGCCAGCTACGGGTATTTTCCCTGAGCGACATTTCCATCCAACCATAAAAACAAGGAGAAGAGGATATGAAAAGATCGTTGCGCTGCTGATGGCCTTTGCCCTGTGCATGACGATGCTGGCTGGCGTGGCGTTGGCTGAGGACGAAAACTTAGCCAATGCGAAGGTGCTGCTGGATCAGCAGTATAAGAACAAGAGCCGCGACAAGCTGACCGTGACCAGCGAAGATTACGAAGTGCAGTCCCAGCTGATGATCGATGGTGTGGTGTATCCCATCACTTGGAAGACCGATGTGGAAAACATCCAGATTGTTGAATCGGAAACCGGCAAGTATCTGGTGAAGCTGGATTCCAACAACGAAAAGGAACTGACCTATACTCTGACCGCTACCGTGACCGCTCCTGATGGCTCCACTCTGGATGTGAGTTATCAGCGGGTGATGCCTGTGATGCTCACCGAAATGAGCTATGCTCAAATCGTGGAAGCAGCCTATAAACTGGAAGACGGCGCATCCATGAGCAAGCCCCAGCGTCTGTTCGGCACCGTTACGGCCATCAACACTGCCTGGAGCGATGAATACCAGAACATCACGGTCACCATTCAGGTGGGCGATCTGGCGGAGAAGACTGTTCAGTGCTATCGTCTCTCTGGCGAAGGCGCGAAGGATCTGAAGGAAGGCGATCAGATCACCGTTGAAGGTACCATCAAGAATTACAAGGGAACCATCGAATTTGATAAGGGCTGTGTGCTGGTAGGCTTTGGCGATATTCCCAGCCAGGCTGCCACGTTGGACGCTGCCTATGCTCTGGAAGATGGCGCGTCCATGAGCAAGCCCAGCGTGCTCAAGGGCGTGATCTCCAACATCGATACCGCTTGGAGCGATGAATATAAGAACATCACTGTGACCATCGTATGCGATGAAAAGACTGAGCAGCCCGTGCAGTGCTATCGCCTGACCGGCGAAGGCGCGGAGAAGCTGGCGGTGGGCGACGAAATTGCTGTGGTCGGCACCATCAAGAATTATAAAGGCACCATCGAATTCGATAAGGGCTGCAAGCTGATTCCTGCGGATAGCGTTGCCAGCGTGAAGGACCTGCTCAAGGCCTATGCGCTGGAAGAAAATGCGGCGATGACCGAAAATGTCACAGTGACTGGCGTGATCGTTGCGATTCCTACGGCTTGGAGCGATGAATATCAGAATATCACGGTGAACATTGTGGCGGCTGGTCTGGAAGAGTACGTGATCCAGTGCTATCGTCTTTCCGGCGAGGGCGCAGCTCAGCTGGCGGAAGGCGATACTATCACCGTTACCGGTCTGATCAAGAATTACAAGGGTACCGTGGAGTTCGATAAGGGCTGCACGCTGGACGCCGTTGTGAAGTAAGAGACTATCCCGAATAAAAGAATCCCCTTCTCGAAAGCGAGAAGGGGATTCTTTTCTCCAGTGACTAGGAGCATATTACTTGCCAATAACGCCCTTTTTCAGAATAACGTTGGCATACAATGCAGTTTCGCCAGTTTGAACAACGGCAAAAGCCTCCCGGCTGCGATCATAATAGGGAAAACGTCCGTTAAATTCAATCTTTGTTCCGGGGGCGTGTTTTTCTACTGTCGCGGCGATTTCCTTCCAAATAGGAGGTTCGGGATCGCCCTCGGAGGTGGCCATAAGGGCTACCGGCGCTTCCACCTGCACATCCAGCGGCAGCAGCGCCAGAACGGCGTCCAGCATCTCCACAACGCCAATGCCATCGCAGCGAACTACGCGCTTGCCCATCGTTGCAGCAGGGAAGTTTGCATCGCCCAGAACGATTTCATCGCCATGGCCCATTTCGGCCAGAATTTTCAAAAGTTCCGGGGGAATCAGGGGAGAAATTCCTTTCAGCATAAAAAGCCTCCTTTGTTTTTGTCTTCCGTTTTAATTCCCCGCAGAAACGGGAAATCCTGCAAACGAATGTGAAATATTCAAAACGTCATTTTTAGAGGAAATGCTCCTTTTTCCGGGATTATTCTTGCATATTCTGCCAATGACTGTTATAATAAGCGGCAAGGAGTTGAGCAGGATGGATTTTTTCGCAACAGCGGCTTTTGGGTTGGAAGGATTGGTCAAACGGGAACTGAATCACATGGGTCTGGAAGCAAAGGCGGAGAATGGTGGAGTACGGTTTTCTGGCAGCCTTGCGCAGGCATTTCAGGCAAACCTTTGGCTGAGAACGGCGGATCGTGTGCTGCTGATTGTGGGAGAAGGCCACGTGGAATCCTTTGAGGATCTGTTTCAGCTGGTTTCTGCTTTGCCTTGGGAGCAGTATTTGCCGCGAGACGCTCGGTTCCCTGTCAGTGGGAAGTGTGCCCGCAGTCAGCTGATGAGCGTTCGGGATTGCCAGGCGATCACCAAGAAGGCCCTTGTGGAGCGACTCAAGAAGAAGTATAAGATTAGCTGGTTCGAAGAAAATGGTGCGGAATACTGCATTGACGTATCCATCCATGGCGATATGGCCCGCTTAACTATTGACACAAGCGGCCTTGCGCTGAATAAACGTGGCTATCGCACCTGGAACGGGGAAGCACCCATTCGCGAAACAATGGCGGCAGCAATGATTTCTCTGGTGCCCTGGAGGGCAGGACAAATGCTGTGGGATCCATGCTGCGGAACGGGCACGATATTAATTGAAGCAGCTTATTTGCGCTCCCATCGCGCACCGGGGCTGACGCGGGAATTTGCCTGCGAAAAATGGGCAGGCGCGCCGCGCGCGGAAATGAATCGCATTCGCGCTGAGGCGGAAACGCAGTTTGATCCGTCTTTGATTGGTGCGATTGGCGGGAGCGATGTGGATCCGGAGGCGCTGAAGCTTTGCAAGCGCCATTTGCAGCAGGCAGGCTTGGGTGGAAGGGTGACGGTTCTGCAGAAGGATTTTCGAGATTTAACGCTGGATGCAGAAGCACCTGCGTTTTTAGCAAATCCTCCATACGGCGAGCGGCTGAGCGATAGAAAACAATGCGAAAGCCTGTACCGAGGGCTGCGGGAATTGCGGGATCGCCATCCAGGCAGCGGCATGAATGTAATAACGGCGCACACGGGCTTTGAACGCTGCTTTGGCCAGCGTGCTCGGCAAAAGCGACGGCTATATAACGGACGACTTGAGTGCGAATTTTTGATTTATTGAGAGGGGAAAACCACGTGGATATTCGGGAAATTTATAAAATTCAGGATGAAAGCGAGCAGATTCAGGAAATCTATCGGCTATTCCATGAAGAGACGCGTCTGAATTATTCCCAGGCGGCGCGGGTGGAGTTTTATACCAATGTGCGATACATTGAGCGATATTTAAAGCCCGGCATGAGCATTCTGGATGTCGGCGCGGGAACGGGGGAATACAGCCTGTATTTTTCCCGAAAAGGATTCGATGTCAGCGCGATTGAACTGGCCGAAAGCAACGTGGAAGCGTTTCACAGGAAAATGCAGCCCCAGGATCGGGTAGATTTGGTGCAGGGAAACGCGCTGGATTTGAGCCGCTATCTGGACGCCTCCTTTGATATTGTGCTTGTCTTTGGCCCACTGTATCATCTGCACAGTATGGCAGATCAGGAAAAATGCATTTGGGAAGCCAAGCGCGTTTGCAAACCTGACGGTAAGCTGTTTTTCGCGTTTATATCCAATGATTTTCCGATTTTAACCGAATTCAAAAACCGTCCAGACTATTTCGTGGCCGGCGAATACGATAAGGAAACCTTTGCCTTAGAGGATTTCCCGTTTGTGTTCCACACGGTGGAGCAGTGCAGCAAGCTCATGAACAAGAGTGGGTTGCGCTTGCTGCATCAGGTGGCATCGGATGGTGTTAGTGAACTGTTGAATGACAAAATCAATGCAATGGATGCGGAAAACTACGCCCAGTATCTGCGATATCATTTCTACATTTGCGAAAAGCCGGAGTTTCTGGGCATGAGTAACCACCTGCTGTATGTGGCGGAAAAGGAAGACAGCCCTGTTTGGCTTGATGCGATTGACGAAGGCAACTGGCGCTATCCGCTGCATATGCGTCCGGATCAGCAGGAATTTGTAGCAAACAGTGCCACGCTTCTGGCGCGAGCTTACGCCTATCGCCAGCAGAATAGCCATGCATATTTAATAATGGCGGGGGAAACGCCAGTGGGCATGGGGCTGTACTATGATTGTCCTGAAATGAATGCCTATGATTTAAGCCAGTTTTTTATCGATCAGCGCTATCAGGGGCGGGGGTATGGCAAAGCTGCTGTTCAGCTTATGCTGGACGCTATGAAGGCAGAGGGCCGATATGACAAGGCAATCCTTTGCTATGTAGAGGGAAACAAGGCGGCGCGGAAGTTTTATGCAAAGTTTGGCTTCGTGGAAACGAGCCGGGATGGTAACGAAATCATCATGGAAGCAGCGCTTTAAAAAGCGCGAAGCATAGAAACAGCCAAGCAAGGGGTATTTGCGCGGCTGTTTCTTTTTATTTGTTGATTTATGTGTTGTTTTGTTGAGAAAAGTGTGATAAAATGTAGGTGCTTGGAAAGGGGGAGAAAGGATGGTAGCGGAGGAAAGGCAGATGCGTATCTGTGATCAACTGGCAGCGCAAAACGCTGTGCAGATCAGCGATTTATCCGCGCAGTTTCATGTGTCCGCCGAAACGATCCGGCGAGACCTGTTGGAATTGGAAAAGCGCGGCCTTTTGCGCCGCACCCATGGCGGCGCTGTTTCCCTTTCCCGGATGGCGCACGCGAAAAAATATGCCCAGCGACTGGCGGAATATCAGCCACAGAAGCAGGAATTGGCGCGTTATGCTGCCTTGCAGATTCGCAATGGAGACACCATCGCTCTGGACGCTGGAACAACAGCTATGGAATTGGCGCGATTGCTTCCTGGGATGTTTCAGGAATTAACGGTGATTACCCATTCTCTGGATGTGGCGGAAATACTCAGGCGAGCGCCGGGGATTCAATTGATTCTGTGCGGCGGCTATTACTGGGCAGAAGAGGGCGCGTTTTTTGGTGATTTTCCTTTGAACATGCTGCGCCAACTGCACGCAGATAAAGCATTCCTCTGTCCATCGGCTGTTTCCTTAAGCGCAGGCATAACGGATTCGGCCTATCAGTTGCTTCCGTTGCAAAGGGCTTATCTGACGCTGGCAGATCAGGTCTATTTCCTGGCAGACAGCAGCAAGTTTGAAAAGGTGGCGCGGCTGCAAATCACGCCGTTGCTGCCAGAGCATTGGTTGATTACAGACGCGGCGTTGACAGACGACATCGCCGCCCTGTATCATAAAAGAAATATTCGCATTTTGAGAGGGAAGGAGTAGAGGGGAGAAGACACCGGGGGGGACTCTTCCATATATAAGGGGACAAACAGGAATACGTTTGAAAATGGAGGAAAAATAGATGACAACCGTATCTGAAGGATATCGCCGCAAGGCGATGCGGCTTTCGCTGCTGTGCGCCGTGGTGTATTTTTGCAGCTATCTGACGCGCCATAATTACGCCGCCGTAATGAAGGTCATTCGTGACACAGAGAATTTCTCGAACGTGGGTGTTTCCGCCGCGCTGACGGGCATGTTTGTTACCTATGGTGTAGGCCAGCTTATCAGCGGATATCTGGGCGATAAGCTGCCGCCAAATCTTTTGATCTTTGGTGGGCTGCTGGTTTGCGCAGGCATGAATGCTTTGATTCCGTTTTGCCCCTCGGCAGGTTGGATGACCGCTGTGTGGTGTGTGAACGGCCTGGCGCAGGCTATGATGTGGCCGCCGCTTGTAAAGGTGATCTCCTCGCATCTGCGGGAACAGGAATATAAGCGAGCAGTGGTTTGGATTAGCTGGGGTGGCTCCATCGGTACCATCGCGGTGTATCTGATCGCGCCTTGGCTGATCGAACTGAGTGGTTGGCGGCTGGTGTTCTTTGCGGCTGCGGGTGTGGCTCTGGTGATGGCTTTTGTCTGGCTGAAGGGCTACAAGGGGATGCGCATGGAAACACTGTCCGATCCGTCCAGCCATTCGAGTGAGGAAAATGGGAAAGCCAGTTCCCTGCGGCAGATTCTGCCGATGATGATCACAATTATGCTGGCAATCATGCTCCACGGCATTCTTCGAGATGGAATCACCTCCTGGACGCCTACCTATCTATCCGATGCTTTCCAGGTGGGGGACAGCATCTCCATTCTTTCCAGCGTGATTCTGCCGCTGTTCGCCATTGCCTGCCATGAATTGACTTCCATTCTGAATCGGAAGCTGATTAAAAATGAACTTGCCTGTGCGGCATGCGTTTTCCTGGGCGGCCTTGTTGCACTTATCGTGCTGACATTGGCGGGCACAAGCAATTTTGTTGTGACGGTGTTGGTGCTGGCTGTTGCCGTGGGCAGCATGCATGGCGTGAACCTGATCCTTACCTGCCTGATCCCGCCGTTCTTTTCTCGCTTTGGCAAAACGGCGTTTATTTCCGGGCTGCTCAATTCCTGCACGTATGTAGGCAGTGCGCTGTCCACCTATGGCATTGCTTTGCTGACCGATCACTATGGCTGGAACACCACGCTGGTGGTCTGGTGTGTGATTGCTGTGGCCGGCACGCTGTGCTGCGCCGCAGTGAGCAGGAAGTGGGGAAAATTTAGGGAAGAAGATAAGACTTGATTTCTCTCATTATATCGCAGTTTTCGCATGCAAGAATGTTTTGTGCGGCTATGGTTAAAAACATAGCCGCACAAAGCAAATTTATGCGTGGGGCATTAACCTCGGTTTTTGCAAAAAGTTAGTAGCCACCAGTGCTGAACTCCGAGAACGTTTCCATTCTAATTCGAAGCCTATCGGGATACTTTCTTATTTTATCTTGACTTTTTTTCGAATTTCACTTATACTATATAGGCCGTTTGGACGAACGCTTTCGCGTTTCCGAGGGGCGAAAAAACGCTTTTTTAAAAGCGTTCAAAGAATCCGTTGTTGAGCAGCGGACAAAGTGGAGACGTATCGAAGCGGTCA
>CAYRFP010000043.1:0-19569 GCA_964423675.1 uncultured Oscillospiraceae bacterium
CCTCTCCCTGTCAACCCCCTTTTTTCTTTTTTTTCGATCTTTTTTTAAACTTTTTCGAACAGGCATCCTTTTCTCTGCAAGTATATAATGAAGAAATGCAATTTATTGATTCGACGCAAAAGAACCGTTTCGCCAGTCTTTCCGCAAAAAACGCCCCGGCGTTTAAATCGCGGGGCGTTTATAAGCAATCCTTCAGAGAGCATTTACACGCCAGCGAGCATTGCAGTGGCAATAGTGAAATAAATGCTCAGTGCCGCCATATCGACCACGGTAGTAATCAACGGGCTGGCCATCAGCGCCGGGTCAACCCCCAGCTTTCTGGCCAGCATCGGCATAGCGCAGCCCAGCGCCTTCGCCAGCAAAATGGTAAAATACAAGGAAACGGCGACTACAAAAGCAACCGTCCAATTCGCGTTGTTAACCAGCCGCATTCGCACCAGCGTGAACGCAAACATCACTGCGCCCACCACCAGCGCCACCCGAAACTCCTTCCAAAGCACCGAAAAGAAATCCTTGGTGCGAATCTCGCCCAGCGACAGGCCGCGGATAATCAGCGTGGAGCTTTGAGCGCCGCAATTGCCGCCGGTATCCATCAGCATGGGGATACAGGACGTAAGCAAAATGCCCACGGAGCCCAGGCCGCTGAGCAGACCTTCATAATTTTGAATAATCATGCCGGTAAAAATCGCAAGGATTGCCAGCAGCAGCAGCCAGGGAATGCGGTTACCCGCCATGCGCAGCACCGGTGTTTTCAGATATTCCTCCTCCGACGGGGTCAAAGCGGCCATCTTTTCGAAGTCCTCTGTGTTTTCCTCTTCGATGACGTCCATCACATCATCCGCCGTGATGATGCCCACCAGCCGTTCCTCCTTATCCACCACCGGAATAGCCAGCAAATCATAGTGGCGTACCAGATCGGCCACCTGCTCCTGGTCATCCTCGGTATGGACGAAAACAGGGTTTTGTTCCATCATCTCCGAAAGCACAGCGCTGCTATCCGCCAGAATCATTTTCCGCAGTGCCAGCGTTCCCAGCAGGCGGCGGGCGTTATCGATAATATACAGCGTGTAAATCGTTTCTTTGTCCAGCCCCACCCGGCGGATCGTCTCCATGGCGTCGGCCACAGTTTCCCCCGCGTGGAATTCCAGATATTCAATGGTCATGATCGATCCGGCGGAGTTTTCCGGATAGCGCAGGAACTGGTTAATCAGATTCCGGGTTTCTGGCGCTGTGGATTGCAGCACTCGCCGCACCACCCCTGCCGGCAGTTCTTCCAGAAAATCCACAGCGTCATCCAGGAACATATCGTCAATCAGCGCGCAGATTTCCTGATCGCCAATAGATTCAATCAGCGTCTGCTTCTGTTCCGGAGACATATAGCTGAACACGTCCGCCGAAATATCCTTGGGCAGAATCCGAAACACCAGCAGCAGTTTTTCCTTGTCCAGGCTTTCCATATACTGGGCGATATCCACATCATTGAGCATCATCATCGCCCCGCGCAGTTCCCCATGCCGCCCCGCTGCCAGCAAAGCGTTCAAGCGATTTTCAATGGCTTCCCATTCCATTTTCAGTTCATCCTCCCTTCATCTTTCCACGCAAAAAAGCCTTTCCCTGCCTGACGCAAACGAATGGCCCTTCCGAAAATACGACGTTTATGGATGCACGAGGGAGCAAAGCCCAATCAGCGGCGCGTCAACAAGCGCGCATGCGTCGATCGAGGCACGCTTTCGCCTCCCTGGCATCTATCGCCGTCGCTCATTGACCGTCACCTCCCTGTTTCTGATAAGGTCAGTATAGGCTTCGGTTTTGCAATTGTCAATCGTTATGCCGAAAAATTATGAAAAAAGCGCTTCCCCCTCCGCATTTTTTGGTGCTTTGGCTTGCGCCGCCCTTTTCTTTCGCTTATAATAGAAAAAAAGAACGAGAGGAGAAAGCGGAAGGATGCGCATTTGCGGCATCATTGCGGAATACGACCCCTTCCACCGGGGTCACGCCTATCATTTGGCCCAGGCTCGGGCAAAAAGCGAAGCAGACGCCGTGGTCTGCGTTCTCAGTGGCAGCTTCACCCAACGCGGCCTGCCTGCTCTGCTGCCGCCCCAGACCCGAGCGGAAATGGCG
Organism: uncultured Oscillospiraceae bacterium; assembly: GCA_964423675.1. Classification (GTDB taxonomy): domain Bacteria; phylum Bacillota; class Clostridia; order Christensenellales; family Aristaeellaceae; genus RUG563. Next base: position 2,122 of record CAYRFP010000043.1, read on the forward strand.
CTGCGCTGCGGCGCGGATATTGTAGTGCAGCTGCCATATGCCTTTGCCGTTCGGGAAGCGGAATATTTTGCCCGGGGCGGCATAGGGATTCTCAGCGCGCTGGGCTGCACCCATCTGGCTTTCGGCAGCGAAACAGAGGATCTGCCCCTTCTGACCGCAGCAGCTCGATTGCTGGAAGCACCAGACGATGCATTTCAGGCATTGCTTCGCGACGGTCTGGATCAGGGGCTTTCCCACGCTGCCGCCACAGGCAGCGCCCTTTCACAACGGCTGGCCGTTTCGCCCTCCGTTTTCCAATCGCCAAATGCCGCGCTGGCGCTCAGCTACCTTCGAGCCTTGCAGCACCTCCGCAGTCCCATGGAGCCCGTGGTCATTTTGCGGCGCAGCGATTATCACGCCGATGAGCCTGCGCCCCTGCCTTCCGCCACCGCCATGCGTCAGGCTCTTTTGCGGGGCGATTGGCAAAGCCTTCGAGCTGGCATTCCTGCGGCGGCATGGCCAGTTCTGGAAAAAGCCGTGTATAGCGGCGCCATCTGCGCGCCGGACAGCCTGGACATCGCCCTGCGCCATCGTCTGCTTTCCATGCAGCCGGAGGAACTGGCCGCTTTGCCCGGCGTGGCCGAAGGGCTGGAGCAGCGGATTCTTGCCGCCGCCCGTCAGGGAACCAGCCGGGAAGAGATTCTGGCGCTGATCAAAACTCGGCGTTATACCCAAGGCCGCATCAGCCGCATTTTCTGCCATGCGCTCATGGGCGTATCTGCCGCCGATTTCCCCCCTGCCCCGGCCTGCGCCCGGTTGCTGGGCTTCCGGGAAAGTGCCCGGCCGCTGCTGCGGCAAATGCAGAAAGGGGCGCTGCCTCTGTTTTCCCGTCCGGCCAAGGCCGCTGCCAACTGGGCCCTGGATCTGCGCGCTGATGCACTTTGGGCCATCGGCGCTGGGCGAAGCATCGGCGAAACCTATCGCCAGTCCCCTGTCATTTTGTCGGACGCTTCCCTTATTATAGAAGAAAGAAGGCGCGAATTATGCGCGATTTTCCTGTTTCGGATTTAACCGCCGCTGTTAAGCAATTGTTTTTCACCGCCAATTATGAAATCGGCGCGGACGTGGAAGCTGCAGTTTCTCAGGCTCTTTCCCAAGAGCCTTCCCCGGCCGGTCAGGCAATGTTGCGACAGCTGCTGGAAAATTATCAAATTGCCCGGACGGAGCGCGTGGCCATCTGCCAGGACACTGGCATGGCTGTTCTGTTTCTGGAGATCGGCCAGGAGGTGCATTTCGTGGGCGGCAATTTCGAAGAAGCCGTACAGGAAGGTGTGCGTCAAGCGTATCGAGAGGGCTATCTGCGCAAATCCGTGGTGGCCGATCCGGTCTTTGATCGAAAGAATACCGGGGATAACACCCCCGCCGTTCTGCATCTGCGGCTGGTTCCCGGTGATCAAATCCACATTCTGGCCACAGCCAAGGGGTTTGGCAGCGAAAACATGAGCGCAGTGAAAATGCTGGTGCCGGCAGACGGCGAAAAAGGCGTGGTAGATTTCATCGTCGATACCGTCCGCAAGGCCGGGCCGAATCCCTGCCCGCCCATGATTGTGGGTGTGGGCGTGGGCGGTACGCTGGAGCAGGCCGCGCTGATGGCCAAGCGAATGACCGCCCGTCCCATCGGCTCGGCCAACCGGGATCCCCGGTACGCGCAGATGGAAGGAAAGGCGTTGCAAGCTATGAACGCCCTGGGCATCGGCCCGGCAGGCATCGGCGGGCGCACCACCGCGCTGGCCGTTCATATTGATTTCGCGCCTACCCATATTGCCGGCATGCCAGTGGCAGTTAATATCTGTTGCCATGCAGCACGGCACGCCCAGGCAACTTTATAAAAAATCGGAGGAATTCAATATGGCCCATTACGCATTGCATTTACCCCTGTCTGAAGCGGACGCGCGGATGCTCCGGGCAGGAGACACAGTTTCCCTTTCCGGGGAAATATATACCGGCCGAGACGCAGCGCATAAGCGGCTGATCGCCCTGCTGGAAGCAAACCAGCCTTTGCCCATGGATTTGCAGGGGCAGGTCATTTATTATGTAGGCCCTGCGCCGGCGTCCCCCGGTCATGCCGTAGGCGCGGCTGGCCCCACCAGCAGCTATCGCATGGATCCCTATACCCCTGCCCTTCTGCACCTGGGGTTACGCGGGATGATCGGCAAGGGGCGGCGCAGCGACGCCGTTCGCGCCGCCATGCAGGAATGCGGAGCGGTTTACTTTGGTGCTGTAGGCGGAGCCGCCGCACTGATTGCCCGAAGCATCCTGAAAAGTGAGGTCATCGCCTATCCCGATCTGGGTACAGAAGCCATCCATCGCTTCACTATTCAGGATTTCCCCGTCATCGTGCTTATGGACGCACAGGGAGGCAATCTCTATGAATCCGGGCCCGCGCAATATCGCCTCGCCCCCTGAACCGCTCTTTCTTCCCTTTCCACCAGCTTTATTCTCTTTCTCCTCGCAGATTTACATTCTTTCTCTGGGCAAAACGCTTGACGATGCATGAAGAAACTGTTACAATAGTATAAACGCTTGGTAATGTTTGCGAGCCGTTGCGCGGCGCGTTTGAAATGAAGGAGGTTTCTTCCCATGAAAAAGAAGGTTCTGCTGGCGCTGTTGCTGGCGTTGGCGCTGCTGCTGGCCGGCTGCGGGCAGAAGCAGCAATTCAGCGATTTGCCGGATGATCTTAACTATCAGAAGGACCCCATGTCCGTGACCACGGACGCACCGTCCACCTCCAATGATTATCTGGACAGCAGCTATCTGAACGATCTGAATTCCCTGAACGATTACGACCCTGCCTCCGAGGAGGACGTGACCTCCTTTGAGTTGGGCGCGCAATACGATGAATACGGCAACGCCCTTTATGCCGGGGCCACGCCCATTCCCTTGGATCCCATTGATATGCCCACGCCCACGCCTCGGCCGGAATTGACCTTTACCTATGGCGCGTTCTCTGCCGACAAGCTAGGCATTCAGTTCGAAGCGCCCATGGGCTGGAGCGTGGATACCAGCGCTTCTGATGCCGTTGTGCTCACCGACCCCAATACCTACGATAATTTCCGGGCCACAATGACCATCCGCATCGCCAATGTGAGCAACGATTACAAACTGGCAGATGTGAAAACCGAGGTGCGCAGCATTCTCAAGGAAGTGGGCCAGTACAACTACAACAAGTGGGAAACCACGGAGTTGGCCGCCCGCACCCTGCTTAAAAAGGATGGCTATTATGCCAATTACCGCGGCGAATATTATGATGGTACCGTGGTGCGCGGCCGTGTGATGGTGGCGTTGCTGGACGGCAACAAGATCCTCATCGTGCATATGGCCGCCCCCGGCTGGTATAACAGCAGCTATATGAACGTGGTCGCCCATTTCCGGGACACTCTCCAGACCCTGTAATTCCATAGTCGGTTGTATCGGGGGTATCTTCGCAGAGAGGATGCCCCCTTTCCTTCTCCGTTTCTCTTTTGCACCCACGCTGTTTTGATCTACGGAGGCTGATCTCATGAAAAAGCTGCTGGCTGTGTGCCTTTGTCTGCTGTTGTGCGTCCCCTGCGCCCAGGCCGTCGAACGCTATGATTCCATCCCCGCCCTGCTGCAATTCACGCAAAAGGAGTCTGCCCGGGAAAAGGTGAAGGGCGATAACTATATCCTGCGCACTTATCCGGTTACGGCCAATGTCCAGGTGAACGCCCAAATGAGCGCACTCATCGATGAAATGGCCGAGCGCGGCCGCCCCGCCCTGAATGGCGCAACCAGCGAATTAATGCCCGCTTATCTGGACGTGGGGGCCAACATTTTCCGCACAGGCACCCAGTGGATGAGTTTTCTGACCATCGCCCGCTCTGCCTGCGAACGGGAACAGGTGTATGTGGATTTTGACGCACGGGTCTATGACATGGAAACCAGCGAGCGCGTAACCATGCGCGATCTTTTTCCAGAAGACAGCCCGGCCTGGGAACTGCTGGCCAGGGAAGTGGAAACCCAGCTGACCGACTATTTCGCCAGCACCGCCCCCGATGCAGATGCTCTGGCCACGCTCTGTTCCCGGGAAGCGCTGGAAGCCGCTGCATTTACGCTGACTCCCGCCAAGCTGTCTTTGCATTATCGGGCAGACGCGCTCTATCCCGGGCATCAGACGCTGATGCACGTGAACGTTTATTATCCCGCACTGCGGGACTATATGACCGACCGGGCTAAAACGCAGACCGACAACAGCCGCTACAAGCTGATCGCCCTGACTTACGATGACGGCCCGGCCCGCAGCTATTCCATGAACCTGATGCATGAGCTGCGCCGATACGGAGCCAGCGCCACATTCTTTGTGGTAGGCACGAATTTCGCTAAGAACCATGACGTGCTCTGCCGGGAACACGATGCGGGCCATGATGTGGCCAGCCACAATTACGTTCATACCTACGATGATCTCACTGCCGAAAACATCCACGCCTGGCAGACACGGTTTAATCAAACGCTGCTGCCCATCATCGGCGTTGCCCCCAAAACTATGCGCGCCCCCGGCGGCCATTTCAAACAGTTCATTTCCGCCCAGGCCGGCCTGCCGCTGATCCAGTGGAGCATTATTTCCGGGGATGCAGGCAGCAAGGAAACCAGCAAAATTAGCAGCCGCGTTATCGGCAGCGCCAAGGACGGGGCGGTGGTGCTAATGCACGACATCAACAACAAGGTGGCCTCCTATAATGCCACGATCCTCCCTGCGCTGGAAAAAAAGGGCTTCCTGTGTGTCACGGTGGAAGAGCTGTTCTCGCATTACGGCGTGACACTGGAAGCCGATCAGGTATATTATAGCTGTGTAGAAGAAGCCCAGACCCGATAAAAGCGCATGCATAGCAAGGGTTCCCGCCTTCGTTTTTGAAGGCACGGGAATCCTTTTTCTTTTCTGCATGCCCATTTCGTTTTCGGGAAGAATAATTGCAGGGAGGGAACGAATCATGCACAAGCTCGGACGAATGCTGCAAGCCTGGGGACATTGGCTGCTGGCGGTACTATGCGCAGCTGTGGTGCTGCTTTCTGCCCTCTGGACACGGCAGCTGCAAGACCAGGATGCGGAAAACACCCAGGCGCTGGCCGATACCAGCCAACGCTTACAGGATACTGTTTCTTCTTCGGCCCCCACCTTTGTTCCGCCCACGGCCGATGGCATTCTTTTACGCCCCCGCAGCGACGCGCCGCTGTTTTTTCCCGCATTCGGGGTTTGGCAAACGCACCTGGGCATGGATTATGCCACTGATCCGGGCGATCCCGTTTACGCCATTGCAGATGGCACGGCGCAGATCGAAGATGAAACACTTCTGCTGCTGCACACCGATGGCAGCAGCACCCGGTATCGCGGCCTACAATCCATTCAGGTATCCAATGGGCAGCGCCTCCGGGCCGGAGAGCCTGTGGGACTGGCCGGCGCCACGGTGCCCTGGGAAGGGAACGGCCACATCTGCCTGCTTTATACGCCCGTCCAGACCTTGCCCGCAGATTAACGCACAGAAAAACCCTTCCCACAGCAAAGTGCAGGAAGGGGTTGTTTTTTATATGTTTACTCTTCTTCCGTTTCCACCACAGGAACCAGCGTAAGCAGCGCCTTTTCCACCCGGCGCTCCGCAATTTTTTCCACCTGAATCTCCAGCCGGGGCGCGTCTCCATTTTCCGGTTTTTCCCCATCTTCAGAGCAATAGATGGTCAGCGTAGGGGTTGCGCCGTCCTGAGGAATGGTGCGGAAGCGGCTGAAAACCAGGCCGCCCAGCGTATCATAATCCTCGCCGGATGGAAGGGAAACGCCCATTTCCTCGCTCAGCGTATCCAGATCCACCGTTCCGCTGACCCGCCACTGGTTCTCGCCCAGCTTCTCGATTTCAATTTCATCAGGCGTATCGAATTCATCGTAAATATTGCCCACGATTTCTTCCAGCAGATCCTCCATGGTCACCAGCCCGCTGGTTCCGCCATATTCATCCACCACGATGGCCAGATGATTTTTCGCCCGCTGCATATTTTGCAGCAGCACATCGCAGGGCACTGTTTCGGGCACGAAATACGGCTCCCGCAGCAGCTTTTTCATCGGCTGTGGCTGAGACGCTTCCAGGTTCAGCAGATAATCCCGGGTCGCCAGCACGCCCACCACGTCATCCATATCTTCATTATATACCGGGAAGCGGGACAGGCCGGATTCCCGGATGGTCTGCAAAACGGTCTGCTCGTCATCATCGATCCACAGAGCGGTCACATCGGTGCGATGGGTCATGCAATCGGCAGCAGTGAGATGGCCAAAGTCAAACACGTTCTTGATCATCTCATGCTCGTTGCTTTCAATCACGCCGGATTCCTCGCCGATATCCACCAATGCGCGAATTTCTTCCTGAGTAACTTCTTCCTCCCGGGTATGAGGATCCACCCCGAAAAGCCCCAAAAGCCCCCGAGCCAGCAGATGCTCCAGCGCAGTAACCGGCCGCAGCAGCGCCGTAATCCCCCTCAAGAAAGGGTACATGGCCTGAACCAGCGAATCAGCATGGATGCGGCCCAGTTTTTCCGCCGTCAGGCAGCTGACCACCAGACCGATCACCGCTGCCGCCAGGCAATACAGCGCCGCGCTCAGCGCGGGATCCACTCCTTCGCTTTGCAGCGTGGCCGCGGGCAGGGCAGCCAGCAGCATCAGAAACAGTGCCCGCAACCCCCGCAGCGCCACCAATGTGGGCTTAGGTGCCTTGAGCAATGCCTTCAGCGGCCGGAGCCGATGCTTTTCCTCCGCCGCTTCTTCTATTTTATTTTCATTTGCATTTTCCACTGCCGCGCCCAGCAGCCCCATCAGAAAACTCAGCGCCAGCAGCACGATCTCCACGAGCCATCGCCCTATCGGGTCATCCACGGAAAACAGCCTCCCAATTCACAAAGATGGTTCATTTTACCACATACTGTGTTCAAATGCAAGCCGCTTATCCCCTCCTTTCCGCAAAACGGGAAAATGTTTTCTCCAATGCGGGCATTTTGGCCCAAAAAATCCTTGCAATAGAGCCCTGGCCGTGCTATAATAATTCATGCGGCTCATAGGCAGCCTCCTATGAATCCGCCATCTGTAAGGAGCAAAAGAGGTGAAATGGCATGAAGGAAAAGATCCATCCCAAGTATGAGAAGGCTATCGTGCGCTGCGTGTGCGGCGAAACGTTCGAAACCGGCTCCACCAAGAAGGAGTTGCGCGTCGAAATTTGCTCGAAGTGTCATCCTTTCTTCACTGGCAAGCAGAAGCTGGTGGATAGCGGCGGCCGCGTCGATCGCTTCAAGAAGCGTTTCGGCATCTGAGCCCCATAAAAGCAGCACAGCCTCTCTTGGCGTGCTGCTTTTTGCTTTATAAAGCGCGGTTTCAGGCCCGCGCCTACGTTTTCTGCCTGAAAAACAGCAAACAATGAAAGGAACAAAGCCATGAGCAAGAAAAACGGCGAGCCCGCCCGGCCGGATATCGGCGGCCAGGCAGTGCTGGACGGCGTGATGATGAAAAGCCCGGATGCTATCGCAGTAGCAGTTCGGCGGGCAAACGGCGATATTGTGGTCAAACGAGAGAGTTATGTTTCCCCATCAAAAAAGCATAAATGGATGGGTTTGCCCTTCATTCGGGGCACGGTAAGCATGATCAGCACGTTGTCCATCGGCATGAAAACCCTGTCCGACAGCGAAAAGATGGCGGGCGAGGAAGCAGAGGAAGAGCCCTCCAAGTTCGATCTGTGGCTGTCAGAAAAGCTGGGCAAGAATGTGGACAAGGTAGTCATGGGTGTAGCCATGGTGCTGGCCGTATGCATGAGCGTGGGGCTGTTTGTGCTGTTACCCAATCTGGCCATGCTGCTTTTCCCCAAGGAAGCCACCGGCGGCATGCTGCTGGCCAAGAATCTGGTAACAGGGCTGGTGCGGCTGGCTCTTTTGATGGCCTATATGTATTTCTGCGGCACCATTCCGGATATGCGCCGCACTTTCCAGTATCACGGCTCGGAGCACAAAACGGTCTACTGCCATGAGCGCGACCTGCCGCTGACACCGCAAAATGCCCAGCAGTTCTCTACGCTGCATCCCCGGTGCGGCACATCCTTCCTGGTGCTCACGTTTATTTTGTCCATTCTGGTGTGTACGGTATTTGACTGGTTCCTGCTGGAAGTGTTCAGTGTGGATCTGGGGGCGAATTATCTGCTGCGGGTGCTGAGTCGGCTGATCCTGCTGCCCTGCATTATGGGCGTGGGCTATGAAGCGCTCAAGGGGCTGGCACATGCAGATGGCAAGCTGGTGCGGGCGCTGCGCTGGCCAGGCATGCAGATGCAGCGGCTGACCACTCGGCCGCCCACGGACGAGATGTGTGAAGTGGCCATCGCGGCCATGAATGCAGCGTTGCATGGCCTGCCCCAGGGCGAGGAAACGCCGGAGGGATGGGTGATCCTGCATTCCCAGCAGGAGGCGCAGCCGTGACGGCGACCATCGGCGCTGCGCTGCATGCGGCGCAGGCGCGGCTGGCAGCTGCCGGCGTGCCGGATGCGGCGCTGGACGCAGAATATTTATTAGCCGAGGTGCTTCATTGCCCCCGGCTTTCTTTAAGGCTGGAAAAAGCGCAGCCGCTGACAGTGGAACAAGCCGCAGCCTTTGAGGCGCTGCTTTTGCGGCGCGAGCAGCGGGAGCCACTGCAATACATTCTGGGCACGCAGCCGTTCATGGGGTTTCTGCTGCGGACGGATTCCCGGGCCCTGATTCCGCGCAACGACACAGAGACGCTTTGCGAGCAGGCCTTACTGCGGCTGCGGCCGGGGCAGCGGGCGCTGGATTTATGCACAGGCACCGGTGCGCTGGCCATTGCCATGAAGAAGCTTTGCCCGGGGGCTCAGCTTACCGCCACGGACATAAGCTTATCCGCGCTGGCTTTGGCGCAGGAGAACGCAACGAGTTTAGGCGCAGAGATTCGCTTTTTGCAGGGAGATTTATTCGCGCCAGTAGCGGACGAGAAATTCCACATCATTGTAAGCAACCCACCCTACATCCCGGAGGGGCTACGGGGGCAGCTACAGGCGGAGGTAAATCAGGAGCCAGAGTTGGCCTTATTCGCAGGCGCGGACGGGCTGAACTTTTATCGACAGATTGCGGAGCAGGCGCCGGCGCATTTACAGCCCGGAGGCTGGCTTCTGCTGGAGATTGGCGACACGCAGTATCCCGCCGTTTCCGCACTGCTTTCCCCCTCCTTCACCGGCATTTCTCTGGTGCAGGACATGAACGGTCTGCCCCGCGTGGTGGTCGCTCAGCTTACCAAGGAGTGATCCCTTGGATCATCCCGCAGCGCGAAGAGGCAAATGGAGTTAAACGAACAATCACCGCGAATTTATTGAGGAAAGCGAAAACCCCCGGTCAAAATTGACCGGTCCTGAGCGCCGCTCCGGCACTGTCGCGGGATGCTACGATAGCTTCGTTCCTCTTGTTCCACACAGAAAATGGCCGATTCGATTCGCCCAGCAAAATTGTGAATTGAGTCCAGAGATGAAATCTCTGGCAGGAGTGCGGGACGCGCATCCCCGAAACATCCCCATGAAAGCAGGAGAAAACATCATGAAAATAGCTCTGGCATCGGCAAGGATTGTCGATCGCAATGTAAGCTTTAATTTGTCACAGATGAAACGCTGTATGCAGGAAGCAAAGGGAGAGGATGCGGATCTTGTGTGCTTCGGCGAGGCTTTTCTGCAGGGGTTTAATGCGCTCTCTTGGTCGTTTGCAGCGGATCAAAATATCGCTGTTTCCACCTCATCGGGGGTATTTGCGCAAATCAAAGCATGGACAAAACAGTTTGCAATCGACGTCCTGTTTGGGTATAATGAAATAGAAAATGATGCTATCTATTCCTCCTGCGCCCTAATTGCCAATGGCGCCATCATCCATAACTATCGCCGTATTTCAAGAGGTTGGAAAGAATATTGGAAAACGGATGCCCACTATAAAGAAGGCGTGTGCGCAGAGACTTTTTCCTATAAAGGCAAAAAATGCGCCATCGCCCTTTGTGGCGATCTGTGGGATATGCCTGACAAGTTTGCGCTGGGCGAGGATATTCTCTTTTGGCCGGTCTATGTCTCCTGGACAAAAGAAGAATGGGAAAACGGCGGCAAGATGGAATACGCACAGCAGGCAAAACTGTGCTGCGGGAACACTTTTTATATTAATTCCCTCTGCGATAGCGACGCCTTTGGCGGCGCAGCCTGCTTTTCAGACGGAGCGGTTCAAAAGGAACTGCCGGTTTTCTGTGAAGGACTGCTCTATGTGGAAGCGTAAAAGAACTTCCTCGGGAATATGGGATAATAGTCGAAAGGAAAAAGTATGATCGAAGCGCAGCTGGAAGCCATGGAAGGGCGATTAGAAGAACTACAGGAAGCATCGGCACAGCCGGAAATCATCGCGGATGTGCAGCGCTGGCAGAAAATCCTGCGCGAGATTGCGCAGCTGAAACCGGCCGTCACCGCGTTTCGGGCCTACCGCGCGCTCCAGGATCAGATTGCCCAAGCGAAGGAAATGCTATCCGATCCGGAACTGAAATCCGCTGCTGAAGAGGAACTGAAAGAATTAATACCCCGGGAAAACCGGGAACGGGACAGCCTGCGCCTTTTCCTTATTCCCCGTGATCCCAATGACGAGCGCAGTGTGGTCATGGAAATTCGCCCTGGCGCAGGCGGCGAGGAAGCCGCGCTGTTTGCCGCGCTGCTGCTGCGCATGTATCAGCGCTACGCTGAACGCCAGGGCTTCCTGTTTGAGGCCGTAGATGTTTCCGATACGGAATTGGGCGGCGTGAAGGAAGCCGTGTTCACGCTTAGTGGGAATGGCGCGTTTTCCCGGATGAAGTATGAATCCGGCGTGCATCGGATTCAGCGCGTACCCGTCACCGAGGCCGGCGGCCGTATCCACACCTCCACGGCCACCGTCGCTGTACTCCCGGAGGCCGAGGATGTGGAAGTGGAGATTCGGCAGGAAGACCTGCGGATCGATACCTATCGCGCGTCCGGGCACGGCGGCCAGTATATCAACCGGACGGACTCCGCCGTGCGCATCACCCATCTGCCCTCCGGCCTGGTGGTGACCTGTCAGGATGAGAAAAGTCAGCTAAAAAATAAGGAAAAGGCCATGAAGGTGCTCCGTTCCCGGCTCTATGACCTGTATCAGGCCGAAAAAAACGCCGCTTATGCCCAGAATCGCCGCGCCCAAGTGGGGAGCGGAGAACGCAATGAACGAATCCGCACCTATAATTTTCCCCAGGGCCGCGTAACGGATCACAGAATTGGTTTGACACTGTATAAAATCGATGCCATCATGGATGGCGATCTGGACGAAATCATCGATGGACTGACCCTGGCTGAACAGACCGAAAAGCTGAAAAATCTGACGGTTTAAAGCGCTGCCCGTATGAAAGGCCGGCTTTGCGGGCAATCTATGCCTATCCGAAAAAAGGAGGCATAGCCATGATTCCCCAAGCCCTTGTCGACGCCCTCTGGGCAGCCTTTGATGCCGAATGCACGGCGTATATGAAATACACGCTTTTCGCCGCTGCCGCCCGCCGGGAGGGATACCAGGAAATTGCCGCCGCGCTGGCACAAACCGCCGTGAACGAGCAGGCGCATGCCCGAGCCTGGCTGACGGCTGTCGGCGCTTATCCGGACGGAAAAACCTCCGGCGATACCCTGAAAAATCTGCTGGACGCCGCCGAGACCGAGCACCGGGAATGGGCAGAGGATTATAAGCGCTGCGCGGAGCAGGCGCGTCAGGCAGGCGATGCGGGCCTGGCCGCAAAATTTGACCAGGTGGCCGCTATCGAGGCCTCCCATGAAAAGCGTTTCCGCGCCCTGGCGCAGCAATTGCAGGAAGGCACACTGCTGGCCGCCCCCGGCCAGCCTCAGACCGTCTGGGTCTGCCGCAATTGTGGCCATGTGCATCTGGGGGATCAGCCTCCGGAAATCTGCCCGGTCTGCGAGCATCCAAAGGGCTTCTTTCAGCGCTCGCCCGTCCGCGAATAAGCTTTTCCCGCGCCGTTTGACTAAGGAAAGCTCTGCAAAGGCGTTTCGTATGGAAGCGCCTTTTTTTCGTCATTTTTTCTTGCTTTTTCTTGGAAAATAGGGGTTTACACCAAGCGAAATTCATTATATAATAAATGATGTTACATATGGATTGAAAGGCGGTTTCTTGGTATGCTTATGAACTGGTTGCTTGGCATTTCCTCGGCAATTGCTGAAACGGCGGACGCCGTCGGCACCGGCGAAGCTGCTGCGGAAGAGGTTTCTGCGGTTGCTTCCATCATCTCTCTGGTGTTCCCGCTGTTGCTGATGGGTCTGGTGTTCTATTTCATGTTGATCCGTCCCCAGCGCAAGAAGGACAAGAAGGTCAAGGAAATGCTGGACGCCCTTAAACCCGGCGACCGGATTACCACCATCGGCGGCATTTACGGCACCATCACCAGTATCAAGGAAGATACCATCACCCTGGCTATCGGTCAGCAGCGGACGGAAATGGTAGTGGCTCGCTGGGCCATCCGGTCTGTTGAGCAGGTGACGGTGGAAAATGATGGCGAGGTGCTGGCCTGATTCAGGGGGGCATAAACGCCTGGTTTCGGGCATAGCCTGTGGGGGAGTAGTTGGCGGCGAAGGCCGCGGCAATATCAACATACTGATTCATTCTGGTATTGCCTGAAACAGCAAGACCCACGGAGCGGCGTATTATTTACGTTGCTCCGGGGTCTTTTTTGTTCGAAAGGAAGGAAGAAACGATGACACTATTGGATCTTTTGCTGCTGGCGTTGGGACTATCGATGGATGCGTTTGCGGTGTCCATCTGCAAGGGACTGGCGCTGCGGAAAACCACGCTGAAAAACGCAGGCGTGGTTGGGCTGTGGTTCGGTGGCTTTCAGGCGCTGATGCCCCTGATTGGATACCTGATCGGCACGCAGTTTGCCGGGAGCATTGAAGCCTATTCCCGCTATATCGCCTTTGCGCTGCTGGCGCTGATTGGGCTGAACATGATCCGGGAGGCCCGGGGCGAAAGCGAAGCAGACGAAGCAGACGGCGCGCTCTCTGCAAAAGCCATGTTTCCCATGGCCGTGGCCACCAGCATCGATGCGCTGGCTGTGGGCGTGACCTTCGCCATGCAGGGCACGTTCGGGGGCATCGGCGTTTCGGTCAGCGTAATTGGCGTGACCACCTGCGTGCTATCCATGCTGGGCGTGAAGACAGGCAGCGTGTTCGGCGCAAAGTATGAGAAAAAGGCGCAGTTGCTAGGCGGCGTGATTTTGATTCTTCTGGGCCTAAAAATGCTTCTTGCCTGACACAGCTAAAGAAAAAACACGGGAGTGCGCTGCATGCAGCGTCTTCTCCCGCGTTTTTTTGTGCGCTTCTTTTGCGCAATTATTTATTCCGATAAATGATTTCTTCCCGCTTGGGGCCGTTGGACAGCATCGTCAGCGGGCAATCGATTTCCTTTTCAATAAATTCCACATACCGGCGGCAGTTTTCTGGCAGCTCAGCGTATTCGGTAATCCCGCGAATATCCTGCTTCCAGCCAGGAAGGGACACATAAACCGGCTTGGCCTTTTCCACCAGCGGCGTTACCGGGAACTCCGTCACTTGCTGGCCATCGATTTCATACGCCACGCAGACCTTGATCTCGTCCAGATAGCCTAGCACATCCAGGTTCGTCATCACGCAGTCCGTAGCGCCCTGCATCATGCAGCCATACCGGGTCGCCACTGCGTCAAACCAGCCAACCCGCCGGGGCCGGCCCGTCTTGGCGCCGTATTCGCCTGCGTCGCCGCCCCGCTTGCGCAGTTCCTCCGCCTCTTCGCCGAACAGCTCCGTGGTAAACGGGCCCGCGCCCACGCAGGAGGAATACGCTTTCGTTACGGCGATCACCTGCTCATACGCCGTGGGCGGCAGCCCTGCACCCACCGTGCCAAAGCCCGCCAGGGGCGAGGAGGAGGTGGTGAAGGGGAAGATGCCATGATCGGGATCCCGCAGGGTGCCCAGCTGGCCTTCCAGCAAAATCCGCTTGCCTTCCTTCACGGCCTTATGCAGATACTGCGCCACATCGCAGACCATGGGCTTGATCTGATTGGCCAGGGCAAAATACTTTTCCGTCAGCGCGTCCACATCCATAAGCGGCTTGTGATACAGATTTTCCAGCATGGCGTTCTTCAGCAGGGAAGCATTGCGCAGCCGAGAGCGGAGCAGCTCTTTATCCAGCATCTGGCAAAGCTGAAGCCCGATCTTCATATATTTATCCCCGTAGAAAGGCGCAATGCCAGACTTGGTGGAACCGAAGCTGGCCTTGCCCAGCCGCTCTTCCTCATAGCAGTCAAACGCCACATGATAATCCATCAGCACCTGCACCCGATCGGAAATCAGCAGCTTCGGGGCGGGAACTCCCTTTTCTTCCAGCGTTTTGAGTTCTGCCAGCAGCGCTTCAATATCCAGCGCCACGCCCGGCCCGATCACGTTGACCACATGCCCGTGGCAAACGCCAGAGGGCAGCAGATGCAGAGCAAACTTGCCATAGCCGTTAATAATGGTGTGGCCCGCGTTCGCACCGCCCTGAAACCGTACCACGATGTCGCTGTTTTCCGCCAGCATATCGGTAATCTTGCCCTTGCCTTCGTCGCCCCAGTTGGCGCCTACGATTGCCCGTACCATATTTTTTCCTCCTGTATATTTAAGAAATAATCCTGGGATAGCGATGTTAACCCAGCCTCCGTCCAAGCAGCAATTTCAGGAAAGACGAGGAGACATACCGGGGTCAGCAGTCTTTCCAGGGCTATTTACCCCAGCGCCTGCTTCATGCGCTCCACGGCTTCCCGGGTGCTTTCCCGAGAGCCAAAGGCCGTCAGCCGGAAATAGCCCGCGCCGGAAGGGCCGAAGCCTTCCCCCGGCGTACCCACCACCTGTGCCTTATGCAGCAGATGATCGAAGAAATCCCAGCCGCTCATGCCCGCCGGCGCTTGCATCCAGATATATGGCGCATTCACGCCGCCATAAACCGATACGCCGCTGGCCAGCAACTCTTCCCGGATGAAGCGCGCGTTTTCCATATAATAAGCAATGGTCGCGCAAACCTGCTTCTGCCCTTCCGCAGAATAGACCGCTGCCGCCGCGCACTGCACCGGATAGGACACTCCGTTAAACTTGGTGGCCTGCCGCCGCGCCCACAGCGCGTTCAGGGAAGCACCTCCAAATTGCAGCGTCCTGGGAATCACCGTGAATGCGCAACGCACTCCGGTGAATCCCGCCGTCTTAGAAAAAGAGCCGCATTCAATGGCGCATTCCCGTGCCCCCGGCAATTCGAAAATACTCCGGGGCACGTCCGGCTCCGTCACGAAGCCCCGATACGCCGCATCGTAGATAATCAATGCTTCATTTGCCCGGGCGTAATCCACAAAAGCTTGCAGCTGCGCACGGGTCAAAACCGTGCCAGTGGGGTTATTGGGATAGCACAGGTAAATCACGTCCACCGGCTCTTCTGGAAGCGGCGGAACAAACCCGTTTTCCGCCACGCAGGGTAGATAACACAGCCGGCTCCAGCGCCCCGCCGCATAATCGCCCAGCCGCCCGGCCATGGCATTGGAATCCACATAGACCGGATACACCGGATCCGTCACCGCAATCCGCGCTTCCGGAGCCAGCAGCTCCTGCAAATTTCCCACATCGCTTTTCGCCCCGTCGGAGACAAAAATTTCGTCCCGGGCCAGGGAAACGTCCAGGGGCGCATATTCGCCCTGGCGGATGGCATCGATCAAAAAATCATAGCCAAAGTCCGGCCCATAGCCATGAAAGCCTTCCGCCGTTGCCATGCCCTGCGCTGCCTGCGCGAAGGCGGAGGCCACGGCAGGGGCCAGCGGCAGCGTCACATCGCCAATGCCCAGCCGCAAAAGCCGCGCCTGAGGATGGGCCGCTTCATAGGCGCACACTCGCTTGTTGATTTCCGCAAACAAATATCCCGCAGGCAACCTGGAAAGCGCAGCATTGATTTTCATGGCGACCCTCCGCTTCAATCCGCAGGGCCGCTCAACACGGCCCCCAGAAAAAATGCACACGCCCACACCCATGCCGGGGCAGAACGCCTGTTAATTGCCCAGCCATTCTCCATCATAAACGAAAGCGGCGGGCCCGGTCTGATAAACATGGTTATCCTCGGCGCTCCAATGCAGATCCAGATTGCCCCCGGTCAGCTTCATTTGCACGGTTCGATCGCTGAGCCCAGTCAGCACCGCCGCCACAAGCGCCGCGGAGGCCCCGGTTCCGCAGGCCAGAGTTTCCCCCGCGCCCCGCTCCCAGACCCGCATTTGCAGCACGTTCCGGTCGATCACCCGCACAAACTCCACGTTCGTCCGCCGGGGAAACAGAGGATGATGCTCGATCATGGGACCCAGCATGGGCAGATCGATCACCTCCGGATCCCGAACGAAAATCACCGCATGGGGATTGCCCATGTTCACGCAGGTAACAAACCAGGTTTGCCCCATCATTTGTAGCCGATGCCTTAGCACCAGTTCGCCCGGCAAATCCACCGGAATCAGCCGGGGGTTCAATTCCGGGGTACCCATATCTGCCCGGATCTTAGCCACCTTGCCATTTTCCACCGTCAGCCACAGCTGCTTCATGCCGCCCTTGGTAGCGATGGTCAGTTCGGTTTTATCGGTAAGCCCCCGCTCATAAACATATTTGCCAATGCAGCGAATCGCGTTTCCGCACATTTCTGCTTCGCTTCCATCGGCGTTAAAAATGCGCATACCGAAATCCGCGCCTTTGGCCGGCTCGATGAGCACCAGCCCATCCGCGCCTGCGCCGAAATGGGGACGGCTCATCACCAGCGCCAGCCGGGATGGGTCATGCACCACTTCTTCCAGGCAATTCACATACAGGTAATCGTTGCCGATTCCATGCATTTTGGTAAACCGCATCGCCGCAGCCTCCCTTTGGATGATGCTTCTTATGTATGTTGCGCCCGCGAAAAGAGTTCCATGCCTGTTTTCGCCGCGCGTCCGCGTTTTTCTTTTTTACATCCGCTCCGGCGCGTCCACGCCGATCAGATACAGTCCAGTTTTAATCACCTGCTGGCTGGCCCGGGTCAACGCGATGCGGGCAGCGGTAACGGCGGGATCATCATCCAGGATCCGATGCTCATAATAGAATTTGTTATACGCCTTGGCGATTTCCGTAGTGGCGCGGGTGACCATGGAGGGCTCGTTCTTTTCGCAGGCCTCGTCCACCGCCTCGGGGAAGCGGGAAAGCAGCCGCAGCAGGGCCTGGCTTTCGTCATCGGTCAGGGCACTGTAATCGGGCGCGGGCAGATTTTCCGGCGCCTTGCGCAGAACGGAGCAGCACCGGGCATGGGTATACTGCACATAGGGGCCGGTCTCGCCGTCAA
>CAYRFP010000044.1:0-17724 GCA_964423675.1 uncultured Oscillospiraceae bacterium
CCTGTGACCCTCTGCTTGTAAGGCAGATGCTCTCCCAGCTGAGCTATGCTCCCCCGCCTAAGTCCTTGCGTTTCCGCACGGGACGATGATTATTCTATCGCACTTTCATTCATTTGTCAAGCTCATTTTCGAATTTTTTGGTCATTTTTCGAAAAAAAGTTTTTCCTGTCATTTCCCCTTTCGTTGCATCCAAAAGGGGAGACATGCTATAATAAAGAAAGCGCGGCTTTTCCTACCAGAAAGCGGCTGGACACAAGGAGGAATTTGCATGATCGTCTGCCTTTCCCTGAATCCATGTCTGGACAAGACCCTGTCTCTGCCCAATTTTTCCATGGACGCACCCAATCGCGTTTCGGTTGAACGGGTGGATTTAGGGGGCAAAGGGGTCAACGTGGCCCGCGTGCTGGGCGTGCTGAAGCAGCCTTGCCGGCTGGTGGGATTTGATTACACAGGCGCTCCGGTGGCACAGGCCATGAATACTGTGGGCGTTGAGCATGCGCTGGTGGCTTTGGATGCGCCCCTGCGAGTGAACCTGAAGCTACAGGAGCAGGAAACCGGCCGAATCCTGGAAATTAATGAAGCGGGCGCGCCCATAGGCGTTGAGGAGCTTCGGCAGATCGCGGCGCGGCTTCATCTGCCGCAGGGCAGCTGGACTGCGTTATCGGGCAGCCTCCCCCCGGGCGCGCCCCCGGAAACCTATCGCGATTTTTGCCGTCTGCTGCATCAGCAGGGATGTCGGGTAGCCGTCGATTGCGATGGGGTCGCCCTGCGTTATGCTCTGGATGCAACCCCGGATCTCATCAAACCCAATGCTCAGGAATTTGCCGCGCTAACCGGGGCAGATCCGTCAAATCCCGCCAGCGTTCAGGCTGCATGTCAGGCGCTGCACCGGCAGGGGGTGGGCATGATCTGCCTTTCTCTGGGCTCGGCGGGAGCCGTACTGTCCACGGGTTCCGGTTCCTGGCATTGTCCGGCGGCGGATGTGCCAGTGTGTAGCGCCATGGGTGCAGGCGATTCCATGCTGGCCGGGCTGTTGATCGCCCTGAGCCGAGGCGATACGCCCCAAGAAGCGCTGCGCTATGCCTCTGCCGTGGCAGGAGCCGCCGTGATGTAGCCAGGAACGCAGCCCTGCCGGCCGCAGGATGTGGAACGGCTGCTGGCGCTCCAGCGTGAAAGCAACTGAAATCTGGAGAGACGATACGATGAATCTGATGATTAGTTTTTCCGGAAGGGAAAACGGAAATTGCGATCATATTGCGCAGTATATGGCTTCCTCCGGCGATTCCGTTGTTTATTTTCGGGATCTCCATATCCATGCTTGCAGCCAATGCAGTTATGAATGCTTTGCGGGATGCTGCAAGTATCGTCAGGACGATCTATATCGCCTTTATGAACGTATGCTCCGCTTCGATAAAGTATTCTTCATCGTGCCTATGTATTGCGGCAATCCTTCATCGCTCTATTTCAAATTGAATGAGCGGGGTCAGGATTTCTTTATGCACAACGAAGACTGCTATGATGCCCTTGTTGCAAAGCTGTATATCATAGGCATTTATGGTGACAGAAAAAAGGCCCCGGATTTCATTCCCTGTCTTGAGCAATGGTTTGAAGGAACGCAAAGCCAACATCATGTGCTGGGCCTTGAACGGCATCCCTATCATTTAAAATTAGCGGATAATATACTAGATATGGAAGAAGCAAGGCGCAAGATCGATTTCTTTTTGCAGCAATAGACAGCCAATCTGTTGGCATTTTTTCAAACGATATACACATGATCGTAGTAAACAAAAGCCCTCATCCTTTGGGATGGTGGCTTTCCTGCCAGCCAACCGATGCTCTGGGGCATCACAGGCGGCTATCTTTTTTTGCAGATTTTTATGCTTCGATACGGCCCGTCACGCCGTCCTCTGTCAGGCCGGTAACAACAACGCAATAGCTTTTTCCCGGCTCGCCCTCCGGAAAATTACAGGGAATATACTGGGCGGTATAGCCGTGGGAAACCCCGTCCGCCCGTTCCTCGCAAAGCACCTGAACACTGCTGCCCAGCAGAGCCTCGCGATAAGCGCGGCTCAGTTCCGTTCCCACAGCAATCAGCTGGCGGGCGCGTTCCTCCCGAACCGCGCGCAGCACCTGGCCGCTCATAGTCGCCGCCGGCGTACCCTGCCGGGCACTAAAGGGGAAGACATGCATACGGGCAAACCCAATCTCCCGGCATAACGCCATGGTTTCTGCAAAATCCGCATTGGTTTCCCCAGGGAAGCCGCAGATTATGTCGGTCGTTAAAGCGCAATCAGGAAAGGCCTGGCGCAGCAGCGCGGCGGCCTGGCGGAACTGATCCGTGGTATATCGGCGGCGCATTGCTTTCAGGATTTTATCGCAGCCCGATTGCAGCGCCAAATGGAACTGGGGGCAAACCTTGGGCATTTCCCGAAGCGCGCAAACGAATTCTTCGGTTACGATCACCGGCTCCAGGGAGCCCAGGCGAATCCGCTGCACACCGGGCTGATCGCAAGCGCGGATAGCGTCCAGCAGCGAAACCCCGCCCAGATCCCGGCCATAGCTGGTCAGATGGATTCCGGTCAGCACCAGTTCTGAAAACCCGGCCTGCGCTAGGCGCTTTGCCTCCGTCTCGATATCCTCCGGCTTCCGGGAGCGGATGCCGCCGCGGACGTAAGGGATGATGCAATAGGTGCAATAGCGGTCGCAGCCCTCCTGAATTTTCAGCACGGCGCGGGTATGACCCTCATGGCGGGAAATAAACAGCGGCTCATAGGGCACGCGCAGGATATCTGTCACGGCGGCAACGCGCTGGCCCTGTTCCACAGCTTCTTCCAGCAGCTGCACCACGCGGCCACGATTCGCATTGCCCAGCACCAGCCGTGCCCCGGTATTCAGCAGTTTTTCGCCATCGCGCTGGGCAAGGCAGCCCGCAATCACCACTTCTGCAGCCGGATTCAGCCGCTGAGCGCGGCGCACCGCCTGCAGGCTTTTTTTATCGCCCGTGCCCGTAACCGTGCAGGTGTTCACCACATACACGTCCGCCTTCTCCTGGAACGATACAGCCGTATAGCCCGCCTGTTCAAACTGCTCCAGCATAGCCTGAGAATCGTATTGGTTGACCTTACAACCCAGGGTATGAAACGCTACTGTGCGCATAATATCACCTTTCTAAAATGCTGCGGGGAAACGTGGGAACGGACGGGGCTACGCGCCCCTGCCAGAGGATCTTCTCCTGACTGCTACTCCATGTCCCCGGAAATCGTCAAAAGCGAAACCAGCGCGGCCAGGCCAGCCGTTTCCGTGCGCAAAATACGCGGCCCCAGCGTGACCGGCACCGCACCGGCGTCTCGCAAAAGCGCAATCTCCGCTTCCGATATGCCGCCCTCCGGCCCAATGATAATGGCCACATCCCGCTGACCCTGCCATTGCTGCCGTATACCCCGCCTCCGCTGTTCCTCCCAGGGAACAACTGCCAGATCATGGGCAGGTAGCGCCTGACAAAGCTGCTTTAGCGTCATGGGCGCGGCAATCTGCGGAACCAGCGCCCGCCCGGACTGCTTCGCCGCTTCCGCCGCAATCCGCTGCCAGCGCTGCAATTTTTTCTCGTCTCCGGATCCCCACTTTGCCACGCATCGAGAAAACAGAACGGGCACAATCCGGCTTACCCCCGCTTCCGTGCATTTCTGCGCAAGGAAATCCATCTTATC
Source organism: uncultured Oscillospiraceae bacterium (assembly GCA_964423675.1). Classification (GTDB taxonomy): domain Bacteria; phylum Bacillota; class Clostridia; order Christensenellales; family Aristaeellaceae; genus RUG563. The sequence continues at coordinate 3,708 of CAYRFP010000044.1, forward strand.
TCCCTTGGGCAACCCTTGATAAAGCGTCACGCAAACGGACGGCTCCGGCGAGGGCAGCGCTTCACCCAGCGTTACAATAACCTCTGGCTCCGTCTGGACAATCCGTGCGGAAAAAAGTTCTCCGTCTACAATGGTCTGGCATTCGTCGCCCGCCTTCATCCGTAGCACCCGCAACGCATGCGCCGCCTCTTCAGCGGATAACACCGCCTGCTCCGCCCCAGATCGGGCCGCCAAAAAACGATGCATGCCGTTAATTTCCCTCCTGTTCCTTCACAAAAAGCCGAATCGCTTGGTATTCGTGGCGAAGCATCAGCGTCAGCTCTGCTTCATCGTAATCCATATACCCCGTTACCACCATGGACGCCAGCCCATGCACAAAAATAAAACTCATGCCATGAAAAAAACGCGCGCTTTCCATGGAAATATTCAGGCTCCTGGCAATCAGCGCCGCTGCATATTCGTAGGTGGCGTCCCGATTGGGCTGCGCCTGTTCCGCGCAGGAGCGGGGCCGCATAAATAATAAACGGAAGAGATGCCCTTCCTCCCGGGCAAAGCGCAGATAGGCAATGCCGGAGCTGAGATAGGGAGTTTGTGCAATCGCGCTGTTTTCCCGAATGTAATCCTCAAAAAAATGCATTGCCTGTTCCCGCACGGCGGTCTGCATTTCTTCCATGCCCGAAAGCGCGCGATATAAGGGCTGCGTGGAACAGCCCAGCCGCCGGGCAATGGCCCGGGCGTTAAGCGCTTCCATGCCTTCCTCGCGCACCAGTGAAAAAGCGGCGGCGGTCACCGCCTCCCGGGTAAAACGAACCTTTGGCGCCACGGCAGACCGTCCTCCTTCTCCATGTCCTTTGCTATTTTAACACAGCCACAGCGAAAAATGAAGAAATATTTTCGCTGCGCTCCTCCCTTCTCCTGCCGCCCTCTTGAAGGAAAAGAGATTCTGCGGTATAATAGTCTGTATTCTTTTAGCCAAAAGGAGGCTTCTTGCAATGGCACAGATTTCAAAGGCTGTGGTTTCCGTGCTAGGCGTGGATCGAAAGGGCATTATTGCCCAGGTGAGCCATGTGCTTTATACGCAGGGCGTAAACATCCTGGATATTTCTCAAACCATCGTGGATGGATTCTTTAACATGATTATGATCGTGGACATCGCCGGTGTTCCCTTCGATGGGCTGCGAAACGAACTGGATGCCCTGGGCAAGGCTCTGGGCGTACAGATCCGTATTCAGAAAAGCGAAATTTTCGAAGCAATGCATCAAATTTAACGGGGAGGCAATCCATGATTCAGACCCATGAAATTCTGGACACGCTGCGCATGATCGACCAGGAAAAGCTGGACGTGCGCACAATTACCATGGGGATTTCTCTGTTCGACTGTGTGTGCGATGACGAAACGCGTCTGGCCGACCGGGTTTATGACCGGATCACCCGCCAGGCAGAGCATCTGGTAGAAGTGGGCGAAGCGCTGGAGCGGGAATTCGGGGTGCCCATCGTGAATAAGCGCATCTCCGTCACGCCCATTTCCCTGATTACAGGCGCTGTTCAAAACCCGGTGACTGTCGCCCGAGCGCTGGATCGCGCGGCACAGACCACCGGCGTAAACTTCATTGGCGGCTATTCCGCCCTGGTGCAAAAAGGCATGACGGCGGCGGATCGGCGGCTGATTCTGTCTATTCCGGAAGCGCTTTCCGAAACAGAACGGATGTGTTCCTCCGTCAACGTGGGCTCCACTCGGGCGGGCATCAATATGGACGCTGTGGCGCTGTGCGGCCAGGTGGTGAAAGATCTGGCGGAACGGACGAAGGAGCAGGATGGGCTGGGCTGCGCCAAGTTGGTGGTCTTCGCCAACGCCGTGGAGGATAACCCCTTCATGGCTGGCGCATTCCATGGCCCGGGCGAAGGCGATTGCGCGGTAAGCGTCGGGGTCAGCGGTCCAGGCGTGGTAAAGCGCGCATTGGAAAGCGTGCGTGGGGAATCCTTTGACGTAGTAGCGGAAACCATTAAGCGAACGGCGTTCCGCATCACGCGGCTGGGGCAGCTGGTAGCCCAGGAGGCGGCGCGACGGCTTCAGGTTCCCTTCGGCATTGTGGACCTCTCTCTGGCACCGACTCCGGCGGTTGGCGATTCCGTGGCCCACATTCTGGAAGAAATGGGTCTGGAAAAATGCGGAACCCACGGTTCCACGGCGGCACTGGCGCTGCTCAATGACGCGGTAAAGAAGGGCGGGGTGATGGCCTCGTCCCATGTAGGCGGGCTGAGCGGTGCGTTCATCCCCGTCAGCGAGGATATCGGGATGATTAACGCCGCTGCCTGCGGCGCGCTGACGCTGGACAAGCTGGAAGCGATGACCTGCGTTTGCTCGGTGGGGCTGGATATGATCGCTATTCCCGGCGATACATCTGCCGCTACAATCTCAGCCATCATGGCGGATGAAGCCGCCATCGGCATGATTAATAACAAAACCACGGCGGTTCGGGTTATCCCGGCTCCGGGCAAGCAGGTTGGAGACTTTGTGGAGTTTGGCGGGCTGCTGGGCCGCGCGCCGGTTATTCCGGTGCATCCTTTCGGTTCGGAGGAATTCGTTGCCCGAGGTGGTCGCATCCCTGCGCCGCTGCACAGTCTGCGGAACTAACACTTCCCCAAACGCCATCCCGGTGCATCTCTACCATTTCTCTTTTCTCAATAAAGAAGGTGTCAAGAATGAGCGAGAAGCTGAATGTTAATTACGCAGTGATGAATCTCCCTGACGAGATGCTGCATCTATCTCTGGCCGGAGGGCAAGCGCGGGTGTTGCTTTGCCGCACCACGGCCATGGCGCGGAAAGCGGCCGAAATCCATGCGCCCTCCTCCACGGCGCTGGCCGCCATGAGCCGCCTGATGACGGCCACGGCCATGCTGGGCGTGATGATGAAGGATAAGGAAGCCTCCGTCACCGTTACGGTGGCCGGAGACGGGCCGGTGGGCAAGCTGACGGCAGTGGCCCACGGCGGAAACGTGAAAATCTCGGCCCATCATCCGGAGGCCGATCTGCCCCTGAAGGCGGACGGACATTTGGATGTTGGCGGCCTGGTTGGTCATCATGGACGGCTGACGGTTATTAAAGATCTGGGCATGCGGGAGCCCTACGTGGGGCAGACAGAGCTGGTCTCCGGCGAACTTGGCGAGGACTTCGCGCAGTATTTCACCGTCAGTGAACAGCAGCCCTCCCTGGTTGCGCTGGGCGCGCTGGTGCATCAGCGGTATTGCCTTTCGGCAGGCGGCGTGCTGGTTCAGGCCATGCCAGGCTGCTCGGATGAATTACTGGATCAGTTGGAAACCCGTGCCATGTTCTTCACGGCCATCAGCCGCGAAGTGGCGGATATGACGCTGGAAGACCTGGCCACCGGCTGGTTTGATGGCCTGGATATGCAGATTCTCAGCCGTGAGCCCGTGGCTTATCAATGCGATTGCAGCCGAGAAAAAATGGAAAAGGCGCTAATTGCCCTGGGTCGCAGCGATTTGCAGCAGCTGATTGACGAGGACGGCGGCGCTGAATTGACCTGTCATTTCTGCCGCACGGCGCATCGCTTCTCCAAAGAAGATTTGCAGCAGCTGCTGGAAAGGGCAAGCCGATGACAGGAGCGGGACGGAAGATCGTGCCCTTTGAGCGCCCGGCGGCCTATTGGGCTACCCGTGCTCGGCGGCACAACACGCCCGCTAAACTGCCCGATGCAGCGCTGCTGATGCGCAAGGCGCTGGAAAAAAGCGGCGATCCGGCCATGGCACTGGAGCTGGCCCGTATTTACGGAGCCATGGATTGCCCCACCGCTGCGGAGCGAAACCTGCTGAGGGCCGTATCTCAAACCGGCTTAACCGCAGACGCCTGCTTCTCCATCGCTGCCTGCGCCCTGGCAAGGGGACAGGAAGATCTGGCTGAGGCTGCGCTGGAAAGCTGCCTGCGTTTGGATCCTAATGGCTTTTTTGCCGATCGTGCCCAGGATATTCTGGAATCCCATCCCTGGCCGGAAGACGACGTGCCTCCCCGCTGCGCCCGCAGCACGGTTTTATGCAATCGTGCACAGGAAGCACTGGTGGCCGGAAGAATCGATCAGGCGAAGGCACTGGCAAAGCAAGCCTGGAAAAAGGGAAAAAACTGGCGTGCTGCGGTGCTGATGGGAGCATTGCAAAAATCGCCCAAGGCCAGCCTGCCCTATTTCCAATACGCCGCCCTGCATTGCCCCGGCAAAATGCAGCCCCGGCTTTTGCTGGCTCACGCCTGTTTCCTTGCCGGCGACCCAGAGGCCGCCCGGCGAAACCTGGCCCTGGCCCGAATTCTGGCAGTCAGCGTCCAGCAGGCGGAAAGCTATTGTCTGGCCTGCTGGCAGATGGGCATGAATCAGGAGGCGCTGGATTACTGTCTGGCGCGGCTGGAACGATCGCCGGTCAGCGTGGATAACCTTCGACTGAAATACCTGGCGCTACGCCTGTCTGGCGATGCGGCAGGAGCGGAGCGAACACTGGCCACGCTGCTGGAACTGGATCCGGATGATGCAGGCACACTTTGGTATCGCCGTCATCCGGAGGATACGCGGATGTATGCCGGACAGCTGATGCTGCTGCCAGCGCTGGCGGCACATGTGGCCATGGCGCAGCCCCCAAGGCGGCAAAGCCCGCTGAACCGGACGCTGCATATGCTGGTGCTGATGCTGCAGGATTCCCTGACCACGGAACAGATTTATCAGGTCATTCCCCCGCTGTGGCGGCGCATGACCAAAGCCCAGCGAGCCAGCTGCGATGAACGCCGCGATCAGCATTGGCCGCTGACGCTGAGCATCTATGCGCTGATGCAAGCCGGCAAGCCGCTGGAAGCTGCCGCGCTGCTGGCCAAGGCTCCCGGCCGCAAACGGATTCGGCGGGCGCTGAAGCATTTTCTATCTTTAGCCGAAACAAATGAGGAGTGAATAGCACGATGCGCTGCATCAATTTCGATAAGGAATTCCAGCGGTTCATGGCCGCTTACGTGAAGGAACACGGTAAGGAATACAAAAACTATGACGCTATCGAAGCCGCACTGCCGCAGATCTATGATCAGTTTCTGGATACCCCAGCCAACTGGCTGGGCAATGCCAAGCCCGGCGAATATTTTCAGCAATACGATCAGCCTCGACAGCTGGTAAACTGGATGGAAGACTATCTGAAGCAGCGCATTCCTGTGCCGGACATGCTGATGAACCGCATCTCTGAGCTGGGCAAGGAAGCGGAAGAATCGCTGATGCACCTGCTGCGCAAGGAGCGGGCTCCCCGGGAAGCGGTGATGGCCGCCATGACGCTGCTGCGGGAAATCGAAAGCATTGCGCCCATGGATTGGTATATTGAATTGCAGCTGAACCGGGCCGAGGGCGAGGATGAGCTGGCGGATAACGCCCTGGAAAGCCTGGAAGACATGGGAGCAGATGCCATTGACGCCATGCGGCTGGCCCTGCCCAAGGCCAATCCTGCCGGGCAGGAAGCGCTGCTGACGTTGCTGAGCAATTTCCCAGGGGACGAGCAGGTGTTCCAGACAGCGCTGCAATTGTTTGCCGCCCGGCGGGAGCAGACCGCCGTTCTGGCAGATTGCCTGGCCCGGCTGGGTGATGAACGGGCACTGCCTGCGCTCAAGGCTGCGGCAGCCAGCGTAGAAACCCCGTATCTGGATTATATCGAGCTTCGCAGCGCCATCGAAGCCCTGGGCGGCGATGTGCCGGAGCGTGAATTTGATGAAAACGATCCCACCTATGAAGCGCTACGGGCCATCCAGGATCATCCCAAGGGGCAATCCCCAGAACCTGAGGACGCCCCTGTTTCCTGACCACGGCAGCGGATTTTCTTACACAGGGAGGCGAAGCACATGGTATGTAAGCATTGCGGCAATTTGCTGCGGGAAGATGCAGTGGTCTGCGATCAATGCGGAGCGGAAATTCGAGCCCAGCGCGCAGCCAGCGGCGCTTCCGGCCGCCGACAAGGCAAGGCCGAAACCGCTCAGCCTGAGCGAGTAGGCAGCATGGCCGTGCCTGAAGCGCAGCCATATGTGTCTGACGCAGCGATGGAAAGCCGTCGCCGGCCCCGCAGTGAAGGCGCAAGCCGCACCGATAACCGGCGGGGTACGCCTCCGCCGCCTACCGATGGCAGCCACATGGGGCGGGTAAATCGGGAGCAGTCCCGCCCAGTCCGCCGCATGATGATTAACTGGGCCATGGTTTGGACAGTCGTGCTGGCGCTATGCTTTGTGGGCGCTATTGGTGGCTATGTGTTTCTGAAAAAGACGGACGCCGGCCAGCTGATTCTGGCGCGGATGGGTAAGGAAGCCAACGCTCAGGCGCTATGGATCTATGGCCAGGAATTATTGGATCAGGGCTATGTGGAAAAAGCTATCCAAACCTATGAATCTGCCTATGAACTGGAGCCGGATCGGGAGGACATTTACAGTCGTCTGGAGCAAATGGCCGATGCGTATGAAGCAGGCGGCTATGCAGCCAAGGCGGAGCAGACCTACATCAAAATGTATTCCGAGGTGGACAAGGAAAACGTGTTTGCCTATCAGGCCATTGTCCGCATGCTGCAAGACCAGGATCGGCGGATGGAGCTTTCCTCCTTCCTGCAATTGGCTTATGAGAATACCGGCGATTCTTCTTTCCGTCGGCAGCGGGAGGATCTGATTCCCTCCACGCCCACCACCGATAAGGAAGCCGGCAGCCTGATGCTGGAACAGGATATTCAGCTGCTCTCTGCCGAGGATTATGATATTTACTATGTCTTCGGCGAGGAGGGCCAGCTGCCCGAGGATGGAACGCTTTACACCGACAAAATCCATCTCACCGAGGGCACCCATATCCTGCGGGCCGTAGCCGTTTCCAACGACCTGGTCAGCGATGAACTCAGCGTGAAATATACCATCAATCTCCCCATCCCTACCGCGCCTTACGCCTCTCTGGCTCCGGGCGAATATAAACAGCGCCAGCGCATCTGGCTGCGGTATCAGGAATCGGAAGGCACTCCGGACTACGGCGACCAGGAGAGCAAGGACATCACTATCTACTACACCCTGGACAGCCAGACGCCCACCTCTAATTCGCCCATCTATACCGGCGAGCCCTTCTATCTGCCGGATGGAAAGGTGACGGTAAAGGCCGTGGCGGTTAACGGATACGGCAAGGTCAGCAACGTGATGGAGCGCACCTATAAAATCGGCACCCTCTCCAAGACGTACTTTGGCAGCAACGATAATTTCTCCGAATTCACGCTGCTGAAAACCACCAAAGAAGCTTTTGAAAAAAAGTTCGGTTCTCCTCAATCCGAACAGGGGATCACGGAGGAAACCATGCCCGGTAACTGCATCCAATGCAGCTATAGCTGGGGACAGGCTCGATTCGTCATGAGCGAAAACGGCTATGTGCTTTATTTCTTTGAGACTAACAGTTCCTCAATCACTGCGCCCCGCAAACTGAAAATCGGAGCCAGCGCTGAGGACATCACCGGAAAATACCGGGATGTGGGCCAGACCTACGACCAGAATGGCGACCGCAGCCTCTATTATGACGATCAAAACGGCACCTTGGGCAAGTTGTATGCGCTGGGCGGAAACGCTGCCCGCATTGATTACCGCTACACCCGCAAGGAAGACAGCGCCAAGGTGATCCTCTCTTTCTATCTCCAAAATGACAAGACCGTAAAAATCGGCATCCGGGCGGAATATTAATTCCTCCGCAAACAAAAACACGCGGCTTCCGAAAAACGTTTTCGGTTTCCGCGTGTTTTATTATGTCTGTTATGGAGCGGGGTGGAACAGCCGCAAGGCGTTTCGCGCGGTGGCCAAAAGAAAGTGCTCGGCATTTTTCATAGCTTCTTCCAGCATGCAGGGGCCGGGACAGATCGGAAATGCCGCAGTAAGCCCTGCTGCGTAAGCCGCATCCAAATCTCCTGCATAGCCGCCCACCAGCGCCAGGCAGGGAATTTTCTTTTCCCGGCAGCGGCGGCTCACGCCCACTACCACCTTGCCGCCCAAGCTCTGGCTATCCAGCCGTCCTTCGCCTGTGATCACCAGCAGCGCGTCTTCCAGCAACTGATTAAAGCCCACGGAATCCAGCAGCACATCAATGCCCATTTCCATTTTCCCGCCCAGCAGCGCAGCCATACCGCCCATGCCGCCCGCCGCGCCTGCGCCGGGAATTGCCTGCATATCCACCCCTGTATCGCGCCGAGCAATCCGGGCCAAATGCGCAAGGCCTTCGTCCAGGCGCCGCACCATCGTCGCATCCGCGCCCTTTTGTGGGCCGAATACCTGAGCCGCGCCGCGGGCGCCGCACAATGGATTATCAATATCGCACATTACCCGCAGCCGTTTTCCCTGAAGCAGTGCGCGGGCGGGAGACACATCCAGCGCGGCAATCTGATGCAAAGTTTCGCCAGTGGGAATAAAAGACGTTCCAGCCGCATCCCGGAAGCAAACGCCCAGCGCCGCAGCCGCACCGCAACCGCCATCATTGGTCGCGCTGCCGCCAAGCCCCAGAATAATTTCCTCTGCTCCCTGCTCCAGCGCGGCGCGAATCAACTGTCCTACGCCGAAGGTGGTGGTTTTTTCAGGATTTTTCCGATTGCCAACCAGCGGAAGTCCCGCTGCCGCTGCCATTTCAACCACTGCGGTTTTCCCCGGCAGCACTCCATAAAAGGCTGGCGTTTCCTCGCCCCAGGGGTCCATTACAAAGCAGGATCTTTTTTCGCCGTTTCCTGCGGCCAGAAAAGCGTCCGTCGTGCCCTCGCCGCCATCTGCTACCGGAATAGACGCTGTTTCCACGCCCGGCATTTCCAGCACCGCCGCATGCGCCAAAATGGCGCAAATGCGCGCGGAGGACATGCTGCCCTTAAAAGAATCAGGGACAAAGATCAGTTTGGACGCCATGAGCTTCCTCCCTTTCGACGGAGTATCTGATTCAGTTTATTCGGTCATTCCCTTAAATCCCTTGCCGATAATATCCGAGGAGGACGTGATGGTAATAAAGGAATGAGGATCGGTCTGGCGCACGAAGCGCTGAAGCCGTGCCGCCTGAGAACGGTTCACCACCGTCATCACCACTTCCCGCTGCCCATGGCTAAAGGAACCCACGGCATGGGTCAACGTGGCGCTGTGGTCCAGCTTTTCCATAATGTAATGACAGATAGGATCCGGATTCGTGGTCACGATCTGGAACACCTTGCAGGTATGAAGGTTATCCATCACCAAGTCCACCAACATGGATTTGAGGAACAGCCCGAACAAAGAGAACAGCCCCGTTTCCATGCCAAAGGCGAAGCAGGCCCCTATGGCCACCGCCGCATCTGCCATGGCCAGGCCCGTTCCCGCCTTCACCCGAGTATACTTCTTAAACAGCATCGCAATCACATCCGTGCCGCCGGAGGACGCATCCACGTCAAAAAGAATCGCCGTGCCCACCGAGGGCAGACCCACTGCAAAAATCAGTTCCATCAGCGGCTGCGACGTCATGGGCGTATTCATGGGCACCCATTTTTCCAAAGCCAGTGTTAACACCGAGGAAACCACCGTGGAATACGCCGTGCGTACGCCAAAGGAACGCCCCAGGAATACCACGCCGACCAGCAAAAGCACCAGATTTAAAATCAGGTTCAGCGTTGCTGCCGTCATTGACGGAATATATCGGTCAATCAGAATGGATATGCCGCTGACGCCGCCCGTAGTAAAATGATTAGGAAATTTGAAGAAATAAACCCCCATGGACACCAGAATTGTGCCCACGTTCAGCATGGCTATTTCCTTCCACCATTTGGAGGAATGCAGCTTTTCTTCCATCTTTTCTCGTAAATCGTTCATACGCCAAATCCCTTTTCCAGCAGCCACCGGCAGCAGGCATTGCCCCAGTTCGCGGCGGGCGGTTCTTCTGCCGCCAGTCCCAGCCCATGGCGACCCTTTGGATATACATGCATTTCAAACAGCACATGATGCGCTGCCAGTGCTGCAGCCAGATGCAGGCTGTTCTGCACAGGCACGCCCTGATCCTCTGCCGTGTGCCAGATAAAGGCCGGAGGCGTATCATCGGTCACGTTTTCCTCAGCAGAAAAGCGCCGGGCCAGCGTATCATCCTCCCATGCATCCCCCAGCAACCGCTGACGACTACCCAAATGCGTGAAATCCCGATTCATGGTGACCACCGCATAGCAGGGAATAAACGCATCCGGGCGCGAGGAAATCCGTTCAATGGGATCGGCCGATGCAGGATCCCCCGCGTCATAAAGCGTGGCGGCGCAGCAGCAAAGATTTCCGCCGGCGGAAAAGCCAAGGATGCCCACCTTTTCATACCCCAACGAACGCACCAGACGAATCGCGCGCTTGGCGTCGCTCAGCGGCGCTTCCCGATGGCAGGGAGCCACTCGGTAATCCAGCACATAGGCCGCGATCCCCTGCGCGTTGAGCATCCGGGCGATGGGCGCGCCTTCATGGGGCGCTTTCGTGGAATATCCTCCTCCGGGGCAGACCACCACTGCGCCCCGTGCCCCTGCCACGGGAAAGGGCGCAAGCGAAGGCTGAAGATGAGCCGGATCATCCTGCGTATAGGGCGCATCCTGATCCGGCCAAAGCAGCAGTTTATCTTCCATAAGCAAATGCTCTCCTTCCTGCATTGGCAACGAGTGAACCGCTCTTATTTTACACCAACCCGCCCCTTCGCTCAAGGGCTTTGCGTCAATTTTGCGACAATTAAGGCGCAAAATTGTATTTTTCAGCGAAAAATCGTAGCCATAAAAATCCATCCGTGCTATACTGAATTACGTTGCAGGGCACCCTGCCGCTATAAGAAAGGAAGAAAACATCTATGAGCAACCGCGCAAAAAAGCATCTGATTCTGGGCCTGCTGGCCGTAATCCTTCTGGCTGTAGTCGCCAGCTTCTGCACCACCCAGGTGCCCACTGGCTATACCGCTATCATCACCACGTTTGGCAAGGTAGAAGATTATACCCTGGAAGCCGGCTTCCATATCAAGAGCCCCTTCCAGCAGATTATTCTCATGGATAACCGGGAGCAGAAGATGACCTTCTCCACCCAGGCTTTTTCCAGTGATATTCAGCAGGTAGCCATTGACGGCTCCATCAACTACGCAATCAATAAATCCACCGCCATGACCCTGTTTAAGGAAGTGGGCACAGATTACTTCGTGAAGCTGATTAACCCCCGCATGATGGAAAACACCAAAGCCGTCTTTTCCAAATACACTGCGGAAAACCTTATCAGCGCCCGGGAGGAATTATCCACCCAGATTCGGGATCAATTGAGCGCAGAAATGCAGCGCTATGGCATCAGCATCATCTCCATTTCCATTGAAAACGTGGATTTCTCCGATGCGTTTACCGACGCTGTGGAAGCCAAGCAGGTGGCCGCCCAGAAAAAACTTCAGGCCGAAATCGAGCAGGAGCAAAAGACCATGGAATCCCAGCAGCAGGCGGAACGCCAGAAAATTCAGGCTGAAGCCGAAGCTAACGTGGTAAAGATCAATGCGGATGCGGAAGCGTATTCCATCCGGATTCAGGCCGAGGCCGAAGCGGAGGCAAACCAGAAAATCGCCGAATCCCTGACCGAAGCGCTGATTCAGTTCACGCAGGTAAACCGCTGGAACGGAGAACTGCCGCAGGTGGTCGCTGGCGATGCAGCGGATACGTTGCCTGTGCTGAATATGGATGTTCATTAACGGCTTCGTTTCTGCATAAAAAGAGGGAGCCTTTATGCCTGGCTCCCTCTCCGCTCTTTTTCCCGCATCTGTACGGCCACATGCGCCAGCGCTTTCTTATGGAAGCGATAAATCTGCCGCTCGTCATATTCCAGCTTGGCCGCAATGCGCGGAAAAGACGCGCCCTGCAAATACCGCATTTCCATCATCGCCTGCCATAGCGGATCCGGCAGCGCCTGAATCAGGCCGCGAATGGCCGTCTGCTTCTCCAGTAGGGCGTGATAATCCGCCAGCAGCGCCGCTTCCAGATCCGCCAGTTTGGCCGCCGTCTCCCCCACCGGATCGCTCTTTTCGCTGCCCCGTGGCAACCCGCTCAGCGCCCGGGTCATTCGTGTTCCCTGCTCCCGCAGCTGATCCAGCTGTGCCAGCTTCAGCCCGATCATCGCATGAATTCGCTGTGCCTGAGCCAAAAAATGCTGCGCTTCCGCCCGCTGTTCCGGAGTCGTATCCAGCAGCAGCGCCGCTTCGCCCGAAACCGGAAGTCTCCGCATCCTCACGCCTCCTTCCGCTCAAACAGCTGCTCCAGCGCCAGGCTGCTGCCCAGGGCCTGGCGAATGGCCAAAGCATCGGTAAACAGCAGCGCGCTCTCCCCCCGCAGCTTGCGCCGCAGCGTAGAATAGGGCAAGCCGGTGCGCCGAGCCAGCGTTTTGCAATCGAAGCCCTTGAGAAACATTTGAACCAAAACCTGAGCATAGATGCATTGATCCTTCATTCTTTCCCATTTTCTTTCCTGTGTCAACAAAAATGGAGGAATCTGTTTTGTTTTCTACCAAATTAGTGCATATTCGAGTTCTTTCTTGATTATCAATGCCCAAATTTGGCGCTGCGAAAAAGGAACATCCGAAAGAACGCAAAAAAGCGGCCATATTGTGTACTATAAGAAGTTCACAGGTTTTTCACAAATCCGTGGTATACTATAAGACAGAAGAAGGCTCTGCCAGACGCATTCCTTCGCCGTTTCTCCCTTTGTTCTGGGCGTTGCCCGCTTTTATTTCCCAAGGAGGTCTGTTCATGTACTGGGATTCCACCGTTATTTTTCTCATTCCCGGCCTTTTGCTGGGGCTCTGGGCGCAGGGGCGGGTGCAGCGGGCATTTACGCAATACAGTCGTGTCCGCACCCAGCGGGGTCTGCCCGCCGAGGACGCCGTGACGCTGCTGCTGCGGCAGCATGGTGCGGAGCCTGTGACCATCTCCCGAACTTCCGGCCAGTTAACCGACCATTACGATCCCCGAACCAACACCCTTCGTCTATCCGACGGCGTATATGGCTCCGCCAGCATTGCTGCGCTGGGCATTGCCGCCCACGAAGCAGGTCATGCCCTGCAAAAGCAGCAAAATTATCCCTTTCTTCATCTGCGTTCACTGATGGTGCCGGTGGTTAACATCGGCTCGAATCTGGCCTGGCCTATTTTTGTGCTGGGGCTCATCTTCTCCTGGGAGCCGCTGGTGCAGGCGGGCATTCTGCTGTTCGGTCTAGTGGTGCTGTTTTCGCTGGTAACGCTGCCAGTGGAAGTAAACGCCAGCCGCCGTGCCATGGCGCTGCTGGGAGATTCAGGTTTCCTGACCCAGGAGGAACAAAAAGGCGTGAAAGCAGTACTCAGTGCCGCAGCGCTGACCTATGTAGCCTCCTTCGTATCTGCGCTGATGCAGCTTCTTCGGCTGATTTCCATTGCCCGGCGACGGGACTGATTTTCCTGAACCAACAATCCGGAGTGCCCGAAAACGGGAACTCCGCTTTTTAATTTTGTCTGCTGCTTTTTTTTCGGCAGCAAAAAGGGCTTTCTTCTTTCGAAGAAAGCCCTCCTGTTTTATTAGATTATTGCTTCAGCCGCGCTGCTCAATTGTCCTTCTGAGCCAGCTTCTTATACATGGCCAGACGATTCTGCGCATCTTCTTCATTCTGAGAGAAGAGTTTTTCCGCAGCATCGGGGAACATCTTCAGCAGGGTCTGATAACGGTTTTCGCCGCGGATGAAGTCCTGATAAGACTCGCTGGGATCCTTGCTATCCACGGTGAGGGGCGTTTCCAGATCGGGATTGTAACGATACAGCGGCCAATAGCCAGCGGCCACAGCCTTGCGAATTTCGGCCTGCGCCAGGGACATGTTAATGCCGTGGTTGATGCAGGGCGCATACGCAATGATCAGGGACGGGCCATGATACTTTTCGGCCTCGATCATCGCCTTGATCAGCTGAGCGGGATTGGCGCTCATAGCCACAGTAGCCACGTACACATAGCCGTAGCTCATGGCCATCAGGCCCAGATCC
>CAYRFP010000045.1:0-17141 GCA_964423675.1 uncultured Oscillospiraceae bacterium
CACCGGACAAGTCCAGCGGACACCGAGTGCAGGATGTGACGATCAGCTACAACTACATTGGCATACTCCCCGCCAATTTACTCTATGACGTTATGAACGGAAAAGCGGCATGATCACTCATGCCGCCTTCCCGAAAACTTTATTATACTGTTTTATTGGACCACTCCCGATGAGGCTCCCTTTTCTTTCATCGATTCTTTTTCCACATGCTTGGCGCGAAGAGCAGCAGGATCGGATAGATCTCCAATCGTCCCGCCAGCATCAAAAAGGACAGCAGCAGCTTGGCAGGAGCGGAGAAGAAACCGAAATTCTCCATAGGACCAACCTTGCCAAACCCCGGCCCTACATTGGACAGGCAGGTTAACACCGCCGAAAACGCTGATTCCAGATCAACCGGCTCCAGGCAGATCAGCAGTGTGCCGCCCAGAAGCAGCACCGCATACAGGAAACAGTAAATCCCCAGCTGGCTCATGGTTTCCTCGGAAACCACCTTGCCTTCAAACCGAACAACCGATACTTTGCGGGGCTGCAACGTATGCCGCAAATCCCGGAAGGCGCCTTTAAACAGCAGCACCACCCGGCTGATTTTAAATCCTCCCGCCGTGGACCCGGCGCAGGCGCCCGTAAACAGCAGCAATCCCAGAATCCCTCGAGCGAACAGCGGCCAGAAATTATAATCCGCCGTGGCATAGCCAGTAGTCGAGATAATAGAGGTTACCTGAAAGAAGGAATCCCGGATCGCTTTTGAAAAGGTTTCGCCGCTGAACAGCAGAGAAACGGTGATCCCCAGCGTGGACAGCAGCAGGATTCCCCCATACACCCAGAGCTCTTCCGTTCCCACCGCCAGCTTGTATTCCCGACGCAGCAGATGGAAGTAAACCGCGAAGTTGACGCCAAACAACATCATGAACACGCTGATGATCCATTCAATAGCCGGGCTGTTAAACGCGGCCACATTGGCGTTATAATTGGAAAAGCCGCCGGTGCCAGCCGTACCAAAGGTATGAATCAGCGCATCATAAAGGTTCATCCCTGCCAACATCAACAAAACCACTTCCACCAGCGACAGCCCGATATACAGCAGATACAGCACCTTGGCCGAATCGCCCATCTTGGGCATCAACTTGGAGAAGGTGGGGCCTGGGCTTTCCGCCCGGGCCAGGTGGGCCGTGCGCCCGGAAAGCTTGGGCAAGAGCGCCACTGTCAGCACCAGCACGCCCATGCCCCCAATCCAATGGGTGAAGGAGCGCCAGAACAGAATGCCTCTGGGTAAGGACTGAATTTCGCTGAGGATGGTGGAGCCAGTGGTGGTAAATCCGCTGACGGTTTCAAAGTACGCATCTGCCAGATGTGGGATGGCTCCGGATATCCAGGCGGGCAGCGCCCCGAACAGCGAGAGAATCGCCCAGCTCAGCCCCGCCACGGCCATCCCATCCCGGGCGCTTAAATCCTGCCGCTTTGGTTTGAGCAGGAATCCTGGCAGCGCGCCGATCAGCGCCGTGAACAGGATAGTCAGAGCAAAGGCTCCTGCGTCTCCCTGACCGTAATACATCGCCACGCCCAGGGACGGAACCATCAGCGCCGCTTCCAACAGCAATAAGCGGCCGAGCAGACGAAAAACAAGCCGATAATTCAATGCATCATCCCCTTTTGCATGCATTTCTTCTATATAATTTGTGTTTCTCCGGGAATTTATTTGTGCTTCACCACTTCGTTTAGCCAACGGATGCCAGCGCGCCGGCTGATGACGATCACGTTGTCGCCCGCCTCGATAGTATCGCCGCCGTGGGGAATATAGACCTGACCTTCCCGCACGATCACGGCAATCAGGCAATCCCGGGCCACGTTCAGATCATTCAGCGGCACATGGATGTAGTTTTCTCCACCCTCGGCAATGAATTCCAAGGCTTCCACCGTCCCATCCATCAGCCGGTACATCCGCTGCACCGATGCAAAGGAACGATTGGCCCGGGTCCGGACCGTCCGCAAGATGGTATTGCAGGCCACGGCCTTGGTGCTGATAATGGAATCCAGCCCCATATCATGCATAATGGCGGAGTAATTATCCCGGCTGGATTTGACGATGACCTTCTTCACGCCCCGCTGCACCGCATAGAACCCGGCCATCAGGTTTTCCTCGTCCCGATCAGACAGGGTAACGAAGGCGTGCGTGTCTGCCAGGCCTTCGCTTTCCAGCAGCTCCTGATCCGTGCCGTCCCCCTCGATGATGGTCACGTCCGGCAGTTCCTCAGAAAGAAACCTCGCCTTCTGGGGCTTCATTTCAATGATGGAAACCTTGATTTTCATGGCCGTGAGCATTGACGCCAGATAATAGGCAATCCTGCCGCCGCCCATAATCATCACCGAGCGGATGGGCACCATGCCCTTGCCCAGCGCCTCGAAAAACGCCGTGATGGTTTTCACATCTGCCACCACATGCACCCGATCGCCGGGCTGAATCACGAAATCGCCCCGGGGAATGATGGCTTCCGTCCCCCGCTGCACCGCGCAGAACAGCACCTTGGGTAGCGACCGATTCTTTTTATACAGATCTGCCAGCGGCACACCCACCACCAGATCCCCCTCCGCAGCGCGGAAATCTACCATTTCCACTCGGCCGCGGGCAAACGTTTCAATATTCCCGCCAAAGGGAAAGCGCAGCATCCGGCTGATTTCCCGAGCCGTGGAGCGCTCAGGATTGATCACATAGTCAATGCCCAATTCCTTTTGCAGGAAGGGCAGGCTGGTCAGATATTCTGGCTCCCGGATGCGGGCGATGGTATATTGAGCGCCCAGACGCTTGGCCGTCAGGCAGGAGAGCATATTCAGTTCGTCTCCCGCCGTAGCAGCAATAAGAATATCGGTGTGCTGCACGTCGGCCTCCGTCAGCGATTCCACGCTGACGCCGCTGCCCTTGATAAACAGCGCGTCCAGAGTGTCCATTCCCCGTTGCACCACGGCCTCGCTCTGATCCACCACAGTAATATCATGGCCTTCATTCACCAGCTGCTGCGCCAGACTCAGCCCCAGTTTGCCGCCGCCGACAATGATAATGCGCATTGGTTCCTCCTTCGTATGCAAATGGTTTTCGTTCATCATTATATCATCGTCCATTGCATTTGAAAAGAGCATCCCTGCACAGTACCCAGAATTTACAATGTTTCACGTGAAACATTCCTTCCTCTGCATAATCCGCCAGAAACAGGGGCATGCTATTCCTGAAACTGATAAAAGGGAGGATTTTTCGCATGGCGGATAAAATCGCGCTGCTGCTGGCCATTATTGGGGCCGTGAATTGGGGGCTGATCGGGATTTTCCAGTTTGATCTGGTGGGATACATCTTCGGCGGCCAAGCTGCTCTGGTCAGCCGGATTATTTACACCGTGGTGGGCGCGGCTGGGCTTTGGTGCATCTCCATGCTGTTCCATGACATGGATGCCGTAAAGGAATAACCCATCTGGCATCCCGGAAAACCCGGCATAGGAAGCCGTTCCTCACAGCTCAGGGAACCGCTTCCTTCTTTCTTTATTTCACGCACACCTTATATAATAGGAAAGCTTATTGCAAATTCGCTGCGAATCAGCCCGAAAAAAGCGCCGTTTCTGCCGAAAAAACAGGTGCTGTCCGGGCTGATTTTCTTTTGGGCTTTCTGGGGATTCTTTTGTGGATAAAATGGGCATAAGCTAAAAGAAGGGGGTAAAAAGCCTGATGGCGCCTGGACCGAGTTATGCACAGACTGTGGAAAGCGCGATTGTGGATAATGTGGAAAACAGGGGAAGAACAAAAAGACGGCCAAAAATTTGCAGGGGAAAATGGGGTTTTTCTTGCATTTTTCTGCAAAATATGCGACAATGAATAGGTATGGAGCAATGGGACGGCCGCTCAGGCGGCGCGAACCGGCGACGGAAAAGGGAGTTATCCCAGGTTTATCCCGGATTTTCCCCGTTTATCCCCAGCGCCAAAAAGCCGCAAAGCCTTGTAATTCCTGGGTTTTTCGCGGTTATCCACTTATCCCCAGCCCCTACTACTACTACGTATATATATTACTACTACTACTGCTTTTCGGGCGGTCGCCTGCCGCCGTGGCGGGCCCCGGGAAACCCGGACTGCCGAAGGGCAGCATCTTTTGCAAAGGGGATGACAGCATGCATTTTCGGGTGCAGACCGATGAGATCAATTATAGCTTAGGCATGGTAACCCGCGCCATTGCGGCGCGGCCCATTAAGCCGGCCTATGACGGCGTGCTGATTGAAACCACGGACGACGCCCTGGTTTTGACCTGCACGGACGGAGAAATTTCCATCAAAGCCAAGGTGAACGCCATCGTGGAGGAGGACGGCTGTGCGCTGCTTCCGGCAAAGCTGTTTTATGAAATGATGCGTAAGCAGCCCGCCGGCGAGGTGGACGTGCGGATTGACGAACGGATGCGGGCGCTGATTCGCAGCCGGGGCAGCAACACGTCCATGGCCTGCATGGCGGCAGAGGATTTTCCGGATCTGCGGGACGTGATGGGCGAGAACGTGGTGAACCTGCCCTGCAATCGGCTACGGGACGCCATCAGCAAGGTGCTTTTCGCTGTATCCACCGATGAAAGCCGCAAGATCCTTACCGGCATTCTGATGGAAGTGCATTCGCAGGAGACGCTGATGGTGGGCCTGGATGGTTTCCGGCTGGCTCTGCAACGGATCAAGGCTGAAAACCAGCTGTCGGCCTCGGCCACCAAAGGGCAGATCAGCGCCGTAGTCACGGGGCGGATTCTGGGCGAATTCAGCAAAATGCTGCCCGACAGCGATGAGATGGCCCAGATCGTGTTCAATTCGTCCCACATCATGTATTCCTTTGGCAGTGTGCGGGTATATGCCACGCTGCTTACCGGCGAATTCATCGATTATCGCCGGATCCTGCCCACCACCTGGACCACGGAAGTGATGGTCATGCGGTCGCAGTTCTCGGATTCCATCGAACGATGCAGCCTGATGGCCCGAGAAGGAAAGAACAACCTGATTTATCTGCATATGCAGCAAAGCTGCGTTATGGAACTGACGGCCAATGCGGAACGGGGCGATGTACACGAAGAGATTGAGATTGGCTTTGAAGGAAACGAGCTGAACATTGCCTTCAATTCCCGGTATCTGACGGACATCATCCATAACATCGATGGCGAACGCATCTGCATGTGCTTCAACAGCAATGTGTCGCCCTGCATGATTAAGCCCATCGAAGGGGACGATTACACCTTCCTGGTGCTGCCAGTGCGGATTTTCGGGAAATAAGAAAGCGAATGAATACAGCCCTGGCGGCAGCGTCGGGGCGACAAGCAATGCATTCGCGTCCAGACGGCGCGGAGCGGAAAAAGAGGGGAACGAACGATGTATTTGCTTGACATGCATGTCCACACCGGGCGGGTAAGCGCCTGTGCCACGGCGATGGCAGATCAGATTGTGGCGGCCTATAAGCTGGCAGGATATTCGGGAATTGTCTGCACGGATCATATTAACAACGCTACCTTTGTTGGGCTGGATCGTGCGTCCTGGCAACGGAAGGTGAACCGGTTCATGCAGGGGTATTATAATCTGCAGGATGCGGCGGGGGATGATTTTGACGTAATGCTGGGCTGCGAGGTGAATCTGAGCAAGCCGGACGAGCCGTACATTCCCAACGATTATCTGATTTACGGGATCACCAAGGAATGGCTTTTGGAGGCGGGAGATCTGCGTAAGTGCACCCTGAAAGAATTAAGCGAGAAGGTGCGGGAAGCGGATTATCTGCTGGTGCAGGCGCATCCGTTCCGATATGGGACGATCATTATGGACGAGCGGTATCTGGATGGGCTGGAAATTTTCAACGGCAATGCGATGCACCATTCGCATGACGAGATGGCCGAGATCTGGGCGGAGCGGAACATGCTGATTCGCACCAGTGGCTCGGATTTCCATCATCCCGACAGCGCGATTGCCGGCGGTCTGATTACGAAAAACCGGATTCGTAACAACGAGGATTTGCTCAAAACCCTTCGCTCGGGCAAGTATCAGACCCTGCGGAGAATCTGAGTAGAAAAAATACTTTTTTTGCGAGGGAACCATTCTTTGAAGGCCAAAGAGTGGCTCCCTCGCGTACCTTCTAAGGAAGCTGTTTGGGAATATATGGGGTCGAATCGAATCGGCAACGCATCCCTGTCAATTGAAGATTTGCTTGGAACAACATTTGTGGATTCGTTTCATCCTGCCTTTTCCTATTCGGCTTTCTTGAGAAGGGTACATGAGGGGACTTTTGATGCAAAAGTCTCCTTTCGCATTATATAAATTTTCCGTCTCCCCCGCCCTTTTGTAAAAATTCTGTTTTACCCTTTTCACGACATTTTTTGTCCTTGCGGTAAGCGTAGAAATCGTGTATAATGAGACAATGGAGAGAGGAGGCGAAGCGCCATGCAGGAGAACTTCGAGACGATGAAGCTACAGCCGATTTCGGAGGGCAGCCAGACGGCGGCGGACATCCTGGCTCATGTTTATCACGCGTTGCAGGCCAAGGGGTACGATCCGATCACCCAGCTGGTGGGCTTCGTTTTAACGGGCGATCCCACGTATATCACCAGCTTTCAGGGGGCGCGCGCGCTGATCTGCCGGCTGGAGCGGGACGAAATTCTGGAGGAATTGGTGCGGTTTTACGTATCCAACAAGCTTAGCTGATGGGCCGGATTTTAGGGCTTGACATTGGCGACCGGCGAATTGGCATTGCGCTGAGCGATGGGCTGCACTGTATCGCGTCTCCCCACAGCGTGTATACTCGCGTGGGCTGGGGCCCGGATTGCCGCGCGATTGCCAAGCTGTATCAGGAACAGGATTGCGAGTTAATCGTGTCCGGTCTGCCCCGAAACATGGATGGAACCGAGGGCTTTCAGGCGCAGAAGGTGCGCCAGTTTGTGGGCAAGCTGCAAGAGGCTGGGCTGCCGGTTGTGTTTGAGGATGAGCGGCTGTCCACGGTTTCGGCTCATGATGCGCTGATTGAGGGCGGCATGCGCCGGGAGGAGCGGAAGGGCACGGTGGATAAGGTGGCTGCTGCGGTGATTTTGCAGCAGTATTTGGACAGAACCCGGTGATCATGCGCAAGCGCGCATTTCATAAAGAATTTATTGGGAGGGCAAGAAAATGGCCGATGATATCAAGAACAACGTTCCCGAAGAAGAACTGCCGGAAGGCATTGTGGAGTTGACGGATGAAGAGGGCGTGACCAGCCGTTTCGAATATCTGACCACGATCGAGCATGAGGACGAATTGTATGTGGTGCTGATGTTGCTCAACGACGAGGAGACCGACGATGAGGACGGCGAAGTGCTGATCCTGAAAATCGAGAAGGATCCCGAGACCGACGAGGACATTTACGTCTCCGTGAATGATGACGATGTGTCCCAGGCCGTGTTTGACAAATTCGTGGCCATGATGGACGAGGAAGAGGACGAATAACATGGATGACAGCCAGGCGCTGATCGGCGCGCAAGTGGAATTAACCGCGCCGGACGGGCGGATGTATCGGTTCCGGGTAGCATCGCTGGCGGTTTACGCCGGGGCGACTTATGCTGTTCTGGAACGGGCGGACGCGCGTGAGCAGCTGCTGGTGACACACATTGAAACGGACGCGCAAGGCGCGCCCGTTTTTGTTGTCGCCGAGGCTGAGGACATTATTTCCGCCGTGATGGAAAAGCATTTATTCCAGACCATTTCCCGCGCCATGGAGCAGGATAATTCCTGCGACGAGGAGTAAGGGAGACGGAAAGGAAGGGGAATTTGCGAGAGGGTGCTTTTGACTCAAAAGCATCCTCTTTCGCTCTCCTGAAAAACTGCTGGGATTATACATGGCCGAATCAAATCAGCAATGCGTCCCGGAGAGTTTTAAAGGGTTATTCGGAACAAGTCATGTTGATTCGTTACGTCCTGCCCTTTCGGCCTTCTTAGAGGGAGTGTGAGGGAACCTTCTTTAGCCCCTAAAATGGTTCCCTCACATTTATTTTTTCCCCTACGGCTTTCTCGGGGCTGGTGCGGGAGGGGGATTCTTCCACTTGGAAAGAACCTCCCTCCCGACAGAATTCTTTTCCTTTCCCACAAGCCAAATAGTGCCTTGAAGAAGCAATTGTTTTTTTTGTGTGCAATTGTTGACATTGATTTATCATGATGCTATGATACTCCCAATCTGTTGAAAGACAGAAATAAAACGCATGGAGGGAAAGGATTATGAAGAAATTTGTGGCATTTTTACTGGTTTTCGTTATGGCTATGAGCAGTGTCGGCGCGTTTGCGTGCACAGGCTTTTATGTCGGTAAGGATGCCAGCGCAAACGGTACTTATATGTTCGGCCACACCGTCGATGCATGGACCACGGCACAGGGGAACACCGTTGTGGTGCCACGCGTTGAAAATCAGCCCGGCCGCATGTTCCAGAAGGGCAGCAGCGGCGAATTCCCGCTGCCGGACACCACTTACAAATACACCGCCACTCCCTTCACCTCGGGCGTCTTTGACGGCTCTGTTGTGAATGAATGCGGCGTTGGTATTTCTTCTGCTACCACCTGCTATGTCACCAAGGAAATTGCGCAGATGGATCCCACCACTGAAAACGGCCTGAGCGAGCAGTTTATGTGTGCGCTGGTGGGGCTGTGCGCATCCACGGCGCGCGAAGGCGTGCAGGTTCTGGCTGATTACATTGAGATGTTTGGCAATGCGGAGCAGAACTGCTTCGTCATCGCGGACCAGAACGAAGCATGGTATATGGAGACCTACACAGGCCATCAGTGGTGCGCTGTGAAGTGCCCGGATGACTGCGTTGCGGTTTATGGAAACAACTTTATGCTGCAATGCGTGGATCCTGAGAGTGAAGACGTGATGTATTCCGAAGGGCTGTTCTCCATGCCTGAGGAAGCGGGGCTGGCCAAGTATACGCAGGATGGGCAGTTTGACCTGTTCGCTACCTACTCCGGCGGAACCGTCAGGGATAACAACACCATGCGTACCTGGTATGGCCACGTGCTGTTTGCGCCTTCCTCTGCTGGTGATTTTGAATCCGGCAAAATCTACGAACTGTTCTATAAGCCGGATGAACTTATCACGCTGAACGATGTGTTTGACATGACCCGTTCCCGCTATGAGGGAACTCAGTACTGCCCTGAGGATCAGGAAGCTTATGATTACAGCACCCGCGTGATCGCCATCGAACGCCAGATCAACATTGGCGTTATCGAAATTTACGATAATCTGCCTGCCGAGATGGCTGGCACCACCTGGGTTTGCAATTCTGAAGCGGAGCACAGCGTGTATCTGCCTGTGAGCAGCCTGACCGAGGATGTGGCCGAAGCCTACGATTATGTTCCCGAGAAGGACGGCGCTGACGAAAAGCTGGCGCATTACTGCTTCAAGCGGCTCAATGCGCTGAGCAAGCAGGACCGCGAATGGTATGGCAAGGGTGTTCGCGATTACTGGAACATGGTTGAGGAGAAGCTGGTTGTCTCCTATCCGGAAGTGTTGGCGCAGGCCAAGGCGCTGTATGAAACCGATCCGCAGGCCGCCAAGGATTATATGACCGCCTATACCATCGAGAACCAGCAGAAGGCGCTGGATGATGCGAATGCCATTTTTGATGAACTGATGTGGTACATTATCTCCTGCACCAACACCACCAAGAACCCGCATTCCTTCGATCCCTTCGTGCCTTCCCTGCTGACCGACGCTATCGAAGCCGGTGAAGTGGATCTTGCTGGAATGGCCAAGGAAGCCGTTTCTGAGGACATCCAATAATCTTTGCGAAAACTGAAAAAAATATAGTAAAAATTATGCGAGGGAACCGTTCTTTAGCCTTTAAAGAGTGGTTTCCTCGTATTAATTATGATTGCCTCTTTCGTCTCCCCCCTTAAAGTTTTTTTGTCGAAAAAGCAGGAAAAAGGGGTGGTGTGTGGAATAGGAGAATTTGGGTAAGGATAAGGCTTCTATTTTTTTCATAAGAGAAAAAGGGGGCCGTTCAATAGATCCAGAGCCTCAATCGAGATTGAAGAAATGGGGGAACAGGGAATGGACATGTCAGAAATGGTGCAGGCCCTGGCCAAGGAAAAGGCCGCAATGGTGCAGGGCGATGCGGAACGCATTGCCAAGCAGCACGCCGACGGCAAATGCACGGCGCGGGAGTGGGCCGCTAAGCTTTTTGACGCAGGCAGCTTCGTGGAAATTGATGCACTGCGGGAAGAAAGCCATGTGGTGGCCGGTTTCGGCACGGTAAACGGCTGCGCGGCGTATTGCTTCGCCCAGGATTATGCGTCCTGCGGCGGCGCGATGACAGAAAGCCAGGCTGCGAAAATCCAGAAGCTGCTGAAAATGGCCAAGGTAAACGGCGCGCCGGTGGTGGCGCTGCTGGATAGTGCAGGCGTGAAAATTCAGGAGGGCGCGGCGGCAATGCCTGCTTATGCCGGGATCGTCAGCCAGATGGCGCGGCTTTCCGGTGTGTGCCCGATGATCGGCTGCGTGATGGGCCCCTGCCGCGGGCTGGCAACCATGATTGCCCAGGTCTGCGATGTGACGATTCAGGTGAAAAAGACCGGGGAACTGGCGCTGCATACCGCGCTGGTGATGAACAGCGAAAAGGGCAAGGAAAAGACTGCCCAGCAGCTCTTCGGCGCGGATGAAATGGCTCGGCAGGGCGCGGCTGCGTTGACGGCGGAGAACGAGGAAGAGGCCGCGGCGCTGATTGCAGCGCTGCTGGATCTGCTGCCGGCGTGCAATATGGAAGACGCGGCGCTGGTGGAAGATGATGATTTGAACCGTCAGCTGGTCTGCGAAAACGCGGATGACGCGGCAGCGCTGATGGCAGATCTGGCCGACAGCGGCCGGGTGATCGAGCTGTATAAGGAATTTGGCAAGGATGTGAAGACGGCGCTGGCGCGGGTTGGTGGCCGGAGCGTGGGCCTGGTGGCCACGGATTACGCCCAGGATCAGGGCCGGCTGACGGCGGACGGCTGCCGGAAGGCGGCGCGGTTCGTGCGGCTGTGCGATTGCTATCAGCTGCCGGTGGTCACGCTGGTGAACACCAACGGGCTGGCTGTGCCCTCCGTGGATGGCCAGGGCAGCCTGATGCGCGGCGCGGCGGATCTGTGCTATGCGTATTCGGAAGCCACGGCGCCCAAGATCGCGGTGATCACGGGCAATGCAGTGGGCGCGGCGTATGTGGCCATGGGCGGCAAGAACGTGGCAGACATGGCGTATGCCTGGCCCACGGCGATGATTTCCCCGCTGACCAGGGAAGCTGCCGTGCAGACCTTTGATGGCGAAAAGCTGCAAAAGGGCCAGAGCCGGGAAGCGCTGGAAGAAGCCTATGCCCAGAAGACCGGCGCGCTCTATGCGGCCAAGCAGGGCATGGTGGACGATGTGATCGATCCCAAGGAAACCCGCAAGCACGTGATCTACGCCCTGGAAATGCTGGCGGCGAAGCATGATGTAAACCTGCCCAAGAAGCATGGCAATCTGCCGCTTTAATTGAGGAGGGAAGGACGAAATGGACAAATTGATGCTGGGCCTTTCCACCACCGTGATTGGCATGCTGGTGGTCTTCTTTGGCCTGTTTATTCTGATTGGCTGTATTTATGTGATGACTGCGATTACTCAGCGGTCAAAAAAAGCGATCGCCCCCACGCAGGAGAAGGCACCCGCTCCTGAAGCAGCCCCGGCGGATCCCATGGCGGACGAGCAGCTCGTCGCTGTGATCTCTGCCGCGATTGCTGCGGTGTGGGAGGGCGAAAGCGCAGGCGGCTTTGTGGTGCGCCGCATCAAGCGCGTGCAGAACAGCACGGCCCGGGCTCGCGCTGCCCGGGATGAACAGATTTTCAGCCGGATGTAAATGAAGGGAGATAATCATCATGCGGAAGTTTAATATTACGGTAAATGGCGTTTCCTACGAAGTGGAAGTAGAAGAAGTGGCGGGCGGCGCTGCCCCCGTTGCTGCTGCCCCTGCCCCGGTTGCTGCGGCTCCCGCGGCTCCTGTTGCGGCTCCTGCCGCCCCCAAAGCGGCTCCCGCCCCCGCTCCCAAGGCTGCGCCCGTGGCCGGCGGCGTGAAGGTTTCCGCCCCCATGCCCGGCACGATTCTGGATGTGAAGGTGGCTCAGGGCTCGGCGGTGAAGAAGGGCGATATCCTGGTGATCCTGGAAGCCATGAAGATGGAAAACGAAATCCTCGCCGCTCAGGATGGAACCGTGGCCCAGGTGCTGGTCAGCAAGGGTGCGTCCGTGAATTCCGGCGATGTGCTGGTGGTTCTGAACTGAAGAAAATCAACCGGGCCGAAAAAAATAGAAAAGGGGTAAGTCTCCATGAGTGTGGATATTCTGCAGACGCTTAAGGACCTGGCTAACGAGTCCGGCCTGAGCCTGTTTATCCAGAATCCGCTGACACTGGTGATGGTGGGCATCGCCTGTGTGCTGATTTATCTGGCAATTGTGAAAAAGTTTGAGCCCCTGCTGTTGCTGCCGATCGCATTTGGCATGCTGCTGACGAACCTGCTGGGCTCGGAGGTGTATCATGAAGAGCTTTTTGCCGGCGGCCATGCAAACTGGAGCCTGTTTGGCGGGGCCATTCTGGTGGATTCCAAAGACCTATTAAATCTGGGCGAGCTGACGGTGAACAACGCGGGCATGATCCTCAACGCCGCGGGCACGTCTATCGGACAGATCACGTCCAACTTCTCCGTTGGCGCCACGCTGGATACTCTGGGTCGGCTGATCGCTGAAGACGGCGTGACCGTTCTGGCCGAAACTGTGCCGGTGATCATCAATGGCGCGGGCGCTTACATGAGCGATGGACTGGTCTATTCCGCTGTGGGTACGGCGCTGGCCACTGCCGGCAAGACCATTACTCCCGGCCTGCTGGACTATCTGTATCTGGGCGTGAAGCTGGGCATTTATCCCTGCTTGATCTTCATCGGCGTGGGCGCGGGCACGGACTTTGGCCCTCTCATCGCCAATCCCAAGACGCTGCTCATGGGCGCGGCTGCCCAGCTGGGTATTTTCCTAACGTTTGTTGGCGCTGTGCTGCTGGGCTTCACGCCTGCTGAAGCGGGCGCGATTGGCATCATCGGCGGCGCGGATGGCCCCACCGCTATCTGGCTGACCGGTAAGCTGGCGCCCCATCTGCTGGGGCCCATCGCCGTGGCCGCTTACAGCTATATGGCGCTGGTGCCTGTCATTCAGCCGCCTATCATGCGCGCGCTGACCACCAAGAAGGAACGCTCGATCGTGATGGAGCAGCTGCGCCCTGTTACCCATAAGGAAAAGGTGCTCTTCCCCATCGTGGTCACCATCCTGGTGTCCCTGCTGCTGCCCTCGGCCACGCCGCTGGTTGGCTGCCTGATGCTGGGCAACCTGATGCGGGAATGCGGCGTTGTGGAACGGCTGAACAAGACCGTCCAGAACGAACTGATGAACATCGTCACCATCTTCCTGGGCATCACCGTTGGCGCTACCGCTACCGCTTCCACCTTCCTGCGGCTGCAGACCATTGAAATCATTGTGCTGGGCGTGGTGGCCTTTGGTTGCGGCACTGCGGGCGGCATCCTGCTGGCCAAGCTGATGAACAAGCTCTCCGGCGGCAAGATTAACCCGCTGATCGGCTCTGCCGGCGTTTCCGCCGTGCCCATGGCCGCTCGCGTTTCCCAGGTGGAAGGCCAGAAGGCCAACCCGGGCAACTTCCTGCTGATGCACGCTATGGGCCCCAACGTGGCCGGCGTTATCAGCTCTGCTATTGCTGCCGGCGTGCTGCTGAGCATGTTTGGCTAAGCGAAGAAAAAGCTTTTTCGGGGCGATCCATCCTGGCTGTCCGGGATGGCTTTCCCCGGGTTTTCCAAAGGTCTTAAACAAAATGCAACACGGGAAAACGCGCTGATTCTTCCCGGATCAGCCGTATCCCGATTCAGCTTTTCGGAAGGGGTTCGGGGAAACTGCCTTTGCCTTGCAGAAGCAGCGGCCCCGAAGATCCTCTTCAAGAAAGGAGTTTCCATATGGCTAAGGTTCAGATTACTGATACCATTCTGCGCGATGCGCACCAGTCTCAGGCCGCCACGCGGATGCGGCTGGACGAGATGCTGCCCGCCTGCGAGATGCTGGACAAGGTGGGTTATTTTTCCCTGGAATGCTGGGGCGGCGCCACGTTTGACAGCTGCCTGCGCTTCCTGAACGAGGATCCCTGGGATCGGCTGCGCCAGCTGCGCAAGGCGCTGCCCAACACCAAGCTGCAAATGCTGCTGCGCGGGCAGAACATCCTGGGCTACAAGCATTATGCCGATGACGTGGTGGATTACTTCGTGAAGAAGTCCATCGATAACGGCATCGACATTATCCGTACCTTCGATGCGCTGAACGACCTGCGGAATATGAAGACCGCCGTGAAGGCCACAAAGAAATATGGCGGCACGGCGGAGGTCGCCATGAGCTATACCACCTCCCCGGTGCACACGGAGGAATACTTTGTCAAGCTGGCCAAGGATATTGAATCCATGGGCGCGGACATCATCTGCATTAAGGACATGGCGGGCCTGCTGCTGCCCTACAATGCCTACAGCCTGATTAAGAAGCTCAAGAAGAATACCAAGCTGCCCATCGTGCTGCACACCCATAACACTGCAGGTACCGGCGCGATGACGCTGGTGAAGGCCGTGGAAGCGGGCGTGGACGTGATCGACACAGCGCTTTCTCCCCTGGCGGGCGGCACCTCGCAGCCGGCCACGGAATCCATGGTGGCCGTGCTCAAAGGCACGGAATACGATACCGGCCTGGACGAAGAACTGCTGGCCAAGATTGCCGAGCATTTCCGGGGTGTGTCCGATCGGCTGACCCAGGACGGCTGGCGCGATCCGGGCAAGGTGCTGAACGTGAACGCTAAGGCGCTGCAATATCAGGTGCCCGGCGGCATGCTGAGCAACCTGATTGGCCAGCTCAAGCAGGCCAACGCCATGGACAAATATTACGATGTGCTGGAAGAAGTGCCGCGGGTGCGTAAGGACTTTGGCTATCCGCCGCTGGTAACGCCCACCTCCCAGATCGTGGGTACCCAGGCGGTAATGAACGTGCTGGCCGGCGAGCGCTACAAGATGGTCACCAAGGAATCCAAGGGTCTGCTGCGCGGCGAATATGGCCGGCTGCCTGCGCCTGTGGATGAAGCCGTGCGCAAGAAGTGCATTGGCTCTGACAAGGTGATCACCCATCGTCCTGCCGACGATATCAAGCCGGAATTGGAAGGGTATCGCAAGGAAGTGGCGCAGTATGCGCAGCAGGACGAGGACGTGCTCAGCTACGCGCTGTTCCCGCAGGTGGCCACGAAGTATTTCCAGTGGCGCCAGGCGCAGCAGCTCAAGGCTGATCCTACCTCCCTGAATGCCGAAGACGGCACGATGCCGGTGTAATTTAACAGAAAAATTTTTGCAAGAGGGTGCTTTTGTGTAAAAAGCACCCTCTTGCGCTTTTCTGAAAACCAGCTGGAATTGTACAGGTTCGAATCGAATCGGCAACGTGTTCCTGTCAATTGAAGATTTGCCTGGAACACATTTGTAGATTCGTTTCGTCCTGCTGTTTCTTATTCGGCTTTCTTGGAGGGGCCGTTCCTTAGCGCCCGAGGAATGGTTCCCTCGTATAACACTACAGTTTTCTCCCGTCCCTTTCCGGACTCCGAATTTCTCGTCTCTTCGGCCTATGCGACACACCCGGATGCGTTGATTTAAGCAAAAAATGGAAAGCTTGATTTTCCAAGGGTTTTCGTGGAAAAATCAATGAAAAAAGCGAAAAAAAGTTGAAAAATAAGCGGGAAAAAGCTTGCAATTCAGAAGGCAATGCTTTATAATATATCTGTTGTCTGTTTATGGGATGAAGCGGTAAGTTGCCGTTCTGGCCAGAGCGGGTAATTATCGTGGACCAGCCGGGGCAAGACCCCGACGACGGACTCGAGCCGCGTTATAAACGTGGAAGGCGACGGGCTTCCCTGGGCGAAAGCGCCCCCTGCGAAGCGCCGGACCCCGAAGGGAAAGACTCCCCCCGTTTAGCCGTGAGTACGAAATCAAGGAGGAAAAACCATGGCCAGCCAGAAAATCCGCATCAAGCTGAAGGCGTACGAGCACAACCTGATCGATCAGTCCGCCGAGCGCATTGTGGAAACCGCGAAGCGCACCGGAGCCCGGGTGTCCGGCCCCATCCCGCTTCCCACCGAGAAGGAGATCGTTACGATCCTCCGCGCCCCGCACAAGTATAAGGACAGCCGTGAGCAGTTCGAACGCCGCACCCACAAGCGCCTCATCGACGTGCACAACCCCAACCCCCGTACCGTGGACGCCATGATGAAGCTCGACTTGCCCGCTGGCGTCGAGATCGAAATCAAGCTGTAAGGCAGGAGGGCAATTATGAAAAAGGCAATCGTTGGCAAAAAGCTGGGCATGACCCAGATTTTCCTGCCCGACGGCCGTCTGGTTCCTGTGACGGTCATTCAGGCGGGCCCCTGCACGGTAGTGCAGAAGAAGACTGCCGAAAAGGACGGCTATGAAGCCGTGCAGTTCGGCTTTGACCAGATTCCTGAGAATCGCGCTGTCAAGCTGGTGAACAAGCCGGATGCCGGCCACTTTAAGAAGGCTGGCGTGGCGCCCATGCGCCGCCTGCGCGAATTCCGCCTGGATGACTGCGCCGCTTACGAAATCGGCCAGACCATCAAGGCTGACATCTTTGCCGCTGGCGAGACTGTTGACATCACCGGTATCACCAAGGGCCACGGCTACACCGGCGCGATCTACCGCTGGAACCAGCACACCGGCCCTATGGCCCATGGCTCCAAGTATCATCGTGGCCTGGGTTCTATGAGCGCGAACTCCGACCCCTCCCGCGTGTTCAAGAATAAGCACATGCCCGGCCATTACGGCGTGGAGCGCGTGACGATTCAGAACCTGTCCATCGTCCAGGTGGACGCCGAGCGCAGCCTGCTGCTGGTGCACGGCGCGGTGCCCGGCCCCAAGGAAGGTTTGCTGCTCATCCGCGACAGCATTAAGGCCTGAGTAGCAAAGAAGGAGGAACAACAAAATGCCTAACATCGAAGTCGTCGACATGCAGGGCAAGAAAGTGGGCAGCATGGAGCTGAGCGAAGAAATCT
>CAYRFP010000046.1:0-287 GCA_964423675.1 uncultured Oscillospiraceae bacterium
TGCTGCAGACCCGTAGCGGCAAGCGCACCGCCGCCGCCGCCATCAAGATCGCCTGCGATCTGATCGATGAAGGCATGGTTTCTGAGGAAGAAGCGCTGATGCAGATTGACGCCAAGTCTCTGGACATGCTGCTGCATCCCACCTTCGATCCCGCTGCCCTGAAGAAGGCCGTTCCCGTGGGCAAGGGCATCGCTGCTTCCCCCGGCGCTGCTGCCGGCCATATCGTGTTCACTGCTGAAGATGCGGTGGAGCATGGCAAGAAGGGCGAAAAGGTTGTTCTGGTTCGT
>CAYRFP010000046.1:297-16787 GCA_964423675.1 uncultured Oscillospiraceae bacterium
GCCCCGAAGATATCGAGGGCATGAAGTACTCCCAGGGTATCCTCACCGTGCGCGGCGGCCAGACCAGCCACGCGGCTGTGGTTGCCCGTGGTATGGGTACCTGCTGTGTCTCCGGCTGCGGCGAAATCAAAATGGATGAAGAAAATAAGTGCTTCACGCTGGCCGGCAAGACCTATCATGAAGGCGATGAACTGTCTCTGGACGGCTCCACCGGTAATATTTATGGCGAGCTGATTCCCACCATTCCCGCCGACCCCAACAGCGGTTATTTCGGCCGCATCATGGATCTGGCCGATAAGTATAAGACCATGGGTGTGCGTACCAACTCCGATACGCCCAATGACGCCAAGCAGGCGGCTTCCTTTGGCGCCACCGGCATCGGCCTGTGCCGCACGGAGCATATGTTCTTCGATCCCGCCCGTATCGGCGCGTTCCGGGAAATGATCTGCTCTGAAACCGTGGAAGAGCGCGAAGCCGCTCTGGCCAAGATCGAGCCCATGCAGCAGTCTGACTTTGAGGGCCTGTTCGAAGCGCTGGCTGGCTATCCTGTAACCATCCGCTTCCTGGATCCCCCGCTGCATGAGTTCGTGCCCACCGAAGAAGCCGATATCGAAGCGCTGGCCAAGACGCAGGGCAAGACCGTGGCTTACATCAAGCAGGTCATTTCCGACCTCCACGAATTCAACCCCATGATGGGCCATCGCGGATGCCGCCTGACCGTTACCTATCCTGAAATCGCCGCCATGCAGACCCGCGCCATTATCAAGGCCGCGCTGGCTGTGAAGGGCCGTCATCCCGAATGGAACGTGGTTCCTGAAATCATGATCCCCCTGATCGGCGAACTCAAGGAATACAAGTTCGTGAAGAACATCGTTACCAAGACCGCTGATGAGCTGATCGCTGCTGCGGGCGTGGAGTTGCACTACGAAGTGGGCACCATGATCGAAATCCCCCGCGCTGCGCTGACTGCGGATGAAATCGCTAAGGAAGCCGACTTCTTCTGCTTCGGCACCAACGACCTCACTCAGATGACCTTTGGTTTCAGCCGTGACGACGCTGGTAAGTTCCTGCCCGCGTACTATTCCAACAAGATCTATGAGTCTGATCCCTTCGCCCGTCTGGACACTGTGGGTGTGGGCAAGCTGATGGAAATGGCCGTCACGCTGGGCAAGGCTGCCAATCCCAAGCTGCATTGCGGCATCTGCGGCGAACATGGCGGCGATCCCTCCTCTATCGAATTCTGCAACAAGATCGGCCTGAACTATGTTTCCTGCAGCCCCTTCCGGGTGCCGATCGCTCGTCTGAGCGCTGCCCAGGCTGCGATCAAGGCCAAGAAGAACTAATTCTTCTGGCGGGCTGATGTGATGGTGGTGAGCGCCCTGCGCGCAAACCGCAATCCACGAACCGTAAAGCATTCGCCCTCAAAGTCTTATGGCTTTGAGGGCGTTTTTTGCATATTTGTTTAGATACAGTCAATTAAAAAAAGACCGCGCCTGGAAACAGGCAACGGTCTTTTGCATGATAGTGGCGCATTAGCCCAGCAGTTCTTCCAGAGTTTCCTTGCTCTGTACGCCTACCAGGCGTTCCTTTTCCTTGCCGCCCTGAAAAAGAATCAGCGTGGGAATACTGCTGACATGATAGCGCATGGCCAACTCGCCTTCCTCGTCCACATTGACCTTGCCCACATATGCCTTGCCCTCATATTCCTCCGCCAGTTCTTCCACCACCGGCGCAATCATCCGGCATGGCATGCACCAGGTGGCCCAGAAATCCACCAGTACCGGCTTATCTGCCTGCAACACCTGCTGCTCAAAATTATCTTTCGTCAGTTTGAGTTCCATAATCAGTTGCTCCTTCCTCTTTCACAGAAACAATTCGCGGCTGCCATTGCCGCGTTTTGCGCAATTTTCTCTCGGCCAGCCGCAAAAGCCCATAGGAAAGCCCCATTAGCCCCACACCCAGCCCCACGCCCAAGGCTTCGCTTTGAAAGATCTGGCAGCCCAGCACAATCCCAATCAGCAGCAGCGCCAGCGGCAGAACATAGGCCAGCAGCGATGCTTTTACCACTTGGCGATCCGGCATTTCCACCTCGACCCTGCTTCCCACTGGCACGTTGCCCGGAATCTGCGCCAGGGTTTCCTGCGCATGCCCTGCGCATGCGCCACAGCTTTGGCAGGCTTCAGGCCGCAGAAAGCAGACCGAGACAACACCGTCCCCTGACGCTACCACTTTTCCCTCTCTGCGCATGAAATTCCTCCTTGGTGTTTCGGGACATTTTCGTCCCACACTTTTATTATACCACGAGATGCGCCGAATTAACAGGTGATAATACGGATATTTTCAGTCGCAGCGCCGGACGCTTCCTGCGCCAGCGCTAGGAGCATAGCGGCCTGCGAATCGCTTAGCTGCTGAGAAAGAATGATGATGACGGTTTCGCCCCGGATAGTGCATAGCGCCTGATCGTAGCCCAGACCGCTTAGCGCCGCTTCCACGGTCAGTTCAATCTCCCGATTTGTTTGCAGCGCTAGCAAGGCTGCCTGGGCTTGTGTGCGGATTTCTGCGGAAGCGCCGCTATCGGCCAACTGCCGCAGCGAAATTTCCTCTTGCATCCGTTTCTGCTCTCGCTGGATGCGATAGGATGTGGCAGGGGAGGGGGTGGGGGAAGGTGCGGAGGTTTTAGGCACGGAGGAGGAAAGGGAAAGCGTAGGGGAAGCAGAGGGATCCTGAGCGAATGTAAGGCCAAGCGCCAGAGCAACGGCGGCCAGCATAAGAAAATTCAGAATGTGATCTCGCTTTTGAAGGGGAGAACTGGGCGGGGCAGAATTCTGCCTGGATGGTTTGCGCATGCGTTCCTCCTTAATGCATTTCCATGGGGAAAACAGCGATGGAAGCGGCTGGCAAGCCCAGCAGCGCTTGCGCGGCCTGAATAAGATACAGACGAACGCCCACATCGCCCGCGCCGGCTGCGACGATTACAGCGCCGACGGGGGTCTGACTTGCGGAAAAAGTGCTGTCCTCTTGGGCATAATAAATGGATACCCGGGTTTCGCCTGCCCCGGCGATGGCGGACAGCGTGGCGCTGATGCGCTGTTCCTGGGCGGTCATGGAGGAGGAGCCGTTGGAGGCAGCGGGCCAGGCCAGGCAAAGCACTGCCAAAAACCCTAGCGCTAGCAGGGCAAGGGAGCCCTTGTTTCCCTTGATTTTTTCCAGCCATTGCATCATGGCATCCTCCGCAGGAAGGCAAGCAGCGCCTGAAGCATACACAGCGTCATGCAAAGCCCTGTGCCCAGATCCGCATATCGCCGGGCATCTCCGGCTGGCAGCAGCATCGCCATTAGCATGCGCGCCAGTCCCAGCCCCACAATTTTTTGAAGAAAGCTATTCATCGAAGCATCACCGTCAGATTTCCTACTACCAGCAGTTCGGCAATCAGCAGCAGAAACATGGCGCCTACCGTTAGCTGCACCACGAATAATTGCATCAGAGTATCGGAAAATTCCTGCATGCAGGCGCTGACCCGGCTGTCTGCCACTGGCTCCAGCAAAGCGGCGGCGGCTCGATACAGCATAACGGCGGCCAGCGTTTGCAGCATGGGGCCCGCTGCTGTGACCAGGAGCAGCATCAGGCCCGTGAACCCCAGTGCATTTTTAATCAGCAGCGATGCGCCTACCAGCGTATCCATGGTATCGGCAAACATGCCGCCCACCACGGGCACCAGATTATCCACAGCGTATTTGGCGGTTCGCAGCGTTACCCCGTCTGCCGCGGCTGCGCCCAGGGATTGCAGGGCGGAAACGGAAATGAATACCGTAAACCCCACCCCCAGCGTCCAATTAGCCAGAGAACGAAAAAAGACGCAAAGCCGATGCACGGGAATGCGGGGGGAGAGATGGCGCAGGATGGTGGTAACAGCCGATGAAAGAGACAGCGGTAGCGTGACGGAACGCACCAGCGCCGTCATTGTGCCGCAAGCGGCAACGATTGTTGGCTGAAAAAAGGCTGCTCCAGCCGTGCTGCCCACAGCGGCCAGCAGCGTGAGCAACTGCGGAAACAACGCCTGCATAAGATCTGCCATGCGAGAAACGCTGCTTTGGCAGAGCTGCATATGAACGGCCACATCCTTTGCCATGCAGCCTGCCAGCAGAAGAAAGCAGCCGGCGCTTATGGTTTCCCCCAGGGAAGCGGAAAGAAAAGCACCCCGCAGTCGTTCCAGAACGCCGCAGAAAATGGCGGGAACCAGCAGCCGCGCCAATCGCCAGGCGCTTCCACTGAGAGCAGAAAGCAGCCGTCCCGCCAATGTGCGCAGAACATCTTCTCCGCTCAGCGTTCTTTCGCCCTGTGCCAGACGCAGCAGCAGCGTTCGAAGTCCTTCTCCGCTGGGAAAGGCCGCGTCATAGGCCTGCTGCCAGGCGTCCAGAGATAGGCTGTCCAGGGTATCTTCCAGCCGCTCGCTCAGGCTTTCTCCCCGAGCGGGCAGCGCCAGACAAAGCAGGAGCAATGCCCAAATCCAGCATTTTTTCATGCAGTGTTCCTCGCATTCCGGTTAAGGAGCCAGCGCTAAGGTCATCTCACCAATCTGGGTGATCAGGGGCAGGGTCTGGGCTAAAAGCAGCATTTTTCCGCAAAAACCTGCCTTGGCCGCCAGGCCGTTTTCTCCGGCGTCCTGGCAAGCCTGGGCAGCGAATTCCGTCAGATAAGCCAGCGCGATTAAACGGAGCAGGGCTTGAACCGTTCCTCTTTCCAACCCCGCCTTCTCAGAAAGGGATTGCAGCGCGTTTACCACAGGGGCCAAATATTGAAGCGCAGAAAACAGCAGCATGGATCCTGCCGCCAGAGCAACGGCGCTTCCTGCCTGCTGATGAATGGGGCGCAGCACAAAGGCCGCCAGCGCAGACACCAGCACAAACCCGGCCAGGCGTAGCGAATCTGTCATAACAGACCGAAGATGGACTGGGTGAGCGTGAGCAATTCTCCGGCCAGAGAAACCACCATCAGCAGCACCACAATCATCCCGGCCACGGTAGCCACGGCGGCGATGTCCTCCCGTCCTGCCCGGGTGAGCACCTGGCTGATCACAGCCACCAGCAGCCCCACTCCTGCGATTTTCAGCAACACGTCCAGTCGCATGGCATGTCCTCCTCAGCATAGTAAAATGAAAACCGCCGCTCCCGCCAGCCAACCCAGCTGCTGAAATAATCGCCCGTTCTTTTGTTGCTGTTCCCGGGCGGCCTGACAAAAAAGCGTCCATTTCGCCTGAGCATAGCGAAGCGCCTGCGCCTGTGCGGCGGGAACGGGAGAGAACAGCGCAAAAAGGCATTGGCGAATCGTGGCTTCCTCCGCAGCCGTTAAATGTGGATTTAGCGGCAAGCGATCCAGCAGCGCCTGTGGCGATTGGGCTGGGGCAGCAGACAAAAGCGTTTTCAGGGCTTTCGGCGCTTCAGCCCCCTGAGCCGCGCCGGCTTCCAGTATTTCCGGCAACGCTGCGCCGCCTGTTTCCAGGGCGCAGCGCATCTGTGCCAGCGCTTGCTCCAAACTTTCCAGCGTCCGCAGACGGGCTTGCAGATGTCGCGACGAAAGCAATCCAGCGCCCACGCAAGCCATGGCCGCCAGCAGCGCGCCTAAAAATCGCATGCGCCGTCCTCCCAAAGCGTGATTTCTTCGCCAGCGCCGCGCAGCAAGGCTACGCATTCAAATCCTCCGCTGCCCAGCATCGATCCAAGTACTCCGCGCTTTTTCAGACCATCCAGGCTGCTTCCATGCACTGTGGCTAAAACACGCACACCAAAGCGCAGGGCTTCTGCCAATGCCTCCCGATCAGCTGGGCCGCCGATTTCATCCGTGGCCAGCACCTGAGGGCTCATGGAACGGATCAGCAATCGCATCGCATCGCTTTTTTTGCCGCCGGTCACCACATCGCAGCTCGGCCCAACGTCCAATTGCGGTACACCCTGCCAGCAGCCGGCAATCTCGCCCCGCTCGTCCGCCACGCCTACGTTTTTTCCCGTCAGAGCGTGCAGCCGTACCAGATCCCGCAGCAGAGTGGTTTTTCCTGATCCGGGCGGGCCGAGAATCAACAGGCTCTTTTCCCGGACGCGGGGAAAAATCGGCGCGCCCACACCATGAATCTCATGCGCCATGCGTATGCAGAGGCTGCTGATTTCTGTCAGTCCGCCTGGCCCCATCCGGCCGCATACGCCCATGCGATGTCCACCGGGCAGGGGAAGAAAGCCGGTTTGCAGCTCCCGGGTTCGGGCTGCCAGGGAATAAGCGGACAGCGCCTGGGCGGTCTGCAAAATTTCTTCCGGGGACAGAGGATGCGTTCCCTGCCATACACCGTTTGGCAATAGCGCGAAGAGGGGCTGGCCTGGCCTCAGGCGGATCTCCCGGGCTGCGGATAAATCCACGCCGTTGAGTGCCGCTTCCCGGGGAACCATTGCTTTCCAATCCATGGCCTATGCATATGCCGCTGAGAACGGCTTTATACATGAATGCTTTGCAACAAAAAGCAGTATTTCCTGGGAGAAACTTTTTTTAGTCGTAGGCATGCAGAAAAAAATCTGATATAATAGAGCATGAAAAAACGTAAGGGAGGCGAGGCCAATGAGCGAACCGGAACAACGAAAAAGTGGTGGATGGTTTGGCAATCGACGCATTGTGCGGCTTATGCTGCTGGCGGCGTTGCTGACGTGGGGGCTGATGAACTTTACGAAGGTTTGCCAATATATCGGCTTTTTATGGGGAATTGCGCAGCCGCTGGTTTTGGGCGCGGCTATGGCATATGTGCTGGAACTGATTGTAAAATATTTTGAGGGTTTGTTTTTTCCTAAGCGTCAAAGTCCGTTGGCGCAAAAGGTGCGGCGGGTTCTGTGCGTGGTGCTGGCGGCTCTGCTGCTTTTCGGCGCGGTGATGCTACTGCTGCGGATGGTAATTCCCGGCCTGGCGGATGCTATTTCTTTGCTGGCTCAGGAAATTCCGGTTTATATGGATCGGTTGCAGGCGTGGATTCTGGAAAACCGCTCCTATTTTCCGCCGCTTGCGGACGAATTGGAGAAAATGCAGTTGGATTGGGAAGGCGTGCGCAGCGCGATTACCACTCAGGTGATGGGCAGCTTCAGCGGCATTCTCAGTTCCACCGTTTCGGTGATTACGGCAGTAGCTGGCGGCGTGACGAATTTCTTTATGTCTGTAATTTTTGCAGTGTTCCTGCTAATTGGGAAAAAGAAGCTGCGGGTGCAGTATGATCGGATTACCCGGGCATTTTTTCCGGAAAAGAAGCTGCGGGTGATGAACCATGTGTTTGCTGTGGCACATAGATCCTTTTCCGGGTTTATTGTCGGCCAGAGCTTGGATGCACTGTTGCTAGGCGTGATGACGGCGCTTGGCATGCTGGCTTTTGGCATGCCCTATGCAGTGATGGTTGGCGTGATTAGCGGAACCACTGGGTTGATTCCCATTCTGGGCGGCTATATCGGCGCGATTATCGGCGCGTTCCTGGTGTTCACGGTCAGCCCAGTACAGGCGTTCTGGTTCCTGGTGTTTATTATCGTGCTCCAGCAGGTGTCGGGGAATATGATCTATCCCCGGCTGGTTGGTTCCAACATTGGGCTGCCGGGCATGTGGGTGCTGGTAGCGGTTACTATTGGCGGCGGCTTAGGCGGCATTGGCGGCATGCTGATCGGCGTGCCCATTATGGCCACGATCTACACCCTTCTGCGAGAATGGGTTTGCCTGAAGGAAAATCAAAAGGCGGAAAGCTGAAATGGGCGGGGACGAAAAACAAAACGTCCCCGCCTTCGTTTTTTCGGTGGTTTTTGCATTGTGCGTTTGGGAAAACCGTGGTAAACTAAGAGGGAATGGAAATTCCATCGATGCATTGAATGGAGGCGTATTTTCATGGAACGACCCAATGCCTGGCTGGCTTATGACGAGCAGGCGCTGTTGGTGCTGGAGGAAACCAGCAAGAATTATCGTCATTTTCTGGATAACGGAAAGACTGAACGGGAATGCGTGGATCAGGCCATTGCAGCTGCTAAGGCGCAGGGCTATGTGGATTTGCAGGATGCTATCAGCTCCGGCAAGCAATTGCAGCCCGGCGACAAGGTTTATGTAAACGTGATGGGCAAGGCCGTGATGCTGTTCCTGATGGGCAAGCAGCCCCTGGAAGCGGGCGTGAACATCGTGGGTGCGCATATTGATTCCCCCCGGATTGACGTGAAGCAGAACCCCTTCTATGAGGATACCGATATTGCCTATGCCGATACCCATTATTACGGCGGTATCAAGAAATATCAGTGGGTGGCTCGGGCGCTGGCGCTGCATGGCGTGGTGGCCAAGAAGGACGGAACGCTGGTTTCTATCGTAATCGGCGAAAACGACGAGGATCCGGTTGTCGGCATTTCTGATCTGCTGATTCATCTGGCCGGCGATCAGATGAGCAAGAAGGCCGGAGAGGTGATCGGCGGCGAGGATCTGGATATTATCCTTTGCGGCAAGCCGCTGGCCGGGGAAGAAAAGGAGCCGGTGAAGGCGCAGCTGCTCAAGATTCTGAAGGAAAAATACGATCTGGAAGAGGAAGATATGCTTTCTGCCGAAATTGAAGCCGTGCCTGCGGGCAAGACCCGGGATTTCGGTCTGGATCGGAGCATGCTGCTGGGCTATGGCCATGATGACCGGGTTTGCGCCTATGCGTCTCTGGAGGCTATTTTGTCGCTGACGGAAATTCCGGAATATACCTGCTGCTGCCTGCTGGCGGATAAGGAAGAAATCGGCAGCGTGGGCGCAACGGGCATGCGGGCGCATTATTTTGAAAATGCTATGGCTGAGCTGCTGGCCCTGACCGCGCCCTATAGCGACCTGACCCTGCGCCGGGCGCTGGCAAACAGCCGGATGCTTTCCTGCGATGTTAGCGCGGGCTTTGATCCGTTGTACGGCGGCGCGTTTGAAAAGAAAAACGCTGCGCTGATGGGTCATGGCGTATGCTATAATAAGTTCACCGGCTCCCGGGGCAAGTCTGGCTCCAATGACGCTAATGCGGAATTCTTGGGCCGTCTGCGCAAGATTATGGCGGATAATAACGTCACCTGGCAGACCGCGGAACTGGGCAAGGTGGATGTTGGCGGCGGCGGAACCATCGCGTATATCTGCGCGCTGTATGGCATGGAAGTGATCGATAGCGGCGTGCCGGTTCTGTCTATGCACGCGCCTGAGGAAATTATCAATAAGGCGGATCTGTATGAAGCAGTGAAGGCTTATGCTGCTTTTATGCGGGATGCAGCGAAGGCGTAAAACGTGAATTAACAAAGAGGGCGCTCCTGGGGAGCGCCCTTTTTTTATTCTTCGATGCCCATGGTGCGGTTATAGGCGATTTGGTCAATCGCGATCAGATCCTTGTACTGGAGAACGTTCAACTCATTCAGGTAGTTGTTCCAGTCTTCGTCACTGTAGGGATCCATCTGGCCAACGGCGAAGAGGGCAGAAGCTTCGATAAGATAGCTCTGTAGGGTGGAACGTATATCGGCCCATTCAGCATTTTCTTCGTTGGTATAAAGAATCGTGCCCACCAGATCGTTCACGTTCGGTGTGTATTGCAGATTCTTGGAAACGGCCATGGCATTGAGTCGGTCGCTCCCTACATCCGTTCCGTTATACGCAATAACGGTGGTTTCCATCTGCGTGGAAATATAGGCAAGAACGAAGTTGTTCAGCACTTTGTTGTTTTCCACGCCCCAGAGAACGTTCAATTCACGGATGCTGGGCTTGAGGTCAAGTTCCTTGAAGATGGATTGATCATTTTCATCAGCATAGCACCAATCAACGCCCATTTCGCCATAACGGCCGGCGTAATACCAGTAATGATCGCCCAGATCATAATCATCATAGCCCATCATGGCAAACAGGAACGCCACTTCGGGATGCTCACAATCCTTGGTGATCATCAGCTTTGCGGAGGGTTCGGGTTTGTTCATGCTGATGATGCGCTGACCATAGAAGCCTTCAGGCTGTTCGATGGGGGTCCAAGAGCCAATGTTTTGTCCGAAGCGGTCAGCACTGCCAAACATCATACCGATGGTCTGCGTATCCGCCTGGAGCTGAGCGCGCAGTTCGCCGTTGGACTGGGTGAATGCAGCGCGATCCAGCAGGCCTTCTTTCACCAGCATGTTTACATACTTGAGGAATTCCCGGTATTCGTCCTTATCGTAGCACACATCCAGCTTACCATCTGTCTGATTCAGCGGGAGGAAGCTGTTGGTTTTGCGATCGCGGAAAATAAACATGTTTTGCAGCCAAACCATGGCATTGTTGTTATCGGTCATCTTGTTCGCATCGGCGCCGGACATGGGGATTTCGTCCTTGATGCCGTTGCCGTTGGGATCGCCGTCCCGGAAAGCGATAAGCACTTCGGTCAGTTCGTCAATGGTGGTGGGCATTTTCAGATTCAAAGCGTCCAGCCAATCCTGGTTAATCCAGGCGCGAACGTTGTACATGTTAATCATGTTATAGAGGATATCCGGCACACCGTAGATGTGACCATCTGTGCAGCGAATCATGTTCAGCATATACTGCGGATCAATGTTTTCTTTTTCACAGCGAGCATAGAACTGATCGGCAATGCCGGTTTCCTTGTCGAAATAGTCATCCAGCGGCAGGAGCACGCCGGCCTCTGCCAGCTGTTCACGATAGTTTTGGCCGAAGCAGAGAATATCGGGCAGCTTGGAGCCGCCATTCACCATCAGCATCAGCTTGGTTTCCGCATCGTTTTCGGGGAATAGAACCATTTCAATGTTGATCCCCGATTTTTCGCGAAGTTCATTAATATGATAGTTTGTGTCATAATCAATAACGAGACTGGTAGACTTATACGCCACGGTCAGCGTAATGTCCTCTTTAACAATGGGCAGGGAACCGATTGCATTCAGCGCAGAGTCCGTGATTTCGGCCAGGCCACAGCTGCTGAGCATCAGCAGGCATAGTGCCAGGGCAAGGATACGCAGGGTCTTCTTCATGGGGTGTCCTCCTCTTCTTTTATTGGACGTTTTCTGGAAATGGTATTTTTGATTTGAACTGTTCCGTTTCATACTGCGTCAAAACGTCCTTTATTTGCCCTTATTATAAATCGGGGGGGGGGGTAACTGTCTACTGGAAATATCGTAACTTTCATGGAATTGCGGAAAATTCCATATCATTTGGGCGGAAAAATGTGAAAAAACCGCGCTTTTTACA
Source organism: uncultured Oscillospiraceae bacterium (assembly GCA_964423675.1). Classification (GTDB taxonomy): domain Bacteria; phylum Bacillota; class Clostridia; order Christensenellales; family Aristaeellaceae; genus RUG563. The sequence goes on from CAYRFP010000046.1 coordinate 11,518, forward strand.
TTTATTTCCTTGCTTATTGCAGAAAGAACGAAAAAAGACGCGGACTCAAAAGTGAGAGCGCGTCTTTGAGAAAACGGGGGGAATATTAACGTTCGGTGAGTTGCTGAATCAAATCGCTGACCAGCGTGTTCAGGGAGGGGGAGGCCTTGGTTTCGGTGGCCACCTTCTGGCAGGCGTGGTTGACGGTGGAGTGATCCCGGCCACCGAAGCAATCGCCGATCATGGTCAGCGGCGCGCCCACGATTTCCCGGGAGATATACATGGCAATCTGCCGGGGAACGGCCACGTCTCGGCTTCGCCGGGAGCTTTTCAGGTCGTCCACGGTGACGTTATAATAAGTTGCTACTGCTTCCATCACGTCTTCGCAGGTTACATGGCGTGGCTCGCTCCGGGCGAACACTTCCCGAAGCGCTTCCTCGGCCAGTTGCTGGTCGATAGGGCGGCCGGTGAGGGAGGAATAAGCCACCAGGCGCGTCAGGCAGCCTTCCAATTCCCGGATATTGCTGGCCACGCGCTCGGCGATCATGGTGAGCACATCGGTATTCACTCGCATCATTTCTTCCTCGGCCTTGCGCTGCAAAATGGCAACCCGGGTTTCCAGATCGGGCTTGGCAATATCGGCGATCAGGCCCCATTCGAAACGGCTGCGCAGCCGCTCTTCCAGTTTGGCAATTTCCTTTGGCGGGCGATCGGAGGAGAGAATGATTTGCTTGCCGGCGGTATGGAGGGCATTAAAGGTATGGAAGAATTCCTCCTGGAAGCCGTTTTTGCCGGTGAGGAACTGGATATCGTCCACCATCAGCACATCGATATTGCGATATTTTTCCCGGAATTCATTCTGGGTTTTTTTGTTAAGGGATGTGACCATATCGTTTACGAAGATCTCACAGGTCACATATTTAATCCGCATGCTGGGCTTTTGCGAGAGCATGTAATGGCCGATAGCGTGCATCAAATGGGTTTTGCCCAGACCCACGCCACCATAAATAAACAGTGGGTTATACGCATCCGCCGGGGATTCGGCTACAGCCAGCGCCGCCGCGTGGGCGAAGCGATTATTGTTGCCAACCACGAAGGTGTCGAAGGTATATTTGGGGTTCAGGGGAGAGGCTTCCTCCGGCTTGTCATCCGGGGTCACGCCCTCCCGATATTCATCCGCTTGGGCGGGGGTGAGGATCTGCGCTTTCATGGGGCGGCCGACCACCTGGGACAGAGAATTGGTAATCAGCATGCCATAGCGCGGCACAACAAAGCCGTGATAAAAATCCGTCACGGCTTCGATAAAGAACTGGTCGCCCGAAAAGCCAAGCGGCCGGAGCGCCGCCTTAATCCAGGTATTGAAGGTTACCTGCGTCATTTCCGAACGCATGATGGTGCATGCCTGATCCCAAATCGCCTGATGATCCACTGTATCTCGCTCCGCTTCTGAATGCATGCCAAATTGCATGTTTATTTGCTTTTGTTTGCCCGAACCAGGCCGAAAAAAAGACACCCGGCGAATGGAACCCATTCGTGGGATGGGGATAACTTTTTGTGGAAAACTTTCCACTTGATCAGCCACGTCCCTATCATACCAGATTTTCTTTGCTTTTTCAAGAGTTAATCCAAAAGAGAAACAGATGTTCGGGCTGAATGTGTGGATAACTTTTTCATCGCAACCAATGGTGGAAGGAAAACAGAACCACCACAAGAAATGGACGGAGGATAGATAAAACAATGAATAATAAAACATTATATGAATAAATATTCATGCAAAACTTACGCATTTTGGAAGACGAAAAACGTTTTTTGTTTTTTAAAAGGAAAATTCATCAGGGGCGACGGGATACGGAGAAAAATGCTTCCAATTATACTGGCTTTTGTCATCTTTTCGTTGCGGAAGCGACAGGGAATGTGATATACTCAAGAAGCCGCCAGAAAGCGGAAAAGGAGAGAAAAAACGTCATGACATCCAAGCAAGTGCTTTTATCTGTTACGGGAACAGCCCAGAATCCTCAGGAGGACGAGGATGCTGTTCGTCTTTTAACCACCGGTACCCTGACCGGCGACAACAACGCTTGGCGGCTGGATTATACGGAAACCCAGCCGGACGGCGGCGGAACGCACGAAATTACTGTGACGCTGGACGGGGGCGTGGTGACCATGCAGCGCCAGGGCGAATATGCCACCAGCATGGTTTTTGAAAAGGGCTGCCGGTTTGAGGGCAGCTATGCCACGCCCTTTGGCGAACTTGCCATGGGGGTATATGCTACCCAGGTGAAATACCAGGTGGATCCCCAGACGGGCGGCGAAGTAAATTTGCAATATCAATTGGATTTACAGGGACAGTTTGCGGAAATGCATGAGCTGCGGATCCGCTTTTGCCCGGCTGGAAAAGCATGACGCCGCTGATGACGTGGCGGCAGGAACTTCAGTCGCTGCTGCCCTGCGGCTTTTTAAGGCGGGCGCAGGGAGAAGAGGGGCTGTTCGTCAGCGATTATTCCGTTCGTTGCCAGGAATCGGAGGCAATTGACCGGGCGCTGCTGGCGGCGGGGTTTCAGATTGCGCCCATGGGACGACTGCGGCAGATTGACGGTACAGCGGAAAAATATCGCCGATTCATTGCCGAACTGCCGCCGGCCTCCCTTCCAGCTCCTACGGAAGAAACACTTTATTTATGGGGGCTTGCCCGGCGGCTGCAGGCGGCGCAAACGCCCCTGGAGCGGCAGCCCATCGCCCCCATCAGGCTGACGCTGAAATGCTTGGATGGCGGCGATGTTGCATCGCTGCAGCGGCTTTTGCCGCCCATGCTGGCGTTTGGCCAGCGCCAAGGCCAGCCCTTGCCTACGGCGGCGGGGCAACTGATCGCTTTTTATTTGAAAGGAGACGCGCTATGCTGATTTCCTATCATGGGCATTCGGAATTTTGTCTGGAAAGCGCAGATGGCTTTGCGCTTCTGACGGATCCATATGATCGCCACGTGGGCTATCCTATGCGCAGCTGGCGGACGGACGGCGTTACGGTTTCCCATGGGCATAGCGATCACAACGACATTGGCAAAGCTCTGGGCACCCCGGCAATTGTGGATGGAGAAGGTGTCTGGATGCTGTCTCCAGAGGTGAAGGTTACAGCGATTCCCTCTTTCCACGATGATGCACAGGGAACGAAGCGGGGAAACAATCTGATGATGCGCATCGAAATGGATGGGCTTGTGCTGGCGCATCTGGGCGATTTAGGAGAGTTGCTTACTCCGGCGCAGCAAAAAGCATTGGGCCGGGTGGATATTCTGCTGGTTCCGGTGGGCGGCTATTATACGATAGATGCGCAGGGGGCGAAGGCGGCGGTGGACGCTTTGCAGCCGCGGATGGTAATTCCCATGCATTATAAAACGGCTGTGAACGCAGATTGGCCGATTGCGGGGCCGGAGCCGTTTTTGCAACTGATGGATGCAGCGCATGCCGCGCCCATTCCTCTGCTGCGCGTGACCCGGGGTGATTTAAGCCAGCAGCCACAGGTGGCCTATATGGCCTGGGATACGGGAAAATAACAGTCCTCTTTGCCGGGCTTTTGGAAGAAAGCATAGAACACAGAAGTATTTTTCCTATTTTCTTTGCCTATTTTTTTGTCTTGGAGGAGCATCATGGCGTTTGCGCATCTGCATTTGCATACGGAGTATAGCCTGCTGGACGGGGCGTGCCGGATTGAGCGGCTGGTGAAGCGGGTGAAGGCGCTGGGCATGGATGCCTGCGCTATCACGGATCACGGGGTGCTCTATGGCGCGGTGGAGTTTTATATGGCGTGCCAGCGGGAAGGAATCCATCCGGTGATCGGATGCGAGGTTTACGTCTGCCCGGACATGGAAGATAAGCGCGCCCTGAGCCGGGAATACAGCCATCTGATTTTGCTGTGCGAAAATGAAACGGGCTATCGCAATCTGATGCGTTTGGTCAGCGAGGGGTTTGTGCGCGGGTTTTATTATAAGCCCCGGATCGATTATGCGCTTTTGCGCCAGCATCATGAAGGGCTGATTGCCCTGTCTGCCTGTTTGAGCGGCGATTTGCCGAAACTGCTGCTGGACGAGCAATATCAGGAGGCGGAAAAATACGTCCGGGATATGGCGGAGATGTTTGGCCTGGATCATTTTTATATCGAAATCATGGATCATGGCATTGCCGAGGAAAAGCAGGTGCTGCCCCGGCTGATGGAGATCAGCGAAGAAACGGGTATTCCCCTGGTGGCCACCAACGACTGCCATTACGAGCGGCAGGAGGATGCGGATGCGCAGGAGGTGCTCATGTGCATCCAGACGGGGAAAACGCTGGAAGATGATACACGCATGCGCATGACCACGCGGGAGTTGTATGTAAAATCCGAATCAGAGATGCTTTCGCTGTTTCCTGGCCATGCGGATGCGGTGCAGCGCACAGAGGAAATTGCCCGGCGCTGCCAGGTTTCATTTGATTTTTCCACAGTGCATTTGCCCCGCTATGATGTACCGGCAGGGGAAACGGCAGAAAGCATGCTGCGCAGGCTCTGCGAAGATGGGCTGAAAGAGCGCTATGCCGCTGATGACCAGTGGGCCCGGGAACGGCTGGAATACGAGCTGGGCGTGATCGGGAAGATGGGCTATGTGGACTATTTCCTGATTGTATGGGACTTTATTAAATATGCCAAGGATCATGGCATCATGGTGGGGCCGGGCCGTGGCAGCGGGGCGGGCTCTATCGTTGCTTACTGCCTGAATATTACCATGCTCGACCCCCTGAAATATCAACTGCTGTTTGAGCGCTTTCTGAACCCGGAGCGGGTGTCCATGCCGGATATCGATGTGGATTTCTGCTATGAGCGGCGGCAGGAAGTGATTGATTAAGTGACCCGGAAATAAGGGGCAGATCAAGTATGCCAAAATATTACCTTTGGCACCATGGCAGCCCGGGGCGTGCTACGGGATGTGGGGCGGGTGCTGGGCTATCCGTATGCCGAGGTTGATCAGGTTGCCAAGGCGGTGCCCATGGCGCTGGATATGACGCTGGAAAAGGCCATGGGACAGAGCAAGGAATTGCGGGAAATGTATGAAACGGATCCCCGGGTAAAAAAGCTGGTAGATACCGCCGCCACCCTGGAGGGCATGCCCCGCCATGCTTCCACCCATGCCGCCGGTGTGCTGATTACAAGAGAGCCTGTCACGCATTACGTGCCCTTGCAGCGCAACGATGAAGTAATTACCACCCAGTATCCCATGGGCGTGATAGAAAAGCTGGGACTTTTGAAAATGGACTTCCTGGGGCTGC
>CAYRFP010000047.1:0-16336 GCA_964423675.1 uncultured Oscillospiraceae bacterium
CGCGCTGGCGAAAAAAATCAACCTGTGAAACAAGCCCCGGAAACGGGGCTTTTTTATTTGGCCCCGAATTGGCCCCGATCTGGCCCTTCGGGGCGCTTTTTTTATGGGAGAATACAGGTGTAGGGCGCGCTACAAATAAAAAACGGAAGAAGGCTTGAAGCATGGATTACGTGGCAAAAAAGGGAACTACGGCGCTTGGCATCATCGGGACTACGCTGGGCGGCGTTGCCGTAGCGGGCGGGCCGATTCTGGCGGCGTTGACCGGGAAGAACCAGGCGGCGCAGCAGCCGGTGGTAGTGCAGGAATGCTCGGAGAATCACACGGTAAACCGCTATGAAGCGGCGCAGGCGGCGCGGATTGCCGAACTGGAAACGGAAGTGAAGCTGCGGGATGCGAACACGTACACGGATCAGAAGATTCTGGAAACGTATCAGTACGTAGACGGGCGGCTTCGCACTGTTGAAAAGGAGATTTGCGACCAGAAGGTAATGAACCAGCGGACGCAGGATTCCTTTGCGCTGGCGCAGGCAGATCTTGCGGCGGTGAAAGCGGAGCTAAAGGGCGATATCAAGATGGAAGCAGAGCGGCGCTGCTGCGCGGACAATGCCATCGTGACCTACACAAACGCCACCTTTTACCCCAAAATGGTGGCCGACATCACCACAGGCACGGGAACCACTGCGCAGAACACCTACAACCCCATCCCCAAGTGCGGCGGATGCTGCAACGGCTAAGCGCAAAGCAAAGCGGGCCTCGCAAGAGGCCCGCCCAGGAGGAAGGAGACAGGGCGCATGATCAAAGCGGAGCAGATGAAAGCTGGGCTGGGGAGATATATCCAGGAGAAGATGATGCCCAGGCTGGACGACAAGCGACAATTCCTGCTGGGCATGGCCTATGGCCTGGGCGCAGGGAAAATGGACGAGCTGCTGGAAGCGGCGGCGAAGAACCCCGGGATACGGGCGCTGGGCATTATGCAGGAGAATGGAGAAATTGACCTGGACACGCTCTACAACGCGGCATATGCCCAGATGCAGGCGCAAAAGAAGCTGACGCTGGATATTCCGCTGCTGGGCACATTTGTCTTTGACGAAAGCGACCTGCGCGACCTTTACAACGCGATCAGCCAGGCATAAGGAGGGAAAACATGAAGGAACTGAAAGAGATCATTTCCGACATCCAGGAGATGCTGGACTGCGCGGAGATGTACGCAAAGGAATCCGTGAAGCACAAGAACCAATACCCGGATCTGGCTTCCACCTATGCCCGGATTGCGCAGGACGATCTGGCGCACGTGGACATGCTGCACAAGCATGCAGTGGGCATGATTGAGGAAAAGCAGAAAAACGGCATGGAAGCCCCGGCGGCTATGAAGGCAATCTGGGACTTTGAACACGACCGGGAGATTGACAAGGCGGCAAACGTGAAACGGCTGCTGGACATGTACAGGATGTAAAAAAAGCGGCGGCGCAGAAATGCGCCGCTATGTTTTGGTGGTATCATAGTGGAAACTATGAATTTTTTTCGCTCCCGTTATTCCCGCCTGCCACGCTTTGCGATGACAGCACCACCGGAACCCAAAGTAACAGTTCTTGCCGCTGTAATTGCCGGTGCAATTGCGGAAGTGGCGGGTGTGGTTGCTCGGGAACGAACAGTACCGCTTCCACCTGATTTTTTTCAGGCGCACTTTGAACGTACCTTTAACATAAGAAAAAAGCGTTGCCGTTCATGCGGCAGCGCTTTTTGATTGGCTTGATGGGGAAGGAGATTAGCCTTCGCGGGTAAGCTTTTTGATCCAGCGATAGCTGTTGACGCGGATGAAAGCGGGGATACATTTGAGAAACTGATCGGAGTTCAAGCAAATAATCACTACGATGGGGGAGAACTTCCATACGAAAGCCGCCAGCAAGGAAATGGGTAGAGCGATGCACCAAATGCCGATTAGATCCATGAACAGCGTGAACTTGGTGTCGCCGCCGCCTGTGATAATTCCGGTGTTGACCGGCATTTGATAAGCCATGGCCAACATGACTATGCTTTGGATCAGCATGTAGGCATTGGCCAGATAATGTGTTTCCTCGGATACCTGATAAATGGCGAGTAGCGGAATGCGAACGAGGAACATAATTAGCCCAAGCACGCAGCCGATGCTGATGAAAATGACTTGTAGGGTTTTGGTGTATTCCTTGATTTTGTTCATGCTGCCTTCACCGATGGTTTGGCCGATCAGGATTGAGGCGGCAGAGGAAGCGCCAACGGACGTGACCTTTAGCAATTGAAACACCGTAGAAGAAATGGATTGGGCGGCAATGGCGCTGGCGCTGAGATGCCCGAGAATCATGGTTTGGACGGCATTGGACAATCCCCAAAGCGCGGAGGTCATCATCACCGGGGCGCCTACTCGAATGTAGTCCCGCAGCATTTGCCGATCAATATGCAGATAATCCTTGGGCCGAATGCTCAGTCGTTCCTCTTTAGTAAACAGATGGGTGACGATGATGCAGAATTCTACCAGTCGAGCAATCAGCGTGCCAATAGCTGCGCCCTCTGCACCCATTTCAGGGAAGCCAAGATTGCCGCCGATCAGCAGATAATTAATGGCTACGTTAACCAATAGCGCAATGATGGAAGACCTCAGTGCAATCCTGACGGATTGGGCAATGCGCATGGTTGAAAGCATTACGGCGGATGCGGCGAAGAACAGATAGCTGAAACGAATAATATTCAGATATTTGATCCCCTCAGCGGCGATGAGTGCATCATCGGTAAAGAGCTGCAACGCTTGCTGCGGAAACAGGCTGACCAGAGCAAACAGAAGAATGGCGATTATCACTGCCGTGCGCACACCGATTGAGGAAACCTTGCGCACTTGAGCGACTTCACCCTTGCCGAAATATTGACTGCCCAGAACGATCATGGCGCTTCCGGCTCCATAAACTAGCTGCTGAAACACGAACTGAATCTGGTTAACCGCTGCCACGCCGGAAAGCGCTGCTTCGGAATAAGAACCCAGCATTAGATTATCTACCAGATTTACGCTGAGCACCACGGCTTGTTCCAGCATCAGCGTGATGCATAAGCGGACGAAGGATTTGTAGAATTTTTTGTCTTTTGTAAGCATGGAAGTTTCCTTTCTTAATCAGTGCATAAAAAATGACCTGAGTTCCATATAAACGGAAGCAGGCCGTTTTGCCCGCGGTAGAGATTATTCTTTTTTAGGCGATAATTTGCCAAGTGCCCAGTGGCGACGGCAAAGGGCTACGTAGCTTTCGTTGCCGCCAAGAAGAATCTGCTCGCCCGCCTTAATCACTTTGCCGCCAGAAACTCTGGCATTGCAGGTGGCCTTTTTACCGCACCAGCAAACGGTTTTTACTTCCTCGATGGTATCTGCCCAGGCTAGCAGCCATTGACTTCCTTCGAACAGATTGCCTTGAAAATCTGTGCGCAGACCATAGCAGATAACGGGGATATTCATCTGATCCACGATATCGACCAGCTGCTGCACCTGTTTTTTTTTGAGGAATTGCGCTTCGTCCACGATGACACAATCATATTGCTCCACCGGAAGCACATCTAACTCTTCCACGTAGCTGCATGGGGCGAAAAGTCCTGCCCGGGATCCGACTACGCGTTCGCCATCCCGGTTATCCAACTGTGGCTTGAGCATCAGGGCCTTTTGCCCCCGCTCCTGATAGTTGTATTGCACCATGACGGCGTTTGCCGTTTTGGAGGACCCCATTGCGCCGTAGCGGAAATACAATTTTGCCATGGTAACCTCTTTCGTTTTGCAGTAAAATAGGCGATAGTCAGCCGCGCATTGCATGGTCGCCGCCAGTCAAAAAATCCATATCAGTATAACACGACTGTTTGCTTTTTTCAAGCAACGTCCAGGGAAAAGATTACCTTAATAAGAAGAAGCCGCGCTTTGTGGCTATGGCGTTTGATTTTTCGTTGTCTGCGAAGAAAATGCACAAGTGCTTGATTCGGATGGCAGAATTTCCAGCTCAGCGATATCATCTAGGGAGACACAACGGCCGGATTGCAGCATTAGTAGCCGATGGAAGAGATCCACTTTTCTTAGCCCACCGATTTCTTCTATATAAGCGCCGCCTACTTTCTTTTTGTCTGCTGCAAAGAAGCGGAGACGAAGCTGCGGATGCTCCCTGGCATGATTTATCAGCCAGTTCAGCTGTTGATCCAGATGCTCCAGTGTATCCTCGTCCAGTTCTAAACGCTGATCTGTAAATCTTCCTGCTTCTGCAATCACATCTTCATAGCCGCTCAGCGCGGAAAAAGGCGCAAACTGCGCCGCCCTTGCGCTGCGCGCCATGGGCGTATGCCGGCGAGAAATGGGGCGAGAAAGCGCTCGAATGGCTGCATAGGAATCCTTTGGCTGGCAGCTTTGCCTTTTACTCATGCTTTATGGCCTCCAATCTGTCCATTGCGCTGCATTCCTGTAGCGCCGTCCTGAAAGCTGGTTCCTCGAACCAGCGCATTTTTCCCGAAGCGGGAATGGATTTCCAGCGTGGCGCGCTGAAGCCTTTGCTCCCGAAGCAACGCTTGACGCTGAGCATTGCGTTGCGCTTCCAAGGCAGCATAATCTGTAAACAGGCTTATCTGCTCCTGCTCAAGGGGATGGGCTTCTGGGCTGGATGTAGAAAGCGTTTCGTTAGCGGTAATGCATAGACGGCGAATCAATAGCCGATGATCCGTGACCCGATCGAAAATGCGCAGCGCTGCTTCGATGAATAAGCATGAGGAAGACGTGGGAAAAGGGAAGTTTTCCAACCCATGAACGCCCTTGGGCAGCGCGCGACCATAAGCATCCTGAACGATGGGGCCTTTATATGCCTGGCGAATGCGTGCATCTGCCAGGCTTTCCACATCGTATCCTATAGTGAGTACCAGCTGCCGCGCCACAGATTCTTTGCCAACCAGCGAAAGCGCAAGAGCATCAGCCATTTCCCGAACCACAATGCGTGCCTTTTCAAAGGAATAGGAGGATTGCAGCACCTGTCCAGCGCCTAAACTGGAACTGGCAGGCCGATAAGCCTTGATTTCGGCAAGCGTGCAGGGTTCAATGCCCCAGGCGTGGTCAATCAACAGCTCGGCATTGACGCCGAAAAGCCGATAGAGCAAATCTTCATCATAAACAGAACGCAGAGCCACATCTCCCATCGTAAACATTTGGTGAGCTTCCAGCTTTTTAGCATATCCGGGGCCGATGCGCCAGAAATCCGTCAGCGGCTGATGCGACCATAGCTGCGCCTTGTAGCTTTCCTCGTCCAGCTGCGCAATGCGCACACCGTTTTTATCCGGCGGGCAGCGCTTGGCTACAATGTCCATGGCGATTTTGCACAAATACAAATTGGAGCCAATGCCGGCGGTGGCGGTAATGCCGGTTTCCCGGAGCACATCCTGAATCATTCGCATGGCCAAATCCCGAGGCGAAAGCTGATGCAGCGCCAAATAACGGGTCACGTCCATGAACACCTCGTCGATGGAATACACGTGAATGTCTTCTGGAGCGATGTATCGCAGATAGATTTGATAAACGCGCTTGCTGCATGCCATATAATGCGCCATCTGCGGTTTGGCAATCAGATAATCCAGTGCCAGCTGAGGGTGCGTTTTCAGTTCATCGGCATGGCAGGATGCGCCAATAAGTTTATGCCCGGGAGCGACGGCTTTTCGCTGGCGATTGATTTGCTGGGTTTGCTGAATTACCTCAAACAGTCGAGCACGCCCGGGAATACCGTAGCTTCTCAGCGAGGGGGAAACGGCCAGGCAGATGGTTTTCTCCGTTCGCTCCGCATCCGCTACCACTAAATGAGTATTCAACGGATTCAGACCGCGCTCTATGCATTCCACCGAGGCAAAGAAGGATTTCAGATCAATGGCAATATAGACGCTGCCCATGCCGGACTGCCTTCCTTTCTTCATGCAAAATCGGAAAATAAGAACAAGTGTTCTTATTAGCATTATAAAGCATTTTCATGGGCTTGTCAAGACTCCGGGCGAACGATCAATTGCGCAAGGAAAAATAGCTAAAAGAAAAAGGCGTAGTCGAAGCTACGCCATTTTCTGCGAATGATGAGGGAACTTATTTTGGCAGATGTGCGAATGCTGAAAACGCATCTTCACTGAAACGAAGAGCTTTAGCCCTCGGTCGCACGGCGGGCAAACATCCGGCCAGCTTTGGCAATGAAGCGCATCATATCCGGAGCTAGTTCCAAATCGACAGCATTCCAAATGTTGCCCGTTTCGAAGCTAATGGTTTTATCATAGTGGATTGCTCGCAGCCCTTCCACAAATCGCTTCCAATCCAGCACGCCCATGTATGGTGCCAGATGCTGGTCGTTTGCACCGTTATTATCATGCATATGGAAGGCGGAAATGCGATCGCCCAGCTGGATCATTGCGTTTTTGACATCCTTGCCAAGCAGCAGAAGATGGCCGGTATCTAGGCAGAAACCGAAGCGCTTTTCTCCGGCGATGTCATTTAGGGTATCTATATATTTGCAGGACGTGGCAATGTCAGAACAGCAGGCGCTGTAAACGCGCCCTTTGTGACTGGTGAACATGTTTTCAAGGCAGATTGTCACGCCGTACTTCTTGGCTTCTGGAATCAGCATAGAATAGCGCTCAATATTCACGTTCCATTCCGTTTCAGGATCCATCTGGTGATCATATCCCAGGAAGAAAGGATGAACGATCAGGTTTCTGCAACCGATATAATCGCAGCCTATGATGGTCTTTTTGAGCATCGAAATTAAAGCGTCATTAAAATCCGGGTGTTCGGGATCATAAACATAACAGGAGAAAGGCGCGTGCGCCTGATAGTTGTCCAAACCGTATTTTTCGGCTGCTTCTTTCCATGGCTTGAAATGCTCCAGGCAATCCTTATCGTTTCCAAGAAAGAAGGAAGGAATTTTTCTTACTCTGTAATCCTCGCGCGTCATTAGAGAATTTACGTTGGCATCTACGTCGTCAAAGCCGCATTCCTTGATGAGCTGATAGGCGCCTTCTACCCCCAGACAGTCCTGCGCTCCGCCGGTTTGTACAGCAATCTTGATCATGACAATCCTCCTTACAAAGCAAAAGATAAAAAGTCGCATTTATTATAACCTGTCTGACTGGTGAATGCAAGAAGCAAAAATAATCTTTGGAAACGGGTTGACAAACGGCGGGAAGTGCGATATAATAACCATTGTTGCCAAGGCAACAGGTTATCTGGGTGTAGCGCAGCTTGGTAGCGTGCTTGAATGGGGTTCAAGAGGCCGGAGGTTCGAATCCTCTCACCCAGACCATATTGAGTGTTCTTACAGCATTTGAAAGGATGTAGTAAGAACACTTTTTTATGCGTTTTTATAAATGCGTAGGAGAGGCGCATGATAACAATATAGGACTGCAATGAAAGATTACTTACATTATCATGATTATATAGGGTCTATTTCGTCCGTTTTCTAGCGGGAAAGCCATCACGTTCTTGCGAATCAACATATTCTGTGGTATGATGATGCGGAAAAGCTCTTTATAAGGAAGTGTAAAATCACATGAAAGCCCATCGTACCCATATCTCAAGGGAAAAGTGGAAGGTGCTGATTCTCGCACTGATTATGCTTTGGACTCTTTGCATCAGCAGTGCGCTGGCAGAAAAGGCTGTTTATTTGGAATTCTATACCGGAGAGGAAGCGAGGGCCCTTTTTGAACGGGGCGGCATGAATTATGTGACCTTCGACGGACAGAGATATGCACTGGCTGGCAACTATACCAAATATCAGGAAGATTTCATGATGTATGGCGGCAAAACGATGTCTCTGTATGAAATGACCATTCCCAAGGCACAACAGCAGCGCTTTTCGGATGGTAAAGATGCAAAACTGGGACGTATCACCATTTCTCCGCCCGCTGCGATGACCCTGTATGTTTTCAGTGGGGATCGTTCGACTGGTATGTACATGATGCGTGATCCGATCGTTCTTTCATCTGCGTATCAGGAGGATGTATAGGCCACGCATGATACATCTGGCCGATTGCAGAAGATTGATAGGGTATACCTGTACCAATACGAGAAAAATGGCCAGATGCAGTATGAAGCTATGACCGTTTATATCGATTATGAGGACTACGATGCGGCTCCGGCAGAGAATTCTCAAAGCGCAAATGCTGCGGCTCCAACAGAGAATTCTCAAAGTGTAGATGCTGCGGCTTCGACAGAAAATTCTCAAGATGCAAATGCCACGGCAGAAGCGATGGATGCACCAGCTAATGCGAATGCTGAAAATCAAACAAATACGCCGATGGACGATGAGCAGGACATGGCGGCAATGCCTGTGCCCACGCCTTCCAGCGAAGAAATGGCCGCTGCCAGCAACCAGATGCTTCATATGGATTCCCTGACCATCTATGCGGAGAACATCCAGGTGCTGGGAAATGCGCTGACAGAACAGGAAACAGAAATTCCTACAAGCCCTGCGCCTGCAGAGGATATTTCTGATGAAATCATTCCTGCGGAGGGGCCTTCTCCCGTCATTTCTGCACAGGCCGAGCAAACGCCCACAGTGGAAAAACGGGAAAATTTCCCATGGCAGTTGGCAGCAATCGCCATTGGCGCGCTGATTTTGATTGGTATTGTATCGTTAATTATTGTGACCCATTACCGCAATAAGAAGGCCAAGGTGGATGATACTGCCACAAGACAACGCTTCTACCGACTGACGGATATCGATACGCAGCAGAAAAATGCAAAGCCCGCAGTGTATAACAATAATGTGACGCTGGAGGGAATCTGTCAGCAGTTCCGCGATTATGCCGCCTCGCAGCTTCATCTGTACTATTCGCTGGATATGATTCGTACCTTTATTGCCAGCTTTGCAGCCAGTCGACTGATTATCATGCAGGGTATTTCCGGTACTGGTAAAACATCGCTGGCGTATGCATTTGGCAAGTTTGTAGAAAATGATTCCACGATTATTCCAGTTCAGCCTTCCTGGCGCGACAGGAGCGATTTGCTGGGCTATTTTAACGAATTCACCAAGCGTTTCAACGAAACGGAACTGCTTTCTACCATTTATGAAGCCGGATACAACGATGATGTATATATTGCCGTGTTGGACGAAATGAATATCGCCCGCGTGGAATACTACTTTGCGGAATTCCTGTCCATTCTGGAAATGCCCTCGCCGGAGGAATGGGTGGTGAATATTGTTCCGGATCATTGGGCGCTGGATCCCAAAAAGCTGGAAGGCGGAAAGTTACATCTGCCCAGGAATATGTGGTATATCGGAACGGCTAATAACGATGATTCCACCTTCGCCATTTCCGATAAGGTGTATGACCGCGCCATGATCCTGGATATCGATAGCCGCGCCGAGCGGTTCTCCGCGCCGCCCACCCAGAGTTTACGGCTGAGCGCTGATACATTTGAAAAGCTGCTCAAGGAAGCAGCAAACCGCTATCGCATCAGCGATGAAAATCTGGAAAAGATCAATCAATTGGATACGTATATCATTCAGCATCTGCGCGTGGCGTTTGGTAACCGCATCATGAATCAGTTTTATCGCTTCGTTCCGGCATATATGGCGTGCGGTGGCGAGGAACTGCGCGGTATTGACTACATTCTGTGCAAGAAGGTATTACGCAAGTTTGAAAATCAGAATATGGCCTATATCCGTGATGAGATCGACGATTTGTGTGATTATCTGGATGAAATGTTCGGTCGCAACACGATGAGCATAAGCCTTGAATACCTGCGCAGGCTGAAGAAGATGGGTTAATGCCATGGAAGAATTGAAAGTCTATTATCGCGCTTTTCACGAGTATAAAGAAAAACTGCAACAGAATGAGTTTAACCGGCTGCTGGTGAAGGGACTCTTGGGCGATACTCAGGCAACGGAGGCATTTCAGGGCAAACTCAGCCGCGTGGTATGGGATGAAGAATGGATTGATAAAATGGTCACTGCCATGCCATTTGTGGAGCGCGCTGCGGAAGAACAGCGCCGCTTTATTGAGTCCCATGCGGAGATTCGCCGTATCGATCAGGCGCGGAAGGTGACAGAGGAATCTGTGCGCTATCTGGCGCAGCATGCGAATCTGATTTCTCATGTGGATGGAGAGGATGTGGTGCCGGATAAGGTGCTGATCGTCGAGCGGGATGACAATTATGCTATTTATGAGAACCGTTTTCTGTATACCCTGATCCTGCGGATGCAGGCGTTTCTGGAAGAACGCTACGGTGCAATGGCCGATCTGAATGAAGCGGTTGCATTCAGCTATCAGGCGGAAAGATCTGCCGTATGGAACCGTCGCCACGTGCATGCCGCGATAAATATCAATTTTGAGCAGCGTCCGCCGAAGGCGCGCAGCGATGTGGATGCGAGCGAAATGACCTGCATGGAGCGGCTAACGAATCTGCGCCAGCGCGTGAGCCAATTGGTTCAGCTTCCGCTGATGCGGATGCTGAAGGGAGTAAACCAGGTTTCTTCGCCTATCGTGCGCACCAACGTGTTCAAAAAGAATGAGAATTTCAAACGCGCGTTGGAGTTGTTTGAGTATCTGGAGGGGTACAGGCGGCCGGGTTACGAGGTCATCGTTGAAACGCCTGACGCAAAGCGCTTTACTCCCGCGTTCCGCGAGGATATCTGTCAGGTGATGGCACTGGAAACCTTCCTTGGACAGATGGGCTCCAGCGACGCGATGCTGAAGGCGCTGGAAGACAACTATCAATATGAGGAAGAACTGGCCGAAAAAGAACGGATTCGCCAAGAAGAGGAACGCGAACGCCAGGTTCAGGAACGAATTTCTGCTGCCCGTGAAGAGGAAATTCAAATCCGCAAGACGGAGGTCGCCAAGCGAGAGGCAATTATTGCGGAAAAGGACAGAGAGCTGGAAAACATCCGTGCCCGTCTGGATGAGACACGGCAGCAACTGGCGGCTGAGCAGAAAACAAACCAGCGGTTGGAGGAAAATTGCCGTACGTTGGAAAATACCGTCGGCAAATTGGAAAGCGATATTGAACGCTTGAAGAACGAGCTTTCCATTGCGCAGAAACGGCTGGAAGATGCGGCACGTCAGGCAGAGGAAACGCTTCAGCAACATAAGAAGGCGATGGAGGATTTGCGTAGCCGCATGGAGGCGGAAACCGCGCGCCTGCGAGAGCAGGCGGAGCGTGACCGTCAACGCGCCCAGCAACAGCTGGATGATGAACGCCGCCGCTCTCAGGAACAGCTTGCACGGGCTCAACAGCAGGCCGAACAGGAAACGAGGCGGATGGAAGATCAGCATCGATATGCTATGGAACAGCAAAAACGCGAGCAGGAGCGGGAAGCAGAGCAATTTCGGCGTGAACTTTCCCAAAAAGATCAGGAGAGGGAGCGACTGGAAACAGAACAGCGTTATGCGCTGGAGAGGGTTCAGCAGGATGCAGAGCGCGCAAAGCAGAATACAGAATATGAATTGCAGCGCAACCACCAGAACGAAATCGATAAGCTACGCCGCGAGGGAGAAACCCGTTGCGCAGATCTGGAAAAACAGCATCGCATCGATTTGGATCAGCAGCGACAGAATGCCGAAGACAGGCATAACAACGCCATGAACCGCCAGCTGCAGGCGTATGAGCGCGAAAAACAGGCACTTAAGCAGCAAGCAGACCAATTGCGGAGCCAGCTTGAATGCATTCAGGAGGATTTGAAACGCGCCCATGAGCAACTTGTGGCAGAAGGAAAAAGCATTCCTGCGCCTTCAAAGGGCAATAAGGGCGGTATGCTTGGAAAACTGTTTTCGCGAGGGAAATAATATTTTTTTCACGTGAAGCTCATCTTATATGCAGAAAAGGCGAAGCGCTGCTTTTACGTAGCGTTTCGCCTTTTGTTATTCATATCTTAATCCAGGCGTTTTACAAAGTAAATGGTATAACTATTGCAAATCGCCCGATGGCTGCAGGGGGCATTGGGCGCAAAGCAGCAGGGCAAAGAATGTGAACTACCAGCTGACCAATCTGCCTGCTGCCGTGCCGCGCTGTTTTAAAGCTGCGAGTTTTCAAAGTCTTCGCATGGCTGCATGACATCAATGTTTCGTCGCTGCGCATGCGTTAAGAAAATGTATGCAAAAATGCTTGTGAGCACTTCGGCGATGGGGAAGGTCCACCAGACAATATCCAGTACAGCACTGGAACAGGTGAATAAATAAGCAGTGGGGAACACAAAAACGACCAGGCGCAGCAGGGAGAGAAGCAAGGGCTTGCCAGCGTAGCCCAGCGCCTGCAAAACTCCCTGCACGGCTACAGAAAAACCCATAAAGACAAAGCCCAGGCTGGCGATTCTTGTGGCTCTTGCGCAAACATCCACAAGTGCAGCGGAACTACTGCCGGACAGGGCAAACAGCATGGAAAGCGGTTTGGCAATCAGTTCAAAGAGAATCGTAAGAATCAGCATGGTAATCAGCGTGTCCATAACGCCATATTTCACGCATTCTCTGGCCCGCTCCCTGCTCCTCATGCCATAATTGAAGGACAGAATTGTGATAATTGTATTGGAAAGACCGAAGGCGGAGAAGAGGGCAATTTGTTGTATTTTGTAGTAAATGCCAAAGGAGCCAACCAGCACAGTGGAGTCTGCGTTTGCAGCGCCAAGAATGGCATTCATTCCGGCCATCATCGCGGATAAAAGCGCCTGCATCAGCGCTGCGGAAGCACCAATTTTATAGATTTCCTGAATGATCGTGCCGTTGGCTTTGATATACTTCAGGCTTCCGCCAATCTCTTTGTTTGCGCAATAATGAAACGCCATTGCGACAAAGAGAGAAACAAACTGACCGATGATCGTGGCCCAGGCCGCGCCAGCCACACCCATGCCCAGCGGGAAAATAAAGACGTAGTCTAAAATGATATTCGCCACAGCTCCGGAAATCTGTGCAATCGTTGAATAGACGGTTTTTCCTGTGGCTTGCAGGAAACGCTCATAAATTGTAAAGCCGATAGAACCCAGGGAAAAGCAGGTGCATATTTTCAGATATGACGTGCCCATTTTCAGAATGTCGGCATGGCTTGTAAACAGCCCAATGAACCATTCGGAGAAGAATAATCCAAAGATCAGGAAAACGGCATAAATGATCAGTGCAAGAAAAATGCCGTTTCCGGCCACACGGTTGACCTTTTCTTTTTCCTTTTCGCCCAGACTCTTGGATAAAAGCGCGTTCAGGCCAACTCCGGTTCCAACGCCGATGGCGATGATCATGATTTGAATAGGAAAGGCAATCGTCAGCGCTTCATTTGCCAGCGCGCCAACGCCTTCCATGTTCGTCACGAAAATGCTGTCGACGACGTTGTAAAGCGCCTGTAACACCATGGAGATAATCATGGGCAATCCCATTTTCCAGAAGAGTTTCTTCAGCGGCTCAACAGCCATTTTGTTCTGTTTTGCAGGGTTCATAGGCTCCTCCTGTTTTCTGTTTTTGCGCAGAAAAAAAGGTGTAAGTCCTGTGAGCTGGACTTACACCTTACGGTTACACGCATGTTTATTATAACACGATTTTTTTGAAAATCAAGCGATGCGAACGCAAAAAAGTATGTTGGAAAAGAGACGAGAGGCACTCGTCTTCTCAGGGCTTAACTCGCCAATAGCCGTTTTTGTCTCGATCTAACAGCTGCTCGCCCACCATATCCCGGCGAAGCGTACAAAAATCATCATGGAAATCCGCAAGGATGATATTAACTTCCCGCTCGGTGTAAATGCGGTCGTATTCAAAAGCTTCCGCAATCACTTCTAGAACGATCCGCTCCTTTTTTTGCTGGGTTGGAATGGATTTCAGCTTTCCATATTCAAAGAACGTATCGATCACCTTTCGCCGGTATTCTGCATCCCGCTGCGCCTGTAGATCGGCCTCGTCTGATTTTTCCAGCAGGATCTCTAATATGCTCGTTTCGAAAAGTTCTTTTTTGAGCGAGTACATCGTGTAATACTGGCTCTTGTAGGAAGTGACTGCATCAGCGTCTGTTAGTTTTTTTAGGTGGAAAGAAACCGTGGGCGGCGTGAGGCCCAGCCGTTCCGCTAACCGCTCCACATACATATCTTCGATGGCCAGAGATTTCAAAATTTGCAATCGTGATTTATCAGACAGACACTTGAAAAGGCGAATGGCTTCAGCTTCCGTCATTACGCTTCCTCCCAAATGCTTGCGAAATGCTCCTTGATTTCCTCGATGACTCCCAGCTTGATTTCTTCAATATGCATTTTAATGGCGTCCTGATGCTGCTGGGCTTCTTTATAAGACGTCGCCCAGCTTAAAGGAATCTGTTGAATTCTCAACCGGAAGAAATGCTCCACAGCTTGGGAATTGTTCTTGCAGTATTGAAGAGCAACGCCGAAGACAGTGCGGAAAATCCCATAGACATTCGCCTTCACCTTTTCAAAGTTGGCTTCATCGATTCGCTCATCAGCCTGCAATTCCATGTTTCGCTGCTCACAAGCAGTAATTTGTTGATCAAAATAGGCGTTCATTTTCGATATTTTTTGCTCCATATGAATAACCTCCGTTTTCTTGTGGGATTTGCTTTTGCCGCAGGAGGGCTGGTTTGCGGCTTTTGCAAAACAATTATACAATAAGTTTATCAAAAATGCAATAATTAATTTTATAAACATAAAATCATAAATGCCGAGTGGGAAATGGGTTGCTTAGCATAATGCTAATGGTCATTTGGCAATCAGAAAAAATACCATGTTCCGCGCAATCTGCTTCAAAAATACACAAACATGATATGTAGAACACCTATTTCGGTTTCGGCAGAGATACTCACGGGGAGAGGATCGGCAACAGAGAAAAGGTCATACGGATTTTTGAAAAAACACTTGCTTTTTCTGCAAGCGTATGTTACAATACAAAGGCTGTCATTATGGATGAAACGCGGTTTATCCCCGCGTCGCCACAAGAGCAATTCCCCCGGGGAGGTAATTACAATGGGCAAGTTCTGTGAAGTGTGTGAAAAGGGTCAGATGATTGGCCACAACGTGAGCCATTCCAACCGCAAGAGCAGCCGTGCCTGGGCTCCCAATGTCCAGAAGGTTCGCGTGATGGTGGAAGGCCGCCCGATGCGCCTGAACGTTTGCACTCGCTGCCTGCGCAGCGGCTATGTGCAGCGTACTCTGCCCACCCAGGCTGAAGCGACTACTGAAGAAGCCTGAGCCTGTTTTGCACCGCAATGAACCACCTGAAAAAGGTGGTTTTTTGCGTACAACAAACGCAAGGAAAGGTGTAAACGAGCGCAATGGCAGTGGGCAGCGCTGTCTTCCGAGGTTTTAAAATTCTACCGAAAAAGATGAAAAAATACGGAAAAACTTCGGATTTACGCTTGACAAAATCGCCCAAACCAAGTAGAATATTTGATGCATCAATAGGCTCCGCTAGCCCCGGGTACTATTGTTCATCGCCTTTGCGTGCGACCATCACGCGAAAGCACAAAAACAGAGTTTACCGTTTCAAGGAGGAAGTCAACTTGAATACCTTTATGGCGAATGCGCAAAACGTTGAGCGCAAGTGGTATGTCGTTGATGCGGACGGCATGGTGCTTGGTCGTCTCGCCAGCCAGGTGGCAAACATCCTGCGCGGCAAGAACAAGCCCATCTATACGCCCCATGTGGATACCGGTGATCATGTGATCATCATCAATGCTTCCAAGATCGTTATGACCGGCAAAAAGCTGGATCAGAAGATTTATTATCATCATTCCGGCTATGTGGGCGGCCTGAAAGAAACCAAATACCGCAAGCTGATTGCTGAAAAGCCTGAATTCGCGGTGCGTCATGCCATCGTGGGCATGTTGCCCAAGGGTCCTCTGGGTCGTCAGATGGCCTCCAAGCTGCGCATCTATGCCGGCCCTGAGCATGAGCAGGCCGCGCAGAAGCCCGAAAAGCTGGAACTCATCAAGTAAGCTGAGCGGAAGGAGCAAATATCATGTCTAATGATTTCAACGCCGTCGGTCGTCGCAAGTCGGCCGTTGCCCGGGTTCGTCTTGTGCCCGGTGAAGGCAAAATTCTTATCAATAAGCGCGATATCGACGATTACTTCGGCCTGGAAACCCTGAAGATGACCGTGCGTCAGCCCCTGGTGCTGACCAACGTGAACGGCAGCTTCGATGTGCTGGTTAACGTTCATGGCGGCGGTCTGTCTGGTCAGGCTGGCGCAATCCGTCATGGTGTCAGCCGTGCTCTGTGCAAGGCGAATCCCGAACTGCGGGGCGCTCTGAAGAAGGCTGGTTTCCTGACTCGCGATCCTCGTATGAAGGAGCGCAAGAAGTACGGTCTGAAGGCCGCCCGTCGGGCTCCTCAGTTCAGCAAGCGCTGAT
>CAYRFP010000048.1:0-15831 GCA_964423675.1 uncultured Oscillospiraceae bacterium
ATATCGTGTGCATCCAGCCCTTTGCGTGTTTGCCCAACCATGTGGTGGGCAAGGGGGTCATCAAGCAGCTGAAGAATCATTATCCCCAGTCTAATATTGTGGCAGTGGACTACGATCCCGGTGCAAGTGAGGTTAACCAGCTTAATCGCATCAAGCTCATGCTGTCCGCTGCAAACAAAGCGCTGGAGCAGGAAAAAGCCGCTTGCCAGTGAACTATCGAGGACGACCGTATGGAAAGCCGTCAGGGATGACGGCAATCGCGAGACCGTGAATTTTCCAATGACGCGTGAACAAATCTACGAGTTCATGGCCCGGCAGAAGATGAGCCTGATTTCCTCCGTGGGTGATACCGCCCCTGTGTGCGCCAACTATCTGGTTATGAGCAACTGATTTGGCATTGTGCGGTGTTTTCCGCCTGCTTCCTGTAGCGTTTGCAAGCCGCGAATCTGCCGCACAAAGCAAAGAGCCTGCATCCTGTTTAGTCAGGAAGCAGGCTCTTGTTTTTACGAAGCGATTATCTTGCGATCGCTATTTAGAACAGGCCAGTGATTCGGCCGTTTTCGTCCACGTCAATTTTCTCTGCGGCGGGAACCTTGGGCAGACCGGGCATGGTCATAATATCGCCCGTCAATGCCACAATAAAGCCAGCGCCAGCCGAAACCTTCAGGTTTCGAACCGTCACGGTGAATCCTTCGGGGGCACCCAGCAGGGTTTGGTCATCCGAGAAGGAATACTGCGTCTTGGCCATGCAAATGGGCAGGGAAGAAAAACCTAGATCGGTCAGTTGCTGGGTCTGCTTCTTGGCGTTGGGGGTCAGCACCACGGTTTTGCCGTGATAAATCCTGGTAACAATGGCTTGCAGCTTTTCTTCGATGCTTAGCGCATCGTCATAGGCATAGTGGAACGTATTTTCACCGTTTTTGCACAGACGCACCACTTCCTGAGCCAATTCAATGCCGCCATTTCCGCCCTTTCCCCAGACCTCGGACAGCGCCACGTTGACCCCCAACGCCTGGCATTTGCTGCGAATCAGTTCCAGTTCGGCCTGCGTATCGGCGGGGAAGCGGTTGATAGCCACCACGCAGGGCAGACCGTATACCTGCGTGATATTCTCTACATGGCGCAGCAAATTGGGCAGGCCTTTTTCCAGCGCGTCCAAATTTTCATTGTTCAGATCGGCCTTGGCCACGCCACCGTGATGCTTGAGCGCACGCACCGTGGCCACCACCACCACTGCGGCGGGAGCCAGTCCGGCTTTGCGGCACTTAATATCCAGGAACTTTTCTGCGCCCAGATCCGCACCGAAGCCGGCTTCCGTGATGCAGTAATCGCCAAGCTTCAGCGCCATGCGGGTGGCCATCATGGAGTTGCAGCCATGGGCGATATTAGCAAAGGGGCCGCCGTGGATGAAGGCAGGAGTGCCTTCTAGGGTCTGCACCAGATTAGGCTTGAGCGCATCCTTGAGCAGGGCGGCCATAGCCCCGGCAGCCTTCAGATCGCCAGCAGTAACGGGCTTATCATCATAGGTATAAGCCACAATAATGCGGGAAAGGCGCTCCTTCAGATCTGTAATGCTGCAAGCCATGCAGAATACGGCCATGACCTCGCTGGCGACAGTGATATCAAAGCCATCCTCCCGGGGCACACCCTGCATCCGACCGCCCAGGCCGTCTACGATGTTGCGCAGCTGCCGGTCGTTCATGTCCACGCAGCGCTTCCAGGTGATTTTCTTTACGTCAATGCCCAGCGCATTGCCTTGCTGAATGTGATTATCCAGCATGGCAGCCAGCAGGTTGTTGGCTGCGCCAATGGCATGGAAATCGCCGGTGAAATGCAGGTTAATATCCTCCATGGGAACCACCTGCGCATAGCCGCCGCCAGCCGCGCCGCCCTTCACGCCAAAGACCGGACCCAGGGAAGGCTCGCGCAGCGCCAGAATGGCGTTTTTGCCGATTTTGCGCAGACCATCTGCCAGCCCGACGGAGGTAGTGGTCTTGCCCTCCCCGGCAGGGGTGGGGGAAATGGCCGTGACGAGGATCAGCTTTCCATCGGGAGCGGGGTTTTCGCTGAGGAGCCTGTAATCCACCTTGGCTTTATAGTTGCCATAGGTTTCCAGATAGCGCTCTTCTACGCCGGCAGCGGCAGCGATTTCGCGAATGTTTTTCATCTGACAGCTCTGGGAAATTTCAATGTCCGTTTTGAATTCCATGATGGTAAGACCTCCTTGTTGCTTTGTCCTTCCCCTACGAAAAAAGGGCACACCGCAAACAACGGCGCGCCCAGACGGTCGACATTTTAACGCATCAGCGCCGCGATACTTCATGTGGTGATCTCCACTTCCGTCAGTCGTATCGCATCCATAGCGAACAGCGCCATGTGCTTTAAGGATAGCATGCAAATGCCATTTCGTCAAGGCGTTTTTGCGGAAAAAACGGGATTTGGGCAGGAAGGTCTTAGCAATAGACAGTTTTTCTTCTTTAACATTGCAAAGTTTTGCCAATTAAAAAAGCTGAACATTTTTGCGGAAAGCTAAAAAATAATACGGAAAAAGTGTGATTTTCCCCCTTGCGTTATTGGCTGGGATGCGGTATACTGAAGATGGTTTTCTTTTGTATCCTCTGTTCCATGCAACAATTCAGGAGGTATGCCTGCATGAAGAAAGTGGCCATTATCATGGGCAGTGTCAGCGATATGCCCGTTGTGGAAAAGGCGATCAAAACGTTGCAGGATTTTGGCGTGCCCCACGAGGTGCATGTCTATTCTGCGCACCGCACGCCGCAGGAAGCGCATGCTTTTTCTTCTGCCGCTCGGGAAAATGGTTTTGGCGTGATTATCGCCGCCGCTGGCATGGCCGCGCATTTGGCAGGCAGCCTGGCAGCGAATACTACGCTGCCCGTCATCGGGATTCCCATGAAATCCTCAGCCTTTGCCAATGGCATGGATGCGCTGCTTTCCACCGTTCAGATGCCTTCCGGCATTCCGGTTGCCACGGTTGCGGTAGATGGCGCAGTAAATGCCGCGCTGCTGGCGATGGAGATTCTGGCGGTAAGCGATGACGCCCTGGCGGAAAAGCTGGCTGCCCGGCGCGCTGCGGACACGGAAAAGGTTCTTGCTGCCAACGCGGAAGCGGAAGCCAGGTATAATGGTTAACCCTGTTTCCTAGCCCTATACAGAGATCATGACAAAAAAGGAGAGCATCACAATGGAAGATTTGAAGCTGATTTACACCGGCAAAACCAAGAATGTGTATGCACTGGATAATGGCAACTGCTTGCTGAAGTTTAAGGATGACTGCACGGGCAAGGACGGCGTGTTTGATCCCGGCGAAAATTCTGTGGGGCTGACGATCGAAGGCGTGGGCGATGTGAACCTGCGCATGTCCATTTATTTCTTTGAAAAGATTAACGCTGCGGGGATTTATACGCATTATGTGTCTGCGGATTTGCAGAACACCACCATGGAAGTGCTCAAGGCCAAGCCCTTTGGCCAGGGCCTGGAGGTTATCTGCCGCCATAAGGCTGTGGGCAGCTTCATTCGCCGCTACGGTTCCTATATCGAAGAGGGCGCGGATCTTCCCGCCTATGTGGAAATGACCTTCAAGGATGACGCGAAGGGCGATCCCTTGGTCACCAAGGATGCACTGGTCGCCCTGGGCGTGATGACGGACGAGCAGTACGACACCATCAAGGCCATGACCCAGAAAATCACCCAAATTGTGGCGGACGACCTGAAGGAAAAGGGCCTGGTGCTCTACGACATCAAGTTTGAATACGGCTATGACGCCGAGGGCAAGGTTATGCTTATTGATGAAATTGCTTCTGGCAATATGCGCGTTTACAAGGATGGAAAATATATCGAACCCATGACCCTCTCCAAGCTGTTCTTTGCCTGAGTTATGACCGAACCGGGACAGGTTATTATCATCCTGTCCCGGTTTGTGGTCTAAAAACCTTCGAGGAGGACCTTCGTATGAGCGGGTTTTTTGGGGTGACATCCCACAGAAACTGCATTTTAGATGTGTTTTTTGGCACGGATTATCATTCGCACCTGGGTACCCGCCGCGGTGGCGTGGCGGCTTATGATTCGGAAATTGGTTTGCAGCGCGAGATTCATAACATCGAAAATTCTCCCTTCCGCACAAAGTTTGAGCATATTCTGGATCGAATGACCGGCACATCCGCGATCGGATGCATCAGCGATGGCGATCCCCAGCCGCTGCTTATTCGTTCCAATTTGGGTACGTATGCAATATCAACCATCGGCATGATTAACAATGCGGATGAACTGATTGAACGATATTTGTCTGGCGGCAGCGGCCATTTTGAGGCGATGACCAACGGACGTATTAACAGCAACGAGTTGATTTCTGCGTTGATCGACCAAAAGAGCAGCTTTGCCGAAGGCATCTGTTTCGCGCAAAGCGTGATCGATGGCAGCGCATCCATCCTGCTGCTTCGCGATAATGGCAATCTGATTGCTGCGCGGGATCGACTGGGCCGCATTCCGGTGGTGCTGGGCAAGGATGAGGAAGGCCGCTGCGTCAGCTTTGAATCCTTTGCGGGGATGAAGCTGGGGTATGAATATGTGCGCGACCTGGGCCCTGGCGAGATCGTGGAGTTGACGCCCGATACGGAGACCGTTCTCCAGCAGCCGGGTGAGGAAATGAAAATCTGCGCATTTTTGTGGTCGTATTATGGGTATCCCACGTCCAGCTACGAAGGCTCCAACGTGGAAGTGATGCGCTGCCGCAACGGCGAAATCATGGCGAAAAAAGACAAGGAAAAAGGCCGGGCGTTGGATATCGATTATGTGGGCGGCGTTCCGGATTCCGGCACGCCCCACGCTATCGGCTATGCCAATGCGTTTGGCAAGCCCTTCGCCCGTCCCTTTATTAAATATACCCCCACCTGGCCGCGCAGCTTCATGCCGGCTACCCAGCGGGAACGCAATATGGTGGCTAAGATGAAGCAGATT
Source organism: uncultured Oscillospiraceae bacterium (assembly GCA_964423675.1). Taxonomy (GTDB): domain Bacteria; phylum Bacillota; class Clostridia; order Christensenellales; family Aristaeellaceae; genus RUG563. The sequence continues at coordinate 4,975 of CAYRFP010000048.1, forward strand.
CCCGTGCATGAGCTGATTCAGGATAAGAAGCTGCTGTTTGTGGATGACAGCATCGTTCGTGGTACGCAGCTGCGGGAGACGGTGGATTTCCTGTATGAAAACGGTGCAAAGGAAGTACATATCCGCTCGGCCTGCCCGCCCATTCTCTATGGCTGCAAGTATCTGAATTTCTCCCGCTCCACCTCGGAAATGGAGTTGCTGGCTCGGGCCACAATTATCGAACTGGAAGGCGAGGAAGGGCTGGAGCATCTGGACGAATACTGCGATGGCGAAACCGAGCGCGGCCGCAAGATGCGAGACGCTATTTGCAAAAAACTGCATTTTGCATCCCTGGAATATCAATCCCTGGAAGGCATTTATGAAGCCATTGGCCTGGAGCCCTGCAAGGTTTGCACTTACTGCTGGAACGGAAAAGGTTAAGAGGAGGATCAACCCATGGCGCATGAGATTTCCAAATCCGAAAGCTACGCCGTTGCCGGCGTGGATATTACCGCAGGCTACAAGGCTGTGGAACTGATGAAAAAGCATGTGGCTCGCACCCGCAACGAAGGCTGCCTGGATGATGTGGGCGGCTTTGGCGGCTGCTTTGGCCTTCCCATGGCTGGCATGGAGGAGCCCGTTCTGGTCTCCGGCACCGATGGCTGCGGCACGAAAGTGAAGATGGCGATCCTGATGGATAAGCATGATACCATCGGCATCGATGCGGTGGCCATGTGCGTTAACGACATTATCTGCGTGGGCGCAAAGCCGCTGTTTTTCCTGGATTACATTGCCTGCGGGAAAAACGTTCCTGAAAAAATTGCTTCGATTGTGGCGGGCGTGGCGGAGGGCTGCGTGCAGTCCGGCGCGGCGCTGATCGGCGGCGAAACGGCGGAGCATCCCGGCCTGATGCCTGCGGAGGATTATGATCTGGCGGGCTTCGCTGTGGGCATTGTAGATAAGAAAAAAATACTGGATAATACCCGCATGGCGCCTGGCGATGTGGTGATCGCCCTGCCGTCCACCGGCATTCATTCCAACGGCTTCTCTCTGTGCCGCAAGGTATTTGATATTGATAATAATAATCCCGAGCTGTATGTTCCATGCCAGGAACTGGGCGGCAAGACCATTGCCGAAACCCTGCTGACCCCCACAAAAATTTATGTTAAGCCTGTGCTGGCATTGCTGGAAAAGGTGGATGTGAAGGGCATCAGCCATATTACCGGAGGCGGATTCTATGAAAATATTCCGCGTTCCATCCCCGATGGCCTGTGCGCCAGAATTGATAAGAGCGCGGTGAAGGTGCTGCCCATCTTTGATGTGATCGCCAAATGGGGTAATATCCCCGAACGCGATATGTATAACACCTACAATATGGGCGTTGGTATGAGCGTGGTGGTGCCGGCAGCGGAAACTGAAACCGCTCTGGGCGTGCTCCGGGATAACGGCATTGACGCTTACGTGATCGGCGAGATCATAAAGGGCGAGGAAAAGGTGATTCTGGAATGAAAACCAACATTGCCGTTCTTGTCTCCGGCGGCGGAACGAACCTGCAGGCGCTGATTGACGCTCAGCAACGGGGCGAACTGGGCGGCGGGGAAATTACCGCTGTGATCTCCACCAGGGAGGATGCCTATGCGCTGGAGCGTGCCGCCCGGGCAGGTATTCCCGGCTATGTGGTGGCCCGCCGGGCGTACCCGGACAATCGATCCATGACGCAGGCCATGGTTCGTAAGCTTCAGGCGCTGGATATTCAACTGGTGGCGTTGGCAGGATGTATGGTTATTTTTACCAACGAGTTGGTGGACGCCTATCCCAACGCCATCATGAACGTGCATCCTGCGCTGATTCCCTCCTTCTGCGGCAAAGGCTTTTATGGCCTGCATGTGCATGAGGCGGCGCTGGAATATGGCGTGAAGCTTTCTGGCGCTACAGTACATTTTGTCAGCGAGGAATGCGATGGCGGCCCCATTATTGCCCAGCGGGCCGTGGCTGTTGAGGAAGGAGATACCCCTGAAACCCTTCAGAAGCGCATCATGGAGGAAGCAGAATGGAAGCTGCTGCCCGAAGCGGTATCGCTGTTTTGCCAGGGGCGCTTAACGGTGGAGGGGCGTAAGGTCAGGATCAAATAAAGGAGAGATGCGAGCATGAACGTTTATGAAGAAAAGACCATGCAACAGCGGCTCAGCGGCAATGCATATCCCGGCCGCGGCATCGTGCTGGGCGTAACAGCGGATGGCAAAAAGGCCGTGGCTGCCTATTTTATCATGGGCCGCAGCGTCAACAGCCGCAACCGTGTCTTTGTGCAGGAGCCGGACGGCATCCGTACCGAAGCGCATGACCCCAGCAAGATGGTCGATCCGCATTTGATCATTTATCATCCTGTGCGGGAAACGGGCTGCGGCCTGATCGTGACCAACGGCGACCAGACGGACACCATCTGGACATATCTGGCCAGGGGCGAAAGCTGGGAAGCTGCCCTGCGTACCCGTCAGTTTGAGGATGACCGTCCCAACTGGACGCCTCGAATTTCCGGCCTTCAGGCGAAGGATGGCAGCTATAAGATGTCCATTCTCAAGGCGGCCGATGCAGAGGGCTATGCCTGTGCACGTTTCTTCTATGAATATCCTGCTACGCCTGGCTTGGGCCATTTCCTGCACACCTATGTGTGCGATGGCGCGCCTGTGATCCCCACCTTCCAGGGCGAGCCGGAGCGCGTGGCTATCCCTGCGGATATTGATGCATTTACCCAGGAACTCTGGGAGAGCCTGGACGCGGATAACAAGATTTCTCTGTTCGTCCGCTATACCGATCTGGAAAGCCGCCAGTACCAACAGCGCATTATCAATAAGCACAAGTAAGCAAAGGAGAGAATCCCATGACCGAGCTTGAATTGAAATACGGCTGCAATCCCAATCAGAAGCCCGCTCGCATTTTCATGAAGGATGGCGAGCTGCCCATCAAGGTGCTTTCCGGCCGTCCGGGGTATATCAATTTTCTGGACGCGTTCAACGGCTGGCAGTTGGTCAAGGAACTCAAGCGCGCTACGGGTCTGCCCGCCGCCGCCAGCTTTAAGCATGTCAGCCCTGCCGGCGCTGCCGTGGGCCTGCCGCTGAGCGAAACCCTGCGCCGCATTTATTTTGTGCCCGCAGATCGGGAACTTTCCCCCCTTGCCTGTGCTTATGCCCGTGCCCGGGGCGCGGATCGCATGTCTTCCTTTGGGGATTGGATTTCCCTGTCTGATGTGTGCGATGTATCCACTGCACTGCTGATTAAGCCTGAGGTTTCCGATGGCGTGATCGCTCCGGGCTATGAACCGGAGGCGCTGGAGATTCTCAAGTCCAAGCGCAAGGGCAATTACAATATTGTGGAAATCGATCCTGATTATGTGCCTCGTGCCTTGGAACAGAAGGACGTGTTCGGCGTCACGTTTGAGCAGGAGCGGAACGAACTGCATATTACGGATGATTTCTTTGCCAATATCGTCACCGAAAACACCGCTATGCCTGCAGAGGCTCTGCGGGATCTGGCCATTTCCATGATTACGCTGAAGTATACCCAGTCCAATTCGGTGTGCTATGTGAAAGACGGCCAGGCAATCGGGATTGGCGCGGGCCAGCAGAGCCGGATCCACTGCACTCGTCTGGCTGGCGACAAGGCCAATAACTGGTGGCTTCGCCAGCATGAAAAGACGCTGAATCTTCCTTTCCTGCCCACCCTCAAGAATCCCGACCGGGATAACGCCATCGACCGCTATATCTCCGATGAGCCCGAGGATGTGCTGGCGGAGGGCGTTTGGCAGACCCTGTTTACCCATAAGCCCGCGGAATTGACTCGGGAAGAAAAGAAGGCCTGGTTGGCGCAGCTGACGGATGTGGCGCTGGGCAGCGACGCGTTCTTCCCCTTCTCGGATAATATCGACCGTGCTTCTCGCAGCGGCGTGAAGTATATTGCCGAGCCCGGCGGGTCGGTACGTGATGATGCCGTGATTGAAGCCTGCAATAAGTATGGCATTGCCATGGCGTTCACCGGGCTGCGGCTGTTCCATCACTAAAAAAGCTTTGCGCAAGCCTGGCTGGCATGCGCAGGGGAGGGACACGATTGATGAAAATTCTGGTTGTTGGCGGCGGCGGACGGGAGCACGCCATCATCAAAAAGCTGAAGGAAAACCCGCAGGTGGAAACGATATATGCTGTGCCCGGGAATGGCGGCATTGGGCAGGACGCCGTGTGCGTGCCGCAGATCGGCGCCAAGGATATCGATCAAATAGTTGCTTTTTCCAGGGAAAACGCTGTGGATTTTGTGGTGGTCGCTCCGGATGATCCGCTGGCATTGGGCTGTGTAGATCGACTGCATGCGGAAGGGATTCCCTGCTTTGGCCCGAATGCCAAGGCTGCACGGATTGAATCCAGCAAGGTTTTTTCTAAAAACTTGATGAAAAAATACGGGGTTCCCACGGCGCGGTATGAGGTGTTTTCCAATCCTGCCGAGGCGCTGGATTACCTCAGGTGTGCGGCTTTCCCCATCGTGATTAAGGCGGATGGCCTGGCGCTTGGCAAAGGCGTGTTGATTCCTGCCAATTATGAAGAAGCCGTGGAAGCCGTTAAGTCCATTATGGAGGATAAGGTGTTCGGCGCTTCGGGAAACGAAGTAGTGATTGAGGAGTTTCTCACAGGTCCGGAGGTGAGCGTGCTGGCCTTTACCGATGGCACGGCTCTGGTTCCCATGGTTTCTTCCATGGATCACAAGCGCGCGGGGGAGGGCGATACTGGCCTGAACACCGGCGGCATGGGCACCATTGCTCCCAATCCGTACTATACGCCGGAGGTGGCTGCGGCCTGCATGGAGCAGATTTTTCTGCCCACGCTGGCTGCCATGCGCGCCGAGGGCTGTCCCTTTAAGGGCTGCCTGTATTTTGGCCTGATGATTACTCCGGATGGCCCCAAGGTGATTGAATACAACTGTCGCTTTGGCGATCCGGAAACCCAGGTGGTGCTGCCGCTGCTGAAGACGGATTTGCTGACCATTATGCAGGCGGTGGAAAACGAAACCCTTTCCTCCCTCCATGTAGAATGGGCAGAGGGTGCTGCCGCTTGTGTCATTCTCGCTTCGGGCGGTTATCCGGGCAGCTATGCCAAGGGCAAGGAAATCACCATCCCGCAGCTTCCGCAGGACATTATCTGCTATCATGCCGGAGACAGGCAGACCGAATCCGGTCTTGTCACCAATGGCGGCCGTGTGCTGGGCGTAACGGCAACTGCGCCCACGCTGAAGCAGGCGCTGGATAAGGCATATGCTGCGGCTGATGCCATCGATTTTGAAGGAAAATATATGCGCCGTGATATCGGCCAGCGAGCGCTTGCCGTAATGGAGGAGAAGTAATGGTTCATCGGATATATGTGGAGAAAAAGGAAGCCTTGCGCCAGGAAGCAGCTTCCATCAGAAACGAATTGCGTTCCGTGCTGGGCATTGCCGGGCTGACAGGGGTTCGGCTGATTCACCGTTACGATGTGGAGCTTTCGGATCAGGCGATTTTTGACCGGGCGGTTCAGACGGTTTTTTCCGAGCCGCAGGTGGACAACGCTACTGCCCAGCTGCCCCAGGGAGACTATATCGCCTTTGCCGTCGAGCCGCTGCCTGGGCAGTTTGATCAGCGGGCGGATTCGGCCAGCCAGTGCATTCAGCTGATGACTCAGGGGGAGCGCCCCGCTGTGCGCACTGCCAAGGTGTATCTGCTCTCCGGCGAATTGTCCAAGAGCGATGTGGAAAAAATTAAGCGTTATGTGATTAACCCGGTGGAATGCCGCGAGGCTTCGCTGGAACCAGTGGAAACGCTGAAGATGGAATATGCGATGCCCACTACAGTGGAAACCATCACGGGCTTTATCGGCCTGGATGAGGAAGGCTTGTCTGCTCTGCTGGACAAGCTGGGCCTGGCGATGGATCTGGATGACCTGAAATTCCTGCAGGCCTATTTCCGGGAGGATGAGCATCGCGATCCTACCATCACCGAGGTACGTGTGGTGGATACCTATTGGTCTGACCATTGCCGCCATACAACCTTCTCCACCCATCTGGAAAACATCGAGATTCACGACCCGGCTGTTCGCGCTGCGTACGAACGCTATCTCGCTTCCCGCGTGGAAGTGTATGGCGAAGAAAAGGCGGCTGCGCGCCCGCAGACGCTGATGGATATTGCCACCATCGGTGCTAAAACCCTGAAAAAGCGCGGCCTGCTGCCCGAACTGGACGAGAGTGAGGAAATCAACGCCTGTTCCATCCATGTGACGGCAACGGTGAACGGTCAGGAGCAGGATTGGCTCCTGATGTTCAAGAATGAAACCCATAACCACCCCACCGAAATCGAACCCTTTGGCGGTGCGGCTACCTGCATTGGGGGCTGCATCCGCGATCCGCTTTCCGGCCGTGCCTATGTGCATCAGGCCATGCGTGTGACGGGCGGCGCAGATCCCCGGGTGCCCTATGAAAAGACCCTGAAGGGCAAGCTGCCCCAGCGCAAGCTGGCACAAACCGCTGCTGCCGGCTATTCCTCCTATGGCAATCAGATCGGTCTGGCTACGGGGCATGTGGCAGAAATGTATCATGACGGCTATCTGGCCAAGCGGCTGGAATGCGGGGCCGTGGTGGCCGCAGCGCCCGCATATAATGTGCGCCGGGAATGCCCCGCGCCGGGGGATGTGGTGATCCTGCTGGGCGGCCGCACGGGCCGGGACGGCATTGGCGGCGCAACCGGTTCCTCCAAGAGCCATAACATGAAATCTCTGACCACGATGGCTTCCGAGGTGCAAAAGGGTAATGCGCCTGAGGAACGCAAGATTCAGCGCCTGTTCCGGGATGCGAGCGTGACTCGCTTGATTAAGCGCTGCAATGACTTTGGCGCGGGCGGTGTGTCGGTGGCTATTGGTGAACTGGCCGATGGCCTGCGCATTGATCTGGATGCGGTGCGGAAAAAGTATGATGGCCTGGATGGCACGGAACTGGCGATCTCCGAATCTCAGGAGCGCATGGCCGTGGTGGTGGCCCCTCAGGATGCGGACGCCTTTATCGCCGCTGCGCAGCGGGAAAATCTGGAGGCCTATCGGGTGGCGGTTGTTACCGAGGAAGCCCGGATGGTGATGCAATGGAAGGGAAACATCGTGGCCAATCTGAGCCGCGCGTTCCTCAATGCCAATGGCGCGGTGAAGCATGCTGATGTTTCTGTGACGATGGCCGATGCGGAAATCGCCTGTGTGACGGGCAAAAGCCTGCGGGAGATTGCCAGCGATCTCAGGTTTGCTTCCCGCCGGGGGCTGGCCGAGCGCTTTGACAGCACCATCGGCGCAGGCTCCGTGCTGATGCCCTTTGGCGGCAAGACGCAGCGTTCGCCCGCTCAGGCTATGGCGGCGGTTTTCCCCGTTCTGCCGGAGCAGACCACCGATCAGGCCAGCGTGATGGCATGGGGCTGCGATCCGGATTGGCTGACCGCAAATCCCTTCCTGGGCGCGCAGGCCAGCGTGATCACTTCGGTGGCTAAGATCGTTGCGGCAGGCGCGGATTATCAGGATGCATATCTGACGCTTCAGGAATTCTTTGGACGGCTGCGCACCGAGCCCCAGCGCTGGGGTAAGCCCTTCCAGGCGCTGCTGGGCGCGCTGGAAGCGCAGCTTGGCCTGTCCGCTGCCGCGATTGGCGGAAAGGATTCCATGTCCGGCTCCTTTATGGATCGAGATGTGCCGCCCACGTTGATTTCCTTCGCCATCGCGCCGCTGAAAGCGCAGGATGTAATTTCTACCGAGTTTAAAAAGGCCGGTCATCCGGTGTATGTCTTCGGCACGGAAAAACTGACGAATTATCCGGCGCATCGCGCGGCCTGGGATGGCTATCATAAGCTTTGCAAGGCAGGCAAGGTCTGCGCGGCCTGGGCGGTGGAAGCAGGCGGCGTGGCAGAGGCCGTGATGAAAATGGCCTTTGGCAATGAGATTGGCTTTGTGGAGAATGATGCGGCGGGCATGCGCGTGATGCCCGGTATGATCCTTGCGGAAATGACGGAGGAAGTGGCAGAGGGAACCCTGATCGGCTATACCACCGAAGAAGCGCAGATTACCCTGAACGGCGAAACCGTAGCCATCAGCGAACTCTCTGATCTTTATGAGAATGTGCTGGAAAGCGTGTATCCCAATCAGACTCCCGGCGTTTCCGGCGCGGCGCCTGTGCTTGGTTGCAAGGCCGAAAGCCGAGTGGCCCCCAAAATGGGCATCGCTAAGCCGAAGGTGCTGATTCCCGTGTTCCCCGGCACCAACTGCGAATATGACAGCGCCCGTGCCGCCCACAGCGCTGGACTGGATACGGAAATCCTTGTGATTAACAACCAGAGCGCGCAGGGCGTTGCAGATTCGGCTGCCCGCTTCGCTCAAGCTGCCAAGGACAGCCAGATCATTTTCATTCCCGGCGGCTTTTCTGGCGGCGATGAGCCGGATGGCTCCGGCAAGTTCATTACCGCGTTCTTCCGCAATCCTGAGGTTACCGAAGCCACCATGGAACTGCTCAAGAATCGGGATGGCCTGATGTTGGGCATTTGCAACGGCTTCCAGGCGCTGATTAAGCTGGGGTTGGTGCCTTTTGGCGAAATCATCGATACCGATGCTGATTGCCCCACGCTGAGCTACAATGTGATCGGCCGTCATCAATCCAAGATTGTGCGCACCCGCATTGCGTCGAATCGCTCGCCGTGGCTGGCGCGGGTGCAGGTGGGCGATGTGGTGAACGTGCCCGTTTCTCACGGCGAGGGCCGCTTCCTTTGCTCCGATGCGCTGCTGGAGAAGTTGGCCGCTAACGGCCAGATTGCCACCCAGTATGTGGATTTGTCCGGTGTGCCCACCATGGATGTGCAGTTTAACCCCAATGGCTCTGCCTGGGCTGTTGAGGGAATCACGTCTCCTGATGGCCGGGTGCTGGGGAAGATGGGCCATTCCGAGCGCGTAGGCTCGCAACTGTACGTGAATGTGCCCGGAAATTACGATCTGCATCTGTTTGAATCCGCCAGGGATTACTATTCGATCTGAGACAAAAAAACAAGCATTCTCCATGCTTGATAAGAAATGAGGTGCCTTACATGGCTTATTATTTCACGGAACCTTCGCACACGTTTAATGAATACCTGCTTGTTCCCGGCTATTCCTCTGCGGAATGCATCCCGGAAAATGTGAACCTGGAAACCCCCCTGGTTCGTTTCAAGAAGGGCGAAAAATCGGAAATTACCATGAATATTCCGCTGGTTTCCGCCATCATGCAGGCGGTTTCCGGCCAGGAATTGGCCATTGCGTTGGCGCAGGAGGGCGGCGTTTCCTTTATCTATGGCTCCCAGAGCATTGAGGATGAAGCAGCCATGGTGGCGGCGGTAAAGGGCTATAAGGCTGGCTTTGTGGTCAGCAGCTCCAACATCCGCCCCAACCAGACGCTGGCCGACATTCTGGCGCTGAAAGAAAAAACCGGCCATTCCACTGTCGCCGTCACTGAGGATGGCACGGCCAATGGCAAGCTGCTGGGCATTGTGACCGGCCGCGATTATCGCGTCAGCCGCACGGAACCCAGCGCCGTGGTTTCCAGCTTTATGACACCGCTGGAAAAGCTGGTCACAGCACCGGAGGGCACCACGCTGAAGGAAGCTAACGATATTATCTGGGATCATAAGCTTAATTCTCTGCCTATCGTGGATAAGGAAGGCCATCTGCGCTACTTCGTTTTCCGCAAGGACTACGACGCCCATAAGAAGCATCCGCTGGCTCTGATGGACAGCGAAAAGCGCTATGTGGTGGGCGCGGGCATTAATACCCGCGACTATGCGCAGCGGGTTCCCGCCCTGCTGGATGCCGGCGTGGATGTGCTGTGCATCGACTCCTCGGAGGGCTTCTCTGAATGGCAGAAGCGCACCATCGCCTGGGTACGGGAAAAGTATGGCGAGAGCGTGAAGATTGGCGCAGGCAACGTGGTGGATCGCGAGGGCTTCCGTTTCCTGGCGGATTGCGGCGCGGACTTTATCAAGGTCGGCATTGGCGGCGGCTCCATCTGCATCACCCGGGAAACCAAGGGTATTGGGCGTGGACAGGCCACTGCGCTGATCGAAGTATGCAAAGCTCGGGATGAATACTTTGCGGAAACTGGCGTTTATGTGCCGGTCTGCTCTGATGGCGGCATCGTGCATGACCATCATCTGACGTTGGCGCTGGCCATGGGCGCGGATTTCGTGATGCTGGGCCGTTATTTCGCCCGCTTCGATGAAAGCCCCTCCGCCAAGGTCAATGTCAATGGAACAATGATGAAGGAATATTGGGGCGAAGGCTCCAATCGCGCCCGCAACTGGCAGCGCTATGATCTGGGCGGCGATAAGAAACTCCATTTTGAAGAGGGCGTTGATTCCTACATTCCTTATGCTGGCAAGCTTTCTGACAACGTGCATCTGACGCTTGCCAAGGTGCGCTCTACCATGTGCAATTGCGGCGCGCTCACCATCCCGGAGCTTCAGCAGAAAGCTCGGCTGACGCTGGTATCCGCTGTTTCCATCGTGGAAGGCGGCGCGCACGATGTGCTTCTCAAAACCGCGACCAAGGAAGTTTAACACATAACGCAAACCAGAAAAAAGACAGGAGGAAAAACTTATGGATACAAATGTCCGTCCAGAATCGATGGCGCGAATTACCACGCCTGAACTCGCAAAGCAGTTTATCGATGAACAGGTTGCCGCCGTGCGCAAGCAGGTTGGCGACAAGAAGGTGCTTCTGGCCCTGAGCGGCGGCGTGGATAGTTCTGTTGTGGCCGCGTTGCTGATCAAGGCCATCGGCAAGCAGCTGGTGTGCGTCCATGTGAACCACGGCCTGCTGC
>CAYRFP010000049.1:0-15295 GCA_964423675.1 uncultured Oscillospiraceae bacterium
CCCGTTACACGATTTCCAGTCGTGCGCCCTCGACCAAGCTAGGCGACTTCTCCACTTACAGTTACAAGCAAAGCTTGTCAACAGGGATTAGTTTACCACACATTCCGCCTCTCGTCAAGCACTAAATTCAAAAATAACGAAGAAAAATATAAAAAGACGGCGAGAGAGGGCTCCCGCCGTCCAAATTGATTCGATTTAATCCCGATAGATTTTCACCTGCGCCAGCTGATGCGGCTTAAGCGCAAAGCGCACCTTGCCATCCTGTTGTTCCGCCGCCATCTGCACATGCCCATCCAGATCCGTCAGTTCTGCCCGCGAAGCTGCAAAGGGCGGCGTAATGGTAACATAATCCTCCGCTCCTTCGGTTTCAAAGCAGTGCAGAACCAGTGCGTCATCCTCTGCCACATCGCATCCTGCCAGCACCGTATGCCCCGCAGCTAAGCGCATGAATGTGCCCTGAGGCGGCAAGGAACCAGTGTGTGCCGCCGTGGGTACCGCCAGCATGGGGCGAATCATAGTTTCCTCCTTAGCTTTCATGGCAGCGCTTCTGCCATTGGTCAGAGACAGGAACAGACGAATAGCATGAATGCCACGTTCCGGATAAGGATCGGGGCTGTTGGCCGTATTGATCAGCGTAGCCGACAAAACGCCGTCTGCCAACCGATAGCCGTATTTGCAATCGCTGGACAGCGCCAGTGTTTCGCCCGCCGTCTGCGCCCAGGCGCTGGTCAGGGCGGGCACATCGATCTGCCGCGCCGGCCGAACCGCCACGCCCGCCGGGACATCGCAAACGATCGCATCCCCTGCGTTTTTCAGCGGCACCCGGAACGAAAGAACTGGAATAAATTTTTGATTCGCTGCCGTCTCATGCCAGTCCACGTTCAAATCCAGCGCCAGATAATCCGCGTCCTCGTCCAGCGTCACAGTGTATTCCACGGTGGAATGCATCACGTGCTGCTTAAACCGAACGGATTGGCGAAGAGATCCTTTCGAGAGAGATACCTTTTCCGTTTCCGTCACTGGTTCCACGGCAAGATACCGTCCGATACGCCAGGCGCTCATGCCAGGATCCTGCGTGCGAATCAGACACAGGCCCGCCGGGGCAGCAAGCATTTCTTCGCCCGTCTTCTTCCGAATGATCGACTGAATCTGGCTGTTGCCCGTATCAAAGGAAACGCGCAGGTAGCTGTTTTCCAGCACGATGGCTTCCCGGGGTTCTTCTTCCCGCTCGGTATAAAGCAGATGCGTTGGATAAGCAACACACTCCTTCTCCCGAATCGCATATACTGCATAGCCCAGAGCAGGCACCTGCGCCTGAATCAGCACGCGATGATACGTATGCCCCCAATAGCGCTGTTCTTTGGACGAAAGCAGCTGAAGCGGCGTCGGATTTCCCGCTGCATCCACAGCCTCCAAGCGGCTGATATTGCCGCTGTAATCCCAGATTGTCAGTTCCACCATTTCCATGCGATCCACCGGCGACGAATTAAAAATAGTATAAATCCGTGTCTTGCCAACGCCCCGTTCCGGATTAGGCACGCCTGCATAGCTTGCCAGCCCGTAGCCCACGCCCGCGCCTTCTGAACGGCTGCGCTGAATATCGTCATCACAGGGGAAGGCACTGGTATCAATCGCCTGGGACAGCGCCTGATACGCCTTGCTCTGCTCGGTCTGAGCATGCGCTAGGGCCTTGGCCAACAAGCCCATAGCATATTCCCGGCTTTCCTGCACACAGGAGCCCGTGAGAATATCATGGAAATGGGTAAACAGTGTATCCCGCCAGGCCGACGAAAGCGTTTCCCGCCGAAACGGTGTGTTCAGCGTAAAATGCGCCAACACGCTCATGCGCCCTGCGTCCACCAAGGCAGCCTCCGTCCGACGGTTTGCCAGCTTAATGCGGCTCTGGGTGGAATAGCAGCCAGTGAAAATGGCGTTGAGCTCATGATCGATCACCGGCAGCTTTTCCCGCACAGCTTCGGCCTTGGCGAAATATTCATGGAGTGTGCCGAAACGAAGTGTGGGGAAAATGGGCCAAGCCTGCATTTCCAGCAGCATTTCGATATCTCGGCGTGTGGGTCCGCCTCCGTGATTGCCCACGCCGTAAACAATCATGGAAGTTTTGAGCCCTGCGCAGCGTCGCGCCATTTCCACCGCGCCAGTGCCGTTATCCGGATTGATCCCGGAGTTATACCAGTACGGTTCCTTATACATCAGCAGCTCCGCTCCCGAAGGCGAACGGAAACGATACAATGTCACATCGTCCTGCAAGCCGCGGCAATGGTAATAGTACGGCACACCGCCCAGCGTGTTGATCTCCGGAACAAACCGGCTGTGGCCGAAGGTATCCGGGGAAAAATCCACCTTGATGCTACCAGGCTCCACGCCCCAAACCCGATGCAGATAATCCCGCGTTTCCTGGATATGGCGCAGAAGCGATTCCGTGTCCGGCATATTTTTATCAGTTTCCACCCAGGCATTGGCCGTCACTTCCCAGCGCCCCTCCCGAATGCGCTGCTGAATTTCGGCCATCATTTCCGGATCATATTCTTCCACGATGCGATAAACGGAGGCCTGAGACTGGGAGAAGGTGAATTCCGGATATTCCCGCATCAGATTCAGCATGGTACGGAAGGTACTCAGCGTCACAGCCACGGTTTCCTGCCAGCCCCACATCCAGTTCATATCAATATGGGCGTGGGCCACATACAATACCTCATATTCCTTGGCCGCTGCCTGCATAGGCAGCAACTTTTCCTCCGCTGCCAGAGCGCCGCGGCGAGTGATGGTTTCCTCCTGTTCAATTTGCTGCTCCAGCAGTGTCAGCGCTTCATCAATCGCAGAATCGAATTTTCCGCCGTTAGCCGATGATAATTGCAGGGCAAAATTCACCTCAGACAGGATCCGCCGAGCTGCAGGACGCAGTAGCGTAACCTGGCCGCGCTCATGAGTGTCCGGTTCATACGTATGCTCAAAGGACCGCTTTTCCCGATTGCCCGCCACCTGCTTTTTCAATTGTTCAAACCGTGCAAATAGATTCATCCTCTTTTCCTCCTGCCTTTATGCTTTTCCCTGGCAGCCAAACAGCGCCATTTTCCGCATAATTGCTTCCCGAATCGCATCCTTTTTCAGGTTCCGGGCAGGCAGATATTCCATGCGCTGCTCCAGCGCCCGCCGCTCCGCTTCCATTCCCGCCAGACACAAATCCGTGAAAATATTCACTTTGGCAATGCCGCCCTGCACCGCTTTTCGAAAGTCCTCGTCCGTCAGCCCCGATCCGCCATGAAGCACCAGCGGCGTATCCACCGTTTCCCGAATCGCTTTAAGCCGCTCAAAGGAGAGCCTGGGCGCGGTTTTGTACGCCCCGTGCGCTGTGCCGATGGCAATCGCCAGCGCATCCACGCCAGTATCATTCCGATAATCCAGCGCCTCTGCTACCGTGGTGTATCGGTCTTCCCCCGCCGGGTCGCTTCCATCTGCGTTACCCACATGGCCGATCTCGCCTTCCACCGTGGCGCCGAAAGCATGGGCAATGCGCACGATCTCCCTGGTTTCCTGGATGTTCTGGGTGTAGGGCTTGGCCGATGCATCGTGCATCACACTGGTAAAGCCTAATTGCAGCGCTTCCATGCAGCGGTCAAAGGTCAGGCCATGATCGTAATGCACCACCACCGGCACCTTCGCCCGCTTCGCTGCCGCAATCACCGAAGGCGCAATCAGCTGCAATTCGCCATATGGGAGCAGCACCTGTGCGGTGCCAATGATGATAGGCGCTCTCATTTCCTCTGCTGCCTCTATAGCGGCCTGGAGCATATCGGTATCCGTAGTGTTAAAAAGCCCAACAGCATAGCGGCCCTGCTGCGCCGGCCGCAGCACGTCGTTTAAATTCGCCAGCATGCTCTATTCCCTCCCTCAGTCCATTTCAATCTGTGGCAAGCGCACAATCTGCGCGTCGGTAAACTGGTCTGTTTCATCGGTGCTATGAGTGGAGAATTCAGAAATCACCGCGCCCTCGCTTCCGGCCTGAAACCAATGCTTCGTGCCAGGCAGCAGGGTATATTGATCGCCAGGCAGCAGCACAATCTCATGAAAAACCGTTACCTTCGTTTGAGGAAGCTGCGCCTGGATCGCATCCATCTGCCCTTCTCCGTCCACATAGAGATATACTGTTCCGTACCGGCAGCGGAAGGTTTCTTCCTTGCCGGGCATACCGTTCGTCGCCACATGCCAATGCTCCGGGCAGCTTTGCCCTGGGAACAGCACCATTTCCTTGGCGCAGACCCGATCCGTGTTTACATACACCAGCAGTTGCAGCCCCACGTTCTGCACCCGACCCAGGCCAAAATCTGCCACCTCAATCTGTTCCTTTTCCGCATCCGTCAAAATGATATGCGCCTTTTCATAATAGCGCAATGCTTCCTGCGCGCACGCCTGCATTTCCGAATACTTCATAGCTTGTTTCTCTCCCATTCCTTCATCATTTTCAAAAGCGTTTTTTCATCCTTCATACCGCTGACGGAATCTGACGCGCTCAGGTTCGCCGCGGCAGCAGCTGCTGCAAAGGCCAACATATCCTCTGAGGAAAAGCCACAATGAATTGCATGCAGGCATCCAGCGCAGAACGCATCCCCCGCTCCAACGCTGCCCTGGATATATCCCTTGGGCAGCCGATAGGAAGGAACTGCCGTAAACCCTTCTTCCACGTCCAGGCAAAATCCCGCTTCCGGGCAATGCACCACGGCTCGGCGCCGCACGCCCGCCCGCATCATCCCTTCCAGCGCTTTGTGTATCATTTCCGGATCAAGTTTTCCCTGCGCATCCCGCGGCTTTAAGCCAAAGGTTTGGCAGGCCTCAATCTCGTTCATAATGGCGTAATCGCAGTATTTCAGCGCCGGCAGCACGATCTCCCGGTAGCGTCCCTGCGCATCGCTGACAGCGTCAATCGATGTTTGCATGCCCATTTGCTGCGCTTTGTGCAAAAAACGCGCCATCCGTGTTCCCATCTCCAGATCTGGCGCATCAAAGCGATCCAACAGCATTAAATAGCCCACATGAAGAATTCGCGCATTCAGCCTTTCTAAATCCACATCCTCCGGGTCAAAGGCCATGTTTGCTCCGCGATGATGGAAGAAGGTGCGCTCCCCCGTGTCCATGGCACTTATTACATCGCTGAAGCTAGTTGCATAATCTGCGGATGAAATCACGCCTACCGTATCCACCCCGCCCTGCTTCAGCTGTTCCAGCACAAAATCGCCCTGTTCATCCTGGCCTATTCGCCCCAGCGCAAAAAGCGGATATTCTCCGCCGATTCGTGCAAGATCCAGCGCCGTATTGGGTACGCATCCCCCAACGCCCCGGCGCACATCCAGAATCTGAGCCAGCATGCCAGGCTTCGGATATGTGTTGACCAATTTAATATTGTCCGCCAGCAAATTGCCTGCAAGGGCGATTCCTGCACGTGTACTCATTGTCTCCTCCTTCAATTTAGTAGATCATTTTTTCATTCATTTTCATTATAAAAACCGCCTTTTTCCGTGTCAAGGTATATTAAAGACCAAAAACATCCGATTGTTTCATTTTCTTGATATACTTGTTATAATAATTCATGGAGGGGATTCTATGCCTGTAAACGATCCGCTATATCTGCAAATGCGCGCTTATTTATTGGAATTGATTGAGCGAAATCGACAGATTCCAAGCTATCGGCTACCCAGCGAAAATCAGCTGGCGCTGAAATTTGGGGCCAGCCGTATTTCTGCGAAGCATGCTTTGGATATGCTTCGGGATGAGGGAATGATCTGCCGCCAACGCGGACGGGGATCCTATATCGTGCCAAGCGGAGAAAATGCTGCTTCCGCCGCACCTCAACGGGATGCAATGGCGCTGATTGTTCCTTTCACCCGCACAATTTTTATGAGCGACCTCATGGACGGTTTGCGAGAAGGGCTGAATGAAAAAAGTCTGGATTTGGTCACATTCGTTACGGACAACAACCAGAAGCAGGAAATGGAATACCTGCGGCTGGCCCAGGATCGCTACAAGGGAATTCTGCTTTTCCCCTGCACCCTTGCCCGCTATCATGAGGAAGTGCTGCGTCTGGTGCTGAATCGCTTTCCGCTGGTGCAATTGGATCGCTTCCTGCCCGGACTCAATCTCAGCTGCGTTTCCTGCGATCATAAAATGGCTACGTATCGAGCTGTTGCTTTCCTTCGAAAAAAGGGGCATCGACGCATTGGCTTCGTGGGACATATGAAGGATCATGCCAGTTCCGTGGCCCTGCGGATCAAGGGCTTTGATCTGGCCACACAGGAGATGGATCCCGCCTATCCGCAATCCTTCAAGCTGAACGTGGCTGACAGTCTGGACGGCTTTCGCGAGGCCTTTTCAGCCTATATGCTTTCCCAGCGACCCACGGCTATCATTTCATCCAGTCATCTCCATGCCCCCGTTATTATCGCGGTGCTGCGGGAAATGGGGCTGGATCGGCAGGTTCAGCTGATGCTTTATGACAATGAATTTCAAATTGCTCAGAATTTCCTGGCATATCCTCTGTTTATTATCGATCAGCAGCCGCGAAACATCGGCTTGGCTGCTGCCGATCTGATCAACCGCCTGGCATTTCAGGGCGGTCAGCCTGAAAACGTGTTGGTGCATGAGCGGATTTTGGAATTGTAACAGGTTTTAAAAAAGACTGGAATCCATAAAAAAAGCCCCCCGAAGGGAGAAAACAGAAAACACGCTTTCTTCTTTCGGGGGTAAGGAGTTTTTTTATGCCTTTTATTTGCCCGCGGTCATCAATCCGCGGGTTTCGTTATAGCTATGTACAATGTCCTGAAGTATTTCCTGATGCTCAAAATCATGGGTATACGCGATATTGATTTCCCGCACCATACTCAGATTTTCAATCGGCAGCACCGCAATTTTGTTCTTCTTTAGTTCATCCATGCATGCGCTTTTGGCCAGCACCGATACGCCAAAATCTCGACGAATCAAATCCTTGATGGTGGCGATATTATCGATTTCCAGCACCACGTTGAAGTCATCAATGCTCATATTCTGGCTTTCCAGGGAAGCCACGAAAAGGTTACGCGTATTGGAATCCGGCAGACGGAGAAGCAACTTTTCCCGTTTCAGTTCGCTGATCGTTACCATGCTCTGCTTAGCCAGCTTATGCCCCAGTGGCACGGCCAGCACCAGGCAATCCGTATCCAGCATCAAATATCGCAGCCCCGGATCGCTTATTTTTCCTTCCACAATTGCAAAATCTAGTTCATAATTCTTAAGCATATCATGCAGATTACCCAGCGAATCCGTAATAATTTTAATAGACACGCCTTCATGGGTGGTAGCATATTTCGCCAAAGCCTCGGCAATAGCATTGCTTTCAGCCGTGTGGGTAATGCCGATGGTCAGGGCGGTGATCTGACGCTTTTCGCTGCTTAGGTCCCGCTGCAAATTATGGTATAGCGCCAGCAGACGCTTCGCATATTTGATAACCAGCTCGCCCTCCCGGGTAACGCGCAATTCGTTACCTGTACGCTCAAAAATCTTCACGTTCAGGTCATTTTCCAGCGCATGGATATGCTGGCTAACCGCAGGCTGCGTCAACGACAGCTGCTCCGCTGCCCTGGTAAAGCTTCCGGTTTCCACTACTTTCATCAGTGAATAAAGCTTGGAATCAATCATGCGAGCCTCCTTTTCATCTTCTCGGCTTTCCAGATGGCTCAACTTGTGGCTTTATTATATCATACCGTCTGGCCCTGAGCCATCTTTTTTGCCTTCATTTCAACGTTTTTTTCCTGTGCATGCATAAACGCGGCAAAAAGGATAATTGAAATCACGCAGCAAACCACATCCGCAATAGGTGTGGCCCAAACGATGCCGTAAATCGGCAGCAGATCTCCCAGCACGAACATCAGCGGAATATCCAAAATGCCCTTGCGCAGGATAGCCAGCAGGAAGGATTTGAGTCCTTCGCCCGTAGCCTGGAAGAAGGAAATAAACGCATAAGCACAGGCAGAGAACGGCCCACCCAGGCATAGAATCCGCAGGAACTGCGCCCCATAATTCACCGACTCGGAACCGTGCTGAATGAATACGCCGATCAGGGTGTCGCCCCAAAGCAGATTCACCGCCATGCAGAGCGTTGCCATAATAACCGAAAGAACAGTGGAAATCAGCACAGATTTTTTCATTCGCTTGATATTGCCTGCACCGTAATTATAGCCAATCAGCGGCAGTACCCCCTGCGCCATGCCGCGCACAATGCTGTGTGCCAGCATGTTTACCTTCTTGGCCACGCCAAGTCCGGCCTGCATCGCCGTTCCGAAGACCGCCATCAAACGATCCAGCACTGCATACGAAATGTTTTCACACAGCGTCATCATGCAGGCCGGCAATCCTGCCACCAGGATATCCCGGGGAATCCGATCCTCCAAAGCCGCGTGCGTGAGCTTGAAACCCAGCACAGATTTTTGGCCTTCCCGTGCAATCAGCACCACGAAATAAACCAGCGCGAGCAAATTGGACAGCATCGTGGCCAGCGCCACGCCCACAATCTCCATACCGCTTGGCAGGATAACGAACATGAACAGCGGATCCAGCGCCACATTGAGAATGCCGCCCAGCGCCACGCCCACGCTGGCCTGGAACGACCGGCCCTCTGCCCGGATCAGATGGGACAAAAGCCCGTTCATGGACGTGAACAAACCGCCAATGACCACCGTGTACAGCAGATAATTGCAGGCATTCTGATGCACCTCAGGATCCATACCACCCAGCAGATCAATGAATAAATCCTGGAACAGCCACGCTGCCAGGGAATAAACAATCGTCAGCAACAGGCAGCCCCAGCAGGCAAAGGACGAAGCGTTTTCCGCCTTATCCACCTGGCCTGCCCCTAAAGCGCGGGAAATCACGCTGGCGCCCCCCACGCCGAACAGATTCGAAATGGCAGACAAAAACATGAACGCCGGCATGCAAACCGTTACCGATGTGATCATGGCATCGCTGCCGGTCAACCCCACAAAAAAAGTGTCGGCCATGTTGTAAATTACCAGAATAATCTGGCCAATCACCGTCGGCAATGCCAGCCGGACGATCGCCTTCATCACTGGCATATTGGCAAACAATTCGTGTTCCCGCTGGGTATCCTTCATGGTCTTTCTCTCCTTTCGCCCCGGTTCATGCAGTCTTAAATAAAAAAAGGGACTGCCCGGCTTCTGCACAGCCGGGAAAACAAGGGGCGCAGCCATTTCTGTTTCTTCCATCCTCGAAAAAAGTCTTGCTTTTCGCTTTGGATATTGCCATTATAGGCAGGCTAAATCTAAATAGCAAATAATGTTTTAAACGCTTTCCATAATTTTTTCTTATATTAATAATGTGTTATCGGAAAAAGGAAGGCCAATTCAGCCATAATCAACGAAAAACACGGCAAATATGCTGTTTTGCTTTCTGAATGCCGATAAGTTTTTTTTTTGCCGTATCAACAAATTCTAATAATATTTTTGATTGCCTGTTCTTTCCCATATTCTTTCCTCGCTTTACCATGGAAAAATGTTACTCTGCCTGCAGGATCCTTCTATCTATGTCGCGGGCATAACGAAATGCGGCGTCTTTTCCCGCAAATCTTCCCCGTTTTCCCGTTCATCCCTTGCAATCAAAAGCAGGTTGCCGTATAATAAAAGGGCTGACCACAGCCAAGGAAAATGAAGCGAAAAGGGGAACACACGAAATGAAATTAGGCGTCGTTGGGCTGCCCAACGTAGGAAAGAGCACGCTGTTTAACGCCATCACGGGCGCAGGCGCCCAGGCGGCCAATTATCCCTTCTGCACCATCGAGCCCAATGCGGGCATCGTAGCCGTGCCGGACGGACGGCTGCAAGTGCTGGAAAATATGTATCATCCAAAGAAGGTCACCCCCGCCACAGTGGAATTCGTGGATATTGCCGGCCTGGTAAAGGGGGCCAGCAAGGGCGAGGGGCTGGGGAACAAATTTCTGTCCCATATCCGGGAATGCGAAGCCATCGTGCATGTGGTACGCTGCTTTGAGGATGACAACATCATCCATGTGGACGGCAGTGTAGATCCCGCCCGGGATATTGAAACCATTAATCTGGAATTAATCTTCGCCGATATGGAAACCGTGCAGAAGCGGGAAGAAAAGGCCCGCAAGCTGGTGAAAACCGGCGAAAAGAAATATGCGGAGGAGGCCGACCTGGCGCTTAAGGTGCTCAAGCATCTGGAACAGGGCAAGCCCGCCCGCACCTGCCCGCTCACTGATGAAGAAAAAGAAACAGTGAAGGGCTGGTTCCTTTTGACCACCAAGCCCGTTATTTACGCGGCCAACATCTCCGAGGACGCCGTTGGCGCGGATGAAGACAGCATCGACTTTGTGTGCCAGGTCAAGCAGGTTGCCGCGCAGGAGGAAGCGGAGGTGCTGGTCATTTCCGCGCAGATTGAAGAAGAAATCGCGCAAATGGATCTGGATGAAAAAGCTGAATTCCTAGAAGAAATGGGAATCGGGCAGAGCGGCTTGGATCGGCTGATTCAGAAATGCTATCATCTGCTGGGGTTGATCTCGTTCCTCACTGCCGGCGAGGATGAATGCCGGGCCTGGACTATCACCCGGGGCACCAAAGCGCCTCAGGCAGCCGGCAAAATCCATACAGACTTTGAACGCGGCTTTATCCGTGCGGAAATTGTAGCATTTGATACGCTGCGGGAACTGGGTTCCATGAACGCTTGCAGAGAAAAGGGAATGATTCGCTCGGAAGGCAAGGACTACGTTATGCAGGACGGCGATGTGACACTGTTCCGCTTCAACGTTTAATCTCGTTTGAATATAGCAGAAAACCGTTTTGGGCAGATAAACGCTGCCGAAAACGGTTTTTCATTTTTTTCCGTAAATTTTTTACGAAAAATCGAGGAAATCCCTTGCGTTAATCCAAAAAAAAGTCTATAATGACGGCGGTTGGCAAAATCGGGTCTGTGGTTGAAAGCCGATGCCAGTCGCAGGCAAAGCGGTCCACGTAAGCCGGTCAAAGCGCCGGTGAGCATGGTGCGGTCTAGATGTAAGCCCGGCCGCGCAGAAATGCGCGAGAGGATGGCGTGAGGGCGCAATTGCGCAGAGCAAAATTCCGGCCGGCGAGTGTGGGGGCAAAGACCAGGTCAGCCGACGCTAACCATCATACTTAATCAGGGGGAACAAGAAACATGTATCAGGACAAGACGCTGGTGTGCCGTGATTGTGGCAAAGAATTCGTTTTCACGGCCGGTGAACAGGAATTCTACGCCGAAAAGGGCTTCCAGAATGAGCCCACTCGCTGCCGTGAGTGCCGTCAGGCGCATAAGGCCGCGCGGAACAATAACGGCCCTCGGGAAATGCACGACGCTGTGTGTGCCAATTGCGGCGCGGCCACGCAGGTTCCCTTCCAGCCTCGGGAGGATCGCCCTGTTTATTGCAGCGAATGCTTCGCCGCGATGCAGCGCAAATAACAACGGCCAGCATAGAGACCCCGTTTTCGGACGGGGTCTTTTTTGTTTGCGTTTTGCCGCCTCTTAATGTATTGCACTTTTTATTCAAGCGCTCCTTCCAGCTGCAAAAGAAACGCTTTGCGCTCCAAGCCGCAAGAATAGCCGCCCAGCGTTCCATCCGCTGCGATCACCCGATGGCAGGGAATCAAAATCGGCAGCGGATTTTTTCCATTGGCTGCTCCCACCGCCCTGCTTGCCCGCGGACTTCCCATTGCCGCCGCTTGCTGGCCATAGGTCATGATTTGGCCATAGGGGATCTGCTGCAAAATCACCCAAGCTTTTTGCTGAAATGCCGTTCCCCGGAGGCACAAAGGCAATTCAAATGTTCGCCGTGCCCCAGCGAAGTATTCTGTTAATTGCTGCTGCGCCGCGCATAACACAGATGTTTCCGCCAGCATAGCAGATGCATCGGGTGTAAATGCAAGGAACGTTAGCTCGCCATCATTCTCGGTCAGCGTAATCCGTCCAAGAGGTGTATCCAGCGTAGATTGCATTGTGAACACACTCCTTTGCGTCGATTTTCTCATGCAGATCTGTAAAAGGTTGCAGAAATATGTAGAATTTCTTACGATTTTGTTGTATAATAAGGGCCGAATCAAGAAAGGAGGCCCGTCCATGAACCATTTCGCTTATACACCCCGGCGGAGCCCCCGCCGCGCCAAGCTAAGCCGATGGCACAGATTTGTGTTGCTGGTTGGCTATGCTGCGCTCATTTATGGCTTCCTGCGAGGAGCAGTTTATGTGCTGGTGCTGCTGGGAGGCGGCGTATGAAAAGGCTTCTGAAATGGCTGAGCCGGGTGGTTGCTTTAGCACTGGCCATCCTTCTGGCCATAACGCTGCTGCCCTACGCAGGAAATGGGCTGCGGCAGCTTCTCCCCCAGGGAAAATATGAGCAAACATCCACCCTTCTCACCCACGAAATGCAAAAGGTTGGCGAGTTAACCGCTGTTCGCCATAGCGATACCGGCGTCATGGTTGCCACGGTAGATGCGCTGCTGGTGGGCACGGTACAGCGCGTCAGCGTAAACTACGCATACGAAATTGGGCTGGGCCTACGCCTTGCCGATGTGGCGTTAACCCCCTCGGAAACCGGCATTACCGTTTCCGTTCCTGATGCGGAGATGCTCTATGACAGCTTTACCGTTACCAGTCAACCGGAAATAAAAGATTTTTGGTATCGGCTGACCGAAAGCCGCTATCAGGAGATGCTGGATCAACAAGCCGCTTCCTGCAGAGCGGCCTATCTAAACGACAATGATTTTATGCAACAGGCGTGGGACACTGCCTGCCAGCAGCTTGCCGCCCTGTTTGCCCAATGGACGGGAGAAGGGCTACCGCTGCAATTTGTGCATGTATCACCCCAGTAAAAACGATCAGGCCAAAGCGTGAGGGCGTAAGAAAGACCCTCACGCTTTTTATGCGTCCTTTGCAATCTGCAGCCGCATCTGCAATTGCTCTTGTCCTGTAGCTAAAAAGAGGGCGTATGTGCCATTGCGATTCTGATATTCCTCACCAGTGGCCAGCCATGCCCCATTGGTTGTCACCGTGTATCGCCAGCCTTGATAGCGCACGGTTAGGGTCTGCCCAGCTACGGACGGCCGCAACTTCTCCTTTCCATCAAAGACAAAAGCGGGCACGGCATAGCAAATGGCCCCTACGCCTTGCACGACCACATCCACGCCAGCTGCCGTCACGGTATATTGCTCTGTAAGTTTTTTTCTGTCCACCTGATACGTCACATAAAAGCAAATTCGCTCTGTTGTTTCTTCCGTTACCTGAATCGCCTGCAGGCCTTCTTCCTCCTCGCACATCAAACGCCAGCCTGTTTCGCAAACCATTCCACAGCACAGCGACAGAGGCCGAGAATTAGGCCGATCGATTGTGTAATTCGGTTCCTTAGCAAAGGGAACAGATAGCGCCAGCGCGGAGGGCGCGCCCTGATATTGCACGCGGCCCAGCCCTGTCAAATCATAGTGTGCATTCGCCTTTTTTTCTATTTCCAGAAAATATCCACCGCAGGACGCAAAAAACTTATGAAAATAGTCGCTGGTAACTGCCGTGTACCCCCCCTTTTCCGCAGGGCAAGAAAGGCAGGGAATGGCGTCATCCGCATAAAGATAAGCCAAATAGCTGAAGGATGCCAGGGTAATCATATATTTATCGAAATAACCGTATCCCTCGCAGCCATAGCTGCTTTCCTTGGAATAGCGATTTTTCACATGCCGCTCTCCAGCGCACAACGAAATCCAGCGCAGAATAGCCTGTGCTGCCAGCTCTGCCGCCCTTTTGAATTGACCCGCTAAAACCAGATTGCCTTCCCGGGCATAGCGGTTCGCCTCAAATTCGCAAACGGCGGCCAGATATGCTTCGTTAAACAGAAACTGATTGCTTCGCCCGCCAAAAGGGATTTCCCCGGTTACGGATTGCATTTTCAGCGTAAGCATTCCGCTTTTGCGAAGATACCCATCCAGTTCATCTGCCAAGGGCCCTGTATATCCAAAATACAGCAACACTGCCAGCTGGCATCGCGTAGCCAGATCATAAAGCATGGGTTCATTGGGATCCCGATACATCCCGTTTTCATCAAACGACAGTAACTGCGAAGAAACCTGCAGATTCAGAAATTCCGTTGGATCAGTCAGATCAATATATCCCCTCATAAACTCGCTGGCTGCCGCATAAGCCGCCCAATTGCCCACGCGAACGGAGGGCGAAGGAGCGATGCAGGTATACGTCTGCATCGGATCGGCCTTGGCCAGATCATCCCGCCATTGCTGCATCCGTACATTCTCCACAAGGCCCGCCCGTTGGATTTCCAATAGTGCCAGCACGATTTCCTTGATAGAAAAATCATTGGCGCATTTGCGGTTCGGCATTTCCCGGCAGCATAAATCCATCATTTCCAGAAACAGATCCTTCAATTCCGGGCGTTTGCCATGTGCCAGCAGAATGCCAAGATTGGCCGTAAGCCGAGGAAAGCCATGCTCCGTCAGTCCTTCGTGCTGAACCCTCCGAAAAAATGCTTCCATATGCGGCCTGGGATACGCCTCCAGAGCCTTCTCCATGATTTGCAGGTAGATATCTTTCATAGAAAAACGGCCACCCTTTCCCTTTTTCTATATTTTATCATGTGTTTCTCCCTTTTCGCAATCCTGGGAAGCATGAAATAACCGTCAAAACAGCATGAAAAACGAGGGAACCTCTTCCGATTCCCTCGCAAAAACCATAATGATTTTGGTTATTTCTTTTCCCGACGCAGGAACGCAGGCACGCCCAGATCATCCTTGGCGGTAGCTGCCGGCTGAGCCGGAGCCTGATAAGGTTGCTGATAGGGCTGAGCCATATTCTGCTGAGGATAGGGCTGCACCTGATAGGGCTGCTGAGGCGGCTGATAAGCCGGGGGCACAGCGGCAGGCTGATACGGCGCAGAGAATGCGCCGGGAGCGGGCGCAGGCCGCGCACCGCCAAAGTAATTCGCATCGCCCTCATAGGTGGCCGGAGCGGGGGCTTCGAAGCCCTGTCCGTCCACCGCCAGATCGGCCCGGGGCCGATTTTCGTATGGATTATAGGAAGCGACCGCCGCGCCATAAGGCATCGCGGCCCGGCTCTTTTTCTTATCCCGGGTGGGGAACGGCGTTTTTTCAAAGCCGGTGGCGATCACTGTAATCCGCACTTCGTCTTCCAGCGTCTCGTCAATGCCCGCACCGAAGATGATGTTGGCGTCGCTATCCGCAGATTCCATCACCAGATTGGCGGCCTCATT
>CAYRFP010000050.1:0-14094 GCA_964423675.1 uncultured Oscillospiraceae bacterium
AGAGGGATATAACGGTGCTGTATTTAGTGTTTTGATGTCCAGCCAATCATATCCAACTTGATTTGTATCCCCTTGTAAGATTGCATTTTCGATAGTTTCTTTATATTCGCACAAAAAAACAAGGTCAACTCGATGAAACTTTTCTCCATGTAGCCCTTCTATAGCAAACACTAAGTCTTTCACCTCTACCTGTAATCCGACTTCTTCTGCCACTTCTCTGCAAACCGCTTCAGGTAGAAGTTCCTCAGCATCTTGCCCCCCACCAGGCATAATATACCATTCTTCTTTTCCGTCGCTTATTTTTATTGCCAGCATTTTATCATCTTTTATTATCAATGCTTTCGCCCTATTTCTCACAGCTCGTTCCATCGTATATCACCTCTTTGCCCAATTCCAGTTTGTCGATCTGTTTCATTGTATTATACGACTTCAATATATGCAAAAAAATCCCGGCAGACATGACTGCCGGGACTGAAACTGTTTTACGACCACCCGGCATTCAGAAGGCACCCTTTTAAATACAATAATAGGAAGTAAGGGATGCTTCAACAGATTTCAGTAAAAAATGCATCAAATATGGCAGGCGAAGGCCACCCAATCGCCCTTATGCTGAATTTCATCAATAATATAGCCGGCGGCCAGCAGCGCTTCGTTTACATCGCTTTCAGCTTCTGCAATAATGCCGGAGCAGATGAACTTACCGCCGGGGAGCAGATGCGCCTTGAGCGGGGCGGCCAGCATGCAAATCACGGGTGCCAGAATATTGGCCACAGCGAACTGGAATCGCTGGCTCAACCCCTGAAGCAGATCGCCTTCCTGCACAACGATGGCATCCGTCAATCCGTTATGTGCCACGTTTTCCTGTGCTACCCGTACAGCGTCCGGGTCAATATCCACAGCCACAATACCCTTTGCTCCCAGCCGTGCAGCCGCGATGGCCAAAATGCCGCTTCCGGTACCTACGTCCAGCAGCGAGCCGCCCTGGTAGTATTTCTCAATTAGCCCCACGCACATGGCGGTGGTTTCGTGGGTGCCTGTGCCAAAGGCCATGCCGGGATCAATTTCGATGATCAGATCGTCAGCCTGAGCGTCCCAGGGCTCCCAAGTGGGTTTTACCACCATGTGCTTGCCCAGACGGAAAGGCTTATAATACTGCTTCCAGTTTTCTGCCCAATCCTCTTCCTTAACTCCCTGCAGCGAAAGGCTCAGCGTGCCCAACCCATCATTTTGCGATTGAAACAGGGAAAGCTGCTCTTTCAGGGAACCCATCACCGTGTTCAGCGCGGCTTCATCAAACCAGGCCTTGACCTGCACGTCTTCCGGCATGGCATCAATTACTGATTGATCCATCAGCTCCCAGTTCGCGGTGGGCTTGCTGGGATCGGGCAGATCGGCCCGGTCCAGAATCTGTGTGCCTGCCGCGCCCAGACGCATTAAAAGATCGGAGATGATTTCCGATCCGGCAGTGGTGGTGGAGATGGTTACTTCCATGTATTCCTGCATTGCATTAAACCTCCGTATTTCGAATCAGTGCCATTTCGATAGCGTCGTGATATTGCCCTTCTCGATACACTTCATCACGCAGAACGCCTTCCTGTTTAAAACCGCATTTTTCATAGCATCGTACCGCGCCTGTGTTAAAAGCGAACACGGTGGCTTTTATTTTATGAAGATTGAGCTCGTTAAACCCAAACCGGCATAATGCATCTATCGCATCCGTGCCATAGCCTTTGCCCTGGCTTTCTCGCTCTAACATGATAGCGATTTCGCCCTTTCGATTTTTCCAGTTGATTTTGATGAAGCCGCATTGGCCGATGAAACGCTTGTTTTCCAGCGTTTCAATGGCAAACTGGTATTCACCGGCGGTGTAGCTGGTTTGATTGCTTAAGGCGCGGGCTTGATCGTCCACCGTGGAGGGGTAGAGGATTCCACCGGATGCGCTGCGCATTACCTGATAATCATTGCTGATGGCCAGGGCGGGCAGAAGATCTCCATTGTCAAAGGCACGCAGACGCACAAGCTTTCCTTCATACATGCGCGCTGTTCCTCCTTTTTCTGATATGCCATTTAATGATAATGCCCAAAGCGCGGTCTGTCAATGCCTGAACATAAAAGCAGAGGCGTAAAATTTCATTACTTCGGGGAATGCAAGCGGTTTAGATGCAAGCATCTCCTGCACCGGCCGCTGCTTTTCATCATAGGATGCAGTATCGCCAAACGGGAGGAGAAGGAAACAATGCGCATTTATTTAGCGGGACACGGGCTTCGGGAGGATTACCTGGCTCAATTGGCCAGAAAACGGGGACACGAAGTGACGCAAACGGGGGAGGGAGATGTGGCAGTGCTGGAATTGCCCCGTTCCTCCTTGCCGCCAGAGGAAAAAAGAAACTGGCCGCAGGGGCAGATTCTTCTTTGTGGTCAGGTAGATCCGTCATTGGAGGCAGAAGTCAAGGCCCGGCGCTGGACACTTTGGCGGGTTCTGGAGGATGAAATGTATGTGCAGAAAAACGCTGAAATATCCGCAGAGGGCGGTATTTACGCCGCTATGGGCACAGCAGATTTTGCTTTACAAAATGCGATGTGTCTGGTGATTGGATATGGACGTATTGGAAAGGCGTTGACGCATCGGCTGTGTGCGCTGGGCGCGCAGGTGATTGTGGCGGCCCGGAGACGGGAAAGCCGTGATGCGGCAGGAGAAGGCAGCGTGGATTTGCCGGACATCCCGGCGATTCTTCCGCGGATGAATATGGTGTTCAATACCGTCCCTTCACCGGTTTTGCAAAGGGAAGAACTGACGATGGCGCGTCCGGATGCACTTCTGATTGATTTGGCCAGTGCGCCTTACGGAATCGATTTGGAAACGGCGCGGGGAATGGGATTGCGCGCATGGCGGGAGGGCGGAATTCCCGGCCACTATTGTCCTCAAACCGCGGCTCAGCTTCTGCTGGACTATCTGGAACGGAGGTGGGAACATGTCTAAAACGCGCGTTGGTTTTGCCTTGACGGGCTCTTTTTGCACGTTTTCCAGGGCGTTTGCCGCCGTGCGGGCGCTGACGGAGGCGGGCTACGAGGTGACGCCAGTGTTGTCCTATGCGGCAGCCCGGGAGGATACCCGGTTTTATGACCATGAGACGGTGCGGAAGACCTTGCAGGAAATAACGGGACATAAGCCGCTGGAAACGCTGCCGCAGGTGGAACCCATTGGCCCTAAGAAACTGTTGGATATCTATGTCATTGCGCCGATGACTGGCGTTTCCATGGCGAAGCTTGCGAACGGGATTTTTGATACGCCGGCGCTTCTGGGGGCTAAATCGCATCTGCGAAACGGTAGGCCTGTGCTGATTGCGCATTCTACCAATGATGGCCTGAGCACAGCAGCGGAAAACCTGGGGAAGATTTTGGGCATGCGCCACGTTTATATAGTACCCTTTGGTCAGGATGATCCAGTGAAAAAGCCGCGTTCGCTGGTGGCGGATTTTACACAGATTCCCGAGGCAGTGGCGGCGGCGCTGGCAGGGGCGCAATTGCAGCCCATGCTGCTGGGCGGCTTGAAAAAAGAGGAGGAATAAGGTATACTGATATACGGGGAGGATTAGTTCATGAAGAGCAGGATTAGGAAAGCAGTTTGTTTTGCAGCGTTGCTCTGTCTTCTGCCTTTGCAGGCGCTAGCAGGATCGGGTTTTGCGTTGAAACTGGACAAGCGGGAAAAGTGGGTGGATAGCGCCCGGCACGTGGTCTATTATCAGCTGGAGGCTCAGGACGATTCTCTGGCGCAAACAGCGGCTAAAATCAATCAGGATATCATGGAAACAGCACATATCCAGCAATATCTCAGTCTGCTCCCTTCTGTTCAGGAGGGAAGCGCCGGACTGGTTGTCAATGCAGAGATTATCGAAAGCGATAGCCTGTATCGTGATGGCAAGGGATATCTGGCTGTTTTGGCAGAAGCGGAAGGCAAAATGCTGCAAGGCCCACCGTCCCATCGTTATTATCCCATGGTGTTCTCTGTGGAAACCGGCGAACGGGTTTCGTTTGATGCGCTGTTTGTCGACTCGGATGGAGCGAAAGCCTACATTGAACAGTATCTGATGGATGTGGTGGAGCCGCAGCTATCGACTTATTTGGAAAACAGCCAGCTGTTTCCCGTGCCCTATGAAAGCTTTGGCTTTTCCACGGACGGACACGTGGTGATCTATTACCCGCATGACCAGTTTTCCTTCCTTTCGGGAAAATCTGGCGCGGTGGCGTTCCGTTACAGCGAATTATGGGACTATCTGGATACATCGGAAAGCGGCATTGCGATGCAGATGGTAAAGACGGGCTGGGAATATCAGCAATACAAGGAAGAACGTTCTTCAGAAGAATTCTTGACGATTCTCAAAGAGCAGCCTTGGCTGCTGATGGGGCTCGATCATGTTTCGCCAGCGCTGGGTTGCCCAATGGAAAAGCTTCTCAGGGCCTACGACATTACCGTGGATTCTGGCTTCTATCCCGGCGGCGCATATTTGGAGACGGAATCGCCAGAGCTGCTGGGAACGTATTTCCTGGTAGATGAAGACGAGACGTATTTGACAGGCATTCTTTCCAGCCGGGTGGATATGTATGGCATTGAAACCGGAAAAACCACCATGGTGGAAGCTAAACGGTTACTGGGCAGCGGCGCAGTGGAGATCCCTATTGATGCTGCGGCAGCGGAAATGTATCGCGTTTGCCCGGGCACGGCCATTCGTATTTTGTTTACTTCGGAACTACCGGTTCATTTGGGCAACACCGAGAAATCCACGAATCAGGTTTCCCTTACCGTTTATGGGGATGAGAACGGCGTTGTTCAAGCTATAAAGAAATCGCTGGAATAAGCGAAGGATAAAGGAAAGAGGCGTCCCATGAGCGCAGCCAATGCAAAAAGCAAAAAGAATGCCCAGCCCGCCCTGGCCACAACCGGCAAGGGCGCGGCTTTGTATATCGTTCTGGGGGTGACGATGCTTACCCTGGCCGTGGCCTTTTTGCTGTCGCTGACCTATGGGGGAGACAGCTATGTGCTCTCTCAATTATCCCAGGCACTGCAAGGGCTGGGCGGGCCGCTGTGTATCGGCGCGCCGCTGATGCTTGGCTGGGGAGGCGTGAAGCTGTTGGTTTCCTCCCGGCATCGGGTGGCAGCCCGGGATGTGCTGATTGCATCGGGGCTGTATTTGCTTCTGCTGGCTGGGCACGCACTGATTGCCCGGGTGCAGCAGGGGGGCGAAACGCTGTCCTTTATGGAATATGTGGGGCGACAGAATTACAAGATCATGGAACTGGGATATGATTCTTTCCCGGCGTATCTTTATCAGGCGTTCAATTTGCGCATCAGCGGCGCCGGCGGGCTTCTTGGCATGCTTCTGGCGTATCCGATCTGGAAGGTGTTTGGCGGCATCGTAGGCGTGCTATTGGTGGCGGTGCTGATGATTGGTCTGATTTTCCTGTTGCTTCGGGTGAACCCCGGGGATCTGTTCCGCAGCGCTTCAGAGAAAAACGAACAGCGGCGTATCCGTCAGGAGCAAAAACGCAAGGCGAAAGAACAGCAGCAGCCCGTGCAGCAGCCAGAGCAGTCGATTGTTCAGCAGTATCCCTTGCAGCAGATGCAGCCGGGGCAATCTGTGCAGCATCAGGAAACCGTTTATAATACCCCTCCGCCGGCCTATTATCAGCCAGCACCGGTATACGATACAACGCCCGCGCCGCGCCCTGCCCGGGAGGCGGATGGCTTTTATCCCGTGCAGCCAGATCTGTATGACGAGCGTTTTCCCCTGCACGAAGCTTCGGAACCGGCTGCGATGGAACAGGTGGCAGACGAAGCACCTGCCGCAGCGCCCGTTGAGCCTCAGCCGCTGACGCGCCCCTGGGAACAGCCAGAAACGGCACAACCTCTCGAGGAAAAGAACGATGTTCCAGAGTTGCCCAAGCCTACCATTCAGGAAACGCAGATAGAAACACCGCCCATTCCGGTAGTCGAGCCCTCGGATGATCTGCACGTGCAGAACGATGTGGCGCAGGAGCAGTCGCAGGCGAAAGTGAAGCCGGTTTATTCGTCGATCCCCAAATCCCCCGTCGTTTCCGCGCCGATTGAGGCGGAGGATGATTTGCCCTGGGAGACGGAGGAAACGCAGAAGGAGACGCAGGAACAGGCAACGTCTGCATTTTTTGTGTCGAAGTCCAACCGTTCCAACCTGTTTGAACAGGCAAAACCGAAGCCGTCGCAGTCTCAGCCGGTTGGCAGTGATTGGGCGGCGCAGGTGCGTCAGCGGGAGCAGGCGCTGGAAATGCCGGAGCATACCACCACCCGCGGGGAACCCAAGCCCGTCTATACTGATCCGGTAACGCCGATTACGGGCCAGCGTATCGCCATCACTCCCCGTTCCGATCAGCCGCACGAGGACGCTAAGCTGGACGGTACACTGGCGCCAAAGATGAAGCAGGGGGAAATGCCCCTGGATGTGCCCTATCAGGCTCCGCCGATTCGGCTGTTGAATGAAGCCAAACACATTCCGCAGGCGGACGCTGCTCAGGAGGACGAGCACCGGGCTCAGGTGATTGAAGGGACGTTGCGCAGCTTTGGCGTGGAATCGGAAGTGCGGCAGATTATGCACGGCCCTTCCATTACGCGCTTTGCCATACAGATTGCTCCGGGCGTGAAGGTTAGCCGTGTGACTAATACAGCGGATAATCTTGCTCTGGAACTAAAAACCAAGCATGTGCGCGTGGAAGCGCCGATTCAGGGCACGAATTATATCGGTATCGAGGTGCCTAATAATCTGGTAAGTACGGTGTCGCTGCGGGAGGTATTGGACAGCGACGAAATGCGCAATAATCCTTCGCCCTTGCTGGTGGCCCTTGGTAAGGATATTGCCGGTGCACCGGTTCTGTGCGATCTAAGCAAGATGCCCCATTTGCTCATTGCCGGCGCAACCGGCAGCGGTAAATCGGTGTGCATTAACTCTATTGTATGTTCGCTTTTGTATCGCACTTCGCCGCAGCAGGTGCGTTTGATTATGATCGACCCCAAACAGGTGGAATTGAGTGTATACAACAGCATTCCTCATCTGCTGGTGCCAGTTGTCAGCGATCCGCGAAAAGCGTCCGGCGCATTGGCTTGGGTGGTTCAGGAAATGCTGGAGCGTTATGGCAAATTCAGCGCGCAGAACGTGCGGAACCTGGCGGGCTATAATAAGGTCAATCAGGGAACGGACGCGGTGCTGCCCAATATTGTGGTTATTATCGATGAAATGGCGGACCTGATGGAGGTCTGCCGCAAGGATGTAGAAGAATCCATTCGTCGTCTGGCCGCGTTGGCTCGCGCAGCGGGCATCTATATGGTGCTGGCCACTCAGCGCCCCTCCGTGGATGTTATTACCGGCGTAATCAAAAACAATATCCCCAGCCGCATTGCGTTCGCCGTTTCTTCCGGCACGGACAGCCGAACCATTATCGATATTAATGGCGCGGAGAAGCTGATGGGCAAGGGCGACATGCTTTATAAGCCGGCAGGCACGTCTCCGCTGCGCGTTCAGGGCTGTCTGGTGACAGACGACGAGGTGAACGCCATTACCGATTATATTGGCCATCGCTATCAAACAGATTATGATCCTAATATTATCGAGCATCTGGATAGCGCGGAAAAGGAGCGCAGCGAGGCTGATGATGCGTCTGTCGACGGGGAGAACGAAACGCCTAGCGGGGATGGCAGCTTTAATGATTTGCTGCGTCAGGCCATTGAAATGGCCGTGGAGGACGGCCAGTCGTCCACCAGCATGCTGCAGCGGCGGCTGCGCATTGGCTATGCCCGGGCAGGACGGCTGGTGGATGAAATGGAAAAGCGGGGAATCGTGAGCCAATCCGAAGGCTCAAAGCCCCGAAAAACGCTGATTACCAGGGAACAATACTACGAATTATTCCAGGATGATTAAAGAAAAATCCTTTTTCTTGGAAGAAAAAGGCAAAATGAATAAGGCCTAAAAATGGTTTGCGGAGCAGGCGCGATTTCGGTCGCGCCTGTTTTGCTTTTGAATTGATGAAAAAAACGCGCGTTACGGATTTTGTTATGGATACTTGCTGTAATTCTGATAGGCTTCCTGGATATACGCATTCCAGTCGTATACAAGCTCAGTATAGGATTTTGGAAGCGGTGTTCCATCACCGTAAAGAGAACGAATAACTGCTCTTTCGCCATATTGGCCAACCAGGTATTGAACAAAGGAGGAGCTTGCTACATAACTTGCGTTGGGATTGGAATAGCTTCTGCTCCATACAGCAATGTTTTCAATTTCGCCGTAGTCTATTGCCATGTCGATCGGGCGATTGATTTTGCTTCGATATTCATAGACATAATGTGTGCCCTCAGAATCAGGCGTGTTGTTGTAGTCCTGATTCAAAAAGGCGATGCCGTAATGGTCATAGCGATAAGAAAAGTAACGCGTGAATCCTTCAGTTTTCCACATTTCCATGGAAGCTTGCGGCTGTGTCAAAGCATGAATATATTCGTGCATAAAGGAGTCGATATTTTTGACATATATTTTGTGCGTTCCGCTTTGATAAAAGGAATAGTTTGACGAGCCGCCGTTGTTAACGAAGAGGATGCTTAAGTTGTTTCTGTAGTCATCCAGAGCAAAAAGTGCCTGATACTGCTCCATTTGCTTTAAGTTTATTTCGAAGAATTGCTGAATATCCGGATAGTTTTTATGCAGAAAGCCAGAGTATATCAGGGGATTAGACTGGAGATTGCGATCAATCCAATCCTTACCAACATAAAAAACTCCCAAATCGCTGGAAACCAGGTAATCAAAGGCCGTACCGCCGGAACCATATCGTAGGAGGGAGGGGATATAATTCAAGCCGTTGCTTTGATAATAAAGCGCCAGTTCCTTTCCAACAGCTTCCATGCCTTCTGCTGTATCGGAAGCGGACAGCAGCTTTTGCAGCGCTGCTTCTCCGTTTTCGGCTATGAAAAACTGAACGAAATTGCAGGCGAGCGCTTGTGCGGCCGTTGCGTCCTGTTCGCCCACAAAGGCGGCGTTCAGGCAAAGCAGATTCAGATCACACACGGAGGAAACACTTGGTATGACGAATTCTCTTTCCGGCGCAGAAGACCAGGCATATTCGCTGCAAAGCCAATGAGCATAGCCATACGCCAGCCCGTAATGACTAAACTTTCCGTAAACAGCAAGGAGTACGTTCGTGACATAATCCGGCGTTTCCCATGCGCATACCGGCTGATACAGCTTGTTTTCTTCAAGGTAAAGGCCATCGTAAGTATCCGGCGAAAAAACATAGATTTCTGGCAATGCGCCTTCAATGGATTGATTCGCCAGAATTTTGTCAGTGGCTTCGATGCAAAGGCTTCTTTCAGCTTTTTCGATAGCGGGATCAAAGTAGTATTTCACAAAGGAAGAAGCAGTAAGTTCCATCTCCATGCGGAAGGAATACTGTGCTTCTTTTTCGGAATAAACGATTTGCTCCGAATGATAAATGTATTCCATCAACTGGCCGCTTGGCAGCTCATCTGCATATCCGGCCTGTAGAATAAGTAGAGCCAAAAGCAGCAATACCGCCGTGCGAATTGTGCCGGTTGCCACTCTTTTCGTCTTTCTGCTGTTGTTTTCCCTGTTCATCCACGCCGCCTTCTTTCCACTTGCATCGCCTTTATCATAAAGCAAAAAGCGCCGGAAAGCAATAGGAAACAGTGAAAACCATGTGCCGTTGGATGCCTTTTATCTTCCAACTTGGGTGTTATCCCGCTGTCGGTTTTGCATGGCTTCGATAGGGTGCGGCGCAATCTCAAAACGGTAATCGCTGCCGGTTTTTTCGATGAGACGCATAACGACCCGATGAGACGGGACGTTTTCGCGGTCGCATAGGCGCTGCTGATAACGGAAAAAGTCCGCGCCCTGAGGAAGCTGACCTACCGGCACGTAACGTTCCCGCTGAGCCGTTAAACCAATAGATTGCAGAATATCCCGCACATAGCCCTTGCTGGGTCCTAGCCGCAGAGGATCCGGAAAAGCGGGCAGCCGCGGGCGTTCGCCTTTTTCGGCTTCCATAAGTGCGCATAGCTTTTGCAAATGCGCCAATTCGTGATCCCTTTCTTCCAGGAACAATTGCCGCATAGCGGCGTTTTCCTCTTCCCGCGCACAGGAATCATACAAATAGGCTTCGGCGTATTGCGTCCAGAGAAATTGCTCCAGCGGCTCCATGGATGGGAAAAGGGAACCGAAATGCGTGGCGTGTTGCTGCGCTAGCAGAGACAACTCCAGATACAGTCCGCGCGCGTCAGGATCCGCAGCCTGAGATGTGGCGCGCAGATAAAATGCTTCTTTTTCCCGCATAACCGCAAAGAGCAGAAGCAGCGAAAGCCGGGAAAGTGTATCTGCATCTGTTGACAGCGGATGCCGTACTTCATCATACGGATGACGATGGCAGGCGATCAGCGGCCGGCCAGGCATGATTTCTGCATAGCCTTGCAGGAATTGCTGGGCCGAAGCGTTTTCCAGCAGCATCATGAGATTGGACAGCCGATATAATTCGTCCAAGTATTCAGGCAACACAAAATGCAGCGCCAGCCGCAATGCGCCTTCGGGCAGCCGCTGTGCCAGCACGGCGCATAGATCTAAGGAAAGCAGCGCGTAAATGATCCCTTGCCGAAGCGGGGAGACAGCGTCAGGCTGGAGAACAGATAGGGTGGCTTGCTGTCGCGCGTCAATTCGTCGAATCAGTGCCAAATCCCGCCGTGTATCCTGGCTGGAAAAGGGCAGGGAAAGCAGGGAAGAATCCTGAACAGCCGCCGTTTCCATAGCAAAAAGCAGCAAAAGCCGCGCTTTTGCATGGGGATGATCCTCTGGGACAGGGACCGTAGCCAAGGAAGCAAGAGATGCAAGCCCCTGCTCTAAGGCAGGTGGAACCGGATCAAAAGGGTGCATATGTTTTTCCTCCGCCTTTACTATGCCAAGAAAACGCTGCTTTTATGCAAACAAAATGCCGTTTCATATGGCAATGAAACGACACAGGAAAGCGTCACCTTTTGCTTCGGCGGCGCATAGCGTAATAGGGAAATTCCATAATTTGTGGATAGAAGGGGGAGTAAAAATGACACCCGATCCCAGAGACCAATCGCCCTTTGCAGCGCTGAGTTTTTCCCAGCAGCAGGATCGTTGGCGGGAATGGCGCTCTCGTCAGCTGGATTATCAGGAAACCCCACTGGAGCCGCTTTCGCCAAGGCCTGCGCAAGAAAAACGCGCTTCTGCGCCGCCGACGCTTACGCTGCCGTTTCTTCGTCAGCCCGCGCCGACACGGCATCAGGAACTGGATCAGGTGCTTGCCCGCCATGCGCTGGCAGCCCGCCGTGCCGGTGCATTTCAGCCCGTCACATCAAAAAATGACGAATCACCCCAATGACAAGCAGATGTCCGGGATAGGCCAGATAGGAAATCGCTTTGGATAGCCGAAATCGTTTCGGCGCTCGCCAGAGCATCAGTGGGAGTGCCAGCACCGCGTAGAACTGTACACGGCTGAGCGTGGCAAGCAAAGAACGAGCCTGGGGGAGAAAGAAAATGGAATGGGGAAAAGAAACGCCCAGAAATGAAGAAATGGCCAGCGTATCCTGTGCCCAGAACAGGCAAAAGCTGATCATCATGGCTGTCAATCCGCCTCGGCTTTTCCGCGCACTGTAAAGCAGCAAAAGGAACAGAACGCCCTTCCAGCCATAATCCATGCTGACACACAACGGGGCCAGTAGCGCTAGTGCCGGAGCCCAATACTGGCTGCCGTAGCGCTTTTCGCGCAGGCCAATGATGCCCAGTAGCCCGATCAGCAGCGTGGCAAAAATGTTTAACTCCTGCCAACTGTGACCCATCGCCCATACATAACAGGGCTGGGATAGAAGCCCTACCAACATAAGACGCATGGCGTATTTCTTCCAATCATGCGTATATACAGCGCCAACCACCAGACACCAGCCGTAAAGCGGGAATGCAATGCGCCCCAGTACTCGCAACTCCACGCAGCCTGGCATTAGGGCAGCACCGATATGATCCAGCACCATAAAAAGCAGCGCTAGCAGCTTAAGCAGACCAGTGTTTTCGTTTCCAGCAGTTTTAGCAGAAAGGCTTGTTTCCATTTGCAGACTCACCTCGTTTCGGGCAGAACATGATTCTGCCGCATTTTTCGGGCTGTTTCTTTACAATTTGGCCGTGTGCAGGTCATACTTTTTGCATATGATGAAGCCATGGAAGCGCAATCCATAACTTCACTGTCCCGTCGCTTGGCCGCTGAAAAGGCGCGGCTCCTGCGGCGGGACAGACGATTTTTGGCTTATGGTCAGAGTTTTTAGAACAACTCGATTAGCAGCGCATCATGCTTCGTATGCAAACAATCAGCAGGAACCCGTGCATCGGCATATTCTGCTTCCCCCTGCTGGTTGTCATAGGGATCCTACCTCAAATGCCGGAAGGGGACGAAGAAATCATGCTGGTATTCGGAATTGGCGGGCAGTCGATAGGGATCTAAATTGCCAAAATAGAAATTCCATCGTTCCATATGCCCCATCCGATAGGCGGCGCCGCCAAAGGAGCAATCTGCAAACAGCCAGCCAAAGGGCGCAACATAGAACTGTGCCCAATCGTGGCTGCCCACATCCAGCGGACTTACTTCCAGCCCGGACTGCCACCGTGCTGGAATCCCGGCAATGCGGCAGAGTGTAATAAACAAAAGCGCCTGCACGCCGCAGTCTCCCTTAAGCCCGGAGGCGGCATATTCAGCGATGCTGTGCATGGTTATGTAAGCGCGCATGTAGCAGTAAGTAACCTTCGTTGTAACGAAGTCGTAAATTCGCCGAGCTTTGCGTAGCGGGTTTTCTTCCTGTCCTACGATTTCCTTTGCCAGCATTCTGAGATAAGGCGTGAAAGCGATGTGGGGGAGATACTCGCTGGTGTAGAACGTAGGTTGCTGATCGCAGGCTAATTCCGGATCGGGATCTTGGTAGCGCATATGGGTTTCATATGTGTATTCAACAAAGAACGGTTTATCCGGGATGGCGCGGAAACACACTGTGCGCTGCGGAAAATCCTCGGGGGCGATACAGGCGTTCGGATGGCTGCAATCAAGTAAATGAAAATTCTTTACTTGGGCATACTCAATGGGCAGGGGGAGATGGGCAGAAACCTGCTGGCCTTCCCGTCCGGCCACCGAATCAATGCGCAATTCGGAACGTACATGAAACCGGGCGTTCACGCCACCTTCGTTTTTCATGCGCTGGATGATTCCGTTGAGCATAGCGGCGTTTTCGCGCTTGTAGCGCAGTCGCCCTTCATCCTTAAGGCGCGGCTCAAAGCGAGGCTGCGTCTTAATCAGATTGGAGAGGAAATTGTTCTTATAGCGCACTTCGCCGTTGATATACGCCCATTCCACCTGGTTCAGATCTCGTAGCTGTTCCAATTCCGCTTCTGTAAAGTCGTTAAAGCAGGATTGAAGCTGGGCAAGGGCGGCTTGCTGTGTGTGTGGATATTCACGGGGCCATAGGGCTGCGATTTCCTTTTCAAGTTCTAATCGCCGACGCAGCGCCAGCGGAATTTCCGTTTGCAGCTTCAGGTCAATCACACGGTTTAATCGCTCAAAATCTCCAAAGTATTTCAGCTTCAGCACGTCCTCTGGCAGGGGAACGGACAGATACTTCAAATCCGAATACATCTTTTTCCTCCTTCGATGCGAAAAGATTACTGTTAAGTTCTGCCGAGAAAGAAAAAATCCTGCGAAATGATGAAAATTTCTCGGGATGTGTTGACAAGTCAGCAAAATTTGGTTACAATATAAATCGAATGCGGATGTAGTTCAATGGTAGAACTTCAGCTTCCCAAGCTGACCACGTGGGTTCGATTCCCATCATCCGCTCCACTGATGTGCCTGCGCTTTTGCAGCACGGAGGATCACCGGCTGGATGCCGGCTTTCCCAGGTTCGCCCGGCTGTTAGCCCGGCATCATTTCTGTAAAAAACGGAAAACAGGAGGGAGATTCCCATGGCAAAGGAACATTTTGAGCGGACAAAGCCGCACGTAAACATCGGCACGATCG
>CAYRFP010000051.1:0-13934 GCA_964423675.1 uncultured Oscillospiraceae bacterium
CTCGGGGCGGAAGAAAACAGCCTGGATGGACAGAAGATCTTTTGCAATACGCTTTTCCATGGGAAATTCGCTCCTTTCATTAACCAACAAATTCGCGGATACAGCGCTCATAGGCGGCAACGGGATCGGCAGAGGCGGTGATGGGCCGACCCACCACGATGTAATCCGAACCAATTTTCCGGGCTTCTTCAGGGGTCATAACGCGCTTTTGATCGCCCTTATCCCCATCGGCAAAGCGAACGCCGGGGGTGACGGTCAGGAAGGAAGCACCGCATTTTTCATGCACTTTTCCGGCTTCCAGCGGGGAACAGACCACGCCGTCCAGCCCGGCGTCCTTGGCGTTGGCGGCGTAGTGCATCACCACATCGGCCATGGGCTTTTCAATCAGCAGATCCCGGCGCATGCTTTCCTCATCGGTAGAGGTCAGCTGCGTAACGGCGATCAGCAGCGGGCGGGTGCCGTCCGGACGAGTCAGCCCTTCAATGGCGGCTTCCATCATGGGGATGGTGCCAGCGGCATGGAGGTTGCACATATCCACATCCAGCCGGGACAGCACAGCCATGGCTTTTTTGACGGTGTTGGGGATGTCATGCAGCTTCAGATCCAGGAAGATTTTATGGCCGCGGCGCTTGATTTCCCGTACGATGGCAGGGCCTTCGGCGTAATACAGCTCCATACCGATCTTCACAAAGGGCTTGCGGCCGGTGAACTGATCCAGGAAAGCAAAGGTCTTTTCCGCGCTGTCAAAATCGCAGGCGATGATAACGTCCTTACCCATTAGTGTGTTCCTCCTATGATTTCATTGAGTTCATGAATGCCATAGCGATCCATAACGTCGGGCAGGCTGGCGATGATGTCCCGGCAGATGAAGGGATTGACCAGATTGGCCGCGCCCACCTGCACGGCGGTTGCCCCGGCGAGCATCATTTCAAGCACATCCTCAGCCGAGGAAACGCCGCCCATACCCACCACCGGGATGTGAACCGCCTGGGCTACCTGATAAACCATGCGCACAGCAACGGGGAAAATGGCGCTGCCGGAAAAGCCGCCCATTTTGTTGGCAATCACTGGGCGGCGGGTGCGCAGATCGATGCGCATGCCCAGCAGGGTATTTATCAGACTAATGCCGTCCGCGCCGGCCTCTTCGCAGGCCTTGGCAATGGAGACGATGTCTGTCACGTTGGGGGAAAGCTTGATGAGTACCGGCTTGGTGGTCACTTGCTTGACCGCCCGGGTGACCTCTGCCGCAGCTTCGGGGGAGGTGCCAAAGCTCATGCCGCCGCCATGCACGTTGGGACAGCTGACGTTGACCTCGAACCAGCCGATCTCCGGGCAAGCATCCAGCCGCTGGCAGGTATAGGCATAATCTTCTACGGAAAATCCGCTTACATTGGCCATCACCTTTTTATGAAAATGCCGGCGCATTTTGGGCAGTTCCTCGGAGATCACTTTTTCTACGCCGGGATTTTGCAGGCCCACGGCGTTGATCATCCCGGCGGTGCATTCGGCGATGCGCGGCGTGGGATTGCCAAAGCGCGGCTCCCGGGTGGTTCCCTTAAAGGAGAAAGAGCCAAGCAGATTAATATCGTATAATTCGGCAAATTCATAGCCGTAGCCGAAGGTGCCGCTGGCGGGGATGACGGGGTTATCCAGCTCAATGCCGCATAGATTTACGCTCAGCTTTTCCACAGAATTTCCTCCTTCCGCAGCACCGGCCCTTCCTTGCAGATGCGCTTATTGCCGGTAATAGTTTTGCATGAGCAGCCCATGCACGCGCCAAAGCCGCAACCCATGCGTTCCTCGAAGCTGAACT
Organism: uncultured Oscillospiraceae bacterium; assembly: GCA_964423675.1. Lineage (GTDB taxonomy): Bacteria > Bacillota > Clostridia > Christensenellales > Aristaeellaceae > RUG563. The sequence goes on from CAYRFP010000051.1 coordinate 1,814, forward strand.
GGCCGGAGGTGGCGCTGGCATGATACACGGCCTTGAGCATGGGCTCGGGGCCGCAGGTGTAAAAATAGGTATAAGGGATGCCGTCCATGGCATCGGTGACGAAGCCCTTTATACCAACGGAGCCGTCCGCCGTGGCTATGCGCACATCCGCGCCCAAATCGGCGAATTCCCGGGCATAGAAGATTTCATCCGCTTTGTTAAACCCAAGAATCACGCTGACCTGCTTGCTCTGTGCCAGCAGCTTTTTTGCCAGCATATACAGGGGAGGAACGCCTACGCCGCCGCCCAGCAGCAGGGGATGCGTGCCGGAAACGCTCATGTCATAGCCGTTGCCAAGCCCAGTGAGCACGTCCAGCTTCTGTCCTGGCTTCATGCGACACATGGCCTCTGTGCCGCGGCCTACCACCTTGTAAACGATCGTCAGCTCTCCGTCCGCACAATCGCAAACGGAGATGGGCCGCCGCAGGAAGAAACCGTCCAACTGGATATTCACGAACTGGCCGGGCCGGGTAATGGCGCTGATGTCGCCGGAGAGGCGCATCTGATAAACGGCGGGGGTCAGCGCGGTGTTTTCCGAGATGGTGAAAATGCTTTGTTTCATGATGCGTCCTCGTTTATGCGTCGATGGTGGAGATGCGCAGCGTGGTTTCGTCCAGCACGTCCAGCAGCACCCTCACCGTGTCCAGGGAGGAGAAGAGGGTCACGTTGCTTTCCGTGGCAATACGGCGGATCAGGAAGCCGTCGCTCATTTTGCGGGTCGCGCCCACCTCGCTGGTGTTGATTACATAGGCGATATGGCCCTGACGGAGGGAATCCACGATTTCGTTGCTGCCTTCGGCCAGCTTTTTCAGCACGTGGGTGCGGATGCCGTTTTCTTTGAGGAAACGGGCGGTGCCCGCAGTGGCCTCAATGTTGAAGCCCAGATTATAGAACCGGCGGATCAGGGGCAGCGCCTCCTGCTTATCCTTGTCGGCGATGGTGGCGAATACGGTGCCGTAGTTCTGCAGATGCATGCCCGAGGCCTGCAGTGCTTTATACAGGGCGCGGTTCAGCTTGTCGTCATAGCCGATGGCTTCGCCGGTGGATTTCATTTCAGGGGACAGATAAGCGTCCAGGCCGCGAATCTTATTGAAGGAGAAAACGGGAACCTTCACGTACCAGCGCTTCTTTTCTTCCGGATACAAATCGAAGATGCCCTGCTCCTTCAGGCTCTTGCCCATGATTACCTCGGTGGCGATATCGGCCAGGGAATAGCCCGTGGCTTTGGACAGGAAGGGAACCGTGCGGGAGGAACGGGGATTGACTTCGATAATGAACACGTTGTCATCCTTATCCACGATGAACTGGATGTTATACAGGCCCACAATGCCGATGCCCAGGCCCAGCTTTTTTGCATATCCCAGCACGGTACCCTTGACCTTGTTGGAAATGCTGAAGGAGGGATAGACGCTGATGGAGTCGCCAGAATGGATGCCGGTGCGCTCCACCAGTTCCATGATGCCGGGAACGAACACATCCCGCCCGTCGCAGATGGCGTCAATTTCGATTTCTTTGCCGCTGATGTATTTGTCCACCAGCACCGGCTTATCCTCGTCGATTTCCACGGCAGTTTTGAGATAGCTGCGCAGCTGCTCTTCGTTGGCCACAATTTGCATGGCACGCCCGCCCAGCACGAAGGAGTGACGCACCAGCACCGGATAGCCAATGCGAGCGGCGGCCTGAACGCTGTCTTCAATTTTGGTTACGGCCTGACCCTGGGGCTGGGGAATATCCAGTTCCACCAGCAGCTTTTCAAACAGATCGCGGTTTTCTGCCCGGTCGATGGCGGCGCAGTCCGTGCCGATAATCTTTACGCCCCGGCGCATCAGCGGATCGGCCAGGTTAATGGCCGTCTGCCCGCCCAGGGAAGCAATCACGCCCTCGGGCTGCTCAAAATCGATGATGTTCATCACATCTTCAGGCGTCAGCGGTTCGAAATAAAGCTTGTCGCTGGTGGTATAGTCGGTGGAGACGGTTTCGGGGTTGTTATTGATAATAATGGATTCATAGTCCATTTTGCGGATAGTGGTCACGGCATGGACGGTGGAATAATCGAATTCTACGCCCTGACCGATGCGGATGGGGCCTGCGCCCAGCACCACGATTTTTTTGCGATCCGTCAGGCGGGAATCATTTTTGCCGGTATAGGAGGAGTAGAGATAAGGAATGTAAACCCCGGTGTGCAGCGTATCCACCATTCGGAAAACGGGGATAATGCCGTTTTCCTTGCGGGCGCTGCACACGGCCATTTCATTGGTCCCCCACAGCTTGGCGATATACGGATCAGAGAAGCCCAGCCCCTTGGCCTGCCGCAGCATTTCAGCGGAGCCGATATTTTCCTGCAGCGCCTTTTCCATGGCCACGATTCGCTGGAAGGATTCCAGGAAATAGGGCGTGATCATGGTCGCCTGATGAATATCGTCCAGGGAAACGCCCAGACGCAGAAGCTGGGTGATGGCGAAGACATTATCGGAATGGAAAGCGCGCACATAGTTCAGCAGTTCTTCGGCGGTAAAGCTATCAAACTTGGCCATGTACAGATGATTCACGCCGATTTCCAGAGAGCGAACGGACTTGAGCAGACATTCTTCCAAGTTGGAGCCGATGCCCATCACCTCGCCGGTGGCCTTCATCTGAGTGCCCAGCAGGTTGGGCGCGGCGGCGAACTTATCAAAGGGGAAGCGGGGGAATTTGGCCACGATGTAATCTAGCTGGGGCTCCATGGCGGCAGTTCCGCCCGCCACTTTGATTTCCTCAAGCGTCATGCCTACGGCAATTTTGGCCGTTACCCGGGCGATGGGATAGCCGCTGGCCTTGGAAGCCAGAGCAGAGGAGCGGGACACGCGGGGATTAACCTCGATCAGGTAATATTCGCTGCTTTCCGGATTCAGGGCGAACTGCACGTTGCAGCCGCCTTCGATTTTTAATTCGCGGATGATTTTGATGGCGCTGTCGTTGAGCATATTCCGGTCGTGCTCGTTGAGGGACCGAATCGGGGCCACCACGATGGAGTCGCCGGTATGGACGCCCACGGGATCAATGTTTTCCATGCCGCAGATGGTGATGGCATGGTCGTTGGAATCGCGCATTACCTCGAACTCGATTTCCTTGTAACCCTTCACGCTTTTTTCAATCAGCACCTGATGCACGGGGGAAAGCTTGAAGCCGTTCAGGCCGATTTCAACCAGTTCTTCCTCGTTGTTGGCAAAGCCGCCGCCGGTGCCGCCCAAGGTAAACGCAGGGCGCAGCACCACCGGATAGCCGATGCGGGCCGCGGCAGCCTTAGCTTCTTCTATGCTATAGGTAATTTCAGAGGGAATGGTGGGCTCGCCAATGGACTGGCACAGTTCCTTAAACAGTTCGCGGTCTTCGGCCGTTTCAATGCTTTTGCCAGAGGTGCCCAGCAGTTCAGTATGGCATTCCTTTAAAATGCCCTTCTTTTCCAGTTGCATGGCCAGATTTAGTCCGGTCTGGCCGCCGATGCCGGGCACGATAGCGTCCGGCCGTTCGTAGCGGAGGATCTTGGCGATGTATTCCAGCGTCAGCGGCTCCATGTATACCTTGTCGGCGATGGTGGTGTCGGTCATGATGGTGGCGGGATTGGAATTCACAAGCACCACCTCGTAGCCCTCTTCCTTCAGCGCCAGGCAGGCCTGCGTGCCGGCATAGTCAAACTCCGCCGCCTGGCCGATTATGATGGGGCCGGAGCCGATAATAAGAATTTTTTTAATATCAGTGCGCTTCGCCATAATGCTCTCCTCCTTCTTTTAGGTAAGCAACCTGGCCGTTAAGGCAGGTCAGATAATTCACGCCCAGCAGCGTTTCGCCGGCATAGGGCGTGGCGCGGCCTTTGGAAAGGAAATCCGCCGGATTCACCTGGAAGCATTCATCCAGCCGCCACAGGGAAAAGCCGTTTCCTTCTGCCAATCCAAAGCGCCGTCGGGGCGCATGAACCAGCAGCTCCATCAGCCGTTCCATGGATACTATACCTGGCTTAACCAGGCAGGTATACAGCGCCGGCAGCGCGGTTTCCAGGCCAACGATGCCAAACGGGCTGCCTTCCAGCCCCCGCTGCTTTTCCTCTACGCCGTGTGGCGCGTGGTCAGTAGCGATTATATCGATGGTGCCGTCCAGCAAACCTTCAATCAGCGCTTCCTGATCGGCCCGGGTTCGCAGCGGCGGATTCATCTTAAAGCGCCCATCCTCCTGCAAATTGTCCTCGCACAGAGTGAGATAATGAGGCGCGGTTTCGCAGGTAACATCCACGCCCTGCGCCTTGGCCTGGCGAATCAGCGCCACGCTTTCTTTGGTTGAGATATGACATACGTGGTAGGCGCAGCCGGTTTCCTGGGCCAGCTTCAGGTCTCGCTGGATGGGCCGCCATTCGCTTTCAGAGGAAATTCCCCGGTGGCCGTGAGCCAGGGAGTAAGCACCGGCGTGGATATATCCGCCATGGAGCAGTTCGTTCTGTTCGCAATGGGCCGCGATGATTTTTCCAAGTGCTTTGGCTTTTGTCATGGCCTGGCGCATCATGGCTTCGTTCTGCACACCGCGGCCGTCATCCGAAAAGGCGATGACTCTGGGGGCCAGGCCTTCCAGATCTGCCAGTTCGTTTCCCTGCTCGCCGATGGTGATTGCGCCGTAGGGATGAACGGAGATCACCGCATCCTGGGCAATCAGATCCAGCTGCTGCTGCAATGCGGGCAGACAGTCGGGCACAGGGGAAAGGTTTGGCATGGTGCATACATCGGTGTATCCACCCCGGGCGGCAGCGCGGCTTCCGCAGGCGATTGTGCCTTTATAAGAAAAACCCGGCTCACGGAAATGCACATGCACATCGCACAAGCCGGGAAGAACAGTGTAATCGCCATCGGGAAGAAACGCCCGATCCAGAGAGGAAAGGAAAGCCTGAGCCAGCGCCAAAGAAGAGGCTTCGTTTGCAGCCTGGTGGAGCCGTACCATCGGGATTCCTCCTTTCGCGTGGGTATAAAAAAAGCTTGTCGCAAGGGACAAGATCCGCAAGAAAAAGCAGTTCTTATGCAACACAAGAACAGTCTCTATGGGAATCTTGCCGGTCTCGCGGTACCGACTTAAAGATCGTTACAACCTTATTTATAGCACAGTCGTCGATATTTGTCAATAGGCTGGGCACGAATCCCCGCGTTTTCGCCATAGAAGGAAACGAAAAGAAAAACGGCAACGAAGAACGGCGAAACATAAAGAAAAAGGGAGAAATCTTGGCGTTTAGACCCTGGAAATGTAAAAATGTAGGTTTCTGTCGGGCAGGTTTGCTTTACGAATGAAAAGAAGTATGGTATACTACGCTTGGATTCTTATAATAAGGAAGGATACCATGGATATTTTATCCATTATTGAAGCAAAAAAACAGGGATTGCCTCTGAGCCGGGAACAGATTGAATTCTTCGTGCAAGGGGCAGCAGAGGGCACACTGCCGGATTATCAGTTGGCGGCGCTGCTAATGGCTATCCGCTTAAACGGGATGGATGCCCGGGAAACCGCAGATCTAACGGACGCGATGGCGCGATCCGGGGATATGCTGAGCCCGGATGTGGGCGGCATTCCGGTGGATAAGCATTCCACCGGCGGCGTGGGGGACACCACCACGCTGATTCTGGCGCCACTGGTGGCGGCCTGTGGCGGGAAGGTATTGAAGATGAGCGGCCGGGGGCTGGGACATACCGGCGGCACGATTGACAAGCTGGAAAGCATTGCAGGCATGCGGGTGGAGCTGCCGGAGGATGAATTTGTGGAAATCGTGCGGCGGGTAGGCTGCGCGGTGGTGGGGCAGAGCAAGCGCCTGGCCCCCGCGGATAAGCGGCTCTATGCGCTGCGGGATGTGACGGGCACGGTGGATTCCGTGCCGCTGATTGCGTCCAGCATTCTGTCCAAGAAATTCGCTTCCGGGGCCAGAGCCATTGTGCTGGATGTGAAGGCAGGGTCCGGGGCGCTGATGCCGTCGCTGGATGCATCGATTGAATTGGCGAAGGCAATGGTGGATATCGGGGCGCATGCCGGGCGCAGCATCACGGCGGTGGTTTCCGGGATGGAGGAGCCGTTGGGCTCTCATGTGGGCAATGCGCTGGAAGTGAAGGAAGCCATTGATGTGCTGGCCGGGCGCACCAGCGGGCCGCTGCTGGATGTGGCGCTGTTTCTGGGGGCGCGGATGCTCCTGGGCGCGGAATTGGCCGCCAATCATGCCCAGGCCGAAGAAATGCTGCGGCATGCGCTGGCATCCGGCAAAGGCCTGCAGAAGCTGAAGGAAATGATTGAGGCGCAGGGCGGAGACGGTCGAGTCTGCGATGAAGTGGAACGGCTGCCGCAGGCGCCGGTTTGTGAACCGGTGCGGGCAGAAAAGGATGGGTATCTGGCCCGGGTGGATGGCACGGCGCTGGGCCTGGCGGCGCAGCGAATGGGCGCGGGCCGGGCGAAAAAGGAAGATGTGATCGATCCGGCTGTGGGCTTTGTGATGGAAAAGCGGATCGGGGATTGGGTGAAAAAGGGCGATGTGATCGCCACGCTGCATGCCCGGGATGCACAGTCCGCCGCTCAGGCGAAGATGGCCATTTTGGCGGCGCTGGGCTTTGCAGATGTGCCCTGTCCACGTTCCAGGCTGATTTATGCGCTGGTAACGCCCCAGGGCGTTTCCCGGATAGATGCGTGAACAAATCAAAGTATAAAGGAGAAAATCATGATGAAAAAGCTGATGGCCATGGCGCTTTGCTGCCTTATGCTGCTGGGAAGCGCTGCAATGGCGGAAAACCTGAAAGAGGAAAGCGCCAACCTGACCTACGAAGAATTGCAAATGTATATGGCGCAGCTGGGCGCACAGGCGCTGGCGGAGGGCGAAATATCCATCGTTTCCAGTTCAGATGGCCCCACGCTGGCCGTTACCCAGATCGGCAATCTGACCATTGCCGATGAGCAGCTGACGCAGACCACCGCCGTGGTGGGTGCGCAGCTGGCGGCAGGGGTAAGCTGCCCCCGGGGGCTGACGGTTGGCTCCTCTCTGGAGGATGTGCTGGCCGCTTATCCTAATGATAACCCGGATCTGCTGGGCACCTATTATGATGCGGCGCTGTTTGTTTCCGGCGAGAAGCCGGAGGCCACGGCTGGCTGGGTGCTGCGGGATGGCCAGCGAGTGACGGATGTGACCTACGTGGTCTATCATTGGACGCAGGAAGACGTGATCCGCTGCGGCGTGACCTATTCACTGGATCAGGGCGAAGTGACGGACATCGAGATCTTTGGTATGGACAGCGTTGTTCCAGAAGAGGATGTGCTGGCTGAACTGCAGGATGTTGGCATGATGCAGGAAAACAGCGAATATTTCGCTTATCCGCAAAGTGATCTGGGCACGGATATTGCCATGTTTGAGCGGGAAGATCTTTCCTTTGCCGGGCTGGATCTGCTGGATCTGACCCCGGAATCCGCCATCGAAGCCCTGGGCGAAGCGCCTGTGGACGATTGGACGGAGGATTCTACCGGCGAATGGCTGCGGCTGCGGGAATGGGAGGATGCTACGGCCCTGTTCGTCTACAGCGCGGATAAGAAATTCCTGCGGCTGGATACGCTGACGCTGGAAGGCGAAGCGCTGGAAGGCCCGCGCGGCGTGCGGGTTGGGGACTATATGGACAGCGTGATTTGCCGCTTCCGCCATAACGAGGGAAGCCGCCAGGAGAACGGCGATATCCTGCTTTATGGCGATGGCCAGAATGCGCCCTACGGCGTAGTGGCTTACGGCGAAACCTATGCCACCATCACCTATACCATGGCGCAGGAGGAAAAGACTGTGCTCTGGCAGCTGACTTTTGTTGACGGCGAGCTGGAAAGCATGATCTTCATGCTCCGCTGAACGCACATTTTCTGCCCGCGGCGAGAAGGGAAACATTTTCTCTTCCTGCTGGGGGCATTTGCTCCATTTTCGGAAGCCTGATTTTGCCCAGGAGGCGGTACTCCATGCGAATTGACCTGACCTGTCCAGTTGAATTATGGCATTGCAAAATGCCCACCCCGGCTGATCCCGTGCTCACCATGCAGGTATATAACCTATCCGACAAGGAAGTAAGCAGCATTCAGGTATGCGTGCTTTGTTTTGATGCGGAAGGAGAACAGTTTGCCCGGCGGGTGGAGCGAATTCAGGGGCTGGATGCGCCGTCCAGGCATGCATTTGAAATGGCAATGGAAGCAGAGGAAGGGGCGGACGCGCAGGATCTGGAGGTCGTGATCGAAAAAACCTGGTTTGATGACGGCACGGTTTGGCGGCGGGGAGCGGCTCCTGCGATGGATTATGCGCCAACGCCCCTGCTTTCCGGCGAACGGCTACAGGTGATGCAGGAATTGGCAGGGAGGGACGCTGCTTCCTATCCCAGCGATCAGGGCAATGTTTGGGTCTGCGTCTGTGGAAGGCCCAATGGCGCGAAAGAAGAGGAATGCCGTCGCTGCCACCGGGATAAGCATGAGATTTTTACCAAGCTGAACGAGGCATCCATTGAGAAAATTATTCTCGCCCGGCAAAATGCGCTGGAAGAGGCGCAGCGCCGCCAGCGGGAGGAGGCCCGGCGCGTGGCCCAGGAAAAGGAGGCCCGGCAGAAAAAACGCCGCCGCCGCCGCAAAATTCTGATTCTTTCAGCGTCTGCGGTGGTTTTGGCTGGGGCCATTGGCTATGGCACGTATTTTCATGCCATTCCTTATTATCATTACTATGTGGCCAACCGCACCCTGGAGGGCGGGCAATATGAAACGGCCAAGGAGCAGTTTCAGGCGTTGGCGAATTACCGAGACAGCTCATCCATGGCGCTGGAATGTGATTATCGAGCGGCGCTTTCTGCTCTGAACGGGGGCACCTATACCTCCCTTCGCACGGCTCAGGCCGGCTTTGATGCACTGGGCAATTATAAAGACAGCGCAGAAAAAGCCCAGGAAGCACGGTATGTCTATGCGGAAAAGCTGCTGGCCGTCGGCTCCTGGGAGGAGGCCATTGCGTATTATGAGCAGGTGCCCGCATATGCGGATGCGCGGATGAAGCGCAAGCAGGCAGAATATGAATGGGCGGGCGAGCTGATGGAGCTGGACGAGGATTACGAAGCGGCCCGGGAAAAATATCTGGAGCTGGGGGATTATCAATCTGCCCAGACGCTGGCGCAGGAATGCTTGTATCAGCCGGCAGCCGAGGCTATGAAAAACGGGAATCCGCTGAAGGCCATTGACCTGTATCGCCAGTTGGGCGATTATCGGGACAGCGAAAGTCAGTTGAAAACGGCTTATTACGCTGCGGCGGAGCAGTATTTCGATCAGGGGGATTATAATACCGCTGCTAACTATTTCCTGCTTGCAGAGGATTATTCGGACGCTTATCGCCGGGCGACAGGCTGTTTGTATACCCCGGCAGTGGAAGCCATGGAAGCGGGGGATTACGCCCAGGCGGCGGGCATGCTGGAAAAGATTCAGGGCTATCTGGATTCCAAGGCACTGCTGGCGCAATGCTATTATGAGCAGGGGAAAGCGCTGATGGATGCCGGAGATTATGAAGGCGCAAAGGCATTTTTTCAGCAGGCGCCGGAGTTGCAGGCCGCTGTGGACGCGCTGAACGAATGCACTTATCAGCCCGCCATGGAGTATCTGGAAAACGATCAGGAAATGCAGGCGCTGGCTCTGCTGGAAACCATTCCGGATTATAAAGACAGCGGGGATTACGTGAACCAGCTGCGCTATGAACAGGCGATTACATATCTGAACGCTCAGGATTACAGCGCCGCTGTGCCTCTGCTGGAAGAATTGGAGGATTACCGCGATAGCCAGGAGCAGCTGCAATCTGCCCGCTATTATGCCGCCGTTGCGCTGGTGGACGCGGGGGAATACGAAGACGCGTTGCTGGCTCTGGGGCAGCTGGATGGCTATCGGGACAGCGAGGATTACATGGCCAAGGCTCGCTATCTTATGGCGGTGAATATGAAGCTGGAAGGCCGATATGAAGAAGCCAGGGCACTGCTGGAAGCCGTTGGCGATTATGCCGATGCGCAGGAGCAGGTCAGCGATTGTGTGTATCAACTGGCACTGGAAACGGCCAGCGAAGGCCAGCTGATGGAGGCGGCAGAGCTGTTCCAATCCATTTCCTCTTATCAGGACGCGGCTGTTCGTCAGCAGGAATGCGCTTATCAGGCGGCGCTGAACGCCCGGGAGGATAACGATCTGGCGGGGGCGGCCAAGTATTTCGCCATGGCTGGCGCCTATCAGGATGCGGCGGCGCAGGCCGATGCTTGCTCGGAGGCCTATTATGCCAGCGCTTATACCACTGCCAAGAGCGCTATGGAGCAGAAGGATTACAAGGGCGTGGTGGACGCGCTGACCGGTCTGGCGCAGGAGGATTATCTGCCGGAGAAATATGCGGATATTCGGGATATGTATCAGGAAGCCTGCTATCAATATGCCAATTCGCTGTATGCGGATCGGCGGGCCTTTGATGCGCTGATTTATTATAAGCAGATTCCCGGATATAAGGACGTGGATACGAAGCGGATGACCAAGACGGTCTACGAAATCATGGGCAAATGGGAAAGCAGCAAGGGCATAGAAATGGAATTCCGGGAGGATGGAACCTGCACCATTGATGGCAGCGAAGCCTGCTATTATGCCACCACCTACGCCCTGGAAACCGGCGAAACGGCGGATGATCTTTCGTATACCTATAATATCGTCTCCAATAATAAAAAGAGCCTGACGCTGCGCCATGAGAAAACTAACACGCTCTATCGGATGCAGCGCGTGGAGGAATGATGGAGAGGCTGACGCTGGCCTGGCGGCGCTATCAGGAGCCGCCGGGGGACGATCGGATTGACGTGCTGGATGGGTTTCGGGCACTGTTTGTGCTGCTGGTGGGATGGTATCATATCTGGCAGCAAAGCTGGCTGTCGCCCTCATTTACCATCGGCGGCAGTAAAATCAGCCTGGATTTCCTGCTGCGGTCGGGGTATATCTGGGTGGATGGGCTGATGTTGCTGTCCGGCTTTCTGCTTTATCTGCCCTATGCCGCCGGGGGAAAACGGCTTCCGGCGATTGGCTCCTTTTATCGCCGAAGGCTGGCGCGGATTTTGCCATCCTATCTTTTGTGTGTGCTCCCGTTATTTGTGCTGGCGGTTTTGCAGGGCAAATATGCATCGGGGGTGGCGGCGATCAAGGATCTGGCAGCGCATCTGACCTTCACCCATCCCTTCTTTTCCTTTAGCTATCTGCAAACGCCGCTGAATGGTGCGCTGTGGACGCTGGGGGTGGAGATGCAGTTTTATCTACTGTTTCCCTTCCTGGCCCGGGCGTTTCGCAGGCATCCGGCCATAACTTGGACGCTGATGGCCGGGACGGCGTTCGCTTTCCGGGCGTATGTGAAAACGCTGCCGGACACTGCCATGTATCTGAACCAGCTGCCGGCGTTTCTGGATGTATACGCGAACGGCTTTCTGGCAGCGTCCATTTATACAGCGCTGAGAAAGAAGCTTACTGGCCAGAAGGACGAAAAGAAAATCAAGCTGTTGTTTACGGCGGGATTCGTGCTGTGTGTATGCCAGCTAGTGCAGCTGGCCAAGGGGCAGGCCGCGGAAAACGGTATTGATCAGATTCGCTTGGGACAAATGGCGCGGCGGTTCGCGCTGTCGGCAGTGCTGGGCATGGCTATGATCTGCGCAGCCTGTTCTTTGCCAGGGCTGCGCTTTTTTCTGGGAAATCCGCTGATGCGGTTTCTGTCCGCTGTTTCGTTTCAATTTTATATTTATCATCAGATGCTGGCAGTGCGGCTGAAGGATTGGGGCTTTCCGCCCAGCGCGGTGGAAAATCCTTGGATGAATGGGGATTATTCCTGGCAGTTTAAGTATACGCTGTGCTGCTTCCTGCTGGCGCTGATTGTGGCCACGCTGGTGACCTATTTGTTCGAACGCCCCATTGCTCGAAGACTGCGGCGATGAAATGAAAAGAAGTCAGCTTTTGGGGCGTTCACTTAGGGATTATTGAAAACAACAGTAATTTTTGAGTGACGTCCTCAAGCGGTGCCAACAGAAAGACCACACAACAGGCT
>CAYRFP010000052.1:0-13306 GCA_964423675.1 uncultured Oscillospiraceae bacterium
TATTGGTAGTACCCAGGTCAATACCGATAATCTTGCTCATAATTGTTTCCTCCTATTTTCAATCCTGTTGTTTTCGGAATGTTCGCTTTGTGATTTTCAGGGGTTTTGCGCTTATTCTGCCACAACCTTGACCATGGCGTGCCGCAGCACAAAATCGCCCATTTTATAGCCCTTTTGCAGCACGGAGCACACCGTGCCGGGCTCGCCTTCACTGGAATCGCCCTGCATGACGGCGTTTTCCAGATTGGGGTCAAATTTTTCGCCCGCCCGATTAATCTCGCTGACGCCCCGCTTTTCCAGCACTTCCATCAGCTGGCGATACACCAGCTTCACGCCGGAAAGCAGCCCTTCATCCGCAGATTCCTGAGCGATGGCGCGTTCCAGATTATCCACCACCGGCAAAAGCTGCTTCACCATTTCCCGCGCCCCGTCTTCAAAAGCTTCGGTCCGGGTGGCCTTGGTACGCTTGCGGTAGTTATCAAAATCCGCCTGCACCCGCTGCGCCATGGTCAGGTATTCTTCCACCTTCCCCAGCGCTTCCTGCAGCTTTTCCTCCGCCGTCCTGGCTTCCAGATCCTGTGCCTCCTCGGCGGCAGTCTCCTGGGCCTCCTGTGCCGCAGTTTCAGTGTCTACTGTTTCCTCGGCAGCCGGCTCATCCTTTTTCTTGTTGAAAGGCATGGTTTCTTTTTCCTCGTTTCTTTTTATTCGCCCAGCAGTTGGCTGAGCACCCGCCCCATTTCATTCAGAGCGGAAAGCACCCGGTCATAGGGCATCCGGGTAGGCCCAATCACGCCGATGGCTCCCTGGTGCCCGTTGCCAACCTGATAGCTGGCCGTAACCACCGAGCAATCCTCCATTTGGGGCAGACCCGTTTCCTCGCCTATGCGAACCGTGAAGGCCCGTCCGTCCGAGGAAAGCAATGCCATCAGCTTATCCTTTTCCTCCAATGCCGCCAGGAAAGCCCGGGCTTTTTCCACATCGGAATATTCGGGATAATTCAGTATGTTGTGCGAGCCGCCAACGGCCACCGTATCCGTGGCACTCTGGCGCGCCATCTGCGCCGCCAGGGACGCAATTCCTTCCAGAACCCGGGCATTAACCCCTGCCTGGTGGGAATAGCCCTGAAGCATGTCCTGCACTTCCTGCAGCGTTCGCCCTGCCAGCCGTTCGGTCAGCAGCCGGGAAATGGCGTAAAGTGCATCGCCGTCCAGCCCTTCGCTGACGCGGATCACTGTGTCTCGGATTGCTCCGGTATCTGTTACGATCACCAGCAGCGCCGCGCCTCTTGGCATGGGCACCAATTGCAGGCAGGAAACCCGCAGCTCCAATTGCTTGGGCATCATCACCAGAGCCGTGTACCGTGTCACTTCCGAAAGCGCCTGCGCAGCGGAGGTAACCACGTCCTCCATCTGACGAATCCGCTCCGCGAAGTAAGCACGAGCTTTGATGTCCTCCTGCAGCGTTCCGGTGCTAAGCAATTCATCCACATACAGCCGATACGCCTTGGGGCTTGGTACACGCCCGGCCGATACATGCGGCTGCGCCAGATAACCCAATTCCTCCAGGTCGCTCATCTCATTGCGGATGGTGGCGCTGGAGAGAGAGGTTTCATATTTTCGGGAAATGGTGCGGGAGCCAACCGGCATAGCCGTTTGCACATAATCATCGATAATCGCCCGCAGGATTCTTTCCTTGCGCGCCCCGATGGCGGCGTCCGCCATGATTCTCGCCCCCTTCGTCTTTGTTGTTAGCACTCTTTGCTGTCGAGTGCTAACCACGGTCATAGGATAACACTTTTTGCCCGCACTGTCAATAGCATAACCAAATTTTTTTCAATTATCTGCTGTTTTTTCAAAGAAAAAAGCGGGAAGCCCGTCCCTTCGGAACGAATTCCCGCCTTAAGCTTTCAGCCCGGCTCCATTGGCCCGGCACTTATTTTCTTTCGTCGCCCCAGAAGAACAGCGCCACCGTGCCAGGGCCGGTGTGGCTGCCGATCGTGGTGCCGATATTATTGATTTCCACCTTGCCCGTCAGCTTGGGGAATCTTTCTTCCACCAGTGCGGCCACCGCCTGAGCATCCTCCAAGCAAACCGAATGGCACATATAACACCGGCCATTATAATCGCGGCCATTCTGGGCATGCTCTTCCATCTTTTCCACGATCCGCTGAATCGCCTTTTTCTTAGTGCGGATCTTTTCCTGAGAAACAAGATGGCCCAGCGCATCCATATTCAGTAGTGGGCAAATATGCAGCACCGTGCCAATCAGCCCGGCCGACCGGGAAATGCGCCCGCCCTTTACATAGAAGCTCAGATCCGTGGAGAAAAACCAATGATGCATTTCCAGCTTATGCGCTTCCGCCCAGCGATAGGTTTCTTCCAGGCTCATCCCCCGATCTCGCAAATCGGCCAGGGTATTCATCAGCAGCCCATAGCCCGAGGAGGCGCCCAGAGAATCCACGATATAGATTTTCCGCTCCGGATATTTTTCCATCAATTCCGCCTGAGCCAGATGCGCCGAATTGCTCACCCCAGACAGCCCGGAAGACAGACAGACATGCAGAATATCCTTGCCCTGCTCCAGAAATGGCGTAAAATACGCCACAAATTCTTCCTCATTCACCTGGCTTGTACGGGTTGTCGCGCCCTCTGCCATAGCCTTGTAAAACTGATCGAAGGGGATGCTCTTGCCCAGATCATCGGCGTAGGAAACATCATTGAGGAAATAATGGAAGCAGACATAGTGGATATCCCGTTCCTGGAAATGCTGCTGGCTCAGATCCGCCGTGGAGCAGCAACTGAGAATAAAGTCGCTCATGGTTCGTCTCCTTTTTCGTTTGAAAGTTCCGCCGGGGAATGCATCGTTGGCAGCCCTCTTTTCCATAGCCCCACTTGATAATCAATCAACTGCCGGCGATAAACCGGATTGCCCAGCGGGCTGGCCGAAAAGCCCAACAGTTCCATGATCAAATGATAGAGCATCTGCGAATTCAGGGATTCAGCGGCACTTTCGTAATCCATTTCCCCGATTTCTCCCCGATGCGCACGATGACGCAGCAGGCCAGGAAACCATTGCTGACGGGATACCAGCAGCAAAATCAGCTGCTCCGTGCTCACCAGTTCCAGCACATCCCGTTCCCGCAGCATCATTTGAAACGCAGCCGCATGATGCAGCACGATGCCGTTGATGTTTTGATACAGCTGCTCCAGCACATCCTCGATGGGCAGATCATCCATCAGGGTTCGGTTTTTCGCGTTCAGCTCCGCCACCACCGCCCGGATGTTTTCCTCCACAATGGCATGGAACAATTCGCGCTTGCCTCCCGGGAAGTAATGATACAAAAGGCCGTCGGCCATGCCGATACTCTGGCAAATGGCATGCACAGAGGTTGCCGCATAACCCTGCCGGGCAAACAGCGCCAGCGCTGCATCCATCAGCCGCCGTTTGCTTTCCCGCGCCTGGGTCTGCCGCCGGTTCAGCGTTTCCGCCATGCCTGTCTCCCCTCCACGCCTTTGCTGAATGAACATTCAATGAAATTATACTGAGATTTACCGGTACTGTCAAGCCAAAATCATGGCAAAAAGCAGGCAGAGAACCGCATTTTCTTGTTCTTTCAGCCCATTCTATGCTTCTTTTATTGACAATTCTCTTTCGCTGCGCTATAATAACCAAACCGTATCTCATCGTATGCCGTTGTACTAAACCGACCTGCAAAAGAGGAGGAAACATGGCTTATATTTTTGCCCAGAATCTGGGCAAGACTTTTTGTGTACGCAAAAAGCGTGAAAAAGGAAAGCTGTTCCGGGAAAAAACAGAGATTCACGCGCTGCGGGACGTAAGCTTTTCCATTGAACAAGGAGAGCTTTTGGGCTATATCGGCCCTAATGGCGCCGGGAAATCAACAACGGTCAAAATCCTTTCCGGCATTCTCACCCCCAGCAGTGGAGAAGTCACAGTCGGAGGAATCACGCCCTGGAAGGAGCGCAAAAAGCATGTGCAGCGCATTGGTGTGGTATTCGGCCAGCGCACACAGCTATGGTGGGACGTGCCCATTCAGGACAGCTTTCAGCTACTGCGGGAAATCTATCGTGTGCCTGTGGCCGCCCATAAAAAGCGGCTGGATGAATTAGTGTCCGCTCTGGATCTGGAGGATCTGCTGCGCACACCCCTGCGGCTAATGAGCCTGGGGCAGCGGATGCGAGCAGAGCTTTGCGGATCACTGCTGCACAGTCCCGAGCTTCTTTTCCTGGACGAGCCAACCATTGGTCTGGATGCAGTGAGTAAGCTGAAGCTACGGGATTTTCTCAGGGAAGAAAATCGGCAGAAGGGCACCACCATTCTGCTGACAACCCACGATATGGAAGACATTTCCGCCCTGTGTCCCCGGGTAATGGTGCTGGGGCATGGGCAAAAACTGTTTGACGGTGCGCTGCCCCAGCTTCTTGCCCGCTATGATACATTGCGGGTTATGGAGGTGCGTTATGCCAGTGAGGCTGTGCTGCCCAAGCTGCCAGAAGGCTGCCAGATTGAAAAGAACGGAGACAGCTACAGAATCATCTATACCCCTGCCCAATTGCCCACCGCGCATCTCCTCTCCCTTGTGCAAAGCGCAGGCGAACTGCGGGAGTTGACCGCCCAGCCCCAGAATGTGGATCATCTGATCGCGGCCATGTACAAGGAGTTGAATCTATGAAAGCTTATTTTGCTGCCTTCCGCATGCGCTGGAAAATGGAAACGCAATATCGCGCCGCCGCTTTGAGCGGAATATTCTGCCAAACATTCTTCGGCCTGATTCTTGTGGCAGTTTATCGGGCGCTGTATCAAAATAAAGCGCAGACGCTGCCGCTGGAATCCGTCGTAGCTTACGTTTGGCTGCAACAGGCATTCTTTCGCATGCTCCTTTCCAGCGATGGCGAACTGGCGGATAAAATCCGCACCGGTGCTATCGCCTATGATCTGTGCCGTCCCCTGAATGCCTACGGCTATTATTACAGTCGCATCCTGGCCCAGAAGCTGCTTGGCAGCCTGCTGCGGGCCGGACCCATGCTGGTTATTGCCGCTCTGCTTCCGTCCGGCTGGGGGCTATGTGCTCCCGCCTCGCTGCCTTCGCTTGGATTGGCGCTGTTGGGGCTGCTGCTGGGGCTTGTCTGCGTATGCGCGCTGGAAAACATCATGATGGGGCTTACTCTCTGCACCATAGACGCCAAGGGTGTTCAGGCGCTGCTGAATCTGACCATGATGATGTTTTCTGGCAATATTCTGCCATTGACCCTGTTCCCTGACCACTGGCAAAAAGCCATAACGCTGCTGCCCTACGCCCAGCTTCTGGACGCACCGATCCGTCTTTATACTGGCGAGTGGAGTCTGCGTCAGGCCCCGCAAGCGCTGCTGGTGCAGCTTTTCTGGATAATTGCACTGATCGGTCTGGGGATGCTGATCTGGAAAAGAAACGAAAAACGCATCGTCGTACAGGGAGGATAACCCATGCGTACCGTCAAATTATACCTTCAATCCACGGTCATGCTCCTGCGCAGCCAGTTGCAGTATCCCCTGTCCTTCCTGCTGCGAACGCTCAGCCAGGTTGTGATGGGCTGCGGAGAGCTGCTGGCCATGCTGCTGCTTCTGGATCGCTTCGATCAATTGAACCAGTGGACTGGCCCGGATCTTCTATTCTTCTTTGGTGTTTTGGAAATTACGTTCTATCTCACCGAATTCTTTGGCCGGGGCGTGACCAATTGCAGCGCCCTTGTGCGCAGCGGCGAACTGGATGTGTTTCTGCTACGGCCCCGAGGCGTTTTAACCCAGATTCTCTGTTCAGCTCTGGATCTCCGGCGGATTGGGGTCATCGCCGTGGGCGCAGCCGCGCTTGTACTCAGTCAGGCTCAGGCGCCCATTGCCTGGACAGGGCTGAAGGCCCTGGCATTGGCAGAAGCCATCCTTTTGGGCGGGCTGATGATTCTCGGGCTCTTTCTAATCGAAGCGTCCCTGTGCATTCATTCGGTGAAATCCATTGAAGTGGTCAATGTGCTCACCTATGGCGGCCGCAGCGCATGCCAGTATCCCATTGACGTGTATCCCCGGCTGATTCAGCTGCTCTTCCTGGCAATCGCGCCCTTTGGCACAACCATCCACGCGCCGCTGGCCTACATTCTGGATAAGCCGCTCTTTGGCTGGCCTGCATGGACGGCCTTTGCCTGCCCGTTGATGGGCTGCGTCTGCTTCGGTGTTTTCTACACGCTGTTCCGTTTCGCCCTTCGCTTTTATCGTTCCACAGGGAGTTGATTTTCATGTCATCCATCACCACCCAGGGCATCGTGCTGCGCCATGCAGATTACCGCGAGCACGATAAAATGCTCACCCTGCTCTCCCCGGGGCTGGGTCGAGTGGACGCTCTGTGCCGCGGCTGTAAACGCCCGGGTAGCCCGCTTCTGGCCGCCAGCGAATGGTTTGCGCTGGGGGAATACGTGCTCTTTGTCGGAAAAGGCAAAATGACCGTAATTTCCTGTAATCTACAGGAATCCTTCTATTCTCTGCGCACGGATTACGATCAGCTGAAATACGCCACCTATCTGCTGGCCATTTCAGAAGCCGCAGCGCAGCCGGGCGAACGGGCGGCAGAGTTGTTCACGCTGCTGGCCCGTTCCCTGTCCCGGCTTTGCTACGGCAATCAGGATCCGCAGGCCGTTTCCGCCGCGTTTCTGCTGCATTTTGCCGCCATCAGCGGATATCGTCCCCGGTTGTCCCATTGCATTCGCTGCGGCCGGCGCATGGAAAATGCGGAAATTCGATGGATGGATGTGGAAGAGGGCGGGCTGGTCTGCCCCGATTGTGCCAGTGCGCTGCGGCCCGCACAGCCCCTCTCCCCCCAGCAAGCCGCCTGGATGCAGGATGTGCTGCTCCGAGGAATTGACAAAACCGATCAGCCCCCCGAAAACGCGCCCGGCGCGCTGCTGGCTCACTATGTGGAATGCCGCATGGAAAAACCGTTGCGTTGGCCAGGGCTATTTACGAGATAACATATAAAGCAAAAGGAGAAGGCTTTCATTGCCTTCTCCTTTTCATTTTTCAGATTTCACAGCACCGCCACAACAGCAATCAGCGCAGCCGTCAATACAGAAGCGATTGCATCGCCCTTATGCAGCTTCAGCACCCGTAATCGGGTTCTTCCTTCGCCCCCATGATAACAGCGGGCTTCCATCGCCATCGCCAGTTCCCCAGCCCGGCGAAACGCGCCCACAAACAGCGGCACCAGCAGCGGCACCATTGCTTTCGCCCGGGCAACCAGATTGCCAGATTCAAAATCCGCACCCCGTGCAGACTGGGCTTTCATAATTTTATCCGCTTCTTCCAGAAGCGTGGGGATAAAGCGTAGCGCGATGGTCATCATCATAGCCATTTCATGCGCCGGAAAATGAAGCACCCGAAGGGGGGACAATAGCCGTTCCAAGCCATCGGTAAGCGCCACAGGCGCAGTGGTCAGCGTCAAAAGGCTGGAGCCCAGCACCAGCAGCACCAGCCGCAGAGAATAGGCAATCGCCGTCAGCAGCGCTTCCTGTGTAATCGTTACAAAGCCCAGGCTCAGCAGCGGCGTTTCGCCCGGAAGAAAAAACAGATTCAGCAGAAACGTGAAAACCAGAATAAATCGCAGCGGCTTCAGCCCCTTGATCAGCAGGCGCAGAGGCGTTTTGGCCTGATACGCCGCCAGCGCCAGGAATGCGATTACCGGCACATACGCCAGCAGATTCCCGCACAGGAAAATCGCCACGATCAATGCCACCAGCAGCAAAATCTTCACCCGGGGATCCAGCCGATGCAGCGCGCTATCCACGGGGTAATACTGCCCCAGCGTAATATTATCCAGCATGAGCTCCCCCCTTCCACAGCGCCATCAGCGCCGCCAAAGCGTCCTCTTCCCGGAAAATATCCTCCGGGAAAGCGAGGCCCATCTGCCGCAGTTTTATTCCCAAATGGCATACTGCCGGCACATCCAGCCCCATCTCTTCCAGCCGCTGAGCCTGGCGGAAAATTTCTGCCGGCGCGCCGGTCATGGCAATTCGCCCTTTTTCCATCACTGCCGCCCGTGTGGCAAACCGCGCCACATCATCCATGGCGTGGGACACCATCACCACCGTTGTTCCCTGGCCATGCAGGGCGGCAATCAGGCGCAGCATATCCTCCCGTCCTTGAGGATCCAGCCCCGCCGCCGGTTCATCCAACACCAGCATTTCCGGTCGCATGGCCAGCACACCCGCCAGCGCCACGCGCCGCATCTGCCCGCCGGATAGTTCAAAGGGTGATTTCTCTGCAATCTCCTGATACGAAAGATTTACGCGCAGAAGCGCTTCCCGCACCCGCTCTTGGATTTCCTCTGCCGACAGGCCCAGATTCCGCGGGCCAAAGGCCACGTCCTTTTCCACCGTTTCTTCAAACAGCTGATGCTCCGGATACTGAAACACCAGCCCGATCCGCTGCCGAGCTTCCCGCATGGGATAGCCCTTGGCATGAATATCCTGTCCGTCGATCAGCACCCGGCCGCTGGTAGGCGTAAGCAGGCCGTTTAAATGCTGCGCCAGGGTAGATTTGCCCGAACCCGTGTGCCCGATCAGCGCCAAAAATTCCCCAGCCTGAATGCTCAGATTCACATCCTGCAAAGCAACCGCCTGGAAGGGGCTGCCAGGCTGATACGTATGGGTCACGTGCTCTAGCGTCACTTCCCACATAGCTTGCCAACCTCCCGCGCAATTTCGTCTACCGTCAGGATGCCCTCCGGCAGGGGCATGCCCGCTTCCCGCAAAAGCTGGGAAAGCCTGGCCATCGGCGGCGCATCCAGCCGATAGGGCTGCAACGCCCGGGCGTCTGCGAAAATTTCCTGTGGCGTGCCTTCCCGAACGATCGCGCCCTCATGCATTAAAAAGATTTTTTCGCAATCGATGGTTTCTTCCATAAAATGTGTGATCCACAGAACGGTAATGCCCTTCTCCCGATTCAGCCGCTTCACTGCGGCCAAAACCTCCTTGCGCCCCTGGGGATCCAGCATAGCTGTGGCCTCATCAAAGACGATCGCCTTGGGCTGCATGGCCAGCACCCCCGCAATTGCCACCCGCTGCTTCTGCCCGCCGGACAGGTTATGGGGCGCACGATCCGCAAAATCCAGCATTCCTACATCGCTGAGCGCCCGCTCAATTCTTGCAGGCATTTCTGCCGAGGGCACGCCGATGTTTTCCAGGCCAAAGGCCACATCCTCTTCCACCATAGTAGCTACCAGCTGATTATCCGGGTTTTGAAACACCATGCCCACCTGCCGGCGGATATTCCAGGTGTTCTTTTCCTCCCGGGTGTTCATCCCGTCAATGGTCACATCGCCCTGATTGGGGATATACTGGCCGTTGAGCAGCTTAGCCAGAGTGGATTTACCCGAGCCGTTCTGACCCAAAATAGCATAAAATGCCCCCTGCGGAACGCAAAGCGACACATCCCGCACGGCTTCCTTTTCGCCCTCTTCATAGCGAAAGGATACGTGGTTTACCTTGATCATTTCATCCGGCATGCAATTCCCCTTTACCCCACGGTTCGCCCCAAAGTCGAAGCGAAGTCAGCCTCTGTTCCAGCCTTTTCCGGGCCGTTTAGCGGATTCATCGCCCATGCGATTCTCCGAAATCTGATTATATCATACTTTTTCCCGTGTCGCAACGTTGGTTTCTTGCGCCATACGGCTGGCAAATGCGTCATTTAACGGTTTATTATTGAGGAAGTATTACAATTTGCGCACAATCCTTCCGTACCCTTGAAATTAGGGGAAGACAATGATAAAATGTACCATATATTGTAGATGAA
Source organism: uncultured Oscillospiraceae bacterium (assembly GCA_964423675.1). Lineage (GTDB taxonomy): Bacteria > Bacillota > Clostridia > Christensenellales > Aristaeellaceae > RUG563. The sequence continues at coordinate 9,835 of CAYRFP010000052.1, forward strand.
AGGAGTTCATGCGGATGGGCGGATGGACGCTTTTTTTATGCGGCGCAGCCTTTGCATTGGCCCTAGGTCTGCTGATCTGGGATGATCGACGCCGTCGGCATGAGCTTCTTCGGATGGAACGGATGCGGGCCAGTTCGCTGTATTATCAGTTGTATCCCCAGGTGATGTTTGCCCGGCAGCATCAGCTGGATCGGGTGCAGATCGAGCGGAATCGCATCACTTTCTACGCTATCTGCCCACCCGGCCGCATCTGCGATTTCGTGGTTGCGGAATATGGATTCCGGGCCATGACGCCCAAACGGGTTCAGGCGCTGATGCATCTCATTGCCGAGGATATCCCCGCCCTGCAAATCAATGCCCATTATCGTCTGCGCCGCTATCGGATCATCCGTCCCAACGGTCAGAAGGATTTCGGCTATTTGTTCACCATCCGTAGCCGTTATAAGACGCATCTGATGCAAGCCCGGCAGCATGTGCAGCTTTATTAAAAATTCATCGCGTTTTCTGGAAAGGGTCAGCCGCCCTTTCCCTTTGGCCTTGAAGGCCAGGCCCGACACGCGGGCTTTCTTTTTATCGTAGGTTCTTCAAAAAGCCGCCGTAGCTTCGTAAAAGCTCCGGCGGTTTATTTATGCGTTTGCCCAGATCCGCGTCATTTCGCGAGCGTCCTCCGCCTGAGTTCCCTTGCATTCGCAGATTACCCGGGGCGCGTATCCCCGCCGTTTCAGCAACGGCGCCAAATGCTCAAAGCGCGGGCCATAATCCGTTTCGGCAAAGGTGCGATGCCTCTTTTCCCCCGCGGCGGTGAATTCAATGGTAGAAAAATGAATGTGCAAAAGCCGGGCACGATCCAGCCCCAGGGCGCTTTCCAGCCGATCCAGCACACGGGCAAAATCCGCTTGTTCATTCAGTGCACCCCCATCCAGCGCATGAAGGTGCGCAAAATCGATACAGGGAATCAATCGCGTATCCAATTGGCAAAAGTCCAGCGTTTCCTCCAGATTGCCAATCTGACCACGCCGTCCCATGGTTTCAGGACAAAGATGCACATCGCCCAGTCCCAGATCATCCAGCCGCTGATACGCCTCCTGCAATCCTGCCCGGCAGCGAGCAAGTGCTTCTGCCCGGGGCTGCTTCATTTCCGCCCCTACATGCACCACCACCCGGTCGCCACCCAGCGCCCGAACCATTGCCGCGCTTTCCTCAATATAGCGAAAGGATGCGTCCCGTTTTTCCGGATCCGGATTGGCCAAATTAATAAAGTATGGGGCATGGGCGCTGACGGAAATATCCTGCTCCCGGGCCTCTACCGCGATCTTTTCTGCCGTTTCCCGGCCCAGGCTCACGCCCCGGCCGAAGGAATATTCATAAGCGCTAAGTCCCAGCCCCCGAAGCCATGCCGGAGCCTGCAGACTGGATTTAAAACCGGCAGCATAAAAGGAATCCGAATTGCCTGCCGGGCCGAAACGTGGAATCATGAACTGCATATCCCCCTTTGTATCCGCGCCAGGGCATTCCCCGGCTGCTTTTTTATTATATCGAACCGAAAAGAAAAAGACAAGACCGGGAAAATTTCCGCCCACCTATTCATTCCCCGCTCTTTCACATCATACACATAGGCGCAAGGACAACGGTGAAGGAGTGTGCAAGCCAAATGAAATGGAATTGGAAGCCGAATATTCGGCGCGTAGACGTGGAGCGGATGCTGATTTTGTGCGCTTCGGCGCTGGTGGTGGTGCTGGCGCTGCATCAGGATGACGCGGTAACTACGCGCTATGATCTCTCCACTTCTCAGTTGCCGGTTTCCGCCAGCACGGAAGGCAACCAGCAGACCGATGTGGAAACTCAGGCCACGGTGATCTATTATCAGGACGGGGAGGGCTATCTGGTGCCCGTCACGCGACAAATTCCCAAGACAGACGGGGTGGCCAAAGCCACGCTGTCGCTGATGGTGGCGTCCAGCCAGAACGACCTGGCAGCGGCGCGGCTGGGCTTAAAAACCACCGTGCCCGAGGGAACCACCCTGGATCTGGACATTGCCGATGGCAAAGCGCGGGTGGATCTTTCCAGGGAAGCGCTGAATTGCCAGAGTGCGGAGCAGGAAATGCTGATGGTGCAGTCCGTGGCACAGACCCTGTGTCAATTTGATTCGGTTGACGAAGTGACCTTCCTTTTTGACGGCCAGAAACGCAGCAAGCTAACATACGGCACTGACGTGTCCGGTGTGTTTACCGGAAGCGGACTGAATTTGGAAAGCGTGGAAACCATGGCAGGAACCGGGGCCCAATCCATCCGGCTATATTTCCCATCTGCGAACGGACGCATGCTGGTACCTGTGACGCGAACCGTTTATTCCGATGCCGATGTGTCCACTGCCGTGCTGGAGTTGGCCAAGGGGCCCAAGCCGGATAGTGGGCTGCTCTCTCCCCTGCCGGAAAGCTGCGGGCTGCTGGGCGTGACCATGAAAAACGGCGTGGTTACCATCAACTTCACCAAAGAATTCATGGAGGCGACGCAGGGAGAAAATGGCGCACAGGCGCTTCGGGCTGTGTTGTTTACCGCGGCGCAGTTTCCAGGGGTAAAGCAGGTCAAAATCGCGGTAGAAGGCAAGGAATATCAGCCGCCCGAGGAAGCGACCGCCACCTTCCTGAACCAGGACACGGAGATCATGACCTATTATCCCGGGGTTATTGAAATCGATTAAACAAACGACATAAAAAGCTGCGGCGAAGCGCTCAAACTTCAGCCGCAGCTTTTGCTTTCATCCACAAACAGATAATGAAACGGAGCCTTTTTTCAGAGGCTCCGTTTGCTTCTTTATGCGATTAATACATGCCGCCCATGCCGGGATTCGCAGCGGGAGCAGCGGGTTCGGGCGCAGGAATATCCGTCACCAGAGATTCGGTGGTCAGCACCATAGCAGCCACGGAGGCGGCGTTCTGCAGCGCGGAACGGGTCACCTTGGTGGGGTCAATGATGCCGCGTTCGATCATATCCACATATTCGCCCTTCAGCGCATCATAGCCATAGCCAACCTTGCGGCTGCGGCGAATGTTTTCAATAATCACAGCGCCGTCAATGCCAGCGTTCAGCGCGATCTGGCGCATGGGTTCTTCCATGGCCCGCAGGATGATCTGCACACCAGTCTTCGCATCGCCAGCATTCTTGCTCACCAGCTGCTGCACCTTGCTCATAGCGTTGAGCAGCGCCACGCCGCCGCCGGGAACGATGCCCTCTTCCACAGCCGCGCGGGTAGCCGCCAGCGCGTCTTCAATGCGCATCTTGCGCTCCTTCATTTCCACTTCGGTGGCCGCACCAACCTGGATCACCGCCACGCCGCCAGCCATCTTGGCCAGCCGCTCCTGCAGCTTCTCCCGGTCGTAATCGCTGGTGGTTTCGGCAATCTGCGCCTTAATCTGCTGAACACGGTTGGCAATTTCATCCTTATCGCCAGCGCCATCGATGATAGTGGTAT
>CAYRFP010000053.1:0-13247 GCA_964423675.1 uncultured Oscillospiraceae bacterium
TTCCCGTAGCAGGGAAAGCGGCGGAATCTCTCGCAGCGCTTCTTCCGTGGCGGGCAGCATATAATGCAGAATCTTCAGTAGCCGACGGGAACTGAGATATACCGGATTATCTGGCTGAATTCCCTTAAGCAGATCATAAGCATAGAGCTTGAGCACCGGCAGTTCATAATGAAGCGCGGAATTAAACACGAAATCCGCCTGCTCCTGATAGGGGAAAATCCATTTTTCCTCGCCCCGGCGCACGCTGTTCCACATGTTTAAAGTTTCCTCCGGCGGCGTATTGCGGAACTGGTGATCCCGCACGATGCGCCGCAGCAGCCGGGCGTCGGTGGTGCGGATGCGGTTGTGGTTATCCAGGTTCAAGCAAGTCAATTCGCTGATATAAACCTTGGCGATCAGGGCAGGATCAAAGCCCTCATGCAGCGCGGGATTCAACCCATGAATGCCTTCCATTACAAGCAGCTGATCATCTTCCAGCTTCAGCGGATAGCGCTGGGGCGCGCGGCGGCTGATGTTGAAATCAAATCGGGGCATCTGCGCTTCGCCACCCTGCAAAAGCGTGGCGATACATTCTCGCAAAAGCGGCACATCCAGGGCGCTGAGCGCTTCCAGATCCGGCTGTCCATCCGCTTCCAGCGGGAGCAGATCCCGATCCAGATAGAAATCGTCCAGGGAAATCAGCACAGGCCGAAGCCCTAGCACTCGCAGATGAATGCACAGCCGATTAGAAAACGTGGTTTTCCCGCTGGAGGACGGGCCAGCGACAAAAATGGCCTTGGCACCGCGCTGGTGAATTCCGTCTGCGATTTCGGCAATGGATTTATCATGCAGCGCTTCATTTACACGAATAAAATCCGGCAGCTTTCCGCCCACGATCATGTCGTTCAAATCTGCCGCATTTTTGCAGCCCAAAATGTCGCACCAATGGTTGGATTGGGCAAAGGCGGCCAGATGCTTGGGCCGGAAGGCAAAGGGCGCGGCAACCGCTGGGTTTTTGGGGCTGGGCATTTGCAAAACCATACCTGGCTGATGGAGCATCAGCTGAAACGCGGAAACAAAGCGCGTGGAGGGCAGCATGGCTCCATAAAAGTATTCAGCTATGCCGCCGCAAAGGTAAACATTGAAAAAGTCGTAAGGCCGATAGGAAAGCAGCCGAGTTTTATCTAACTCGCCCTCTTTTTCGAAATAGGCAATTGCTTTTTCGCGGCTCCATTGCTGGCGTTCAAAGGGCAGATCCTCCGCCACGATTTTTTCCATTTCCGCTTGCAGCCGGGCAACGGTTTCTTCGTCCGTATCCTGACCCAAAAGCCGCATATAGACCCCGTAGCCGATAGAATGCTCAATGCGCAGATGCGCGTTGGGAAGCACCCGCTTAACGGCCAGCAGAAGAACAAATCGCAGAGAACGCTCGTAGATGCGCCGGCCCTCCTCGTTTTGAAAGGTAATGGGAAACAGGGAGCAGGGAGCGTTCAGTTCTTGGGTCAGCTCCAGCGATCGCCCGCCGCAGAAGCAGCCCAGCGTCTGGGGCAAGTATTCCGGGGCCAGAGCGGCGATCACCTGGGAAACCGCAACAGGCGCAGAAAACTCGCCGAATTTTTCCATGAAATGAATCTGCATAAAATCCCTCCTTGATATCATTCATTTGTTGTATGCAAAAGGGGTAAAAATAATGCGAGAGGAACACGCTTTCCCGGAGAAAAGCTGCCACTCTCGCGCTTTCCCTGGAAAAGGTGGAGGCAAGGCGCAAAGGCCAAAGCTTCGAGTTTTTTCGCGGGGAATGATGGGATATACAGTTAGACAATTGAAAATATAGGAAAAGCCCGGCGGGGTTACTGCGCGTCCTGCGCCTGCTGCGCCGCCATTTTCTGCTGCCATTGGAGATGCTTGGTATGCACGTAAGCAGGGCTTTGCTCGTCTGCCCGGGCGGCGGAACGCGTCATAATGCGTTTGCCTTCGTCGTTTTTGCCAAATTGCAGCTTCACGAACACCAATCCATGCTGCGGGCAATCAGCCAGGGCCATGAATTTGTTTTCGGCCTGACGCACATAGCCTTCTGCCACTGGCATCCGTTTGCCGCAGATGGGGCAGGGAGGGGTCATAGCGGCGGAACTGGAAAGCGCATCTTTCATGGAACGGACGCGCAAAATGGCCTGGCTTTCCCGCTTGCCCCGATCCAGATGCCGCAGCTTTTTTGCAACCAGCGGATAATCCAGAACTTTCCCCGGCTCGGGCAGCTTGGAAAAGACCAGGGCGGTATAATATGCATCGTTTACGGCGTTATGGAAGGGCATGGTTTCTTCGTTTGGCTCAATCTGGAAATACTCCATGGCGGCCCGAAGTCCTTTGCGTTCCTTGGAATTGCCGATCATTTCGCCGAAAAGCCGCTGAATATCGTAAATTCCGGAAAGCTTGGTTTCGCATTTATAGAAGGTCATATTTTGGCTGAGCACGGAAATATCATCGCACCCCCAGGTCAGCAGCACATAATCCTTTCCACACCAGGCGGCAAAGGCGGCAACGGCCTCGTTAAAGCTGGGCGCATCGTCCAATTGCTCCTGGGTGATATGGGTGATGCGCTGAATGCGGGGATGGAGCTTCACATATTGCTCAGGCCGGATGAGTTGGCTAAAGGAATCCACGACCTGCATCTGATCGTCCACCTTCACGGCGCCGATTTGGATCATTTCAAAGAGCAGCTTGCCGCCCACGCTTTTGTAGGCGGTGGAATTATAGGACATGGGCTGATTCCATTCCAGGTCCAGCACGATATATTGCATGGCGGGAAACACCTCGAACAAAACGATTTAGGAGAGGGAGGAAAGATAATCCGCAGCGCTTTGGCCGGCCAGCGCGCCGGTGGCAAAGGCGATTTGCAGGTTATATCCCCCGGTATGCGCGTCCACATCCATCAGTTCCCCGGCCACATAGAGCCCGGGAAGCTTCCGAACGGCCATGGATGAGGACTGAAGATTTTTTACGTCAATGCCGCCCCGGGTGACGATCGCCTCGGCAATAGGCCGGACGGCTATAATGGTCAGGGGAAGTGCTTTAAGCATTTGCCCTATCTGGGCCCGCTGCTGAGCCGTTATCTGGCAACAGGGCAACGCGGGATTTAAATCGCACAGAGAAGGAAACAGGGCGGCGAACCGCTGGGGCAGCAGCGTTTGCAGCATGGTGGTCAACTGCTTTTTTCCGGCAGCAGCCAGCTCCCGGGTCAGGCGACGGTCTAACTGATCTGACGTCAGGCCGGGCTTGAGATCCAGCATCGCCTGGGCCTGGCCATTATCAGGCAAATGAGCGGAAAGCTCCAGCGCCAGTGGGCCGGAAATGCCAAAGTGGGTGAACAGCATTTCGCCCAGTTCGGAATACAGCGTTTTTCCTTTGGCTTGCCCGCTGAGACAGACATTTTTCAGGGAAAGCCCCTGTAATTGCCGAGGCCAATCCTCTTTTGTCAGCAGACCAACCAGCGAAGGCCGGGGAACGATGACGTTTAAGCCTGCCTCTTCCGCCATACGATGGCCGTCCCCGGTTGAACCGGTGGAAGGATAGGAGAGACCGCCTGTGGCCAGAACCACTGCTGCGCAAGGAAGCGCTTCCCCGTTTTCCAGCGTTACGCCAGAAACAACGCCATTCTCGGTCTGCAAGGATTTTACTCGGCAATTCAGCCGAATATCCACATGGGCAGCGCGCAGCCCTTTTTCCAAGGCGCGGTTTACATCGCTGGCCTTATCCGATACTGGAAATGCCCGCCGGCCGCGTTCTATTTTAGTTTCACATCCCAGACTTTGCAGCAGCGAAAGCAGATCATCCGGGGACAGAAAATCCAACGCGCTGTAAAGAAAACGCGGATTGCGGGGCACGTTTTGCAGAAAGGTATCCCGGTCACACTGGTTGGTCACATTGCAGCGACCCTTGCCGGTAATGTAAATCTTCTTGCCCAGCTTCTCGTTTCTCTCCAGCAGGCACACATGCGCTCCGGCCCGAGCGGCAAACAACGCCGCCATCATTCCGGCCGCGCCACCGCCAATGACAATCAGGTCATTTTTCCCTGTTGATGTAAACACTGTATGCGTCCCAGATCCCCTCTAACTTTTCGAAATGATGGCTCAGATCATCCTTTTTCTTCAGCGCAAGCGCCACCAGCAATGCGTTAATTACAGAAAGCGGTGCCACAAGCGAATCCACGAAGGAAGCCATATCCGTCCGGGCAGACAGGCAAATATCTGCTTCCTGATGCAACGGGCTCATGGACCCATCGGTCAGGCCGATCACCTGAGCGCCGCTGTCATGGGCAAAGCGCATGGCTTCCAGCGTCCGCGTGGAATAGCGCGGAAAGCTAATGCCTACCAGTACGTCTCCGGGCTTAATCCGGGCGATGGATTCGAACACGTCCGTGCTTCCTGCTGCTACCACGCGCACATCATCAAAAATAAAATGCAGATAATAGCCGAAGAATTGCGCCAGCGGCGCGGCAGAACGCATGCCCAGCACATAGATGGAATTGGCCTGCAAAAGCTGGCTGACCACCTGGGAAAACGCCTGTTGATCCAGCTGATCCACCGTATGGCGGATATTCATCATATCGGCCTTGAGCACGGTGGACAAAACCTCGTCCTCCCCGATTTCGGCGGACATCTCAAAGCGCTGCACCGCCGTAAGCCGATGACGGACCAATTCCTGCAGGGAATGCTGCAATTGCGGGTAGCCTTCATAGCCCAGCGCCACGGCAAAGCGAACCACTGTACTTTCGCTGACCCCCACCATTTCGCCCAGGGAGGCCGCCGTCATAAATACAGCTTTATCATAATGGCTTACGATAAAATCCGCGATCCGGCGATGGCTTTTGCTCAGCCTTTTACCGCTCAGGTTCAGCCGATCAATCAGATCCTGCTTACTCGCTTCCATACGCTACCTCGCTTTTCTGTGTGGATGCTTTTATTATACGGAAGCTGGGGCAAAAATGCAAGATTATTCTTGGAAGTCTTGCAATTCTTGTGCAAATTGGCCGTTATGATTCTGAAAAGCACCCATAAACGTGCAAGTTACGTGGCCATCCTGCAAAAACGCGTAATCCGAGCCGGGTTCTGGCGGCTCCATCACCACAGCGGAGGTATCGTCACCGGTGAGCCAGAAATAGGTGGTGCCGAAGGGACTCTGGCGCTTTTCGTAGCAATCCAGATAATAAGATTCGGATAGCGGGCAGACCTGCAGCGGTTTGAGCTGCTGGGGCGGAAGCGCTGGGGCGTTCAGATTCAGGAACGTATAGCGCGGGAACGTTTTCTTTGCGAAATGTTCGGCCAGGCGCACGGCCAGATCCGCCAGATGCGCACGCATTGCGTCATCCGCGCCCTGCATAATGGAAACTGCCATGGACGGAATGTGCAGCATGGCAGCTTCCCGAGCAGCGGCAACGGTGCCACTGTAATAAACGGCGGGGCCAGCGTTTTCTCCGCGATTGATGCCCGAAAGGCAAAAATCAAAGGGAACGTCCGTCAGGAAGGGGGCTATCCGGACGCAATCCGAGGGTGTTCCGTCCACGGAATAGGCGGTTGCGCCGGGCCAGGACTGAGCGTGAACCATAATGGGAGCGGTTAGGGTAATATGCTGGCTGTTGGCACTGCGCTGCCCATTCGGCGCGCTGATGAACACGCGATGTCCCCGGCGCATCGCGGCGTCCGCCAGTGCTTTCAGGCCAACGGAGGAAATGCCATCGTCGTTTGTAACCAGAAAATGCATGAGAACTCCTTTCAAAAAGAACCAAATCGCAGCAAACGCCGCTTTCCTATTATAAAGGAAAAAGCTCGTCCGCGCAAGTATGGAAACGGAAGAAACAGGGAAAGAATCTGGAAACGTGGGCGCAGAACATTTCTACGGGAAAAGGGGCGGCTTTTTTTCTGCCGCGCAGCATAGGTTAAAAATGAAAGAGGTGGTGGGGATGGCGTATCAATACTGCATGCTGCGGGGAAAAGCAGGCGCAGCGGGGTATCTGCGCAGCGATGGCCAGAAAACGATTCTGCGGGGAACGGGGCTTTCGCCGGGCACGTGTTACGCCGCATACATTTGGAGCGATGGCACGGCGCATTTGCTGGCGCGGACGGAGGCGGATGGCAATGGCGGCTTGCAACTATCCGCACCGGGGGAACAACACATGTTTTTGGCGGGGGCGGCAGGTGTTGTGCTTTGGGAGGAAGGCGAAAATGGAGAACGGAACTTCTGGCAGACGCAGATGGCGTTAAAAGCATGGCAGGAAACCGAGTTGCAGAAGACAAGGGCGAAGGAAGAAGACGCGGCATGCATCAAAGAAGAAAAGAAGGAACCGAAAGAAAAAATTCGACAGCGAAAACGCCTGAACGCAGCTTCGGAGATAAAGCGATTTCGCCGGGCAGTTCGAGGAAAGGAAAAGCCGGAAGAAGAAAAAATGGCTGCAATGGATCCGGCACCCGATACAGAATCGCATGATGCTCTGCGGCCGGTAAGCAACGCGCCACCGGCGGATACGCTGCCAACGCTGATTTGGCCGGAAGCAGCGGCACATTTAAAACCGTATTTTGAAACGCTTCCGCCTTTCATGCCCTTTGACGCTCCGGGCTGGCGGTTTGTGCGGGTGCCGTCGCCGCTAAGGGGCGTTGCTTATTGCGCGGTGGGCATTTTTGCAAGGGATGCAAGGATTGAACAGGTGGTATATGCGGTGCCTGGAACGGCGCAGCGTGCGCCAGCCATGCTACCGGGCTATCGTTATCAGATGGGGCGCAGCGGCCAGGGATACTGGACGCTCCGGCAGCAGGTATAAAGCGTGAACATAGAAAGCGGGAGCGGCACTTCTGGGATTTTCGTCCCAGCACATGCCTCTCCCGCATGAATCTTATAGAATGATATCTTCCACCACATCGTCCAGCACGGCCATCACGGCGGGCTTGCCCTTGTCCGCCAAAGCCAGACAGGGAAGCTCATCGGAGGTCATGGCGGTCATAAGCCCGCCCGATTGCAGCACGGTAAACGCTCGGGCAGCGGTCAGCCGTGCAGCAGCGGCTACGAAGGAACCCGTGGAACCGGATTTATTAAAGGAAACGCATTTAACGCCCTTTCCGCCCCGTCCCTGCGTGTCAAACAGCGCGCCCATCAGCCGTTTGCCGTAACCGCGCTCCGTAAACAGAATCACCTGATCTGAATTGGCGATGGGGCAGGTTAGCACCAGCTGATCGTTTTCTTCCAGCTTCATGGCCTTCACCCCTGCGCTGACCCGGCCCATTTGTGGAACGGAATCCAGCGAAAAACGAATGCTCATGCCACTCCGTGAGATGCAGAGCAGATCGCAGCTCTCCTCAGCGGGCACAACGGACAGAAGCTGATCGCCGCCCTTCAAATTAATAGCGGCAACCTTGGCCCGCTTCACATCGTAATCCCCGGCGGCAGTGCGCTTCACCTGGCCGTTGCGGGTGAAGAACAGCAAATCGTTCATGGCGTTCAGGCTGCCCGGCGTGACCAGCAGCAGGGAAACGCATTTTTCTCCATTTTCCAGCCCAGCCAGAACGCTGGACAGCGCGCCGCCACGATCCTTGGGCTTATTGCTTTCTGTCAGCGCACCCACGGACAGAGGATAGCAATTGCCCTTATCGGTAAAGAACAGGAGCGTATGGTCAGTCTGCGTACGGAAAAGATAGCGAGGCATATCGCTTTCCTGGACCGGCATGTCCAGCTTTTCATAGAATCGGGGAGCCATCCGGCGCAGCTGCCCGCCCCGGGTGAAGAACACCACGGCGTCTTCTGGTGCAGGTGCTTCTTCCGTGATTACAACGGCTTCGGCGGGATGCTCATGAATCAGTTGCGTGCGCCGATCATCGCCGTATTCGCTGGCAATCTCTCGCAGTTCTTTTTTTATCACCGCCAGCAGCTTCTTTTCGCTGCCCAGAATGCCTTCCAGGGTGGTAATCAATTTGAGAATCTCGGCGTATTCCTTGCGCAAGGCCTCAATTTCCAAGCCAGTCAGCCGCTGAAGCCGCAGATCCAGAATGGCCTGCGCCTGCACGTCCGTAAAGGCGAAGCGTTCCATCAGCCGCTGTTTGGCTTCCTTGCCGTTTTTGCTGGCGCGGATCAGGGCGATTACCTCGTCCAGGTTGTCCACCGCAACGATCAGCCCCTCCAAGATGTGCGCCCGCGCTCTGGCCTGCTCCAGTTCATATTGTGTGCGCCGAGTGACCACATCTTTCTGATGGCGGATGAAATGCTGAATCACGGTTTTTAATCCCATCAGCACCGGCTTGCCAGCCGCCACAGCCACCATATTCACCCCGAACGTGACCTGCAAATCCGAATACTTATAAAGGTAGGCCAGCACCTTTTGAGGATTGGCATCCTTGCGCAGTTCGATTACGGCGCGAAGCCCAGTGCGGTCAGATTCATCTCGAATATCGTAAATGCAGCCAAGAGCCGCCTTTTTTTCCTCGCTGAGCCGGAGGATTTTTTCCAGCATGGCGGCCTTGGGTACGCCATAGGGAACCTCGTGAATGACCAGCAGTGTGCGCCCTGCGCTGCCGGGTTCAATGGTCACCTTGGCTCGCAGCGTCAGCTTACCCCGCCCAGTTTCATAAGCAGCGCGAATTTCTGGCGTGTCCAGCAGAACGCCACCTGTGGGGAAATCCGGAGCGGGGAGAACCTGCATCAACTCATCCAGGGATACGTCCTCCCGGTCGATTTGCAGACAGACCGCTTCTGTTACTTCCCGCAGATTATGCGGGGGAATATTGGTTGCCAGGCCTACGGCGATACCCGACGCGCCATTTACCAGCAGATTGGGAAAACGTGCGGGAAGCAGATCCGGCTCCTTCAGCGTATCATCGAAATTCAGGCGGAAAGGAACCGTGTCCTTTTCGATATCCCGGAGCATTTGCATGGCCAGGGGGGCCATCCGAGCTTCGGTATAACGCATAGCGGCGGCGCTGTCGCCATCGATGGAGCCGAAGTTTCCATGGCCGTCCACCATGATCCCTCGCATGGTATAAGGCTGGGCAAGGCGAGTCAGGGCATCATAAACGCTGGAATCCCCATGCGGATGAAATTTGCCCAGGCAATCACCCACGATGCGGGCGCACTTGCGGTGGGGTTTATCGGGGGTTAGCCCCAGTTCGTTCATGGTATAGAGAATACGCCGCTGAACCGGCTTAAGCCCATCCTCGACCCGGGGAATGGCCCGCTCCAAAATGACGTATTCGGCATAGGGCATCATGCTTTGATGCATGACCTCCTCCAGGGGCTTTTGAATAATATCCGGCGTGAGCGGGGCAGGGGGCAGCTTGGCCATAAAGAATTCCTCCAAACAAAAGCGTGGCTAAAAACGAAAGAAAAACGGTGTACTCCCAAGAATCAGCTATGCGCGCCGGCTTTTTCCTGCTGCTGATCAAAATGATCGGCTTTATTAAACTCGGCGTGCTCAATGATATATTCACGCCGTGGCTCCACCTTGTCGCCCATCAGGATGGTGATGAGAGATTCAGCCTCTGCTGCATCCTCAATGGTCACCTGCATCAGCTTTCGCGCTGCGGGATCCATGGTGGTTTCCCATAGCTGCTCGGGATTCATTTCGCCAAGTCCCTTATAGCGCTGCAAGGTGTATCCCCGCAGGCCGGTGGTCAGCTTTTTCAGTTCCCGGTCATCATAAGCGTATTGAATGCTGGAAGAACGCTTCACGGCGTACAGCGGCGGCATGCCGATATATACATGACCGTCCGCTACCAGATCCCGCATGTAGCGATAGAAGAAGGTCAGCAAAATGGCGCGGATATGCGCGCCGTCTTGGTCGGCGTCAGCCAGGATGATCACCTTGTTGTATTTCAGCGTGGTCAGATCAAAGTCTTCGTCAATCCCGGTTCCAAGCGCCGTGATAATTGAACGGAATTCTTCATTGGCCAGCACCTGATCCAGCCGTTTCTTTTCTGCGTTCAGGGGCTTTCCGCGCAGAGGCAAAATGGCCTGGAACCGGCGATCCCTGCCCTGCTTGGCGCTGCCGCCGGCGCTGTCGCCCTCTACAATAAACAACTCGTTATCCGCCGCCTTGCGCCCGGTGCAGGGGGAGAGCTTACCAACCAGCGGTGCAGCTTCCAATTGGTTCTTTGCGCGGGCCACATCCCGTGCCTTTCGCGTTGCTTCCCGCACCTTGGCGCTTTTGACGGCTTTTTCTACGATCTTCTGGGCCAATTCCTGGTTTTTCAAATCATCCAGGAATTCATAAAGCCGCTCCGTAATCACAGCCTCCACAGCGGGGCGCACCTCGGTGTTGCCAAGTCGTCCCTTTGTCTGGCCCTCAAACTGGGGATTCTTTACCATCGTAGTGAGCACGGCAGTGATGCCTTCCCGGAAATCCTCACCGGCCAGATTATTGTCCTTTTCCTTCAGCGCACCGATTTTCCGGGCGTATTCATTAAGGACTTTGGTCAACGCTGCGCGGAAGCCGGTTTCGTGGGTTCCGCCTTCGCCGGTGGGAATATTGTTTACATAGGAAAAGACGGATTCAGTGAAGCTATCCGTATACTGGATGGCAGCGGAGCAAAGCACATCGTCCTTTTTGCCTTCCAGATAGATAGGGATTTCATGCATGGGCGATTTATCGCGATTGAGGAATTTTACATAATCCACAATGCCACCGGCAAAGCAGAATTCGCACAGAGCCTTATCCGGATCTGCGGCTCGTTCGTCCACGAAGGTGATTTTTAGGCCCTTGTTCAGATAGGCCAGTTCCCGCAGACGACGGCGGACAGTGTCTCCGTTGAAAATCGTATCTTCAAACACGGTGTCATCCGGCACAAAGCGCACCAGTGTGCCCCGCTTCCGGGTGTTACCCAGTTTTTCCAATGGGGAAACCGGATGCCCAGCAATCCATTTTTTCTCTTTGGAATCATAGAAATTTTCAAAGCGCATGGCGTAATGAGACCAGTTGAGATAGATATCCACCGTCAGCCATTTTGACAGTGCGTTTACCACGCTGGCGCCCACGCCATGCAGCCCGCCGGAATAGGCATAATTATCATTGCCGAATTTGCCGCCTGCATGAAGTCGCGTGAAAATCACTTCCACGCCGGGAATGCCCAGCGTGGGATGAATATCCACCGGCATGCCCCGGCCGTTATCCCAAACAGAGGCGGATCCATCCTTGTGCAGCGTCACGGTCACTTCGCTGGCATAGCCGCCCATGGCTTCGTCAATTGCATTATCCACAATTTCCCAAAGCAGATGATGCAGCCCCCGGGTACCGGTGGAGCCGATATACATGCCCGGTCGCATGCGTACCGCATCCAGCCCCTCCAATACCTTAATACTGCCCGCGTCATACGTCTGCCCCATGATTGCACCTCAAATTCCGAATTTTGTTGGCTGTTTCTGTTCTGCTCTTTTTCAAAAACATACCATTTTATTATAGCACAAATTCGCTGGTAATGCAAAAGTTGCATGTAAAACAAAAAGCGGGACAGGCGCTGTGGCTCCCATCCCGCTGAAGCAAAACGATGAAGATTACGGCTCAATGATTCGATCCAGAAGATATTTTCCCCAGGCCAGCACTTCCCGGCTGTGATTCTTCCACCAATATTCCGGCTTGCAGGGGCTGCCGATGCCGTCTGCATCCAGGCCAAGATCTTTGGCCAATTGTAGCGCGCGGGGCAGATGATAATCGCTGGTGACGATAGTGACCTTCTTTGCAGAAGCGGGCAAAAGCGCAGCGGCGTTTTGCAAATTTTGACGCGTGTTATAGGAAGCCGTTTCTGCCAGAACGTGCTTTTCATCCACGCCCCTTTCCAGCAGCCAGGCGCGCATCGCATCGCCTTCGGCCAAGGGCTCGTTGCTTCCCTGTGCGCCGCAGACGATCATCAGCCGGGGAGAAGCCAGATAGGCTTCCAGAGCGGCTTCCATCCGTAGCGTTAATTGCGGGCTCAGTTCTCCGGAGGCGTAGACCTGAGCACCCAGAACAATGATCGCATCGGATACGTTTTCATTTTGATCTGCATGGGCCTGGGCGTAGCACAAAACACCAAGAGCCAACCCGAAGCAACAAACAGCTGCCAAAGCGCACATGAAAATAAAATGAAGCAACCCCTTTCCTTTCTTTCTTTTGTTCATGAACAGTATCCTTTCTTCACTTTAATCAGGATTCTTTTTTGAATGAACGGGCAATACACGTTGGGGATGGTCTGCCGCCAGACTCACGGTTGTTTCCCGGGGGAAGGCAGAGATGCTTCCCCCTTCTTCCATCAGGCCCTCCTGCTGGAAACTGAAGTGTTGTTCTCCACTGATGATCACATGATCGTAAAGCCGTACCTCGGCGCCGTTTAACAGCCGATAGATTTCAGCGGTTACATCCAGATCCTCCTGCGATGGCTGGGGCGATCCGCTGGGATGATTATGGGAAATCACCGCGCCCACGGCGTTATGTCGCATCGTTGCTCGAAGCACGGCACGGGGAGAGGCTTCCACGGCCACAGGCATGCCAACGGCGATCTGTTCTTCGGCCAGCAAATGCAGCCGCGCGTCAAAGCACAGTACATAGAAATGCTCATCGTTTACGCCTAAAAACAGGGAACGGCAATAGGCCACCAGATCGGCATAAGTGGTCAGCCGCCGTTTGGGCGTGAGTTTTTCCTGCTCATACATGCGCAGAAGCGGAAGCATCAGCGATAGCATGGCCGCTGTGCGCTCGCCCACGCCGTTTACCTGCCGCAGTTCCTCATGCGTTGCTTCCAATACGGCGGGAAGACTGCCGAAATGCGTAATCAGCCGATGCGCTAGCGGGTTCACGTCTATGCGGGGAATGGCGTAGGTGAGCAGCAATTCCAGCGCCTCATGCGGCACAAAGCCGTCCAGCCCGTCCTTGCGAAAGCGTTCCCGTAGCCGTTCTCGATGTCCTACGTGTTCCATAGCCGTCATCCTTCGTTTCTGATCTTTTTGTTTATTTAATTTTACCATTTCCTACAGGAGAATGCAACCGTCTATGGATGAGGAAATTGCAGGAGCCGAGCAACAGCGAGGAAAGCAGAAAAAGATCGTTTTTACAAGAAAATGTAAATATTACGGAATGATGACAAAAAACAAAAACCTTTCCTCAAAAGCGCTGTGGAAAACTCCGGGATAACTGTGGGGATAACAACTGTGGATAACTCTGTGGATAATGTGGATAATTTTTTTGCTGTTGAAAAGTTATCCACATTCAAAACGAACTTTCCATAGAAATCAAGGCTTTTTCAGACTTTTTCTGTGGATAACTC
>CAYRFP010000054.1:0-13154 GCA_964423675.1 uncultured Oscillospiraceae bacterium
CGCCATGGCTCCAAAGGTTTCTATATAAGTCTTGCCAATCATCGGCAGAGCCTTGCTTCAAGATCAAGTCTTTTGTTTCGATCATTTGTTGTAATCTCTTTCATAAATCATTCTCAATTCAGTGTTAGGTGTACCGAGCTTTTCCAAGGCTCGTTGAAAGAATTTTCTGGGTCATTGCCTGATGGTTATTCCATAGTGATGCAGCCACAGGGGCAGACCACCGTGCACGACCCGCAGCGGGTGCACTTCTCCGCATCAATTTGCGCATAGCCATTTTCCAGGGAAATAGCCCCGTATTGGCATTCTTTTTTGCATCGGCCGCAGCTGATGCAGGCGTCCATGCAAACGGCGCGGGCGGCACGGGCGGTATCGCTGTTTCGACAGCGAACGATAACCTTCTGGCTAAGCGGCGTCAGGCGAATAACCTGTCGGGGACAGGCTTTGATGCAAGCGCCGCAGGCCGTGCATTTGTCCGGATCTATACAGGCAATGCCGTTCTTCATGGAAATAGCATCAAAGGCGCATTTATCTCGGCAATCGCCGAGCCCGATGCAGGCAAAACGGCAATCCTTGGGCCCGCCGGCAAGGCCTACCGCTACGGCGCAGCTTTTATAGCCATCGTAGACGTAGCGATCCATGGCCACGCCGCTTTCACCCTGACAAAGAACACGGGCGATCATTCGCTCTGTTTTGGGCGTTTCCTGGCCCATGATTTTGCCGATTTCCTGAATTCCTTTTTCTCCGGCGGGGGCACAGCCATTAACGGGAGCTTTGCCTTCTACCACAGCGGCTGCAAAAGCATCGCAGCCCGCATAGCCACAGGCTCCGCAGTTGGCTCCGCCTAAACAGGAACGCACCTTTTCAATTCGCTCGTCCACATCTACATGAAACTTTTTTGCCGCAAAAGTGAGTACGCCGCCGAAAATAAGCCCCAGTGCGCCAAGCAGCAAACCGGCATACAGAATCGTCATGCGTTTCTCCTCCTTATACCAGACCGCTGAAGCCCATAAAGGCCACGGCCATAAGCCCGGCAGATACCAGCGTGATCGGGAAGCCCTTCATGCATTCGGGGATTTTGCTGCTTTCCAGCCGCTCGCGAACGCCTGCCATGAGCACGATGGCCAGCGTAAAGCCCAGAGCGGAGAAGGTACCGTTAAGCACGGATTGCAAAAGCCCGTAGCCGCTGTTAATATTCAGTGTGGCCACGCCCAGCACCGCGCAGTTGGTAGTGATCAGAGGCAGATAAATACCAAGGGCGCTGTAGAGCGTGGGGCTGGATTTTTTGAGAAACATTTCCACGAACTGCACCAGTGCAGCAATGACCAGAATAAAGGCGATGGTGCTCATGAACGTGAGCCCAAGCGGCACCAGCAGCCAATGATAGATCATGTAGCAAAACAGAGAGGCGATCGTCATCACGAAGGTGACGGCCAGCCCCATGCTGACCGATGTTTCCACCTTGCTGCTAACTCCCAAAAACGGGCAGCAGCCCAGGAAACGGGAGAAGATAAAATTGTTAGTCAGAATGCAGGTGACCATGAACAGAAGCACGTTGGTGGTCATACAGCCTCCGCCTCCTTTGCCATCCGCTTGTGCTCGATTTTTTTGACAATCAGGTTAAACAGTCCAAGCAGGAGCCCGAAGGTCAGAAATCCGCCGGAGGCCAGCACAATTAGCAGCATTGGCTCATAGGACTTCCCCAGCACATTGAACCCGAAAATGCTGCCGTTGCCAATCAGTTCCCGGATGGAGCCCATCAGCGTCAGCGCCAGGGTAAAGCCCAGTCCCATGCCCAAGCCATCCGCAGCAGAGGCCAGGGGCGGGTTTTTGCTGGCGAAGGCTTCGGCTCGCGCCAGAATGATGCAGTTCACCACGATCAGAGGAATGAAGATGCCAAGCGCGTCATATAGCTGGGGAATGAATGCCTGCATCAGCAGCTGAACGATGGTTACGAACGTGCAGATGATTACGATAAACGCCGGGATTCGCACTTTATCCGGGATGAACTTGCGCAGCAGGGAAATGGCCACATTGGAGCAGACCAGCACGAACGCTGCCGCTACGCCCATGCCCAGGCCGTTGATAGCGCTGGTCGTAGTAGCCAGTGTCGGGCAGGTGCCCAACACCAGACGGAAGGTAGGGTTTTCGGTGATGATGCCATTTTTTACAATAGCGCCCAGATTCTTTTTTTCGCTCATGCCTTTTTCGCCTCCTTTTGATAGCCGTAAATCTTCCGAGGCAGAAAACGATCGATCAGGGGAGCAACGATATTCATCAGCAGAATACCGTAGGTCACGCCTTCGGGATAGCTGCCGAACTGACGGATGACCACTGCGATCAGCCCAATGCCGATACCGTAGATCGTGCGCCCCCAGGGGGTCATGGGGGAAGTTGTATAATCGGTTGCCATGAAGAAAGCGCCAAAGAGTACGCCGCCGGAAAGCACGGCTGTCATCGGGTCAGCGCCAAGCAGATAGCTGAACAGCGCCACGCTGCCAATCATTGCCGCAGGAATCTGCCAACAGATGGTTCCTGTCACCAGCAGATACGCCCCACCCAGCAGAATTGCCGCTTTGCAGACTTCGCCGATGGCACCGGGAATCTGCCCCCAGAAAAGCTGGGAAATGGAATATGCGCCACTTTGCGCCAGGGGCGTAGCAGCGGTTATCAACTCTGCGCCAGGGGCGAAGAATGTGGGGAGCACGTAGGTGGTAAAATGCACAGGCCAAGAGGCCAGCAAAACGGCGCGGGCGGCCATGGCGGGATTCAGAAAATTGTCTCCCAGCCCGCCGAAGAGCTGCTTTACGATCAGAATCGCAAACGCGCTGCCAATCATGGCCACCCACCAGGGGGTGGAAGAGGGCAGGTTCAGGCCCAGGATCAGGCCGGTTACCAACGCGGAAAAATCTCCAGTGCGAACGGTCTGCCTGGCGATTTTCTGCCAGAGGAATTCTGCTGCCACGGCGCTGGCAGAGGAAACAAGCAGCAGCATTAGGGCAGAAAAGCCGAAGGCGTAAACCCCGGCAGCCGCCGGGAAGAGCAATGCGATCACTACGCGCAGCATCAGCCTCTGGGTTGTGACCGGGCTATGGACATGGGGCGAAGTGGACATTCGCAGATTCATGATTTTGTGCCTCCTTCTTGCGCCGCTCTTTCCCGGGCGGCTCGAGCCATGGCGGCCAGCTTTTCCTTGGCGAAGCGGAAGGACGGCGTAAGCCATCGCCTGGCGGGGCACACATAGGCGCAGGAGCCGCAGAGCATGCAATCGTTTACGTGCAGCTTTTCTGCCAGGTCGAATTTGCTGGCGTCTGCCGCCACCTTGATTTGATACGGATTAAGCCCGATGGGGCATGCCGCCACGCAGCGTCCGCAGCGCAGACAGGGGCTTTCCTCATGACTACGGGCTTCTCTGACCGTAAAGGCCACAATGCCGTTGGTGGATTTGGAGATGGGTACGCCGATGTTGGGCAAACAAATGCCTGTCATGGCTCCGCCGAAAAACACCTTGCCGGGCGTTTCTGCAAACCCGCCGCATTGGCCGATAGCATCCTCGGCGATGGTGCCGATACGTAGCCGCAGATTCTTCGGCTCTCGCACGCAGCCTGTTACCGTGGTTACCCTACTGATCAGGGGCTTTCCATCGATGACCGCATCTGCGATGGCAGCGCAGGTTCCCACGTTCAGCACCACTACATGCACGTCAATGGGCAGCCCGCGGGTGGGTACCTGACGACCGGTAATGGCCTCGATCAGCTGCTTTTCGCCGCCCTGAGGATATTTTGTGATCATGGGCTGAATGCGCACACCTTCTCGTCCCAGAGCAGCTTTTTGCATGGCTTGAATTGCTTCTGGTTTGTTATCTTCAATAGCGATAATGCCGCGCTTTACATTCAGCGCCCGCATCACGGCCCGCAGTCCGTCGATAATCCGGGTGCTTTTTTCCAGCATCAGTCGGTGATCGGCGGTTAAATGGGTTTCGCATTCCACGCCGTTGACAATAATGGTATCGCAAAATGCGCCGGGTTTAAAGGTCAGCTTCACGTGGGTGGGGAAGGAAGCACCGCCCATGCCCGTAATCCCAGCATTTTGAATGGCTGGGATCACCAACGCCGGATTCACCTTTTCCACGCTGCCCAGGGGATGCAACTCCGTCCAGGTATCCAGAAAATCGTTTTTGATACTTACGGACATCACCGGCGCGCTGCCTAAATAGGAAATGGTCTCCACGGCTGTCACCTCGCCGGATACGCTGGCATGAACGGGGACACTCATAAAGCCCGACGCTTCGCCAATAACCTGACCCATCTTTACCAAATCGCCCTTTTTAACGCAGGGAACTGCCGGCGCGCCGATATTCATGTTCATAATCAGCGTCACGCTATCCGAGGTATAATCCTGAATGGGCAGATTGCGAGTGGGCAATTTGCCTTCGTGCGCTCTGCGCAGGGGATGCACGCCGCGATGAAACGTTTTTTTCTGCATGGCGGATTAAATGCCTCCTTCCATTTCCTGCGCGATTTGCGCGCTCATGTATTCGGCCAGGAGATTTACTGCATTGGTAACCGCTCGGGAGGTAATGGTGGCGGAAGTGATCGCGTCTACGGTCTGCGCATTTTTTGTGTCGCCTGCTTTGGCAACGGTAAGGGGCGCTTGCTTGCCGATAAACTGATTGGAAAAAATCGCTTCCTTGGCCTTTGCTCCCAGACCGGCGGTTTCTGAGAAAGCAGATCCGCCTACCGTGACCCCGGTGATCCGCTGATCGGTATCCATGCCAACGATGACTTCAATAGGTCCGCCAAAACCCTGCACCGTTGCCTGGCAGACGAAACCGATTTTCTTTTCGTTTGCCATCCCGGCATAGCACCAATCCACCGCCGCATCCTGCGCCACTTCCATCGCTTCAAAGGAATCTGCTCCAGGCAGGGCATTTTTTCGGGCGGTTTCAGCAGTCAGCACCGCTTGCTGGGCAATGGCGTCCTCCGTCAGCGCATAGGTGCCGCCCAGCGCCAGGCCGGCGAACAGCGTGATCATTAGCAACGCTGCCCAGGCAGGAATTTGTTTTTTCACAGGATTGTTTGCCTCCTTGCTTTTGCAGGCTCAAAGGGAACAAAGAAAGGCTTTCGGCAAGAAAAAAAACGCTGTTTCGCATATAAACATGGTTGAATCAGGGCGAAAAGCCTCAGAAAGTACTGCTTGTCCCCCTTGGCAGCTAAAAAGTATTATAACAGATGCAATGCGGGGATGCAAGCGGATGCAAAGAAAGAATATGTTCATTTCCTGCATTTTGCACGGAAGCCTTGCCAAATGCAGGAAATGACGATATAATGGAAATCAGAAAAATCATCCAGAAGAATTGAGGGATGGATATGCGGAAGCGACTGGCATTTTACATTGCGATTCTCGTATTGGCGTTGTTGCCTTTACTGGCGTTGGGGGAAACCTTGGGTAGCGCTGACAGCTTCTTTACCCGTTTTGACGGCCCGTCATGCGGACTTTCGCTCGACGAATGGCAGGAAAAGCCGGGCGGCGTTTGGGAATATGCCATCGGCAAGGATCAGGAAATTAGCGTAGTGGTGGAAGAAAAAGAGATCGTCTGCATCACGGCGATCTTGGCGGGCGAAAATAAGAGCAAGGCGGAAGCAATATTGGATGCATTGCTGGCGGCTCTTGAAATGGAAGCAGAGGATGCGAAAATTGGCGCTGTTGCGGGTGAAAAGAGGAATTCGTTGTATCTATGCGCTCCGGATGCGTTCGATGATTTATGCTGGCAGCCGATGCTGGGTGGGCAGAAATATCATAAGAAGCCCGGATGTAATATG
Organism: uncultured Oscillospiraceae bacterium; assembly: GCA_964423675.1. GTDB lineage: Bacteria > Bacillota > Clostridia > Christensenellales > Aristaeellaceae > RUG563. Next base: position 5,820 of record CAYRFP010000054.1, read on the forward strand.
GATGGCCCGCGGCTGACCACTGTTTCCGCCGCTCAGGCGCAGGGAATGGAGCCTTGCAGCCGGCTGCTGGCCTAAGAAGAAAAAGTAAGCATTGTATGCAAAAAGGAGACGCTTAAAAAACGTCTCCTTTTTGCTTTGCGTCTTTTACGGCTGCTTGCCTATATAAGCCAGAATACCGCCGTCCACATAAAGAATGTGACCATTGACAAAATTGGATGCATCCGAGGCAAGGAACACGGCCGGCCCTTGCAGATCACTGGTTTCGCCCCAGCGGGCGGCGGGAGTTTTGGACACAATAAACTGATCGAAGGGATGACGGCTGCCATCGGGCTGACGTTCCCGGAGCGGCGCAGTCTGAGGCGTGGCGATATAACCCGGGCCAATGCCATTGCATTGGATATTGTGCTCCCCGTATTCCGAGCAGATGTTTCGTGTGAGCATTTTCAATCCGCCCTTGGCCGCCGCATAGGCGCTGACGGTTTCACGGCCCAGTTCGCTCATCATGGAACAGATATTGATGATCTTTCCATGGCCTTTCTGGATCATGGAGGGGATTACGGCCTTGGCACAGATGAAGGGCGCATTCAGATCCACATCCACTACCTTGCGGAAATCGGCAGCGCTCATTTCAAGCATGGGCACACGGCGGATGATACCGGCGTTATTGACCAAAATGTCGATAACGCCTACCTCGGCCTCAATCTGCTGAACCAGAGCCAGCACGGCTTCTTCATCCGTCACATCACAGACATAGCCGTGAGCCGAAATGCCAATTTCCGCATAGGCCTTCAGCCCCTTGTCTACCAGTTCCTGATTAATATCGTTAAACACAATCGTCGCGCCGCATTCGGCATAGGCCTGAGCAATGGCAAAGCCAATGCCATAGGACGCGCCGGTAATCCAGGCAATCTTGCCTTCCAGAGAAAATGCATTGATCTTCATGCCGGTTCTCCTTTCTCTCTAGCAGATTTGCTTAGTTTTTAGGCGTTGGTTATTTCAGTTCCGTGGTGGGGATTACATCCATATCATCAAAAGCCTGGTTTTCGCCACCCATGGCCCAGATGAAGGTGTAATTACTGGTGCCCGCGCCAGCATGGATCGACCAGGAGGGGCTGATCACCGCCTGCTCGGATTGCATGACGATATGGCGGGTTTCGTCTCCTTCGCCCATCATATGAAATACCACGTTGTTTTCAGGGATCTCAAAGTAGAAATAAACCTCCATGCGCCGTTCATGGGTATGGGCGGGCATGGTATTCCAAACGGAGCCGGGCTCCAGCACCGTCATGCCCATGGACAACTGGCAGGTTTTGAGTACATCAGGATGGATGAATTGATTGATTACCCGTTTGTTGCTGGTTTCCATGGAGCCCAGGGGCTTCTTGGCGGCGTCGGCAATTTTGATAAGCTTGGTTTCATAGCTGCAATGGGCGGGCGCGGATACGCAATAGAATTTAGCCGGGGAAGCGCTGTTTCTGGATGCAAATACCACTTCCTTGGCGCCCCGGGTGATATACAGGCAATCCTTATAGCCCATGGGATAGAGCTGACCGTCCATGGTTACGCTGCCTTCGCCGCCCACGTTGAACAGCCCGATCTCCCGTCGCTCCAGGAAATAATGGGTGCCGAAATTCTTCCAGACATCAATGCCCTTATCCAGCGGCACGTTTTCGGCAACCGGCATTACGCCTACCGTGACCATACGATCTACATGACTATATACGGCGGTGACCTGATCGGCCACAAACAGATTTTCGATCAGGAATTCCTTGCGGGTTTCTTCAGTGGTGTAGCGTTTAAAATCGCGCTGATTGCAGGAATAACGAATGTCCATGCTGCTCTACCTCCTCTATATTATGGGATAAATTCGTCCTTATTAGAAACGGGATAAAAAGTCTATGTATTTTCGTGCTGTTTTTTTGGAAAAATTGGCTTTTTTTCGCACGATTCTTCGGAGGGTGTCCCCTTGACAGAGAATGATCGGGTCGATATAATGAAAGATAATAAATAGAACTGGAGGAGCGCCTATGGGTTTAATCGATAAATTAGAAAGAAAAATGGGGCGGCATTATATTCCGCAACTGATGAAGTATCTGTGCGTAGCTATGCTGGGGGTTTTTATTCTGGATTATCTGCCCATGCTAAGCAGCGCATCCGCTCTTTTGTATTTTAACCGCGCCCGGATTTTGCGGGGCGAAATCTGGCGGGTGATTACGTTTATTTTTCTTCCGCCGGACAGTAGCATCCTCTGGATTCTGTTCAGCCTGTATTTCTATTATTTCCTGGGCACAGCGCTGGAAAACCGCTGGGGTAGCGCCCGGTTTAATATCTATTATGCGCTGGGTGTGCTTGGAAATATTCTGGCCGGCTTTGTTTCAGGATATGCCACCAATGAATATCTGAATCTGTCGCTGTTTCTGGCGTTTGCCACTTACTATCCGGATTATGAATTCACGCTGTTTTTTGTTCTGCCAGTGAAGGTACGCTGGATTGGCCTTCTGGATGCGGCGCTGCTGATTTATCAGTTTCTGATCGGCTCCTGGGCGATGCGGCTGTCTCTGTCGCTGTCGCTGCTGCCTTATTTCCTGTTCTTTGGCAAGCAGGCGTATTTGCAATTGAAAATGGATATCCGGCGGCTGAAGCGCTGGATTTCCCTGAAACGATAAAAACAAGGAGGCGTTGATAACGCATGGAACGTACGAAAGCCATCATTCTGGCGGCGGGGAAGGGATCCCGGCTGCAATGCGAAAAGGACGAAATCCCCAAGGCGCTGCGGCAGGTAGGGGGAAAGGCCCTGATCGATCATGTGCTGGACGGAATTTCCTTTGTTCAGCCAGAGGATATTACCATCGTAATTGGCGTGATGGGTGAAAAGATTCAGGCCTATCTGGGCGATAAATACCATTATGCTTGGCAGCAGGAGCAAAAGGGCACGGCTCATGCCATGCTCTGCGCAGAAGCGATGAACCAGGGCTTTAATGGCTCCGTGCTGTGCCTGTATTGCGATATGCCGCTGCTGTCCCGGGCTACGTATCAGCGAATGGTTGAGGAGCATCTGGAGCATCAGGCGAAAAATACGTTGCTGGCCGCCAGGATTAATCCCCCCCCGGCTTTCGGGCGATTGATTCGGGATGAAACGGGAGAACTGGTGGACATCGTGGAACAAAGTGCCTGCACCCCGGAACAGCGGCTGATTGACGAAGTGAACGTGGGCATTCAGGTGATGCAGGGGGATACCATGTGGGAAGCCCTGCATCGCGTACAGAATAATAATCCTAAGCGGGAATATTATCTTACCGGTGTGGTGAAGGTGATGCATGAAATGGGCTGCCGGCAGCATGCAGTGGTAACGCCGGATACGCCGGAATACTGGGGCGTAAACACCATGGAGGAATTGGAACGCGTGGAAGCGTATCTGAAAGCGCAGCAAAAATAAAGAAAACGGATGGGAGCAGGACAAAGCTTCCGTCCGTTTTTTGAAAAAATCAGCCTTCGGTGATTTCGCCGCAGAGATTCTGTTGCAGTAGGGGCAGCCGGTTTTCCGGGTCGCCAAGCACCCACATCAGCTTGCAGACTGCCGCTTCCGTGGTCATATCTCGGCCAGAGAAAACCCGGGAGGAGAGTACGTTTCGCCCTACTTCATAGAGTGAGAAATTGGCTTTTTCATACATGCATTGGGTGGTTACCAGGGTAATCACGCCTTTGGCGGAGATTTCATGCAGCTTATCCACTAGGTTCCGGCGGATGTAATGTACGCCGCCCAGACCGAATGCTTCAATTACCAGCCCTTTATAGCCGGCGCTGACGATCCAGTCCAGAATATCTGGAGAAGTGCCGGGGATCAGCTTGAGCAAAAAAACCTGGGAGTTGATGGTATCGGTGAGCGTGGGAAGAGGCGGGGGAAGAATAGGAGCGGACAGATGAACGCCCTCGGCATCGATGAAGCCGAACGTACCCGCATTGACGCTGTGGAAGGCATCGAAGGCCGTGGTGCGCATTTTTACGGCGCGCGTGCCCAGGATCACCTGATGATGGAAAACCAGATAAACGCCGCGTTCCGCCTTTTGCAGCACGGCCAGGGCTTCCATGAAATTGGACGGCGCATCAGATAGCGGATGCCCCAGTGGCAGCTGGGAGCCGGTAAGCACCACAGGCTTGTTTTCCTGCAACAGCATAAAGGAAAGAGCAGCGGCGGTATAGGCCAGCGTGTCAGTGCCATGGGTGACCAGCACGCCGTCCGCTTCCTGCAAAGCGTTTCGAACGGCTTGCGCTAGCACCTGCCATTCCTCTGGCTGGATATTGCTGGAATCCAGAGCGAAAACATCGCGCCCTTCCAGATCGATATCCCCGGGTACACCGATGCGTTGCAAAAGCTCTTTTGCGCTAATGCCGGGATGCAGCCCGTTTTCGCCTGCTACGCTGGCAATGGTGCCCCCAGTGGCCAGCAGGATATAGCGTTTCTTTTTCATAAGGGATAAATCCTCCCAAGCAGCAAGTAATGCGTTCTCATTATAGCATGCTTTTTGAAAAATCGCCACCATCTGCGCGGAAAAAGATGCGCCTCGGCGGTTGCATTTGCGCCGCATCTGGGGTATAATAAACCGAAACTGGTGACGGCAGGCTGATTAATGTTAGCCTTTTGCAAAGGAGGAGACCCATGGGCGTGGTGCTTGGGATGATTCGATGGCTGATTGCTGTGGGATTGGTCTATTTATTTTTGATCGCGCCAAATCTTCTTCATCGCAAGCTTCGTCGCAGAGAACTGCTGGGCTGGCATTATGCCCATCGCGGTCTGCATGATGATAATCATCTGGTGCCGGAGAATTCTCTGCCTGCTTTCCGCAAGGCAGTGCAAAAGGGGTATGGGATTGAGCTGGATGTGCATCTGACGGTGGATCAGAAGTTGGTTGTGCATCACGATAATTCCCTGAAGCGCCTGTGCGGAGACAGCCGATTGATTTCCGAAACTACGCTGGAAGAAATCCAGCGGTTGGATTTATGCCATACAGGCGAATCCATTCCATCGCTGGATCAGGTGCTGGAATTGGTGGATGGGCAGGTGCCGCTGATTATTGAGTTGAAAAGCGATCGGGAAGGGGATACGGCACTGGCTGCTCTGCTGCATGGAAGAATGCAGTCCTATAAAGGGGCGTATTGCGTGGAATCCTTTGACCCGTTGCTGATGCGCTGGTATAAAAAGCATGCGCCCAAGGTGGTTCGCGGGCAGCTGGCAATGGATCAGCGCTATACCAAGAAAGGCAAATATACCAGTTGGAAGCAGCCTATTTCCGCATACCTACTACTGAATTTCCTTTCCCGGCCGGATTTTGTGGCCTATGGCTACAAATCTGATAAAAATTTTTCCTTCCGTGTGCTACGCAGTCTGTTCCGCCCCATGCTGGTGGCGTGGACGGTGCGTTCCAAAGAGGATTTCGATAAGCTGGAGCGGACATATGATTTCCAGATTTTCGAAGCCTTTGAGCCATAAATCCATCATTAAAAGGAGAAAACGATCATGAGCGAAATGCATGAACACAAAAATAAGACAGTTGTGTCTGTTGAGGGCATGAAAAAGCTGGAAGAAAAACTGCAGTATTTAACCACCGTCCGCCGTGCGGAGGTGGCCGAGCAGATTTCCGTAGCCCGTGGCTTCGGCGATTTGAGCGAAAATGCTGAATATGATGAAGCGAAAAACGAACAGTCCCGGCTGGAAATGGAAATTGCCGAACTGGAAGCGGTTATTCGTACGGCGATCGTGATTGATGATGAAAACGTATCCACGGATTCCGTGAACGTGGGAACCAGCGTGAAGGTGGAATATGTGGATGAGGGCGAAACGGAAGATTACGCCATCGTGGGTGCCCGGGAAAGCGATCCGATGAACAACCGCATCTCCAATGAATGCCCTGTTGGCGCTGCGCTGCTGGGTCATAAGGTGGGGGAAATTGTGACGGTGGAATCTCCGGACGGCCCCATCCAGCTTAAGATTCTGGAAATCAGCCGCTGACGAGCGGCTTTCTATCCTACGAAACGAAATGAGGTTATAATCCATGCCGCAGGAAAATACTGCCCCGAATTATTCTGAACAGGAACAGATCCGCCGCGCGAAGCTGGCCGCCCTCCGGGAAAAGGGTCAGGATCCCTATTTGCTTACCAAGTGTGCTGTGGATGCGAAAAGCGCCGACATCGTCAGCCAATATGAACAAATGGAAGGCAAGACGGTTTCCCTGGCCGGCCGCATGATCAGCCGCCGGGTGATGGGCAAGGCTGCCTTCGCGCATCTGCTGGATGCGGCGGGGGATATCCAGTTCTATGTCCGCCGGGATGATGTGGGCGAGGAAACATATGCCGCTTTTAAGGAAATGGATATCGGCGACCTGGTGTTTGTCCAGGGCACTGTGTTCAAGACCAAGACGGGAGAGATTTCGATCCACGTGCAGCAGATGCAGCTGCTGGCCAAGTGTCTCAAGCCGCTCCCGGAAAAATTCCATGGCCTCACGGATACCGATATTCGCTATCGCCAGCGGTATCTGGATATGATCGTGAACCCGGATGTGCGCGATACCTTTGTAAAGCGCAGCCGGATTATGAAGGAACTGCGAGCGTTCCTGGATGGCCAGGGCTTCGTGGAAGTGGATACGCCTATTCTCACGCCCTTTGAAATCGGTGCATCCGCCAGACCTTTCTATACCCATCATAACACCTTGGATATGGATATGGTTCTGCGCATCGAAACGGAACTGTATCTTAAGCGCCTGATCGTGGGTGGCATGGATCGAGTGTATGAAGTTGGCCGCATTTTCCGCAACGAGGGCATGGATCCCAAGCATAACCCCGAATTCACCACCATTGAGCTTTATCAGGCGTATACGGATTTCCATGGCATGATGGATCTGGTGGAAAACATGATGAAGACCGTGGCGCAGAAGGTCTGCGGTTCGCTGGTCATTCCTTATATGGGCCATGAGATCGATCTGGGGCATTGGGAACGGCTGACGATGGTGGAAGCCGTGAAGAAGTATTCCGGCGTGGACTTTAACGACTGGAAAACCGATGAGGACGCCATAGCCTGCGCCAAGAAGCATCATGTGGCACTGCCCGAGGTTCCCAGCAAGGGCACCATCCTGGCAGAATTCTTCGATGCATTCGTGGAAGAGAAGCTTATTCAGCCCACTTTCATATATGATTATCCCGTGGAGATCAGCCCCCTTGCCAAGCGCAAGGTTGACGATCCCGCGTTTACCGAGCGTTTTGAATATTTCATTAACGCCACCGAATTCGGCAACGCTTTTACCGAGCTGAACGATCCCATCGACCAGCGCGGCCGCTTCGAGC
>CAYRFP010000055.1:0-12885 GCA_964423675.1 uncultured Oscillospiraceae bacterium
ATGGTGACGCTGCGGTCTTCTGGGGTGGAAATCACGGCGGTACGTCCAGCCTCCGCCGCGCCGCTTTTGCTGCGATCCGGGCTGACGCTGCAATTGCGCAGCGATCTGACTGCGCTGAATCTGCCAGCCACTCTGGCCAGCCGGGGCAGCGAATACTGCCTGTATTTTTCGGATGAATACGCTGCTTATTCAATCTATGCGCCCGCCGCTACGGAGGATTCCTTCCTGAGTGTTCTGGCGCTGGTGGAGCAGCAAAAATAACAGAGAAAAAGGGCGAAGAATGCTGGCTCGGGCTGCTGCGTTCTTTGGGAAGCGCAGGCAGGAAATGCCCGGTGTCCCTTTACTTTTTGGGGATTGTGTGGTATTGTTGAAGGAGCGAGGAGGGGAAGGGCGAATGATTTCGGTTGCGCAGGTGGAAGGCGCGCTGCGGCCCTGGCTGGGCGCGCGGCTATCGGAGGCGCTGCTTCCTGTGATGGAGGAAATAGCAGGGCTTCTCAATGGCTACGCTCCGCATCATGCCACCCCGGACGCTTTGTCTTCCCGGCTGAACAGCTTGCTTTTCCGGGCTGTTCGGGAGGAAACGGGCGGGTCTATGCTGGCCATGCTGCAGGACGGCAGCTGGATTCGTATCTGCGTGGAGGATTTTGAAACCATGGCGGATGATCTGCTGTTGCTGGTATTTGAGCGTTTTCCGGCGGACAGCTTTCATCTGCTGCTGTTGCGGGAGTATTCCATGCGTCAATCCAGCCTGGCAGCGCTGCGGACGCTATATACCAGATTCGCGCCCCTGCAAACCCCAAAGGAATTAGAAACCATCGCTTCCGTGGCCCGGGCCTGCCATCCTGCGTTTCGGCTACGGGGCTGGCTGGAATAAACTTAAGCGCGGGCGGGAAGCACCGATCCGATTAAAAGAAGGTTTTTTCATTGGGAAAAATTATTTGTATTGCTAATCAGAAAGGCGGCGTGGGCAAAACCACCACGGCCGTAAACCTGGCCGCCTGCCTGGCTCAGGAAGGCAAAAAGGTGCTGCTGGTGGATATGGACCCTCAGGGCAATGCCAGCAGCGGCCTGGGCGTGAAGGCGGGGAAAAAAACGGTTTATGAAGCGCTTCTGGGGGAATGCCCGCTGGAGAGCACGTTTCAGGCCACGCCGCAAAAGACGCTGACGGTGGCGCCATCGGACATTCGCTTAGCCGGAGCAGAGTTGGAATTGGCCAATCTGGAGCGGCGGGAATTCCGCATGCGGGCGGCGCTGGAGGCGGTGAAGGGGCAGTTTGGCTATCTGGTGATCGATTGCCCGCCGTCGCTGGGGCTTTTGACCATTAATGCGCTGTCTGCCGCTCAGAGTATCCTGATTCCCATCCAATGCGAATATTACGCGCTGGAAGGGGTCACGGCGCTGATGAACACGGTGCAGCGTGTGAAGCGGGGGCTGAACCCGGGGCTGGAAATCGAAGGCGTGGTGATGACCATGCTGGATGGGCGCACGAACCTGGGGCTGCAGGTGGTGGATCAGGTGAAGAAGCATTTCAAGGGCAAGGTTTTTTCTACCACCATTCCCCGCAATGTGCGGCTGGGAGAAGCGCCCAGCCATGGGCTGCCCATTCATCTTTATGATCCCCGCAGCACGGGGGCGGAGGCATATCGCGCTCTTGCGCGAGAGGTGCTGCGCCGAAACGGGGATGTAATCAGCCGCTGAGCAAGGGAGGCAAAACGCCGTGAAGAAGACCGGGCTGGGCCGCGGCTTGGATGTGCTGCTGCCGGAAAGCAATGATTTAAACAACCTGGTGAGCATGATTGCCATAACGGAGCTGGACCGGAACCCCGACCAGCCCCGCCGGGATTTTGACGAAGAGGCGCTGCAAACGCTGGCCGATTCCATTCGGGAGGCGGGCGTTTTGCAGCCGCTGCTTGTGGTGGAAAAAAACGGGCGATATCGCATCGTGGCGGGGGAGCGCCGGTTCCGGGCAGCACGGCTGGCCGGGCTGAGCGAGGTGCCCTGCATCGTGCGGGATTTTAACGTGCAGGAGCAGATGGAGGCCGCGCTGATTGAGAATATTCAGCGAGAGGATTTGAACCCCATGGAAGAAGCCGCGGCCATTCGCCAGCTAATGGACAGCTGCGGCTATACCCAGGAGCAGGCCGCCAAGCGGCTGGGCAAATCCCGTCCAGCAGTGGCCAATATGCTGCGGCTGCTTTCGCTGCCGGAGGATGTGCAGGCGCTGGTGAAGGAAAACAAGCTGTCTGCCGGCCATGCCCGGGTGCTGGCCGGATTGGAAGGGGCGGAAATCCAGCGGGCGCTGGCGGAAAAAACGCTGCGGGAAAGCCTGAGTGTTCGCGCCCTGGAAAAGCTGGCGGCGCAGCCTATGCCGGAAAAGAAGGAAAAGCCTGAGCCCCGGCCGCTGCCCCTGGAATTGCAGGATATGGAAAAGAAAATGCTGGAAACCCTGGGGCTGCGCACGTCCATCCGCGGCAACCGCAAGCATGGGAAAATCACGCTGCAATATTATAATGAAGACGAGCTGGAACGGCTCTATCAATGCCTGGAAATGCTGGAGGGACGGCTATGACCGTCCTGCGCCGGGGCGCTTTGCTGCTGGCGCTGTTGATCGCGTTTGCCTTTCCTGCTGCCGGAGAGATCACCTCTTCTCAGCGGCAGGAGGCGGATGCGTTTTTTTCTTCGCTGTTTGAGGATTCCAAGGCTGTGGGCGGCGTGGTGCTGGTGGCGCAGCAGGGCCAGCAGATTTATGATTTTTCCTATGGTTATGCCGATCGCAAGCACACCCAGGCCGTTTCCCCGGAAACGGTGTTCAAGGTGGCGTCGGTAACGAAGCTGGTCACGGGAATCGGGGTGATGCAGCTGGTGGATCAGGGGCTGATTGATCTGGATGCCCCTCTCTCCCAAGCGACTGGGGTCAATATCCTCAATCCCAGCTATCCCGATGCGCCCATTACTCTGCGCCAGGTGATGTCCCATACGTCTTCCATCGCGTCCACCGCGCCGTATAACCGGGCCGTGGCCTGGGCGCAGATTCCTCGCGGCTCGGAATATTTTCTGGCGCGGCAGCCCGGAACCTATTACGAATACGCCAATCTAAACGGCGGCCTGCTTGGCAACCTGATTGAGCGGCTGACGGGCCAGAGCTTGAACAGCTATATGCAGCAGCAGGTGTTTGCCCCGCTGGGGATTAATGCGGCTTATGCAGCCACGCTGCTGCCGGACGCTTCCACGCTGTCGGCCACGTTCCGCGCGGATGGCACCCAGTATATCAGCGCCGCCAGCTATCTGGAGGATGACGCGGCTTACGATGATACCTGTAACCCTGAAAAGCATTATCGCGCCTCGGTGGGCGGGCTGTATATCAGCGCCGAAGGGCTGGAAAAGCTGGGGATTGCGTTGGCGGGGGGCGGCGAGGTACAGGGCGTGCAGCTGCTCAGCGCGGAATCTGCCCGGCTGATGCAGCTGGATCAATCCCTGCTTCCGGGCAGCAGCGTCACCGGCGAAAGCCCCTATGGCCTGTGTCTTTATCGGCTGACGCTGGAAAACGGGGATAAATGGTATGGCCATCAGGGACGCTGGGAAGGGCTGGTGGCGGATATTTTCTTTGAGCGGGAAACGCAGACTGTGCTGGTGCTGGTGGCCAATGGGGTCAGGCGCACAGGAGGCACAGAGGTTTGCGCTCAAGCGGAAGCCGCACTTTCCTTCCTGCATAACTGGATGGATTTTATCGTGGATTGGTAAGCCCCGGCCTGCGCTAATTATAGCTTGCAGTTTTTGGCGGTTTCCTGTATAATAAAAAATGCTATAAACGCAAAATGAAGATTGGAGATGGAACCTGCATGCAGAAAAAATCTATTTTGGCGCTGATGCTGGCGGCAATGCTGCTGCTCAGCGGATGCGCTCTGGTTACGGTGGATGAGGAAGCGGATAACGCCCGGGTGATCCTGGACGTGGACGGCGAAACCATTAATAAGGCCACGTTCCACAACATGGTGGAATATCAGCTGTATCAGAACCAGCAGATGAATTCCTATTATCAGTTGCTGGGCCTGTCTGCCGGCTATTCCACGGATGAAGATACCGTGGCGCAGGAAGTGCTGGACAGCTATATCAATTCCCTGGTTGCCAAGCATAAGGCCGCTGAACTGGGCTTCGATCGGATGACCGACGAAGAAAACGCCGAGATTCAGGAAACCGCTCAGGCCAATTATGACGAGCTGCTGGCTGAAATCGAAGAATATTATTTCGCCGATTCCACCCTCGAAGCCGAGGAACTGCGCCAGAAGGCCATCGAGTATGCGCAGGAAAACGGCATGGCCACGCTGGATGATTATGTAGAATCCGCGAAGGTGGAAAAGTCCATTGAAAAGCTGCGGGCTGACGCGGTCAAGGATGCGGCCTACACCCAGGAGGAAGCCCAGGCGCTGCTGGAAGAAAAGGCTGCTTCTGATAAGGAATCCTTCGATGCCTCCCCCGATTATTTTGGCTATTATCTGAACAACGGCACCACGATTTATTATAACGCGCCGGGTTATCGGTATGTTAAGCAGGTGCTGGTGAAGTTCACCGAGGAAGATAACAATGCCCTGACTGAGCAGAGCTCCGTTCTTTCCGAGGCACAGACCGCGCTGAACGACGCCCAGTCCGCTCTGACCGAAGCCGCCGAGGATGCGGATAAGAATGCGCTGCAGGCTGCTGTGGATGAGGCCCAGGCTAAGGTGGACGAGGCGCAGGCTGCTTACGATGCACTGAAGGAAACCGCTTATGCCAATATCCAGGCCAAGGCTGACGAGATCTATCAGCAGGCCATCACTGAGGGCGTCAGCTTCGATGCGCTGGTGGATGATTATAACGAAGACACCGGTATGCCCTCTGTGGGCTACGCCGTGCGCGAAGGCTACAGCTTCTTCGTCACTTCCTTCGTAGAAGCCGCGATGGCGCTGGAAAACGTGGGCGATGTATGCCAGCCGGTGAAGAGCGATTATGGCTACCATATCATCCAGTATGCTGCGGATATCGCCGAGGGCAACGTGGCGCTGGAAACCGTCAGCGATACTATCGGCTCTGAGCTGCTCTCCGAAAAGCAGGATCAGGCGTATAGCGATGCGCTGGCTGCCTGGATCAGCGAAGCGAAGATCGAATCCCATCTGGAAAAGCTGCATTAATGGAATGAATAAGGAAAGGCTGCCGGGTTTTCGGCAGCCTTTTTTATGTGCGCGGCTGAATTGGATGGGGCGGCCCCATCAGCGCAGCGGATAGCAGCAGCCACAGGCCGAAATACTGCGGGCAGATCTGTCCCAGAAAGTGGCCGGGCAGCGAGCGATAATCCCAGATCTGGTGCTGCCGGTTCCAAAGCAGACCCATAACAAGCTCCATTCCCGTGATCCCCGCCGCCGCCCGGGCGGCCCGTCGCAGCCGATTGCCCTTTTTTCTCCGGCATTGGGCGATGATTTCCATCCCCAGCGCTCCGGCCAGCGCCATGGTGGGGTGGGTTCGCCCCCGCCAACAAAGCTCCAGGCACGGATACCCAACCGCGCCGATCCATCGATGCCATTTCATGCCCGTATTATGCCCGCCCGCTGCCCGCGATATGCGGCAGGTAGATGGAAAGATCAGGCGGAATACCGTCGATTATGGCTTGAAAAACAGCGAAGCAGGGCGCGGTTTCCAGTTGGATAGACGTAGGAAAAAACGCCGCCAACACGAAAAAGCCCCACCGGGGATTTAGGAGGGAGTCATAAAACAGTTTGTGGAGCGTATCGCACCGATACGCTCCACTTCTTATATTCGTATATGTGGCAGAAGACTTGGCTTTCCTTTTGGGATATACCCAAAGGTGTATAGAAGCGCGCCCTTCCTGTTTGATGAATGGAAATTCATCAAATACAAGCAAGAATAGTGCCGTCAGCCAATGCGTTTTGCCATTTTAAATGCTACTGTTTTATGACCACTCGGTGGGCTACGTTTTATGCGATAAAAAACAGGAGTTTATCTACAGAGGCCTACCCGTTTACTTCAGGGACATCTGCAAGCATGGGGAGAAAGGGTTATTTCCCTACGCAGAAGCGGGAGAACACATCATCCAGCAGCTTTTCATCCACCTGCTGGCCGGTAACGCGCCCCAGATCTGCCAGCGCTTCATGCAGCTCCACCGCCGCCACATCCACGGCCTGTCCCTGCTGGCATGCATCCGCCGCCCGGCGCAGAGCCGCTGCTGCGGATCGCGCCAGTGCCATATGCCGCGCCTGGGTCAGGGCGCTTTCGCCCGCTCCCGCGCCAAAGGCCGCCACCCGCCGTTCCAGTTCCGGGATGCCCAGCCCCGTGTTGGCAGAAACCAGCACCGTCTGTTCAAAATCCTCCGGCCGCAATTGCAGGGGCAGATCGGCCTTGTTCAGCACGATAATCCGCGGCGCTCCGGCAGTTTCGTCCAGCAGCTGCTGATCCTCCGGGGAAAGGGGGGCGGACGCATCCAGTACCGCCAGCACCACATCTGCTCCCGCTACGGCCTGCCGCGCCAGCGTCACGCCGATGCGCTCGATTTCATCGGCATTCTCCCGCAAGCCCGCCGTGTCTGCAAAATGCACCCGCAGACCGGCGATCATCACGTCCGCCCGGATCACATCCCGAGTGGTGCCGGGAATATTGGTCACAATCGCCCGCTGCTGCCGGGCCAGGGCGTTGAGCAGGGAGGATTTTCCCACATTGGGCCGCCCGCATAAAACAGCTTCCAACCCGCTTTGGGCAATGCGCGCCCCCCGTTCGTCGCAGGCGTTTTCCAGCTCTTTCGCCAGGGCCAGCGCTCCGGCGGTTAAATCTCCCGCTGCTTCGTCAAAGGAGATTTCCTCGGGATAATCGATGGCCGCCGCCACCCCGGAAAGTAGCGCCAGCAACTTTTCCTGCGCCGTTTGGATGAACGAGCCCACCCCGCCGCTGAGCTGGCGCACCGCCGCTCGGGCCGCCCGCTGGCCATCGGCAGAGATCAGGCCCATCACGGCCTCGGCCTGGCTCAGATCAATGCGGCCGTTGAGGAAGGCCCGGCGAGTGAATTCGCCCGGCTCCGCTGCCCGGGCGCCCAGAGCATACAGGGCTTGCAGGACGGCCTGCGCAGCGTATTCGCCCCCATGAAGATGAAATTCTGCCACGTCTTCCCGGGTATAGCTCCGGGGTGCGCGCATTAGCGTGGCCATGCATTCATCCAGGGTTTCCCCCTGATAGACAGCATGGCCATAATATAGCCGATGGGATTCAAACGCCTGGGCGGGGGAAAACAGCGTTCTCAGCAGCGCTTCCGCATCTGGCCCGCTAATGCGCACGATGGCGATGCCGCCCGTTCCCGGCGCAGTGGCCAGGGCGGCGATGGTGTCTGTTGACTGCATAAAGCAAAACATCCTTTGCAATGACGATTCAATAAAGCTTTGGAACAGATGCATTTTACTATGCTCTGGCGGCTCTGTCAAGCCGCAGAGCAGAGGGCTTTTCCCCGGCCTCGACAAAATATTCCTTGAACCGCTTGAGATTTCCGGATGAATATGGTATGATAAAATATGCAGAATGAAAGAATAAAGGCGGGCCCGGAAAGCGGGCTTTCCTTTCGAAGCGAAAAAAGAAAGCAGGATGGAAGCCCATGAAAAACGCACGGCAAACCGCGATTCTGGCCCTGATTGAGAAATACGATATCGAAACCCAGGAGGAATTGGCCGCCCGGCTTCGGGAAATGGGCATCACGGTGACGCAGGCCACGGTGTCCCGGGATATTAAGGAGCTGCGGCTGCTCAAGGTGCTCTCCACCAAGGGTACGTATAAATACGCCGTGGATAAGGGCGAGCATGGCCTGTCTGATCGGTTCGCGCGGATATTCGTGGAATCGGTGCTGTCCATTCAATATGCAGGCAATATCATCGTGATTAAGACCCTCTCGGGCAGCGCAAACGCCGCCTGTGAGGCGATTGACTCCATGCGCTGGCCGGAAATTATGGGCACCATGGCTGGGGAAAACACGATTTTCGTGATCGTCCATGATGAGAAGGACGCGGCTCACGTGGTGAACCAGTTCCACGATATGCTGAAATAAGAGGGGATTTTCATGCTACTATCCCTGGATATACGCAATATTGCGCTGATGGACGAAATGCAGGTGGAATTCGGGTCGGGGCTTCATGTGCTGACCGGCGAAACCGGCGCGGGCAAATCCATCCTGGTGGACGCGGTGGCACTGCTGCTGGGGGGGCGCGCCCAGAAGGAACTGATCCGAAACGGCTGCGATAAAGCCCGGGTGGAGGGCGTGTTTGATCTGGCCGATTGCCCGGCCGCCCAGGCAATGCTGGCTGAAATGGAGCTGGAGGACGGGGACGAACTAATCCTCTGCCGGGAGATCACGCTGCAGGGGCGTTCTGTCTGCCGCGTGAACGGCCGGCAAACGCCTCTGACGGCGTATCAGCAGCTGGCCGGGCTTCTGATGGATATTCATGGCCAGCATGAGCATCAGTTTCTGATGGATGAAAAACGCCATCTGAGCATGCTGGATGCGTCCGGCGGCCCCGAGCATCAGCGGCTGCTGGAAAGAACGAAGACGGATTTTACAGTCTGGCTGGCGTCTCAGAAGGCGTTGGATCAGCTGCGGGAAAAAAGCGTGGAGGCCCAGGAACGAATTGAACTGCTGCAAATGCGGGTGGCCGAATTGCGGGCGGCAGATCTGGTGGCCGGAGAGGAAGAAACGCTGACAAAGGAGCGGGATCGTTTCCGCAACAGCGAAAAAATCGAGTCCGGGCTGCGGGGGGCGTATGACGCGGTGTATGACGGCGCGTCTCCGGCGGCAGAAAGTCTGCGAGAGGCAGTGAACGCCCTTTCGCCCATTGAACGGCTGGATCCGGCCTATGCCGCCCTGCGCGCGCGGCTGGATGGGCTGTATTATGAAGCGGAGGACGTGGGGCTGGCCCTGCGGGATCTGCTCTCCGGGCTGGACAGCGATCCGGCCCGGCAGGAAGAGGTGCAGTTCCGGCTGGATATGCTGCGCCGGCTTTCCCGGAAATATAACGGCGCGGACAGCGAGATGCTGCTGGAAAAGCAGCGGGAAATGGAAGCTGAGCTTTCCACTTTTGAAAATCTGGATGATCTTCTGGAGCAGGCCGAGCGCAAGGAAATGGCGCTGCGCCGGGTGTATCTGCAAACGGCGGATGAGCTCAGCGCGTCCCGCCATGCGCTGGCGGAGAAGTTCGAAAAGGAAATGGAGATTCAGCTGCAGGATCTGAACATGGGCGGCACGCGGTTTTCCGTTTCGTTTAAGGAAGCCTTCGCCACTACCCTGGGCAGCGAAACCGTGGCTTTCCTGATTGCACCCAACCGGGGCGAGGAAATGCAGCCGCTGAGCAAAATTGCTTCGGGCGGCGAATTATCCCGGCTGATGCTGGCCATTAAATCGGTGGCCGCCAAACGGGAGGGAACGCCCTCGATGATTTTTGACGAGATTGATACCGGCATCTCCGGCCGTGCAGCGCAGGTGGTGGGCGAAAAAATGGCGGCCATTGCAAAGGAGCGGCAGGTGCTCTGCGTTACGCATTTGCAGCAGATTGCTGCCCTGGCAGATCGGCATTATCTGGTGGAAAAATCCTTTGACGGCCAGCGTACCCGCACCCGCCTGACTCCGCTTTCCGGGGAGGAACGGGTTTCGGAAATCGCCCGGATGCTGGGCGGCGAGGGCGAAAGTGCCCGCGCCCATGCCCGGGAAATGCTCAAGCACGCTGCGGAAGCAAAGGCATAAAGCGCCCGGAAGAAAAAAAGACGGAAACGGCTATACGCCGTTTCCGCTTTTGTTTTAGGGCTATTTAAAGGAAATTATGGGGAGCGAATCAGGGAATGCGCAGGGTAAAGCTGATGCTGCCCTGTTGCGCAGATGCGTGCATGGCCTCGTCATCCTCGTCCATGTAGGTGAAAACGGTGTAGGGCAGGGTCAGCGTCAGCTCGCTGTTGCTGGCGGCCACGATATCCCGGGCGCGCTGCCGTTTTTCCAGCAGGGACTGATAGTGGTTGGCCAGCGCGGGATTTTTATCGATTTCGCTGCGATACCATTCGTCCGTAGCCTCGTCCAGCCATTCCAGCGACGCTTCCAGCACGGTGATGACCTGGCCGTCCTCACCCAGAAACGCATCCATGGAGGCATCGCCCGGAACCTGCAGTTTCCCGTCCATGAGAACCTGGTTGCATTCAAAGAGCAGCAGCGTTTTGCTTCCGTCGCGCATCATATCCCGCACCGGGCCAAAGCCATCCTGGGTCCAGAGATAATGCTGGCTGTGGGCTTCCGGGTCGTCGGGGTCATCGCTGTAAGCGCCGTCCGCATCCAGATTCCATAGGGGATGCAACTCGAACTGTGCCGCATCTGCGGCCTGCGCAGCCAGAGACACCGTCAGCGCCTGCTGCTCCGGGGCCCAGGATACATCCTGCACTGTCACGGAAACCGAACCGGCGGCGGACGTTTCCTGGGGCGGGGTCGTGACCAGGTGTTCTATGATTGCCTGATATTTTTCAGGCTCATATTGCTGATAGGCGGTGAAGCGATTGGAATAATACCAATCCTGCCCCTGGAAAATGGCGGCGCAGGCCGCGCCGCAAAGAAGAAGCAGCGTCAGCGCAGCAGCCAGAATCACGGCCCGGGGCACGCGCCGGGGGCGGGGCTTTTTGTCGGGCAGCTTTGTCAGGGTTTGGCGGAGTTGATGGGAAAAGGAAGATGGAACCGGGCCGATCGCCTGATCCAGCGCATTCCATTTGTCAGATTGATTCTGGGTTTTAGGCATGGTTTTTCCTCCTTTATTCGCGTTCCTTCAGGTCTTTCAGCAGCTTTCTGCGGCCCCTTGCAATGCGGGATTTCACCGTGCTTTCCGGCAGATGGAGCATCTGTGCGGTCTCCCGGATGGTATAATGCTCCAGGCCAGTGAGCACAAGCGCGATTCGTTCATCAGGGCGCAGCCGCAGCAGCGCTTCCCGCAGGGCCAGCACGGCGGCACGATCATCCCCCGCTGCGGCATGGGCGGGCGGCTCTGCCAGCAGTACCAGACGATGGCGCTTTCGCAGCAGCGTTTTGCATTCGTTGATGAGAATGCGTATCAGCCAGGGGGCGAATGCGGCCTCGTTTCGCAGCGTGTCCAGCCGCGTCCAGGCGCGCAGCAGCGCTTCCTGCACTGCATCGCCCGCATCGGCCGCGCTGCCGGTATAGCTGTAGGCCACCCGGTAAAGCGTTGGCTCCAGCGCCAGCACGTGCTGAACAAAAGTGGCTTTGTTCATAAGCTGTTCTCCTATCTTCATGGGTGATCTGTACAGATTCCGTTTATAAGAAGGGCGGGAGGAGAGAAAAGTTTCAGGAAAACGAAAAAAACTGGGAACAGGGGGGAACATGCGCCGCTGAGGAACCTGAGGGAAAAGCAAAGGGCAGTTTCAAGAAAACAGGCGGCTGGGCAGCAAAAAGCAAATAAAAAAACATCCTGCTTTTCAACAGGATGCTTTCTGGTGGCTCCGATCTGATTCGAACAGATGACACTCCGGGTATGAACCGAATGCTCTAGCCAACTGAGCTACGGAGCCAAATGGTTGCGGGGGAGGGACTTGAACCCTCGACCTCCGGGTTATGAGCCCGACGAGCTACCAAACTGCTCTACCCCGCGATGTTCATGCACTTCAGCAGCGCAGAAATTATGATACAACATTTTCTTGTTTTTGTCAACCACTTTCTGAAAAAAATCTGCTTTTTAAGAAAAACGAAATCAGCCGAGAGAGCGCGGCCCGCGTCAGGGGCGGAGGGAGCAGGAAAGAAAACTGTTGGTTTGCCAGTCCTGCGCCGCGCTTTTGCTTGACAAGGCGGCGGAAAAAAAGTAAAATAAAAAAAGATGCGATGAACGGGAGAGTACCCAGCAGGGCTGCGGATAGAGAGCTGCGGAGGATGGAAACGCGGCGGTAGCGGCGGGGGAACATGGCTCGGGAGCAGCAGGGGCGAAGCGCAGGCCAAGCCTTTGCCGGGTCGCGCCGATATCCGCGAAATGAAGGCATGCAATCAAAATGGGATGAACGCCGTCGGGCTGCGCGTCCGCATGGCGGAGGGGCCAGATCACTTGGCCGTGCTGCTGCGGGCAGATTTGCTGCGCATAAGTTCGCAATTCCCTATCCCATGCATGCGAACCAGGGTGGTACCGCGTTGAAGAAGCAACGCCCCTGCATCGAAAGGATGCGGGGGCTTTTTTGCACCCGCAATAAGCAGCCGAAAGAAAGAGAGGACGAAACAACCATGTGTGATTCCTGCAAAAAAACCTTCTATATCACCACGCCGATCTATTACCCCTCGGGCAATATGCATATCGGCCATACGTATACTACTGTGGCGGCGGATACCATGACCCGGTTTAAGAAGCTGACCGGCTATGACGCTTATTTCCTCACCGGTACCGATGAGCATGGCCAGAAAATCGAACGCAAGGCCGCCGAAAAGGGCGTGACTCCGAAGGCCTATGTGGACGAGATCGTGGCGAATACCAAGGATCTGTGGAAGCTGATGGAGGTGGAATACGACGATTTTATCCGTACCACCGATGAACGCCATGAAAAGGTGGTACAGAAGATCTTCCGCCAGTTCTATGAGCAGGGAGATATTTATAAGAGCGCTTATGAGGGGCTGTACTGCACGCCCTGTGAATCCTTCTGGACGCCCACCCAGGTGGTGGAAAAGGACGGCGTGAAATGCTGCCCAGATTGTGGCAGGCCGGTGGAAGCCACCAAGGAGGAAAGCTATTTCTTCCGCATGAGCAAATATCAGGATTGGCTGATCGAATATATCGAGGAGCATCCCGATTTTATCCAGCCCGCTTCCCGCGCCAATGAAATGATTAATAATTTCCTCAAGCCCGG
>CAYRFP010000056.1:0-12008 GCA_964423675.1 uncultured Oscillospiraceae bacterium
AAAGTTCTACCTTTGAGCCTTCAAACACCAGGCGTTCATCCTCGTCTTGATCGGCATTTTCCGTCTGGGGATACCGCCCCTCCTGCCGCACGAAGATCTCGTCAAAGGGGATCTTCATTTCGTCATCCACCGGCTTGAGGCAGCCGGCACAATGACCATGAGCAGTAACGGTCATCTCCCCCCATAGATGCAGGCTTTCGCCCGCCATGGAAAAATGCCCGGCCAACGCCGCAACGGAAAAAGTAACCGTCTCCCCAAAGATTTCCTGGGGCGCAATTTCTTCCCGGTGCAGAAAGGGAAAAACCTCGCCGGGCATGCGCAGCGCGCGTGAAACATCCAGCAGCAAAGCCCATCCCTCCAATCGTGACCGTTTGATATTATACCCGTTTTATGTCTGCTTTGTCAATCCCTTTTTCGCAGTTTGCACGCTGTTTAAGAGAATTGAAACATTTTTTCTTCCGTTTCAGAGCTTGCTGCCAATCTTCTCTGTCACGCCGGCCGGATAAACAGCCAATAAGGAACAGAAACAAGGGGGTTGGATTTTTTCTGTTTCAAAGTCGTAGTTGGCAGCCCGGTATATTGACTTTTCCCCCGGTATTTTCTACAATATACTAAAATGTTGCTTCGCGCGACGTGCTGCAAGGAGGGCCGAAATGTCCACGCATCGATTGTATTATGAAGACGCTTATTTAACAGAGTTTGACGCGCAGGTGCTGGCTGTTCGTGACGGCGGCCGGGTTGCTCTGGATCAGTCCGCTTTCTATCCCACTTCCGGCGGCCAGCCCCACGATACCGGATCCCTGGAAACGGCGCAGCGGCGATTACAGGTAACAGATGTTCAGGTGACAGACAATGTGGTCTGGCATCAGATCGATGGGCTGCTTTCTGTGGGCGAGCAGGTGCACGGATGCATCGACTGGCCCCGGCGCTGGGAGCACATGCAGCAGCACGCGGCGGATCATATGCTGGCCGGGGCCGCCTGGCAGTTGTTCGGCGCAGTCACCATTGGGCTGCATACCGGAAAAGACATTTCTTCCATTGATATGGATTTTCCGGATGGTCGCACCCATTTGAGCGCCGAAGAACTGGACGCTCTGGAAAAACTGGTCAATCGCCGTGTGCAGCAGGATGATCCCATCCGCTGCTGGTTCCCGGAGGCAGAGGAATTGTCTGCACTGACGCTGCGTAAAAAGCCAACCGTCACGGAGCATGTGCGCGTGGTATCCATGGGCGATTATGAAATGGTAGCCTGTGGCGGAACGCATCCATCCACCACTGGACAAATCGGCCCTATCAAGGTGCTGTCCGCCCAGCCGGCCAGAGGAAAGCTGCGGCTCAGCTTTCTGGGCGGCATGCGAGCCTGTGCCTATTTTCAGCAGACAGCAGCCTGCGCCCAGGAATTAGCGGCGGCGCTGTCCGCACCGGTGGATGGTGCGCTGTGCTCATTGCTTCACGAACGGGAAGCAGCGCTGAATGAGCGCAAAGCCTTGCAGGAACAACTGTTTCAGGCAGCGCTTGCGCTGATTCAAAAAAGCGCTTTCTCCCTTGATTCTTCCACTGTTTATTGCCTGAATCTTCCGTTCGGTGACGCAGGATTGCTCACCCGTGCTGCCGGAACACTGATCCAAAACGCCAAGACCCTGGCGCTGCTGGGTTGTCCCGGAAAGAATGGAACGCTGCTGGTCTTTTCCCGAAGCCCGGACAATAGCGAAGACATGGGCAAGCTGCTGCGGGCATGCGGTGCGCAGGGAGGAGGCAAGCCCGATATGGCGCAGGGCAAGGCAGAAACTCCGGAAGCGTTGCAAACCGCGCTGAATCTGTTACAAAATCATTGATTTAAGGAGGAATAAAATCATGTCTGTATCCGCTTATCGTGCATTTAAACTGCTCAAGGAATTAGCTTTCGAGCGTTTGTCTGGTTCCGAAGCCGAAAAGCAAGCAGCACAGCGGCTGCTGCAGGAAGCCCAAAGTCTGGGTGTTTCTGCGCACATCGAGGAATTCTCCGTGCCATGCGGGCAAGTCGGCAAGGCGCGGCTGGTGGTCACTGCGCCCTATCAGAAGGAGTATCCCGTCACTGGCTATGAACGCGCGCTATCTACACCGGAGGGCGGCCTGGACGCGGATTTCTATTACGCTGAAAACCTGCTCCCCGGCCATCTGAAAAACGTGGAAGGCAAGATCGTACTGATCAACGGTCGGCTGCGGCGCAAGGACTATGAAAAGCTGCAGCAGGCCAAGGCCGCCGCAATCCTCACCTTTTCCGGAACCACGGTTGACAATTCCCGGCTCACGGACTGCGATATACACAAGCTGCGGGAAACCTGGACCGAGCCCTTCGGCTTTAACATTGCCCTGAACATGCGGGCGGCAGATGCGGCGGAAATTGTGCGTCGGGGTGCCCAGCGGATGCATCTGGAACTGGAAAGTCAATGCTACGACGGCGTTAGTCAGAATGTCTGTGCTGAAATTCCGGGCACGGAATACCCGGATGAAATCATCTCCTTTGGCGCACATTATGACAGCGTTCATTTTTCCACCGGTGTGTATGACAATATGTCCGGTTCCGTTATTCTGACGGAACTGCTGCGTTATTTTGCAGAGCATCGTCCCGCCCGTACGCTGAAATTCAACTGGTACGGCTCCGAAGAACAAGGGCTGCTTGGCAGCAAGGCCTGGACGGCCGCCCATGCAGACGAACTGGAAAAGCACCGGTTGATGATCAACGTGGACGTAGCCGCTCCTACTCTGGGCGAAAACATCTGTCTGCTGCTGGGAGAAGAAAAAGGGCTGCGGTTTACGGAAAAGGCTATGAATAAAGCGGCTTATCCCATCCAGGTCAAGGCCGACATTTATTCCAGCGACTGCGTCCCCTTTGCAGATCATGGAGTACCTGCCGTAAACTTCTGCCGCTTCGGTGCGCCGGGGGCCAATTATATTCATGATCGCCGAGATTGCCTGCAAAGCGGATATATCGACAAAAACGCTCTGGATATCACGCTGAGGCATACGCTGCACTTTGCCAAGCGGGTGGTAAACCGCAAGGACTTCCCCATCCCCCGGGAGATCAGCGAGGAAATGCGGGATAAAATCGATAAGTATCTGTTCCGCAAGCCTGACGAAGAAAAGAAATAAAGGAGAGGCTCATGCGCATTTATTTCGCGCCTTTGGAAGGCGTGACCGACGCCGTGTATCGCCGCGTACATCGTCAATGCTTTGCCGGCGTAGATAAATATTTCATGCCTTTCGTCAGCCCTTCGCCTGTAATGAGCTTCACGCTTCGTGTACGCCGGGATTTTTCCCCCGCAGAGAATGCAGGGATGCCGGCAATTCCCCAGATTCTGGCCAAGGACGCCGATTGCTTCCTGCTACTGGCACAATCCTTTGCTGATATGGGCTATCCGGAAGTGAATCTGAACTTAGGTTGTCCCTCCGGAACAGTGACCGGCAAGGGAAAAGGAGCGGCCATGCTCCGGGATCTGGATGCGCTACGCCGGTTTCTGGATGCGATTTATGCCCATCCGCCGCTGCCGATTTCCATCAAAACCCGCATTGGCTATGATGACCCTGAAAAATGGCCCGCGCTTTTGCATTTGTTTTCGGGCTATCCTGTGCATGAATTGATTCTGCATCCGCGCACCCGGCAGGAGGCTTATGGCGGAAAGCCCCATAAGGACGCTTACGCCATGGGGCTGCAAAGCGGCACATTTCCCTGGGTTTACAACGGAAACCTGTTCACGGCTGCCGATTGCTGCCAACTGCTACAGGAATATCCCGGCACGGCCGCTCTGATGCTGGGCCGAGGACTGGCAGCTAATCCAGCCCTGGCGCAGGAAGCCAAGGGCGGAAAGCCGCTGACATTAGATGCGCTGGTTCATTTTCATGATCGGCTCTATGCCGCCTATTTGCAGGATCGAGTGGAAACGGCGGTGGTAGGACGCATGCATCTGATCATGCATTATCTTTCCTATTGCTTTGAAAACCCGCAAAAGCCCCGCCGCGCCATTCGCAAGGCCACCACAGCGGAAGAATATGCCGCCGCCCTGAACGGGCTCCTGAAAAATTGCCCCCTGAAGCCAGTGCCTGCCTTTGATCCCATTCTGGAAGGCTGCGAAACGGAAACGTTTTAAACGTTGCATTGCAAAAGCCCCCGGCTTGCCGTTAATGATTGCAAGTCGGGGGTTTTTTCATTCACCAATCCAGAGTCGATCCAACCCCTGGTTCACCAGCGCATAGCGATCCGCATATTGGAGACTTGTACCGTCCAGCGTCCATGTTCCGTAGCCTGAAAATACATCGGGGCTCACGCCCGGTTCCGGATCCGGTGCGAAATGGAAGGGACCAAACGTATTGCGTGGCGGGAAGCAAAGCTGCAAGGTCAATTCGTTTTTTCCGGGATGCACCTGCCCGGAAATGTCGGCCTGATTGTCCAGCAACAAAAGCTGTTCCGGGCCGCCATTGACCCGTAGTTTGGCCACGGCGAATCGGCCCTCCAGCCGCAGCTTTCGCTCGCAGCCAGTGGCCATAAAGGGAATACGGCAGGTTATGTTCCCGCTAAAAAATGGATAACCGCCTTCTATTAGCCGCCGTAAATCCGTCGTTTCCTCCGCAGGGCCAATCCGGAAGGGGCCGTCTGTCAGCAGCGTATGCTTGGTTCCCGGCGCGCATTCCCCAGCCGAAACGGAAAACCGCCCGCGAATATAAACCGCTTCCAAATCCGTGCGATAACTCAGGCAATTGATCAGACTTTCCGTTCCATCGGAATGCTCATAGTATACGCCGTTAAACACATCGTATACCTCCTGAGGCTGCCAGTAATCGATTTGATAAATCAATGTGTTCATCCCCGGCTGCGCCAGTGCTCGAATATCTGCTCGGACGAAAGCAGCATCCAGCGTTCCCGGATTATCCAGCGCCAGGGGATAACCGTTTAGCCATACCTGCTTTGCGCCCATCTGCTCGCATTCCAGAAAGAGGCTCTCCGGCACGGCATCTATTTGGAAGGTGTATTTCAGGAAAATTTCACAGTTTTTTCTGCTCCGCAGCATTCGATCGGATACTGCCATAATCGGCAGCGGCTCCGTGTAATGCTCGCCATCCAGGGACAACGCGGCGTAATCCAGCGTCAAATTGTTTTCATCCATTTCCATCCGCTGCCCCACCGGGATAATTTCCCGCCAGGAAAGCGGCTTGGGCGCAGGCGCTGCCTCGCCTTCACCCACAAGAATCACAATCGATTCCCCGGGTTCCAGCGTCAGCGGAACGGCAATGCCTGTTGCTGTTTGCTCGAAATACAGCTGCATTTCCTGCCGCATTTGCAGATCAAATCGTTTCGCTCCCCGCGCCGGGAAGCTGTATGTTACGGTGCAGGTTTCTTTTTCGCTCAGGTTCACGGCAAACAGGAAATCGCCCTTATCGCTATGTCGATAGGTCGCCCGCAGCGGCGTATCCTGCCGATCTACACGATAGCAGGGATTCCGCATTTCCTCAAAGGAAACATTGGATTGCAGGAAGGAAAGGTCACCCGGTTCCCCATCGATTAGCCAGGGCGCATTTCCAGCCAGCCAAACCTTGCCGCCCCGCTCCATATACCGCTTCAGCAGCGCCGCCGTGGATGCATCCAGCGTTTCCATCTCTGGCAGAATCACGTATTCATACGTGCATTTTCCCACACGCAGCTTGCCATCCTCCATCGGCCCCACATGCTGCGCCAGCAGAGTTTCATCCACATAATGATGGCCAATGTGCGCCGCGCCCAGCCGTTCCGCCAGCGCGGTAAAGGATGCATTCAGCGCATCGCAGGAATGCGAGTCCCGGCGCTGGAAGGTGAGATAGGCCGCATGCATAGGATGAATCACCGCCACCCGAGCTTCCTCCTGGCTTTCCGCCAGCAAATAGCCCAGCGCCGTGAAATAATCATTGAATGCGCGGAAATCCTCCGGCTTTGTCCAGGTGTTATGAGGCGAATAAAAGGCGGGATAATCCCGCTTGCGCTGGCCGCGGATAGAATAGGGATATAGATGCTGGCACATCTGATTAACTCCGTTTACATATTGCCATTCCGCAATCCGCTTCAGTTCACGGGGGCTCACATTCCAGCCCGCGCAGGCAAACGTTTCCGTCAGCACATGCTTTTTCCCCAGCTGCTGCGCCACTGAAGAAACCTGACGGGGCATTAGTTCCGTTTGAATGCGCCGACCCAGCCAATCCACGCCGGGCGTATGCTCATATTGATAAAAAGGCATCACCCCGCCGCTGCACATCATCTGCCCGAACAAATCATTTTCCTGAATGCTGTGGCCGGTCAGCTTGCAATGATGCGCCTCACACCAATCATAAATCGTATGGGCAAAGGATTCGGTATACAGAGCATTCATCAGCCGCCAATAGCGGAAGCGCGTCCCCTTGGCCTGATCGCATTCCACGAACAGCGCGCCCAGCTCATCCAGCAAATCCCGGCCATACACCGCCCGATATTCCGGCATAATGCAGGGAGAATACGCTGTATCCCAGCGGAAATACTGCGGCTCATCGGTAAAAAAGCCCTGCATGGGCCGGCCGAAATCCTCGCCAAAGCGTTCATAATATTTTTCATGAGTTTCTGCAATAAACTTTTCCACCACTCCCCGATTCAGAATATCCACCACGGAGGAATTGGTTTTATCGTACAGTGTGATATAGCGCTGTGCACCGCTTTCCCCCTGCACACGGCGCAACGCGGTTCCTTCCAATACGTAAACAGCCAGCGCCGTTTCATCAAATGCATCTTTTTCTTCGCACACAAGATAATGCGCCCAGTTCGCAGAATCCCTCAGCAGCTTCATCCCTGCAAAGCCGCTGGGCCAGCCGTTTTCGTCATAGCACCAGGCGTCCATTCCCTGGCGTTTAGCCTCATCGATGCAAGCCGCTGTAGCCTCAAACCATCTTTCGCCCAGATATTCCGTAGTCAGCCCGCCCCGGGCATGCATGAAAAAGCCGCCGATCCCCGCCGTCTTCATTTGCCGAATCTGGCGGCGCAACATTTCCGGCTCCAGTTCGTCGTTCCAGCTCCAAAAGGGGATGGATTCATATTCTGTCAGATTTCCCTGCAATGCTTCCTGCCAGCGCATAGCCTTTCGTTCCTTTCCACAGCGCAGTCCCTTGCGCCTCCATGAGAGGTTCAATTCGGAAAATGGCTCGCTTCTCCTTCTTTTTTTGCTGGCGTGACAGAATAATTTCGCGTTCTTTCATTCCCAGCTTGACTTTTTGTATCAAATATGTTAAATTTATTACGAAAATGTTAAGAATGTCTATTATCTGCAAAGAATCATTTCTATGTTCAAAGGAGGAACACGGTATGAAACGTTCCGAACCACGAAGCATTTCTCTTTCCCTGGCGCTGCTGCTGATTAGTGCAGCACTGTTGCTGGCCCTGCGCGCCACATCCCCTGAAACCGAAGCCTTTGATTCTCTTGCCCAATCTGCCCTGATTCTGGAAACGCATACGGACGAACTGCTGACAACGGCAAAAAACAATCAAAATACACCATAAGGGGGTTGACAAGCCTTTCCGAATCCGCTATAATACAAAACATCAAGGGCGTAGACCCATGGAAGGAGGCTTTCCACATGATCGTTAATCGCTTTGCTATGCGAATGTCCATGTGCGCGAGTCTCCTCTCGTGCTGTTTGTGTTGCGCAGCTTGACATTTGCTTTTGTTCGTTAAGCCCGCTTCGCAATCGCGCGAGGCGGTTTTTTTTGTGGAAATGTCAGCAGCTGAAAAGCGCTACATCTTCCGCCGCCATCCAGACGTGGGCGGCGCAAACAAAAGCAAAACCATTGAAAGGAATGCATGCATTTGGCTTCTTCATCCTCTCCCCTAATCGAGGTGCGCGGGCTGCGCAAGGTTTACCCAGTGCCCGGCGGCGAAGTGGTCGCGCTGGACGGCATCAACCTTTCCATTGAAAAAGGCCAGATTTACGGCATCATCGGCATGAGCGGCGCTGGAAAATCCACGCTGATCCGCTGTATGAACCGGCTGGACACGCCCACTGAGGGCCAGATCTTCCTGGACGGGCAAAACATCCTGTCTATGAACGGCAAGCAGCTGATGCAGATGCGTCGAAAGGTGAGCATGATCTTCCAGCAGTTTAATCTGCTGATGCAGAAGACGGTGGCTCGGAACGTTCGCTATCCCTTGGAAATCGCAGGTGTACCTCGAAAAAAAGCGGACGAACGGGTAAAGGAATTGCTCAAAATCGTGGAACTGGAAGGAAAGGCAGACGCCTACCCCATTCAGTTGTCCGGCGGTCAGCGCCAGCGCGTTGCCATCGCCCGAGCTTTGGCCAGCGATCCGGAGGTGCTCCTGTGTGATGAAGCCACCAGCGCGCTGGATCCCATGACGACGCAGTCCATCCTCGCGCTGCTGCAGGACATTAACAAGCGCCTTGGCATCACCGTGGTGCTTATCACCCACGAAATGGCTGTGATCCGCCAGATTTGCACCCGGGTGGCCATTCTGGATGGGGGCCGCATCGCCGAGGAAGGAACGGTGGACGATGTGTTCGTCCATACGCGCTCCGCAGCTGGACGGCGGCTGTTCGGCATCGTGCCTTCCAAGCAGGAGGAAACGATTCCCGAAAAGCCTGCATTGCGCATCGTGTTTGACGATGGCCGGGAAAACCAGCCCATCATTGCCGGCCTGGTACAAAAATGCGGCATAGCGGTGAACATCCTTTCGGCAGACGTGAAGCGTATCGGCGGAAAATCCTACGGTCAAATGCTCATCGAAATGCCTGAGGATGATGTCTCCCGCAAGAAAATCATCCAGTTCCTCACTGATGAAGGCCTGACGGTAAAGGAGGTGTATCCCCAGTGAATTGGAACGTTCTGTGGACTGCGCTGGGCGAAACACTGTATATGGCCATTCCGTCCACCCTTATTGCCTACCTCATCGGCCTTCCCCTGGGCGTGCTGCTGGTAATCACGCGTAAAGGCGGCGTAAAGCCTCTCCCTTCCTTTAACGCCGTGCTGGGCGCGCTGGTTAACTTCCTGCGTTCAATCCCCTTCCTCATTCTTCTGGCCATGCTTTTCCCCGTCACCCGGGCGGTTATGGGCAAGGCAGTGGGCACCAGATCCATCATCTTCCCGTTGACTATCAGTGCCTTCCCCTATGTAGCCCGGATGGTTGAGGGCAGCTTCAACGAAGTGGATAACGGCATCCTGGAGGCCGCCCAATCCATGGGTTCTTCCACCCTCCAGATCATCCGCAAGGTGCTGATTCCCGAAGCCATGCCCTCTCTGGTAAACGGCTTTGCCATCTGCATGACCACAATCCTCTCCTATACCGCTATGGCCAGCGCGGCAGGCGGCGGCGGCCTGGGCTCTGTGGCGATTACCTATGGCCTGAACCTGCGCAAATACGATATTATGTATGCCGCCAGTATCCTGCTGGTTATCCTGGTGCAATTGATCACGGTGCTGGGCACCTTCCTGACCCGGAAAATCGACCATCGTATCCGCTAATCCTCTCCCCAATTTCTCCGGGCTTTTGCCCGAGAAAAATATAACACGACACGTATTAAAGGAGGCCCTTCCATGAAAAAGTTTGCTGCGATTGTTCTGGCTCTGGTTCTGTCTCTGAGTTGTCTGTCCGCGCTGGCTGCGGAAAAAGTTTCCGTAATGGCAACGCCCAGCCCCCATGCCGAGATTCTGGAACTGATTCGCGAGGATCTGGCTGCTCTGGGCTATGATCTGGACCTGCTGGTTGTGACCGACTATGTTACCGAAAATCCTGCTACCGCCGGCGGCGATGTGGACGCGAACTTCTTTCAGCATATCCCCTATCTGGCCGACTATAACGCTTCTGCTTCCGAAAGCGAACAGCTGGTTGGCGTGATCCCCACCCACTTTGAGCCCATGGGCCTGTATGCCGGCACCAAATCCAGCCTGGATGAAGTGGCTGAAGGCGATGAAATCGTTGTGCCCAACGACCCCACCAACATGACTCGCGCTTTCCTGCTGCTGGCTGATGCTGGCCTGATCGAACTGCCCGAAGGCACCACCCTGGAAAGCAAGGTCACCAAGGACGATGTAATCAATCCCAAGGGTCTGAAGTTCTTGGAAGCCAATGCAGAACTGGCTCCCGGTCTGCGCGGAGACGTGGCCTTTGCTGTCATCAATGGCAACAACGCCGCTCTGGCTGAACTGAACCCCAACACTGACGCTGTTTACACCGAAACCAAGGACAGCTTGGCTGGCCAGTCTTATGTGAACCTGTTCGCTGTGAAGCCGGAAAATGAAAATGCCGACTTCGTCAAGGCGCTGGAACAGTGCGTGTATTCCCAGAAGGTGTATGATCTGATCGTAGAACGCGGCTTTGTCCCCTCTTTCCAGGTGCCTGCTGCGGAATAATTCTTTCGGTTCATTGAAAAAGGAATCAGCCTTTTCGGCTGATTCCTTTTTTCTTTCCGCAAATTGCTCTTTCCCTTCGGGCAAAAATCCTGTATAATGGATTCGATCCCCCGGATCGGAAAGGAGAATCTTATGAAGAAAACGCTGCTTATCGCATTGATTCTGACGCTGCTTTGCGCTTCCTCCGCTGCGGAAACGCTGACACTTTCTTTCGTTGGCGATTGCAGTATCGGCGAAATGACCACAGCGGTGGGGCTGGATACCAGCTACACTAAAACGCTCCAGCGCTATGGCTATGACTGGCCTTTTTCTCTGGTTCGGGAATACCTGGAAGCGGATGATTTCACCTTTGCCAACAATGAGGTGGTATTTACCAACCGCACCAAGGCACAGGACAAAACCTTTAACCTGAAAGGCCCCGCCACCAATGCGCAGACCTATCTTTATTCCGGAATCGATGCGGTGAATACCGTAAATAACCATGCCATGGATTTCTTTAAGGGCGGCTATAATGATACCATTCTGGCTCTGGATCAATACAGCATCCCCCATTTCGGAACCCTCTATCCCGGCACCCAGTATGAGCAGGATCAGCTGGGCGTTTATGAGGTCAAGGGCGTGACCATCGGCGCTATCGGCATCTCTTATCCCCAGGACAGCGATTTGAACAAAATTGCCTATCGCATTGGGCTGCTCCGCGCCATGGGATGCGATCTGGTGGTGGTTAGTCTGCATTGGGGGCGGGAAGAACAGACATCGCCTGAATCCTGGCAGTTTTCCTACGCCCGTCAGGTCATCCAAGCCGGAGCAGACGTGATCTGGGGTCATCACCCCCATATCCTGCAGCAGGTTCAGTTTTATCAGGGAAAGCCCATTTTCTATTCCACCGGCAATTTCACCTTCGGCTCCATGAAATCCGTCGATCCGGATACAGGCATTTTTCAATTGCGCTATACCCTGACCGATGATGGCCCAATTCTTGAAAACTTTTCCGTCATCCCCTGCCGCACGCAGGGAAAAGGTGATTATCGTCCCTATCCGTTGACCGATCCCGAAGAAAAAACAGCTATGCTGAAAAAGCTGATTTACAAGCGAGAAAGTAGCAGCATGGTCAATCTTCCTGCTTTCTTTGCCGAAACTGGATCGGTGGATATTGTAGACGGCCAGTTGGTGGAGCCCAGGGCTCTGGTTGAGGAATAATTGGTCGAAGAATAAGAAAAAAACGTCCCCTTTGGAGCAGGTATACCTATGTCATTCCCGAATACACTTTCGGCTTTGAGTGTCAAAATGATATAGAGCTTTCTCACGAACATACCGAGTGTGTCTGGCTGACCTATGAAGAAGCCAATCAAAGGTTGAAATGGGATTCAAATCGCACTGCACTGTATGAAATTACACAACGATTTTGAAACCACTCGTGATGCAGCGTACCATATCTACAAATTAGTGGGCTTTAGAGAAATCAACACGGTTGACGGAAATGTTCAATTGGAAATAACGCGAGAGGAATATTTACAAGACAACCTTTGTTTGTTTCAAGAAGCGGATAAATCAGTTTGCCCACATTTATGAGGACAATGTTTCCGGCAAGCTGGATGACGAGAAGTTCGCCATGATG
>CAYRFP010000057.1:0-10823 GCA_964423675.1 uncultured Oscillospiraceae bacterium
GGTGTTCTCTTTCGGTGTGGAAGGCGTGAGCTATGATATGGTGGACGGCCAACCCAAGCTGCGGCCTGAATTCACTGTGGACTTCCCCACTTATCGTGCCTGGGGCATGAACTATCAGCCTATCACCCACGTTTGGCGGGGCGATGCGTATGTGCAGGTGTTCACCAAGGGCATGAGCGAGGAAGAAATGGATCATGTGGCTCGTGAATTCAGCAAAGGCGCGGTGTATAACGAAAATGAATACTACGGTCAGGCCCCGGTTATTACCTTCACGGGAGAAGCGTATGTTGAATACTATGCGGATCTGAGTGAGCAGGTGAAATCACTGGAAGTGCAGGCAATTGCTGGCAATATTTCCATTGACGAATTCTTTACTCAGTACGAATCTCTTAAGGGTCAGGGTCTGCAGGACATCATTGATGAAGCAGCTGCGAGCTACGACGCTGTGATGAAGTAATCCCTGAAAGGGCGGGGAGTGGTTCCTGGGAACCACTCCTGTCTTGCGATCTTCCAAATTGCAGGCAAAGCTGCGAGAAAGGAACGCACTATGGAGAAATTTAAGACAGGCATTATCGGATGCGGAAACATTGCCAATGCCAAGCACATGCCTACCTTGGCGAAGATGGACGATGTGGAAATGGTCGCTTTCTGCGATATTATTCCTGAGCGCGCTCAGGAGGCAGCGAAAAAATATGGTGTGCCTGGCGCAAGGGTGTATACCGATTACCGGGATTTGCTGGCGGAAAAGGAGATTACGGACGTCCGCGTGTTGGTGGATAATGGAAACCATTTCCGCATTACCATCGATGCGCTGGAAGCAGACAAGCATGTACTCTGCGAAAAGCCTCTGGCAATTACCTGGACGGATGCAAAGAAAATGGTCGAAACAGCGGATGGAATGGGCAAACTGCTGACTGTTGGGTATCAGCATCGATATAACCCGGATTCTATTTATAATATGAAAAATGAAATGATAAAGGGTACGCTGGGTGATGTTTATATCGCCAAGGCGCGTGTGCTTCGCCGCCGCGGCGCGCCCACCTGGGGTATTTTCACGCAGAAGGAGAAGGTTGGCGGTGGGCCGATGATTGACATTGCCACCCATGTGATCGATCTGGTACTATGGCTGCTGGATAATTACAAGCCCAAGTATGTGGCGGCCATGACGTATCAGAAGCTGAAGGATCAGAAAGGCCTGGCCAATCCCTGGGGCGACCCTGACCCGGAGAAATTCACATGCGAGGATAGCGGCGTGGCGCTGTTGATGATGGAAAACGGCGCATCCGTGATTATAGAAGCCAGCTGGCTGCTGAATACGCTGGAAGCAACGGGCGTGAAATATCTGCTTTGCGGCGATAAGGCTGGCGCGGATAATTTCTCTGGCAAGCTGCGGCTGAACGGCGTAACGAATAACACCCAGTACGTTCTGGAGCCTGATTTCAATGCGTCCAGTGTAAGCTTTTTTGATGCGAAAAATGAAGATTCGCCTTATCGGGAGGCACGCACGTTTATTAACGCCATGCGCGGCGAGGGCGAACTTTGCGTGAAGGCGTGGCAGGCAGCCAAGGTGGTACATGTATTGGAAGGAATCTATACTTCCGCCGAAACGGGAAAGCCATATTATTTTGAGGATTAAAGCGAAAGCTTTGAAAACAGAGGAGGTTATCCGTCATGTTTCATGTTGCAGTATTAAGCCGCTGGCATCCCCATGAAACCCGGTATACGCCGGAACTGCTGGCCGCTCCGGATTGCCAGGTGGATTGCGTATGGGATGAAAACCCAGGACGGGGCCGCGCCTGGGCACAGGAAATTCATGTTCCCTTCGTGGAAGACATCCAGGAGATATGGGCCAATCCGGAAATTGACGGTGTGGTGATTACTGCACCCACGATGATGCATAAGGAAATCATCATGGACGCCGCCAAGGCTGGCAAGCATGTGTTCGTGGAAAAAAGCTTGGCGCTTTCCTATGCCGATGCATTGGAAATCAGGAAAGCGATTGAGGAAAACCACGTTACATTTACCATCGCCTATATTCGCTGCACCACGGGGCCGTTTATGTTTGCCAAAAAGGTTCTGGACA
The DNA here is from genome assembly GCA_964423675.1 of uncultured Oscillospiraceae bacterium. Lineage (GTDB taxonomy): Bacteria > Bacillota > Clostridia > Christensenellales > Aristaeellaceae > RUG563. Next base: position 2,084 of record CAYRFP010000057.1, read on the forward strand.
GTGGGTTGCTGGGCACGGTGACAACAGTTCGGGTGCGCAACGGCCATAATCAGGCGCTTAATGGCATCTTGCCGCAGTACTGGTTTGACCCGGCTCAAACGGGCGGCGGCGCGATGACGGATTTGGGCTGCCACCAGATGTATCTGTTGGATTGGCTTCTGGGTGAGCCTTCGGAAATTTGTTCTACCTTTGGAAACTATACGGGCCATGCGGTGGAAGACAGCGGGGTATGCACGGCGCTGTATAATCAGGGGAAAACCGTGGCGATCATGGACAGTTCTTTTACCACCTTCTTCTCCCCCTATACCTTTGAACTCTATGGCACGGAAGGAACGGTACTGGTTCGCATTGATCAGCCGGGCGTTGAGGTGCATTTGTCCAAAGAGAAGAAGCCATGGTTCGTTGAAACGCTTCCTCAGGCGGCCGTGATGGTTCGGGAATACGGTGATCGACTGTGCTATCAGGTGTCTAGCGCTGCGCTGCCGGATGATCCTTCACCGCTTCGTTCCTGGGTGGACGCTTGCACGAAGGGTGTGCCGGTGAAGTTCGGAATTGATTCTGCGGTTCGGCTGACGCGTGTGGTTGAAGGCGCAAACGAGGCTTATAAAACAGGAAAAGTCTATCGGTTTTGAGTTTCTATCGGAAAAGTAAGGGGTGTATCGGATGGAAACAGTAAGTATTGCCGCCTTTGGAGCGAAAACAGACGGCAGTCTGTCCACCTGCGCAATTCAGGATGCGATTGACTATTGCTTTGCTAGGTGCGGCGGCACGGTGGAGATTCCTTCCGGTGTTTATGTCACTGGCGGTGTTCGTCTTCGCAGCAATATTACATTTTGCTTCGTAGCGATGCCTGCCTGAAAGGCAGCCGTAATCCCCAGGATTATCTAGCCTTTTTGGATGACCCGGTCCAGCCTGTTGCACAGGAGGATCTTTGCCAGCAGCCCTGGACCTGCGCCACGGATTATGCATACTACGAATTTCTGCGCCGTCCTGCCAGCCGTTGGAATAACGGGTTGATTCGAGCTATTGACGCAGAGAATATCGCCATCATTGGGTAATGGGGGCGGTGATCGATGGCTGCGATTGCTATGACGAAATGGGCGAGGAGCATTATCGCGGGCCTCATGGCGTGAATATGCATCGTTGCCGCAAGCTGTATTTCAGTGGTTATACCATTCAAAATGCCGGCAATTGGGCGCACACGCTGTTTGAATGCCAGGATATTCATGCGGAGAATGTAACCATGTTGGCGGGGCATGATGGCATTCATTTAACATCCTGCGATCGGTCGCTGATTGAGCGTTGCCAATGCTATACTGGGGATGATTGCATCGCAGGAATCGATAATAGGGACGTGCAGGTGCAGGATTGCATACTGAATACGGCATGCAGTGCTTTCCGTTTTGGCGGGCAGAACGTGCGCATTGAGCGCTGCAAAATGTTAGGCCCGGCTCGTTATCTTTTTTGCGGCAGCTTATCCGCGGAGGAAAAACGGCTGGGCAAGCCGCCGGTTCCCCGTCCGGGGCATCGCTTCAATATGCTCAGCGCGTTCACCTATTACGCGGATTTTTTTCGGCGCATTCGGGGAATGCAGGGCAATATTCTGATGAAGAATTGTGATATTGATCAGGTGGATCTGTTTATTCATTAATTACTCAGGAAACGAGCTTTGGCAGCGCAATCGACCTTTGGAGCAAATTGCCTTTGAAAACGTGCGAGTCACCGGCCTGCGCATGCCGCTCACGCTCTATGGCGATCCGGAAAGAAAAATTTCCTGCGAAATCAAGCATTGCAGCTTTTCCTTTGATGCGGCTGCACAGCCCGCGTTTATGCAGCTTTGCCATTATGCTAAGGTACGTTTAGAGGGTGTAGGCATTCGCGGGTGCAGCAATTCGCGGATTCAGTGTTGGTCAGATGACGGGCCTGTCGAATGCCGGAATGTTGAATGCGATCCGCCGCTGCAAATAGAACAGGCAGAAGACCCCTTTGAATGTAAGCCGATTTAATTCCCGAGAAAGAAAATGACGAAAAAAGCGGGCGAAGACCGAAAGGCTTTCGTCCGTTTCCATTTTTATTAAAAAGATACGCTGATCCTTTTTGCTCGTTTTTTTAACCGGATGCTTTACCGCTTCCGCCGGTCGCCCAGGAACTGGCCGTATTCGCTCCAGTTTTCCAGAGTCAATCCGCAGCCGCGAGCTACGCATTCCTGGGGATCGTCTGCCAGACGGCAATCGATTTTCAGAGACATGGCCACTGCTTCGCATAACCCGCTTAGCTGCGCGCCGCCGCCGGAAAGCACCAGACCGGATTCGAAAATATCCGCCACCAGTTCCGCCGGGGTATGCTCCAGCACGTCGTGGATGGATTCCAGCAGCTTTTGCACCGGCTCATCTAGCGCCTCGGTGATTTCATCGCTGGTGATGCGCATGATTTTGGGCAGGCCAGAGATGAGATTGCGACCGGTAATTTCCATATAGAATTGCTCGTTGCGGGGGATGGCAGAGCCGATATTGATTTTCAGATCTTCTGCCGTAATTTCGCCAATCAGCAGATTATGCTTGCGACGGATATAGCGAATAATGGCATCGTCAAATTGATCACCGCCCACAGCTACCGTGTCCCGAACCACGACTCGACCCAGAGAAATCACGGCAATATCCGTCACGCCGCCACCAATATCGCAGATCATTTCGCCATAGGCTTCGCCAATAGGCAGCCCGGCACCAATGGCTGCGGCAATAGGCCGCTCCATCAGCTGCGTGCGGCGAGCGCCGGCTTCGAACAGACTGGTTACCAGGTCGTGCCGTTCTCGTTCGTTCACCCCGGCGGGAACGGACAGAAGAATCCGCGGGCCGCCCAGCAGCCTTTTGCCTGCCACCTTCGTGATAAAATAGCGCAGCATGGCGCTGGCCATTTCAAAATCGGCGATCATTCCATCGCCCAAGGGGCGCATGGCCACAATATTGCCCGGTGTGCGCCCTACCATCCGGCGGGCCTCCGTGCCTACTGCCAGCACGTTGCGCGTTTCCCGGTCAATAGCGATGACCGCAGGCTCGTCCAGCACGATCCCCTTGCCTTTTCCATAGATCACCACGCTGGCCGTGCCTAAATCGACGCCAATATCCAGAACCGTTGCCATGAAAGCTTCTCCTCTTTGGATAGATTCTATGCTTTATTCGCCGTTGCAGAGAAAAATCCTCTTTTTTGCCACAAATATGGGTGATACAAACCACTTTTTTGAAGATATTTTTGCTACTTGGCGATGAAAACCCCACTTTTTCTGAAAATGGCAAGCCCCTTTCCCTCTTCCCTTCTTCTCACTATACCACCTTTTTCCCTTTTTGGCAAGGGGCGAAGAAAAGCGGCCAGAAAAAGGAGGACAATCGGCGAAAAAATACGGCGCGGCTGTGGCAAGGCTTGAAAGGAAAGGAAGGCGCATGCTATAATAATGGAGAAAATGCGGCGTACCTGCGAAGGCGCGTCTGCGGGAGGGGAAGGCTATGAATAAAAAGAAGCTGATTCTGATTGCGGATGACGAAATCGGCATCCATGAATCCCTGCGAATTTATTTGACCCGGGAGGGCTATGAGGTTTATTCCGTTTTCCGGGGCGATGATGTGATGGAAGCATTTCAGCGGATGCGGCCAGATTTGGTGATTTTAGATATTATGATGCCGGGCCGCACGGGAACGCAGGTTTGCGCAGATATCCGGGCCACGTCCATGACGCCGGTCATTATGCTCACCGCCAAGGGCGAGGAGGTGGATAAGCTGTTGGGCTTTGCCCTGGGAGCGGATGATTATATTGTGAAGCCTTTTTCGCCTCGGGAAATCGTGTCCCGCATTCAGGTGATCTTCCGTCGCATGAACCAGATGCAATCCGCCCCGGAGCAGGGACGGCTGGAAATTGGCAACACGGTTATTGATTTGAAATGTTATGAGGTGCGGGTAGAGGACGAAAGCGTGCTGCTGTCGCCCAAGGAGGTAGAGATTCTTCATCTGATGGCCAGCCATCCCCGCCAGGTGTTTACAAGAGAGCAGCTGCTGGACAATATCTGGGGCTTTGATTTTAACGGCGATCCTCGGGTGGTGGATACCAGCATTAAGCGCATCCGCAAAAAGCTTCCGGAAAACACCTCTATCACGCTGAAATCCGTTTACGGGGTAGGGTACAAAGCGGAGGTGCAGGAGGATGCCTAAATGGTCCTCCTATTTAACGCGGTTTCTTCTGGTGCTGGTGCTGGGCAGTCTGATTATGACGGCCACCTTCTTTGGCCTGTCGGATTATTTCTTTCAGCAGGTTTATATGTCCACGCATTATGCCGCATTGCAGGAAAATTTGCAGGTTGCCGGAGAACTGCTGGATGAATATGCGGAGGGCCGGATGGATCGGGCGGCGCTGCGCGCCAGCGTGAACCCGACGCTGAACCCGGACGGAAGCTTTTATATGCTGCTGGACGACAATTCTTCCGTGCTGGCTTACACGGATGAAGCTGTGCCCTATTTTGCCGGAAAAACCATGAAAACCCTGATCGAACGGCTGCAAACGGATGGGTCTGCCGTGGTGCGCAGTCCGGAGGCGGATAAGCTGGTGCTGATCATGGGGGCAAAGGCAGAGAACGGCTTTGTGCTAGCCGGGAAAACCATGCGGGTTTATTCCGGGGCGACCCTTTCCTTCCGCACGCGGATGCTGATCTCCATGGCGATGGTGCTGTGTACCACCCTGCTGGTGAGCACCTTTGCGGTGCGCAGAGTATCTCGCCCTGCTCGGATGATTACGGAAACTGCGGGGCGGCTGGTGGAAGGCGAGCAGGTGCTGCTGCCAGAGAATCTGCCTGGGGAGGAAATGCGGGAGATCGCTAAGGCGTTTAACCATATGTCCCGGGTCATTGCCAAGGCGATTCAGGATCTGCGCCATGAAAAGGAAACCATGACGCTGGTGCTCAGCGGATTGGCGGAAGGCATTCTGGCCATGGATACCAAGGGACAGCTGCTGCATGAAAATCCAGCGGCGCAGGCGCTGCTGGGGGAAGGCACTGCCAGGGAGACCGTGCTGCGTGCACTGCGGGAAGCGGGTACGGATCAGGAATGGGAGGGCAAGATTCAAAAGGGCGATCGAGTTTTGCAGTATGTTGTCAGCCCGCTGGTGGTGGAAGAAGGAGAAACGCCTCGGGGCACTGTGGCGCTGATCCGGGATATCACCGAGCAGGAGCGGCTGGAGCGTACCCGGCATGACTATGTGGCCAATATTTCCCATGAATTGCGTACGCCTCTTGCTTCCATGCGCGGCCTGGCTGAGGGGCTGCGAGACGGGATTATGACAGAGGAAAAGGATAAGCAGCGGTATTACAGCATGATCGTGAACGAGGTAACCCGGCTGTCCCGGCTGGTGAATGATCTGCTGGAACTGAGCAGCCTGCAATCCAATCCATCAGCATTTGAAATGGAAACGGTGGATCCCAACGAACTGATTTATGACTTGCATGATCGAAATGGCAGCCTTTTTGTGGGAAAGGAACTTGCCTTTGAGCGGCAGCTTCCGGAGGAACCGTTGCCTGATCTATGGAGCAATGAAGATCGGCTGGCGCAGGTGCTGACGATTTTCCTGGATAATGCACGCAAATATACCCCTGCCGGGGGAACTGTGACCATCGGCGCGGAGGCGGCGGAAAAGGGCGTGCGCTTTTTCGTGCGTGATACGGGCGTGGGCATGGACGAGGAAACGCAGCGGCTGGCCTTTGAACGGTTTCACCAGGCAGAGCGCGGCCGCAGCGATAAGGGCAGCGGCCTGGGGCTGTCTATTGCCCGGGAGGTTTTGCAGAAGATGGGCGTGGAAATCCAGCTGCAAAGTCAGCCCGGTAAGGGCAGCGAATTCTCCTTTGTGATTGGGGAAAAGGAAGAAAACCAGGAGGCTTGAGGATCAATTCTCTGCAAGCGTTTCCACGGCAAAGAATTGTCTTTTCTTTCTGTTGGAAATATGGTATACTGAAATGAATCAATTGATCAGGAAAGGCTGGAGAAGGCAATTATGTTTGGCAAGATGATGAACAGCTTTTATTATGGCAAAAGCGGAAAGGGCGATTTTCGCAAGGAAGACCTGCCTAAAAACCGCTGGCAGCTTTTCTGGGAAATGCTGCGGGTTCGGTTCAGCGCGCTGTGCCGGTTGAATTTGATGACGATCGTGGCCTGGATTCCTTTGCTGATTCTGCTGGGAACCTGCATCAGTTCTGTTTTTAATGTGCTGGTGGTCACCTCGGATTATCAGATGTATCTGTCCACCGGCGCGATGGGCAACCTGGCGCAGGAGCAGATTGATGCACTGGCTGGGGTGGATTTGAACGAACTGACGATGAACATGTTCTATTCCGTGTTCTCTACCTTCTGCCTCTGGGCCATTCCATGCATCCTGATTACCGGCCCGGTGAAGGCCGGCGTGGCGTATGTGACCCGCAATTGGGCGCGGGACGAGCATGCCTTCGTCTGGTCTGATTTCAAGGACGCAGTGAAAGAAAACTGGAAGCAGGCGCTGGGCGTTTCGGCCATTACCTCCGTTCTGCCGATTATCGTGTATGTCTGCTATCAGTTCTATGGCAATATGGCTAAGGACAGCGCTGTCTTCGTGGTGCCGCAGATGCTGGTGCTCATGCTGGCGCTGGTTTGGATGCTGGCGCTGGTGTATATGTATCCTATCATGGTTTCCTACAAGGTTAATTTCCGCACGCTGGTCAAGAATGCACTGATTATGGCCATTGGTCGTTTGCCCCAGACGGTGGGCATTCGTCTGGTGCTGCTGGTGCCCACGGCGATTGCGCTGGTGGTCTTCTATTATACCGGTTCGCTGATTGCTGTGTTGGTACTGGCGGGCTATTATGTGATCGTAGGCTTCGCACTGAGCCGCTTCGTGATGGCCAGCTATACCAATGCTGTGTTTGATCGATACATCAACGCCCATATGGAAGGCGTGAAGATCAACCGCGGCATGGCAAGCGATGAGGATGACGAAGACGAGGAAGAGGAAGAAAACGCCTCTGACGAGCCTCAGCAATAAAAACGAAAAAGAAACGAAAAATTGCGCATACTATCCTCGGGAAGGGGGATGGTATGCGCAATGCTTTCCTATGAGGATCGGATGAAATATGAAATTGCCCGGGAACTGGGCCTGCTGGAAAAGCTGAAAGAAGTGGGCTGGGCCGGCCTGAGCACGGCGGAAAGCGGCCGGATCGGCGGGCTGGTGGGCGCGAAAAAACGAAAGAAGAAAGCGGAGTAAAAAACGGGAATGTATACTGCCTTTGCCAAGGTATATGATCGGATGATGGCGAATGTGGATTACGCTGGCTGGGCGGCCCATTATCAGCGGCTGATGCAGCAGATGGGCGTGCCAGACAGGGGCCGATGCGTGGAGTGCGCCTGTGGAACGGGCAGCCTGACGCTGCCGCTGCGGCGGTCGGGCTATCAGATGACCGGGATGGATTTATCTGGGGATATGCTGGCAGTAGCCATGGAAAAGGCCCGGGCAGCAGGGCTGCTGATCCCCTTTATCTGCCAGGATATGACCCGGCTGTCCGTGCCCCGGCGGGTGGACTGTGTGCTGAGTACCTGCGATGGGGTAAATTATCTGACCAGCCCTGCCGCAGTTCAGGCATTTTTTCAGGCGGCGTTTCAGGCGCTGCGGCCCGGCGGCGCGCTGATTTTTGATGTATCCACGCCGGAAAAGCTGTCCGGCACGTTGGGCAACCAAACGCTGACGGAAGACGATCCGGAAATCTCCTATATTTGGCAGAACGCCTATGCCGAAAAAACCGCCTGCGTGGATATGGCGTTGTCCATCTTTGTGCGGCGGCCTGACGGGGCGTATGATCGTCTGGAGGAGCGGCAGACCCAGCGGGCGCATTCCCGGGCGGAACTGCGGGCATGGCTGAAGGAAGCCGGGTTTTCTCAGGTGCGCTTCTTTGGCCGTCAGCGCATGACTCCGCCCCGTTCCGGCGATGAACGCTGGCACGTGGCAGCGATCAAAGCGGGCACGCAGTAAAACAGAAAATGCCTTTTTGCCTGGAGTGCTTTCCTCCGGGCGTATTTTATTTGGAAATACTTTTGTTCATCCGCAACTTGAGCAGGAATGGAAAGATAAGTTGCGGAAATGGAAAGCTAAAGGGATGGCACATCAGGACACTTTTTGCTATCATAAATTATCTTAAGCCCAGGAGGTTTTCAGAATGAAACTGTCAGATAAAATCGTCAAGCTTCGAAAGGCTAACGGATGGTCTCAGGAGGATTTTGCGGAAAAGCTGAATGTGTCGCGGCAAGCAATCAGTCGATGGGAAAACGGAACTGCGCTACCCGATGCACAGAATATATTGCAGATTGGCAAGCTGCTGGGCGTGACAGCAGATTATCTGCTTTGCGATGATAGGGAAGACTTCGGCGAGAACCCCATTGATCAGCAGACGCAACAGGAGGAAAAAAACTTTGTTTTTAAAAAGAGACGGCGACATTTGGTATCTGCCATTGCTTTTGCGATTGCGGCGATTTGCTGGCTGATAGCCGCAGCAACCGGACAAAGCGCTGTGTATCAGGCATTTTCTGTTGTTCTGCTGGTGCTTTGCATTGGTTTAGTGGGAGCACAGCTCGTGATGTTTTTCCGGAAATAAATGTCTGTTTGAACAGACTTTAAGGTTCTGGCTGCGAAAAATGCCGCAGCCGGAATGCTTGGTGGTCGTAAAACAGTAAAATTAAAAAATGGC
>CAYRFP010000058.1:0-10618 GCA_964423675.1 uncultured Oscillospiraceae bacterium
TGGTTTCTGCCAGCCGCTGGCAATCGCTGGTCATGCGGCTCATCAGATAGCCCACCGGCATCCGGTCGTAATAGGAAAAGGGCAATTCCTGCAGCTTTCGGAAAGCGCGGCGGCGGATGGTGAAGCAGGTATTGGTTTCCACCTTGCCGCCCAGATACATGAACCGGAAGATGGTGTACACCTGCACTGCCAACAGCCCCAAATAAACGGCCACTAAAACCGTCAGACCTTTGGTTGATGCGGTGTGATCCAGATTGGGAATAAAATGATCGATGGCATAGCTGGTCATCAGCGGGAATAATACATCGCAGCCCGCAGAGATCGCCATGCAAATGGCCAGACGAATCAGATCCTTATGGGAATCCTTGGCGTATCGCAGGATCTTTTTCCACAAGGACAGGTCGAATTTCTTGGTATAATCCTGTTCCTTAAACTGCTGCATAGCCAGTTTTCTCCTCTTTGAATTCTTCTTCCAGAGCGGTTTGAATATTGAAAATTCGACTGTAGAGGCCGCCGGAATGGATCAGCTGATCGTGGGTGCCCTGCTCGGTGACGCGGCCTTCTTCCATGACCAGGATCAGATCGGCCTGGGACAGGGTGACGATGCGATGGCTGATGATGATGGTGGTGGTGTCTTTGCTGCGGCGCTTGAGGGCGGCGCGAATTTGCGCATCGGTTTCGGTATCCACGGCGGACAGGGAATCGTCAAAAATCAGGATATCGTTGTCCTTCATCAGCGTCCGGGCAATGGCAACTCGCTGCTTCTGGCCGCCGGAAAGGGTCACGCCCCGCTCACCTACCAAAGTTTCAAAGCCCTTGTCGCTTTCCAGAATGAAGGCCTTGGCAGCAGCATCCTGCACGGCCTGATCAATGGCTTCATCTGAGGCATTTCGCACGGCGATGGCCACGTTTTCCTTGAGCGTCTTGGAGTAAAGGAAGGGCTCCTGCAAAACCAGACCCACGTGAGAGCGCAGATAAGCACGATCGATTTGATTGATGGGCGTGGAGCCGATGCGTATTTCGCCCTGCTGGGGTTCAAAGAGCCGCTGAATCAAATGCACTGCGCTGGATTTTCCACTGCCTGTTGCGCCCAGAATGGCCACGGTTTTGCCCTGGGGGATGGTGAAGCTCATATCCTTGAGCACCTCCCGGCCATCGGCATAGCTGAAGGTGACATGGTCAAACACGATATCGCCCTTCAGGCTGGGCTTGAGCGCATTGGGCTCTTCCGGCTCGGTGGGCTGGCGTAGAATTTCGTCAATACGCTCCATGGCCACGGAGCTTTTGCCAGCATCGGCAAGAATACGGCCCAGCTGCCGAATGGGCCAGAGCAGCTTGCCCACGTAGGACGTGAAGATCGTCAGGGTGCCGATGGTGATTTCTCCGCGAACAGCAAAGAAAATGCAGGTCAGCAGCGTGAGCATGGATTGCACCATGCTCATCGCATCGCTGGTGGCCCAATAAATTGCCAGCAGGTTGTTGATGCGGAAGTTCTTTTTGCGCAAATCCTGATTTGCTTCTTCGAATTTTTCCACTTCGTATTCCTGCCGTCCAAAGGCACGAACCACACGAACGCCTGTCAGGTTTTCCTGGAGAACGGTGCTGAGCCGTCCCTCAGATTCATCGGCCAGACGGAAGCTTTTGATGACCCATTTGAAGAACAGCCAGGCAAATAGAAACAGCGCCGGCACCAAGATCATGCTGATCAACGTGATCTGCACATTTTCCCGCAGCAGATAAAACAGCGCGAAGCCGATCATCATCACCGCGTTGACCACCTGCATCAGTTGCATGGCCAGGAAGCGGCGAACGGTTTCTACGTCAGACGTGCAGCGCTGCACTAGATCGCCGGTTTCGGCTTTCACATGGTAGGAAAAGGGGAGACGCTGAATATGGCTGTAAAGCTTTTCTCGTAGCGTTAGGGATACGTTTTCGCCGGCGATGGCCTGAACGCGGCCCTTGGTAAAGGAAAACGCACCGCTGAGCAGATTCAGGCCCACCAGCGTCAGACCTACAATCCATAGATTTTTTGCCATGAATTCAGGGCCGCCCAAGCTGTCCACCCAGGCGTTGATAAACCCTGGCATCCGGGACTGCTTGCCCTGGAGATAATAGTCCAGCGTTTCCGCCAGCACGATGGGCGTGATGAATTCGATAACCACGGTAAAGATCGTGCAAATTAGCGCGGCCAGGAAATACCATTTGTTATCGCGCATGAGCTTGCCTGTCAGGCGTAGCTTGCGGCTTTGCATAGGTTTTGTCCTCCTTGCAAAAAGAGTGAGTTAGGGCAAAGGAAGCGGGCTGCCGACACCCCTGCGGCGGCGGGCTTCAAGCCCCGGGAAAAGGGAGAAGTATATGAAAAAGGCTATCGACCTTTTGCAGCCGATAGCCTGAAAAAGCATGCCAGCAAGGCGCACATCAGCGCATTGCAGCTTTCAGATGGCCGCAAATAGACAGACCTTTCCCACAGGAAAGGGAAACAAGCTGAAACTGAACAAAATTAACCATCGTCATCTTTGCGGCTTCCTTTTATCATCATTTATACTCCATTATCGATAACTTGTCAACTGATTTAAACCCAAAAGCTGAAATAAATTTGCGGGAAGGAAAAAACGATCTTATTTCAGTTGTTGAGCGGCCTTCTGCGCGTCATGCAGACAGGCAATCACCTGCTCGCTGGTCAGTTCCAGCTGGCCAAACCGTTTTTCGCCTTCTGTCCCCGCCATTCCATGCCATAAGCAGGCCAGTGGCGGCGCAAAGCAACCCTGTGCCATCAGCGCCGCCATCATGCCGCAAAGCACATCGCCGCTGCCGCCCTTGGCTAGGGCGGGGGAACCCACTGTATTCAGGAAAAAACGGGGATGCGCAACTGGCCGGGGAGACAGCGATTCCAATCCGGGCTCCGGCATTTCGGCGGGCAGGGCGATGGTTGTCACATCGCTTTTCAGCACAGCGGCTGCGCCGTATTTTTCCGCCATCCGGGCGGCCGCGCCGAATCGATCTGCGATCACATCCTGCAGGCTTTCGCCCAGCAGCCGGGCAGCTTCTCCGGGATGAGGCGTCAACACCGTGTTTTCCGGGTTCAGGTGCATGGGATGCCGGGAAAGCAGATTCAGCGCATCTGCATCCCAAACGGAGGGTCGGGCGGGATCATACAGCGCCAGGATGTTTTCCCAGATTTCCTGGCTTTGCCCCAGCCCCGGCCCCAGTGCCAACACATCGTAGGCGGGAGGCTGCTGCACCGCTTTTTCAATGGCGATGCACATGGCTGAAGGGACGAGCGCTTGTAAAATGGGGATGATCTCGGCGGGACAGGCGATCGTGGTCAGTCCTGCGCCGGCAGCAATCGCCGCTCTGGCACACATAGCCGCTGCGCCTGCCATGCCCAGGCTACCGGCGTAGATCAGTACGCGCCCGGCGCTTCCTTTATGGGCGCTCAGAGTCCGACGGGGAAGCAGTGCATTCAGCGCAGCAGGGGTATACATACGGCAATCCAGCGCCCGTTTTTTCGGTTCCAGCCCTTCCGGCCCACGCTGCAATTGCCACAGGCCGATGTCTGCTGTTTGTACCGTTCCAACGTTTTCCCGGCGCATGGTCAAATAAAGCCCGGGCTTGGGGGCATGAAAGGTGACGGTTATGTCTGCCTTCACGCAATCGCCTCCGGGAATGGCGCCGGTTTCTCCATCTATGCCGCTGGGAATATCCACGGCGATAACCGGAACAGGAGACAGCGCGGGCAGGCGGGGATAGGCGATCATAGCCTGCGTCAGCGCATCCGGCGCGCCGCGCAGCCCAGTGCCCAGCAACGCATCCACGTATCCGTCAAAGGCGGAAGGGGAAGCATGCCAAGGCAGCTGTTCGCAGGGCAGTTCCCGCAGATTCAGAACAGGAATACCGGCCATTTGTGCCCAGCGCAGATTCATTTGCGCATCCGGCGTTTTGGGCGTTCCGCTGAGCCAGACTGTTGTCTGGCCGCCCTGATCGGCAAATAGCCGGGCGGCGGCCAAGCCATCGCCGCCGTTATTTCCGGTTCCGCAGAGAAACAGTGCTCGCTTACCCTGGCAGCCGCCCAGCGCCTGGCTCAGCGCCGCCACAACGGCCTGAGCTGCGTGCTCCATCAGCAGCATTGAGGGCACACCCCGGCGGAAGGCCAGCTGCTCCGTTTCCCGCATATCGCCGGGGGTTAATACATCCAGCACTGGGGGCACGGCGAAGAAAGCATGATGCGTCATCCAATTTCCCTTTCTGCAATGGCCACGGCAGCGGCAATGCCGCCATCGTGGGAGATGGAAAGATGCAGGGCAGTAATATTGCGCTGCGCCGCATGCGCAGCGTAATCGCCCCGCAGATCATAATAGGGCGCGCCGCATTTATCATGCAGCACGCAGATATCTGAAAGATTGCCGCTGGTAAAGCCCGTTCCCAGCGCTTTGACCAGCGCTTCCTTGGCAGCGAAAATGCCCGCCATGGAGGCTGCCGCCATTTTGCCTTTGTTTTCGATATATTCCTGTTCCTCCAGGCTGAAAAAGCGGCCCAGAAATTTTCCATCGATCAGCAGCTTTTCCATGCGCGCAATATCGCACACATCCAGCCCCACGCCGACAATCATACCTGAGAAAACAGCAGGGCATTGGCAATAGCCCGGGCCGTTACTTCAGCCGCTGCCGCGCAGAGCTTGACGAAATTAACCTCCGCGCCCGTGCGGCCCGTGGCCAGAGCAAACATGGTGTCCCCGTCCATTTGCGTATGCACGGGACGAATTGTTCGGGCCAGACCGTCATGGCTTACATCGGCCAGACGATTTGCCTGCTCCTTGGTCAGCTTGCAATCCACGGCGACTACGCCGATGGTGGTGTTGCTGCCAGGGGCGGGAATGCGAATTTGCTGGGGAGCGGGGGCATGGCCATAGAGCAGCCCTTCGGCCAAAACGGGGGTTCCATCTGGCATATGGGCGCAGCCCAGCACCCGGCCGGAATCGGGATGATACACATCGCCTACGGCGTTAACCGCCACTACTGCGCCCACGGTTACGCCTTCGGGCAGCGTGATTGAGGCAGAGCCTACGCCACTGTCCTGGGGAAGGGCAGAGGTGGCCAGCTTGCCAACCGTTGCGCCCATGCCTGCGCCTACGCGGCCCTGCGCCATGCCCTTGGCGGCGTTCATACAGGCGGTGCGGCCCATGGCGGCGTCCGGGCGAATATGCGGATCGCCTACGCCCAGATCATAAAGCACCGCAGCCGGAACAATGGGAACTCGGGCAACACCCATATCCATGCCGCAGTCCATCTGCTCCAGATAGCGCATCACGCCACCTGCTGCATCCAGGCCAAAGGCGCTACCTCCAGAGAGAACCACGGCGTTCACATGATCCACCAGATTGCCCGGCCGCAGCAGATCTGTTTCCCGCGTGCCAGGCGCGGCACCCCGCACCGATACGCCGCCGATAGCGCCCTCCTTTCGGCAGAGCACCACTGTAACGCCTGTACGTCCGGAAACGCTGTCGGCATGGCCTACCTTGATGCCATGCACCTGCGTAATATCGCCGGGATATGTCTTCTCCATAAAAGCTTCCTTTCTGCGCGGAAACAGACCCGCGCGCTACATTGCAATACAAGAAGCAGGGCGCTTGCGCCATCTTTCACCCCTGAACGAAAAGCAGGCAGGATGCATGCCAGCGCACGCCCCTGCCTGTATGCTCCCGCAAAGACATGCCAAGGCAAGCGAGACGGGCACAGATGCAACCGATAAGAAACGCTTCAGTATCGCTTATATCTTATAGAAGAAACTAAAACAGCTTAGCCCTTACAGCTGGTAGAGCCCCACCTTCTTGTACACCTTCCGTAGTGTTTTCTGGGCCAGATACTGCGCTTTTTCCGCATTGCGGCGAAGCATGCCGTTCAGCCCTTCCTTATCGGCGATGATTTCGTTATACCGCTTCTGGATCGGCGTGAATTCCTGAATCACAGCGTCCGTCACTGCTTCTTTCAGTGCGCCATAGCCAAGGCCACTGAGAGAAGCTGCCGCTTCCTCGGGCGTAGTATTTTGCAGGGCGGAAAGAATCGCCAGCAGATTGGATACGCCGGGCTTATTCTCCGGATCATAGCGAATTTCGCCGTCGCTGTCCGTTACGGCGCGCTTGAGCTTGCGGCGAATATCCTCGGGCTTATCCAGCAGAGCGATATAGCTGTCCTCTGCATCGGATTTGCTCATTTTCTTGGTGGGATCCGAAAGGCTCATGATCTTGGCGGTGGCTTTGCGAATATAGGGCTCCGGCAGGGCGAACACATCGCCGTAGATGCCGTTGAACCGCTGGGCAATATCCCGGCAGATTTCCACGTGCTGCTTCTGATCCACGCCCACGGGAACAATATTGGTCTGATACAGCAGAATATCCGAAGCCATCAGCACCGGATAGGTAAACAGCCCTGCATTGATATTATCTGCATGCTTGGCGGATTTATCCTTAAACTGGGTCATCCGGCTCAACTCGCCCATATAGGTATAGCAGTTGAGAATCCAGCTCAGTTCCGCATGAGCGGGCACATGGCTTTGGCAATAAATGATGTTTTTTTCCGGATCCAAACCGCAGGCAACATAAATCGCCGCCAGAGAAGCGGTGCGCTTGCGCAGCTGGGCCGGATCCTGCCGCACGGTCAGCGTATGCAGATCAGCCATGCAATAAAGGCAATCCGCATCGTCAAAAAGCGTGAAATTCCGCAGCGCGCCGATATAGTTGCCAAGGGTGATGTTGCCCGATGGCTGGATGCCCGAAAAAACAACCTTCCGTTTTTCCGTGGTCGCGTTGTCCATATGAATCAAGTCCCTTCTGTAAAGGATTCATTTTTACAATTCCATTTTATATTATACCATGCTTTTTTCTTCCTGTAAAGCGCGGACAAGGGGAAAGACGGCGTGCGGCAGAGGGCGAATGAAGAAAGCATTATGGAATCGTCCATAAGGAAAAGTTTGTAGTAGAACTTTTCCAATAACTGTGCTATAATAAATTTCTATCAATTCCATAATGGATTGTAAATAGGAGATGAAAGATTTTATGTATGAGATTACCTGGGCAGATACGATGATTCGGATTGGCGTGGCCGTTTTGGTGGGCGGCGCGATAGGCGTGGAGCGGGAATATAAAAATCGGCCCGCCGGCATGCGCACCCACGTGCTGGTCTGCTTGGGCGCAACGATCATTGCTTTGCTGGAATGTCTGCTGCGCCAGGAGATTCTTAAGGTAGATCCGGATGGCAGTGTATCCTTGACCATTACGCGCATGAGCGCGCAGGTGATCAGCGGTATTGGTTTCCTGGGTGCGGGCACGATTTTCAGTTCCCAGAAGAAAATCGCCGGGCTGACCACGGCTGCCAGCTTATGGAACGTGGCGTGTCTGGGCCTGATGACCGGCTATGGCTTCTATTGGCAGGCCCTGGCCTGCTGCGCCATCGTTCTGGCTGTGCTGCTGACGATGCAGCGGATCATTCGGGTGAACGCGATCAAGCGGGTGGAGGTGCGCTTTATTTATCGGGCCGACACGCTGAACTATATTAACACTTATTTCACCGAGCAGGGTATCAAGGTGCTGGACTTGGACTTCCATATCGAATCGAAGGAAGATAGCCCGGAGGAAGGGCATAATATGTATACTAATCTGTATACCCTGCATCTGCCTACCAAGGTCAGCTATACGGACATTGTGAATTACCTTTCGGAATATCCGCATATTCTGGGTGTGCGTACCCGCAATACCTGACGCATTTTCTCTCATTGCTTTCTAATCGGCGGGCATCTTGCATTTTTCGGCAAAAGGATGTACAATTGGATAAAGCTTACGCAAGGAGGGGGAACTGCCCATGGAGCAATCCTATGTATTTATGACAGACAGTGACAGCGATTTGCTTTATTCCATCGCCGATGAAAAGAACATTCCGGTGGTTAAAATGCCCTATGTTCTGGAGGGCAAGGAATACCTGGACGACAATGGCCGAAGCGGGAATTCCAAGGAATTCTTCGATAAAATGCGTGCCGGAGCCGCGCCGGTAACCTCGCTGCTGCCAACGGCGGTTTATCTAGATTATTTCGAGCCCATTCTTCGGGAAAAGGATCTGCTGTTCGTAGCCTTTTCTTCGCAGATGAGCAACACGATTCAGAATATTTACGAAGCCCGGGAGCAGCTGCTGGGTAAATATCCGGAGCGGAAATTCATTGTGGTGGATACGCTGAGCATTTCCGGGCCGCAAACGCTTCTGATTCTGGGCGCCCATGCGCTTTATGAGCAGGGCAAGAGCATGGAGGAAGTGGAGCAGTGGTTGCGGGATAACCGGATGCGGGCGCATGCCTGGCTGACGGTGGATGATTTGAAATACCTGCGCCGCGGCGGCCGGATTTCGTCCACCAGCGCGGT
The DNA here is from genome assembly GCA_964423675.1 of uncultured Oscillospiraceae bacterium. Taxonomy (GTDB): domain Bacteria; phylum Bacillota; class Clostridia; order Christensenellales; family Aristaeellaceae; genus RUG563. The sequence goes on from CAYRFP010000058.1 coordinate 8,405, forward strand.
GTTCGGCACGATGCTGAGCATTAAGCCCATTATTGTGATGGGGCGGGGCGGCAAGATGGATCCTGCGGAAAAGGTGCAGGGGCGGCAGAAGGCTATCCGCACGATCGTGGAGCGAACGGCGGAAAACATTGAAAATCCCGGCGATCAGACGCTGCTGATTCTGCATGCAGATGTGCCCGAGGACGCACAGCGGCTGGCGGATCTTCTGCGCCAGCGGATTCCTGAACTGCGGGATATCCGCATCCAGTCGGTGGGCCCGGTTATCGGCGCGCATTGCGGTCCCGGCACCCTGGCCAGCTGTTTCATGGGCAAGGAACGGAAAATCTGAGGAAGACATAAAAACGGGATGCATTCTGTGCATCCGCCTGTGCGCCTCAGGATGGGGGAGACGGTTCATCGCTTTCCCGTGCCATCCTGGGGCGCATTACTATTGGAAAGACAGCCGCACTTTGGTTTCAGAGAAAAGCTGGTGCGCTACAAGATTCTCTTGACATTTTCCCCGCTTCCGGGTGTATAATAACATGTTATGTCTAAAGCCATGCTGCAAGGAGGAATCCCATGCTTCCGCGTTAAGAAACCCTCCCGAACTCAGAAATACCACAATTTAAGGAGGGAACAATCTCATGTCTGATTTATCTTCGCAGGTCGCCAGTCGGCGTACCTTCGCCATCATCAGCCACCCGGACGCCGGCAAAACCACGCTGACCGAAAAGCTTCTGCTTTATGGCGGCGCTATTCGCCAGGCCGGCAGCGTGAAAGCCCGCCGCGCTGAGCGCCATGCCACCTCCGACTGGATGGAGATCGAAAAGCAGCGTGGCATTTCCGTCACGTCCTCTGCTATGCAGTTTTCCTTTGACGGATATCATATCAATATCCTCGATACCCCCGGCCATCAGGATTTCTCTGAGGATACCTATCGTGTTCTGGTCGCGGCGGACAGCGCTGTCATGCTTATTGACGCGGCCAAGGGCGTGGAGGAGCAGACTGTCAAGCTATTCAAGGTCTGCCGCATGCGGGGTATTCCGATCTTTACCTTCGTAAACAAAATGGACCGTGCCGCCAAGGATCCCTTCGCCCTTATGGAAGAAATTGAAAACGTACTGGGCATCCGCGCTTGCCCCATGAACTGGCCTATCGGCGTGGACGGCGATTTCCAGGGCGTTTATCATCGGGATGAAAAGGCCGTTGAATTGTATTTCGGCGGCGATCACGGAAAAACCAAAGCTGGCAAGACCGTCATTTCCGTGGACGATCCCGCTTTTGAAACCGCGCTGGACGCCCATTATCGCGCCCGGCTGCGCGATGAGATCGAACTGCTGGACGAAGCTGGCGATCCCTTCGATCTGGCTGCTGTTCGCCGCGGGGAGCTCACCCCCATGTTTTTTGGTTCCGCCGTGACCAATTTCGGCGTGGAACCCTTCCTCTATCGCTTCCTGCGCTATACGCTTCCGCCCCTGCCTCGGGAAACGGATCAGGGTCTTGTCGAGCCGGATGATCCTCGCTTCTCTGGCTTTATCTTCAAAATTCAGGCCAATATGAATCCTGCCCATCGCGATCGGCTGGCTTTCCTGCGCATCGTCAGCGGCACATTCGAAAAGGGCATGACCGTCTGGCATTCCGGCACCGGCAAGGAAATCCAGGTCAAGCAGCCCCAGCAGTTCATGGCCGATGAGCGCGAGGGCGTGGAACAGGCTTTCCCCGGCGATATTATCGGCCTCTTCGATCCCGGCATCTATCGCCTGGGCGATACCCTCTGCGTCGGCCGCAAAATGCGCTTTGATAAAATTCCTGTCTTCGCCCCCGAACGCTTCGCCCGCGTCCGCCCTGTGGATTCCATGAAGCGCAAGCAATTCGTCAAGGGCATCCATCAGCTGGCCGAGGAGGGCGCTATCCAGACCTTCCGCCGCAACGAAACCGGCCTGGAAGAATTCATCGTCGGCGTCGTGGGCGAATTGCAGTTCGATGTGCTCACCTATCGCCTTAAGTCCGAATATGGCGTGGATCTGCATATGGAGCGTCTGGCCTATCGCTTCGTCCGCTGGGTCACCGAGTCCGCTCTCCCCGTCCCCGATCTCCAGCTCACTTCCTCCTCCGCCCGCGGCTTCGATGCACTGGATAACCCCGTCCTCTTCTTCGAGCACAAGGCTCTTTACAACGTAAAAGAAGAAATTCCGGATGATCCCGAATTCATGATTCCCTTCGGCCAGGCTGCAA
>CAYRFP010000059.1:0-10139 GCA_964423675.1 uncultured Oscillospiraceae bacterium
GTGGAGTTTGAAAACCATTTGGGAAAAGGGTCTCATTTATAAAGGCCACAAAATCGTTCCTTATTGCCCCCGCTGTGGCACGGCGCTGAGCAGCCATGAGGTGGCGCAAGGCTATAAGAGCGTGAAGGAATATTCAGCCTTCGCCAAGTTCCAGGTAAAAAACGCGGCAGAACCGACCTATATTCTCGCTTGGACCACTACGCCCTGGACGCTGCCCAGCAACGTGGCTCTGTGTGTCAATGCCAATGAAGAATATTGCGAATTCCGCTGGAATGGCGCGCGCAATATCATGGCCAAGGCGCTGATCTCCGCTGTATTCAGCAAGGAGGATCAGGAAAATATCGAGATCCTGCGCACCTTCCCCGGCGCGGAACTGGAAGGAACAGAATATGAGCCCCTGTTCCCCCTGGAAAACCCGCCCAGGGAAAAGGCTTGGTATGTGGTATGCGATGATTATGTCACCCTCACTGACGGCACCGGCGTGGTGCATATTGCGCCGGCATTCGGTGAAGACGACGCACGAGTTGGCCGCAAATATAATCTCCCCTTCGTGCAATTGGTGGACACGCAGGGCAAATTCGTAGAAGGCACCAAGTGGGTCGGCATGTTCGTAAAAGAAACGGATCAGCCCATTATGCAGGAATTGAAGGAACGGGGACTTCTTCTCAAAAAGCAGCTTTATGAGCATGATTACCCCTTCTGCTGGCGCTGCGACACCCCGCTTCTGTATTATGCTCGCCCCACCTGGTTTATTAAAATGACCGCCGTTCGAGATCAGCTGGTGGCCAACAACCGCTCGGTCACCTGGTATCCCGACAACATCAAGGAAGGCCGTATGGGCAATTTCCTGGAAAACGTGGTTGACTGGGGTCTGAGCCGCGAACGCTATTGGGGAACGCCCATGCCCATCTGGCAATGCGAAGACGGGCATACCCACGTGATCGGCAGCCGCCAGGAACTTAAAGAAATGGCCATCGGCGAATTCGATCTGCCCGAGCTTCATCGGCCCTATATCGATCAGGTTGTTATCCGCTGCCCGCATTGCGGCAAGCCCATGCACCGGGTCAAGGAAGTGATCGACTGCTGGTATGATTCCGGCTCCATGCCCTTTGCGCAATGGCATTATCCCTTCGAAAACAAAGAGCTCTTCGAGAAGCGTTTCCCTGCCAACTTCATTTCTGAAGCCATTGACCAGACCCGCGGCTGGTTCTATACCCTGCTGGCCATTTCCACCCTGCTGTTTGACCGTGCGCCCTTTGAAAACTGCGTTGTGCTGGGTCATGTGCAGGATAAGGACGGCCGGAAGATGAGCAAGCATCTGGGGAACGTGGTCAACCCCGCAGAGGTTCTGGAAAAGCAGGGGGCCGATGCCATCCGCTGGTTCTTCTATTCCTCCTCTGCGCCCTGGCTGCCCTGCCGCTTCCATGAGGATGCGCTGAACGAGGGCCAGCGCAAGTTTATGGGCACGCTGTGGAACACTTATTATTTCTATGTGCTCTACGCGGAAATCGATCAATTCGATCCTACCAAGCATGATCTGCAATCCGTTCCGCTTTCGCTGATGGACAAATGGATTCTCAGCCGCCTGAACACGCTGATTCAGGGCGTGGATGAAGATCTGGCCGCTTATCGCATTCCCGAATCCGCCCGCAAGCTGACCGAGTTCGTGGATGAACTCTCCAATTGGTATGTGCGTCTGGGACGTGATCGCTTCTGGGGAAAGGGCATGGCCGGCGATAAGGAAGCCGCGTTTATGACGCTCTACACCGTTCTGTCTACCCTTTGCCGTCTGATTGCGCCCTATGTTCCCTTCATGGCCGAAAGCATGTATCAGAACATCGTGCGTACTGTAGATGCTTCTGCGCCTGAATCGGTGCATCTGTGCGATTTCCCGGCGTGCGATGTCAGCAAGATCGATGCGGAAGCTGAGCGTCAGATGAGCGCGGTGGAAACCGTTGTGCAGCTGGGACGTACCTGCCGCAACCTGAGCAATATCAAGGTGCGCCAGCCCCTGGCCATGCTCTATGTCCATGGTGCGGACTTTGGCGAGGCCTATAAATCTCTGGTGGAAGATGAATTGAACGTAAAGAACGTCTCCTTCATCGAAGATGCCAGTTCCTTTGTCAGCTATGATCTGAAGCCCAACTTCTTCACCCTCAAATCCCGGTACGGCAAGTTCCTGGGCAAGCTGCGGGGCGAAATGCAAAAGCTGGATGGCGCTGCTGTGGTGGCCTCTTTTGATCGGGGCGAAACCTATACGCTGACCATCGATGACACCGAGATCGTGCTGACCAAGGAAGACGTGCTGGTAGAAGCCGTAAAGAAGGAAGGCTTTACCTCCCAGGTGGATGGCAAGCTGACCGTGGTGCTGGATACCACCCTCACCCCCGCGTTGATCCAGGAAGGCTATGCCCGCGAGGTCATCAGCAAGCTGCAATCCATGCGCAAAGATGCCGGCTTTGATGTGACCGACCGCATCGCCGTGACCTGTCTGGGTGACGATGAGCTGCTATCCGCGCTCCAGGCAAATCAAGCCATGATCGAAAAAGGTGTGCTGGCTAGTTCCATCTCCTATACCCCCGCCCCCTCCGATGCTTTCAGCCAGACCTGGGATATCAATGGCAAGGAAGCCATCCTCAGTGTAAAACGATAAAACTGCCTAACCGATAGGCAAACCGCCCGAGCCGAAATTGTTCGGGCGGTCTTTTTATGCAATTGATTCTTTCTTGATTTTCTGCCATATCGGACAATAGCCAATGGCAAAGCATAGTTTATTACTTTGTCAATGTACTTGAATACAGAAAGGCCGTCTGCCAATCAAATCTTCGATCAACAGACGGTCTTTTCTATCATTTTTCCTCGCCTTCTGCGTCCCGCAAAAAGCTTTCCATCGCCCCGGCAATTTTCATATATTCCGAAGAAATTGTGCACACATGCGGCGCAGCATCCAGCCAGACCCTCGCCCGTTTTTTGCTGCTCACACTCTGAAGGATCGTATCCAGGCTGTCCACCGATACCGTCTGATCCCCATGAGATTGAACCGCCAAAATCGGGCAATGAATCAGCGAAAGCTGACGCCGCGCCTGATCCATCAGCACATTCAGATCATGGGTGCTTTTCGTTGGAAACGCATCATACCCCACGTTATAGGCAGCATCCAGCGCAGCCCGGGCTGGATCGTTTTTTTTATGCACCATGGGATAAACCAGCGAGCAGGGCAGTGCCAGACGGCGAAAGCGATTGCGTGTATCCATCGGCGCAGCAATGGAAACACAGGCGGTCACATCCATTTCCTGCGCCAGGATCAGCGAAAGCACACCGCCCATGGACAGACCAGCCACCGAGAAATACCGATACTGTGCCGCCATCTTCCGGGCCGCCAATCGAGCCGCCTGTAGCCAGTCCTGCCAGGATACGGCGCGCATATCCTCTGGCCGTGTGCCATGGCCGGGAAGCAGAATTCCGCGCACGGCAAAGCTACGCCTGTGCATCTCTTCCCCCAGCTTGCGCATGTGGGCCGGGCTTCCGGTAAACCCATGAATCATTAGAATGCCATGCTCCCCTTCCGGAAAATCAAAAGGAGCGACCAAGGGCGAAAGAAGCTGACACATGTTCCCTCCCACAGTGAATGAAAGCGCCGCCCGGTTTCCCAGGCGGCGCAAAAACGAAGAGTTTATTCCGCCACAGAATCGCCTTCCGTAGCCATCATCATGTTAAGCAGGATGGTAATTTCATCCGGCATGGCTTCCGCCGCATTGCTCAGTAGCTTGATCAGCCCCAGGTTTTGCAGATCATCGCTCAGGCTGGCCAGAGCCGTGCCCTCGCTGTCTGCCAGCATTTCTTCCAGGGACAGAATGGTCTTTCCTTCGGTAGAAACAGGCAGGGTCATTTCGCCTGCTTCATAGCCCACCTTGCCGCTCAATGTCAGCATGGGCGTTTGATTATCCAGGAGATACAGCGCGGCCTGCAGCTGAATTTCATCATTTTGGGTCGTACCTTCCACGGTTGCAGCCACATACATGCCCTGCACAACCACTTCCACTGCTGCGCCAATCGCATCCTCGCCCAGGACAAAAACCATATCCACGGTGCCAGCATCGCCAACACCCATCTGCGCAGCCTGCCGCAGTTCTTCCTCTGTTTTATAGGTTTCTTCGCCCATCAGCAGCCGCAGATAAACCACGCCGTCCACCGCGCCGAACGCAATGTTTTCCGTCATGCCGTCCGTAACGCATTCCACAGTAAAATACACATTATCGCCGGTATAGCCATCTTCGCTGACCTGGAAATAAACGCTCATATTCACAGGAACCGCAGCCTGCTCCGCATCCATGTCCGAAAGGACATCATCCAGCGCTGCAGAATCCAGTTCCGCTTCCGTCAAGCCCTGAGCCAGCAGGAATTCCTTCACATCCTCATCGGCCAGCATGCCCTTCGCCGCTTCCACACCCATCTGAACGCAATCTCCCACGGTCATCTGGAAGGGCACCATCATATTGAAGGTCGTGCCTTCGATGGTATATTCGCCGAAGACAGGATCGCCCATCTTATCTTCCACGAAAGAGGAGAACACAGTTGACTGCTCCATAAAGGCTTCCAGTAAAGCCTCCACGCCTGCCAGATCGCTCACGGAGGATGCCACGCTGCTCAGCAGCGTATCGAGCGTTTCCTCCTGCGCCGTGATGGCGTAGGTGGGGAACATATCGCTGACGACCACGATGCCATCGCCCGTTTCGTCATTGGCAGCAGCAAGAGTGGCCACGGCTTTATTGTTCAGCCGGACTTCCGCCTGCAGACCATCATCGCCAATCAGGCAGTTCACCGTCATCGCATTAATGATGGAAAGCAAGGTGTCCATCGCTGCAGAGGTTGCCTCATCCATCTCCGTGCCGGAGAATGCAAGGATGGTATTCAGCCCGCTGGAACTAATCTGCATGGAGCCTTCCAGGCTCATCAGGTCATCCTCTGCCTGGGCACACACGCAGCCAAGCGCCATTAGCAGCGCCAGAGCCAGAGCCAACATCTTTTTCATCTTCCCGTTTCCCCCTTGATTCAATCTCATTTATAACCAGTTTTTATCATATCATATTTTGCTTCTTCTCGCAATGCGTTTGGTATGCATTTTTGCTGTTTTCAGCCGCAAAAAAGCGGGAAACACATCAAAGAGAAGGCGCAACGGTGGCCAGATTGACCGTCGTCGTTTGCAACAAACCCTGCACCCAGGAAAGCAGATGCGTTTGCCAGCCGTTTACCAACGCAGCCTTGCCATCGCTTTCCAACTGATCCAGCCGCATTCCCTGCACGCCAGAAAGCGAATCAACCGCCCAGGGAGCCGCCGTTTTGCCGGACAGTGCCACGGAAACAGAGGCATTCGCATCCAGATCCGCCCAGATAAGCGTCGCTTCCAGCTTCGTGGCAGAACGCTGTGAACTGCCAGATGACAGATTGGCTTCCAATGTCAACGATTGCGCCGGAGGGAGTTTGTCCGAATCCCCTTGGGGCTTCAGCGTCAGCGAAGCGGCGAAGCGCTGCTGGGTTACATCCGTAGCCAAGGTATACTGTTCCTCGCCCTGCTCAATCAGCAGTTCATAATCAAAGCGTTCCTCGGTAGCTTCCTGACCATCGGCCACAGAAAGAACGCCGCTGAAATGGGTGCCTTCCCCCTGGGTACAGGTCAGAGCGATTTGCCCGCCATCCTGCAAATCGGCCGCTACCATCCAGCATTCGCCCGTCTGCACAGCCTCAACCGTAATCGTCAGAGAAGAAAGCTTCTGCTGTCCCCCGAACGGCAGGGTAATGCTATCCAGCAGCGTTTTACCCGCCGTGTCCACCCGCCGGGTGATCTCCACATTTCCGCTTAGTTCCAGGCTGTCCAGCATGGTGAAAAACGCAGACTGCATACTGGGCTGCAAATAAGCCGCTGCTTCCTGTGCTGTAAACACTTCCCGCAGCAGCGCCAGCAATTCCTCGTTGCCAAAGAAATCCACCAGCATCTGCTTGATCTGCGCTTTCACTGCCTGGGGCGGAATGGAACAGGTCAGTTCGCTATAGGTAATCTGCTCCTGATCGCCGGTGGTCACAGCGGCATAACTGTTTAGCCATACGCCCAGTTTCGTTTCATAGGAGGTCAGATATCTTTCTGCTTTCGTCCGCCAATCCGCATCTGCAACAGCCACCCTCAACATGGCCCGCCACAGCGGCGGCCACTGGGAATCCGTTGTCAGCAATTCCTCCGCATCCCAGTTTTTCGCAGCGGTATACCAGATTTCAGAATCCGAAAGCAGCGTACTGCGCAGACCCATCAGTTCATCGTTATAGATCAGGCTGATTGCGCCGCTTTCCTCGTTCTTCCGAAGCAGTCTCGCATCAGCCTGCCCCTCACCACGATAATAGCTGTGCTTCACTTCCAGGGACAGCTGAGGCGCCAGCATTTTCAGCAGGGCCCATTCAGCTCCTTCCCGTACGCCCTCCGCCTGGAAGGTGATCGTTCCGGTAAACGCCGATTCCGTGGCCTGACGATAGAATTTCTCCACCAATGTATAATCTTCTGCCCCGGCGGACAGGCAGACCGTCCCCAGCAGCAAAGCCAGCAACAGCGCAATCGCTCGTTTCATCAGTTTTCCTCCTCAACAATCCAATCGTTTTTTTCGCCTTTTAAATCAGGAGTGCTTCCGTCCAGCCCGACCGTTGGGGCGTTCATCCATGCATCTGTGCGCAGATCATGCAACAGCAGGCTACGGCTTTCCTCCGGTAACGCCGCCATCAAATGCGCCAGCGCCTGGCCCAGCGGCTGCAGTTCCTGATTCAGGATATTCAGTGCTGCCGGTTCATCCATGCCACGCAAATCGTTAGCACTGTTCAGCACCGGCATCTCTGCATCCCAGTCGGTCAGCGCCAGGGTCAGCGTTGCTTTCAGCTTGATTTTGCTCTCAACTTTCTTCTGCGCAGCAATTTCCCCGTGCAAGCCTGACTGATCCAGGGTCAGTGTCGGCTTCAGCTGCCATTGCTGCTTGCCATCCTCTGCGCTTGTTTCCAGAGAAACGGTGCCTGTCCAGCTTTCCGTTTCATTTTTTACGGTATTTTTTAGGCTCGCGTCCATAGCGGCCGTTTGACTTTTTCCGTTCAGTGTGCTGGTATAATCCGCTTCCAGCGTCAGCGTGTGCTGGCCGTTTTTCTCTGTTTCCTTCCAGGAAACCGTCAGCTTCATTTTATTTTTTCCAGAAACCGCCGGCATCGACAGGGACAGATACCCGCCCTTGTTCGGCGTGAATCCGCCAAAGAGCGTCACCTTGCGCTTATCCTCTTCCCAAGCGGCATTGCCTGTAAACTGCAAGCCCATATCGCCGTCTTCCTTATCCAGAAAGCGCTTAAACCGGCATTCGCCCGAAAAAACCAGTTCACTTAAAACTGTTAGGACTTCCCCACGCTTTTCCGGCATTTCTTCCAGCGTTGGCTCCAGCATCGGCCAGATGCAATCCAGGATCTCCGGCCACGCCGCATTCATGGCATCTCCCGGAAAGATATAGGTTATATAAGCTGTGGACGCCGTGGCATTTCGGATCGACGTGGAACCCTTGGTACGTTTTCCCGCCGTTTTTTCTTCCAAGCAAGTATACAGCGCTTCCGCGCCCTGCGTATAGGCCGCAGGGAGCAGATCTAGCCGCGGCAGCCCGTCTTCCGCTCCCGTCAGCAGGGAAAGTGCATCCTGCTGTTCCAGAGAGGTCATATAGGCCGTGCCCGTCTGTTCAAAGAGGGTCAGATGATATTCCGGCTCCGCCCAGGCGGAAACCGCGAAAAAAGGGCTGCTTTCATAATTCGCCTGAATCCGCGTCCATTGCCCGCTTTCACCTGTCTTCGTCGACAATGTCAGCGATGTTTTGCCTAGCCAATCGTTGACCACCGTCAGGGATGCTTCGGACAGCGGTTCAGCCTGTTCGATCTGCCCGCTTATTTGGGCCTGCATCCGCCCCCCATTCTGCAAAGCGGCAAAGCCCGGTGAAAACTCCGCTTGGGCGCTTATCGCCGTTCCGAGAACCAGCAGCGTCACCCATGCCGCCACTGCACAGCGCAGCTTCTTCTTCATCCAATTAAGTCCTTTCCATCTGTCTCCTGCCATCGCATTTTGCCATAGCCGCGCCGCTTAAACAGCGCGTGTCTTCTCGCTTATGAAACGCAAGGCAGCCCTGAAATCTTGCATAGAAACTGGAAAAATGTTTTCTCCGCTTCCCTATTGAAGCATCCGAAGCCTTCACGCCTGTTCATAGACCGAAGGTAGGAATAAAAAACACCCTTTTTATTATACCGCACCAAGCCAGAAATGAAAAGGGGTTCACTGCTTTCCTTTCCGCCGGTTTTTTGTAAATAAAGTATTCCCTTCCTGCAAAAAGAAGCACGCCAGTCATCATCCCGATGCATAGCGTGTTTCTTTCGGCGGCTATAGGTTTTTTTGCTCTCGATTCTCCTGGTTGCCGGAGGAACGTTCCACATCATCCTTCGATGGCTGTTCAGTTCCTTGCGTGCTTTCTTGCTCAGCTTTTCCTTAACAATAAATCGCTTCATGTCATCCCGTTCTTTCCTGCTTTAGAGAAGCCAATGCAACAACCCTTACTCCATATTTGTCCCGTCAGCCGTTTTGCTCCTGCGGCTTTCTGTTCAGATCAAAGCGTATGGAAAGCGATTGAAAAAGCGAATCCATAATGTCTTTAGCCAGCGAGGAAAGATTCAGGCCCAGGGCGTAAGCGATGATTTGTGTCCGTTCATCCTCCGGCACATGAAAAATGCTCAGGCTCATTTCTAAAAAGCGACGAATCTTTTTTTCCAGCGTGAAATACGGATCGCAGCGGTGCGCCATAAATGCGCGCATCATGCCCGCCGTGCCCAGATCGATTTCGTAAAAGAAGCTCTCATCGCAACCGGGTAAATATGCGCCAAATGCATGCTGCAATTCCTTGGCCGTAGCCCGATGAATGATTTCCACCGTATCGGGGTAGGTATAGGCCTCGATGTAAATGTCTCTCAGGTTTTCGTTCATTTCCGTCAGCGTCAACTGAAGCGCTGTTTCCACTGCGTAAATATACACCGGTGTGGGTGCGCCTGCCGCCATTTTCCGCGTCATGTCAAACTGACCGTTAAACATGATGGCGACAAACTCCTTGAGCACACCGTCCTTAGTATGGAAGATGTTTTGAAATGATCCGGCAGAAATGTTGGCTTCCCTTAAAATATCTGCCATCCTAGTATTCGTATACCCGTTTTCCAAAAAGAGCAGCGCACTGGCGGCCAATACCCTTCGTTTGGCGGCCTGACTATCATATCTGCGAATTGCAAAGTCACATCCCTTCTGTTTGGTTCTTGACCCAATTATATATGAATGTACATTATAAGTCAAATCCTTTTTCCCTTACCGTTCACCTAAAATACTCTTCAAAAAGAGCCTTTCTGGAAAACAAAAACCATATATTTCGCTCCGGCATTCATTGGAACTCAGCTGGCTCATCTTCTTTCGCATGCGGCATGATCGAAGATTACAGGCTAAACCGGACGCCTTTTGTCTGGTTTAAAGATTCATGAAAGAAAATGAAAAAGCCGGAGTAACAGCTGGATACCATTATCCAGCCATTACTCCAGCCAGCGTACCGCCAATGGCGTTAAGTTCCGCTACAATCCATCCCCTGAAAATTTATCTTCCTGTTACTTCTTCGGGCTTTCAGTTTCGACCTTGCGCCGTTGGGTGTTTTCGTAGAGGAAGTGGTCGTATTGAATGTCAAGTTTAAAGGAGCCCTTGCGCACATAATCCGTCGCGGCGCTCTGCTGCGCCGCCTGCTTAAGCTGGCCGCGCAGCACGCCCAGCACAATCAGAGCAACGATGAGCGCACCGATGGCAGCCATCAGCAGGGTTCCGCTGGCAAGACAGTCGGTAAGCGCCATGATGAGCGCGGCAATACCCAGCACGCCAGCGAATACGCCACCGCCCCAAGCGAAGGACTTCACCTTGTCTGCAGGCACGTTGCAGGTCAATTTACCGGTCTGGCCGTTAATGGCAAAGGTGTAGGTTTTTCCTTCCTTTTCGGTGGTAATCAGCCAGACGGGCATCAGCACCGGCGTGACCTTGCCGCCCTCGGAATGGATGTGGCGGCTGC
>CAYRFP010000060.1:0-9657 GCA_964423675.1 uncultured Oscillospiraceae bacterium
GAAGTCTCCAAACGGCTGCCTGGCTTCCCCATCGTGCTGCATGGTGCTTCCTCCGTGCCCCAGGAATTCGTGAAGATCATCAACGAAAACGGTGGCCAGCTGCCCGATGCCGTTGGTATCCCGGAAGAACAGCTGCGCAAGGCTGCTTCCATGGCCGTTTGCAAGATCAATATCGACAGCGATCTTCGTCTGGCCTTCACTGCGATGCTGCGCAAGCATTTTGTGGATCATCCCGATCATTTCGATCCTCGCCAGTACCTCACCGATGCCCGCGCCTCTCTGAAGGAAATGGTGCGGCACAAGCTGGTGGACGTGCTGGGCTGCAACGGCAAGGCCTAATCCATTTGCTTAAAGCAAAGCGCATTCCGATTGGAATGCGCTTTCTTTTTATGTTTCATTTGTCCGTTCCAAAATCATGGTTACCTGTTCTATCAGCTGCCCGATGTTTTCCATGCGATACCGTTTATCGCGAATCACAATTGTATCCGATGCTGCCATGAAAATGCTGTCAACCAGCGAAGCGTCATCGTAAACATAGATGGTAAGGGTGTTGCTGCCCAAATCTGACACAGTGCTGTCCGAAAATGGCGTATCCCATGTTCGATGATAGGCGTATTTCCCCAACAGGGTTAGAATGGCACGTTCTTGTTCTGAGGAAATCGTTTGGTAAACAGCGGAATCGATGAACGGCTCGCCCTCCCGGACGCCCAGTTCATTCACTGCAATGATTATCTGGTGGCCTTCCCCAACAATATCCGAAAGCAAGAGTGGCTTGAAAAACACTGCCAGGCCAACAAGCAGGATAATGGCAACGACGATAATGCCGATCGTTCGCCTTTTCATTCCTTTCTCTCCTTTTCGGTTTTAGTATAGCAGAAAAGTGCGATGGAATCCACTGCCAAAAAGGCCGCCCGATCAATTCAGTCCGAGCGGTCTTTTTTTCGTTTTTTTATTCCTCGTCAGGCGTTTCGGGGAACAAGGGCTGATGGCAATTGGGGCAAAGATAATCTTCATCGAAATCAAAATTGTCTACTTCGAAGGTCATGTCCTCGCCGCAATGAGGGCAGGTGTATTCTACCAGATTGTCCGCATCCTCGTCATCATCATCTTCTTCGTCGTTGTTAGAATGGCACTGGCTGCAATCGCCGCAGCAGCCGTCCTCGTCCTCATCGCCATAGATCACGTCTTCCATATCGCTCAGATCGCTGTCAATGGATTCAACATATTCGTCCAGTTCGTCATGATCCTTGCGCAGAGCGTCCATTTCCTGCGCCATTTCAGACAGCAGTTCCAGCATCTTTTCGATGAGCTTGCCCTCATTGGTTTCGGTGTTCAGCTTCATGCCTTCAGCCAAGCCCTTGATATAGGAAACGCGATCGGTCAAATTGCTCATGCAAGTATCCTCCTTCTTTTTACAAAGCGGCGAATGCCACAATCGCCCGAAAACAGATGAAAGGCCTTGGCGGCCTTTCATACATCGCGCCTGTTACGCGCGGCTCAGATATTCACCGGTGCGGGTATCAATCTTGATCACATCGCCGATGTTGATAAACAGGGGCACCTGCAGTTCATAGCCGGTTTCGGTGGTAGCAGGCTTAAAGTTATTGGTAGCGGTATCGCCCTTGAAGCCAGGCTCGGTCTTGGTGATTTCCAGATCCACGAAGTTGGGCGCTTCCACAGAGAAAGCCTGGCCCTTGAAGTAACGAATGGTCACGTTCATGTTTTCCTTCACGAACTGGATGGCTTCTTCCACAGCATCCTTGCCCAAAGGCATCTGTTCGAAGGTTTCAGGATCCATGAAGTAATACAGATCGCCATCGTTATACAGATACTGCATTTCCTTGGTTTCGATAATGGCCCGGGGCATTTTATCGGTGGGGTTAAAGGTACGCTCCACCACCGCGCCGGTCATCACGTTCTTGATCTTCGTGCGCACAAAGGCAGCGCCCTTGCCGGGCTTCACATGCTGGAAATCAACGATGTTCCACACGCCGCCATCCCATTCGATGGTAATGCCCTTTTTGAAATCGCCCGCAGTAATCATGATTTATTCCTCCAATTTTGATGGTATATGGGTTGCATAAGGGGCCGATCAAAGGATCAGCAGCGCCTTTTGTGCATGAACCAGGGTACGCGCGCCGTTTTCGGTAATAGCGCAGGTGTTCTCAATCCGCACACCGCCGAGACCGGGTACATAAATGCCGGGCTCCACGGTAATGGTATGGCCAGGCTCAAGAATGTCTTCGCAAAGCATGGAAAGCCGCGGCTCTTCATGAATATCAATCCCCACCGCATGGCCCAGCCCATGGCCGAACCGACCGGCATAGCCTGCATCGTCAATGATCTTGCGGGCCATGGCATCGATATCCTTGCAGCACTTGCCAGGAGCCAGCGCTGCTTCGCAGGTTTCCTGCGCCTGTAGCACCACATCATAGATCCGCTTCATTTCCGGCTTCGGCTGGCCTACGGCAACCGTCCGTGTCATGTCCGCACAATAGCCGTTCTTCTTCGCACCGAAATCGAAGGTGATCATATCCCCCATTTGGATCACCCGATCGCCGGGGATCGCATGGGGAAGGGAACCATTTTCTCCGCTGGCCACGATGGTGCTGAAGGCCAATCCATCCGCCCCCTGCTCCAGCATGGTATAATCCAGCATAATCTGCAGCTGCTTTTCCGTCATGCCTGGCTTAATTCGGGGCAGCAGCAAATCAAAAGCCTTGCAGGAAATATTGCAGGCGTCCTCGATGCACTGCAATTCACTCGCATCCTTAAGACGGCGAGCCTTTTCCGGCGCATTGCCAAGCGATGCAAATTCCATCCCCGGCATAGCTCTCTTCAGCGCCTCGAAGGAACGAACCGTCACTTCGTCATCCTCATAAAGCACCTGGCTTACGCCCTTTTCCTGGAACAGCCGATAGGCAAGCGCCGCATGGCTCACGCCTTTTTCCACCATCAGCACCTCAAAGTCCGGCGCCTGGCGCTCGGCCTGCTCGGTGTAGCGGAAATCGGTCACAATAGCCTGGAAGCCCTGCCCGGCCACAATCAGCCCTTCGCCTGTATAGCCGCTCAAATAGAACATATTGGACGGCTTATGGATTAATATGCCCTGGCCGGCTTGCACCTGCGCCAGGCTTAGCACTTTATCCACGCGATTCATGGAGATTTCCTCCTATCCTCAG
The DNA here is from genome assembly GCA_964423675.1 of uncultured Oscillospiraceae bacterium. Taxonomy (GTDB): domain Bacteria; phylum Bacillota; class Clostridia; order Christensenellales; family Aristaeellaceae; genus RUG563. The sequence goes on from CAYRFP010000060.1 coordinate 3,183, forward strand.
AATCCGAGGTATGCAAAGCATACCACATTGTATTTTATCATATTTCTCGCATTTACGCCACCCCTTTCCGCAGCAAAATGCAAGAAAATTTTTACGAAAAATGCCCCGAATCAGCGAAAAGGCCTCATGGCTTCGGCTGCATCCGGGACACGGAGCGTATTGTGTCCCGTTCCATTGCAGAAAACATGAATACGGAACACAAAAACGGCCTTATTTTTTGTTCTTTTTAAAGATCACAAACCGGCTGGCCGCGTAATTAAACAGGATCACCAGCACGTTCATCAGCAGCTTATCCCATTTGTCGTTCATCCCCGCCAGCTGCAAAACCGTGAATAAGCCCAGATCAAAAATCACCAGAGAGGCGACCCGTGCGGAAACGAACAAGCCAAATTCCCGCCAAACATCCCTGCGATTCGCCGCACGGCTATGGAAAACATAGCGTTTGTTTGTTACAAACGCAAACAGAACGGACATCGCCCAGCCAACCATCTGCCCAATATTCGAAATCAGCAGATACGGCGTGGTGCCCGGCGTGGTTTGATCCAGCCGAAGAATCCAGGTCATCAGCAGATACGCCACCCAGTTGACTACCGTGGTCAGCACACCAAAAACCAGATACATTGCCAGTTCCTCAAGACGCTGATGCTCCTTCAGCACGGCTCGCATTTTTTCCACCCATTTTTTCATGGCTGACTACCTCCGTTTGCTAAATATTGCAGGGTATCTCCATCATCGCCGCGGGCATAGGCTGCGGAAAGAAACGCGGACAACGGCAGCGTTTTAGGCGTTTTGCGGCCAGAGGAAAGAAAGGAAACCTGACTATCCTCCAACGCCAGCACAAGAATATTCTGGTATCTCAGCGTGTCCGCCATCAGCACGCGCACAGGACGATGATGATCCAGCGAATACTGCAAAAATCGTTCCAGCATGCTTTCATCCCTCCGGAAGCCCGTAGATTACAATGCCGCCGCTTTTGCTTTCATAAACCCTGGGAAAGATGCTTTCAAGCGCAGCCGTATCCAGCGTCAGATTCGCCCGTTCGTAGCTGCTGACCAGGATGAATTCTACTCCATACTTTTGCAGCACGTCCATGTTTCCTGCCGGATCTGCATAGAAACGGCGAATATCCTGATTGCGCTCCAAGGTGGACAGGCCATGGTAATACAGCCAGCTGTCTGGGCCGCAAACAATATCCCGCCCTGCCAGGCTGCTGACGAAATTGATATGGTTAGTCCAGGTCATGAAGGTGGCGTGTTCCGGCGTGTTTTCCTCCACGAATTCGGCCGCTTCTATTTCCTCCTGAGAAAACATCTGATAATCGCTGATACACTCCCGGGTGATACTCAGCGTGCCCGTTGCAAAGCAGCCAATGGCGCAGAGCGTGGCGATCACTGGCTTGGCTCGCAGGCCCTTGAGCCGCTCCAGCAATGCCAGACCATAATCCGCCGCCAGCACCGCGCAGATCATATACCAAATATAGAACAGCTTGTTGTTGTCGTATTCGTTGGGCTGAAACTGAATAAATTCTGCTGCCAGGAAAATCACGAATGCGCCGCTGGCCAGAAAACGCCGCTTTTCGTTTTTTTCCAGCAAAGATAAAAGCAGCAGCAGAAAGGGAATGCCAATATTCTTGATATAGAACCAGAAATATCCATCCAACATCCCGTATTGCCCATTCACCCAATTGAACTGAAAATTCAGAAACTGTTCATTGCCAACTGCCTGATGGAACGTCCAGGTAAACAGCTGCGGCGCGGCCACCGCAACGGCCAGCAGCCCATAAATCGCCCAGCTATACAGCGTCCGCAACCGTTGCCCACGGCAACGTATCACGTCCCAGCAAAGCCAGCCTGCGCTGAGAAGCCCCAGCGCCAGGAAGCAATGGGTGTTAATCATAGGCAGCATCCCCGCCCAAACGCCTAGCAGCGCCATCTTTCGCCCCTGGATTTTTCGGCGTGTAAACACAGCACAAGGGCCATCTGTCTGGCTTTGCAGCGTTACGCCGGGCCTTAGCTGGTCCTCCGGGCGCAGCGAATCATACAGTAAATACAGGCAGGGGATCACCTGGCTCCACCCCGCCAGTGTGGTGCGCTGGGGAACCATCATGTCCACTATCACGTTGCTCCAGCGCAGGTTATAGGTGGTAAACTCCGCATGATTTGCCGGTGTTTGATACCAGCCATTCAGCACCAGCCGAATCCGGTTCCACAGCCCGGAAACACTTTGCAAATTATTGCTCCCGCTTTGACCCAGCACGGTTCCCTGCATATCCACCAGATACAGAAAGCCCAAACCGCCGTTAACAAAGAAAAACAGAGTAGCCAGCGCCGCGCCCTTCCGGCTGTCTGCCATACGTTCCGCCAGAATTACATATCCGGAAAAAACCAGGCCCATCATCACAATACCTGGGAACACCATAGCCCAGCGCAGAGAAAAACCCAGCAGCATAAAGGTAGTGCTCAACGAATCAGCCAGGAACGGATAAGAAAGCAGATTGCCCGGCAGGATGGAATAATCCGCAGGGATGGATGCGTTTCGTAGGCTGGTGGCAATGGCCAAATGCAGCGGCAGATCCCCATACGTGCTTTGTCCCACATGCAAAGACCCGTCTGCCGCAGGGCAGAGTACGTGTGTCCATTGCAAATATCCGCCGAGAAGCGTCAACGGCAGCGTCAGGCAAAGCAGCAGCCACAGCAGGCGTTTCTCCCGTTCATCCATGGGCTTAGCCGTTCGTTTATCCCGTCCAAGATAGGCCGCTCCCAGCAGCGCCAGCAGCGGCACCATGGCCCATAACTGCGCTTCGATGGTGAAATCCATAAACAGCGCGCAAAGCATTGGCAGCCACATTTCCAGTGCAAGCCCCAGCGCAAGCCCCAGCCACACTCGGGCAACCGGACGAATCCGAGGTAGCAGCAAAAATACGATGCCTGCTCCGCAAAACTCATACAGCAAAAAATACGCAATGGCCTGCATTTCTCAGCCTCCCATCTTTTTTTCTATTATAATCCATTCCCCCGAAAAAGGCAATTCATCGTCAGGATTATTCACAAAGTAACCCGTTTTAGCCCCGCTCCTTCCTGCGCCTCCCCCGTCCGGATTGTTTACAGCGCCGCAGGTTCGTGGTATAATAAAAAAGAATAAGGATGTCATGAGGTGAGTTTTCATGCGTTGCGGCTGCCCCCAATGCGGTGCGTTTATGATTCATTCCGAGCGGGATAATGCCTGCGTCTGTCCGGATTGCTTGTATCGATGCTATGCCTGTCAGGGAACGGGCACGGCACTGAGCCGCGAGGCCGTGCAGGCGCTGAAGGATTTGCCCATTGCGCCGCCCACAATGGAAGAACGAATGCAAAAAGAAGCCCGACAGCAGGGCGACCTGTAACGCCGCCCGTAAAGGATGATTATGCTGAAGAAAAATGACGAATTGACCCTGACCATCGAGCGCTTCGGCGGGGAAATGGGCATCGCCCATCAGGACGGAATGACGCTGTTCGTAGAAGGCGCGCTGCCCGGGGAAACAGTTATTGCCCGTGCGCAGCGTGTGGAAAGGACCCATGCCTTTCTCAAAACGCTGTCCGTTTTCGCCCCTGTTCCCGGTCGTGTTTCCCCGCCCTGCCCCTATTATGAAAAATGCGGCGGCTGCGTCTGCCAGCACATGGATTATTCCCTATCGCTGCAAATGAAGCAGGAACGGGTGCAGGATGCGCTGAAACGGCTGGGAGGAATCGATATAGCTGTCCCGCCGGTTCTGGGCATGGATCAGCCCTGGCATTACCGCAATAAAACCGCTCTTCCCGTTGCTGGGCAAAAGGGCACACCACAAATCGGCTTTTTTGCGCCGCGCAGTCATCGGATTATTGATGTGGAGCAATGCCTCATTGCCAGGGAAGAAAGCAATCAGGTACTGCGCGTGCTGCGCCGATGGATGGAAAAGTTCGCCGTGGAACCGTATCAGGAAACTTCTCGTCAGGGGCTAATTCGCCATTGCGTCAGCCGTGTTTCCCGCGCCGGGCAGGTCATGGCTGTTATTGTTGCGGCCAGGGATACTCTCCCGCATGAACATGAACTAATCGCCATGCTACGCGCCGGAGTGCCCGGCCTCTGTTCTCTATACCTGAATGTAAACCGGCGGGGGGATAACGTAATTCTGGGGCTGGAAAATAGGCTACTGTTCGGCGTTCCCCGCCTGGAGGATGTACTCTGCGGGCTGCGCTTCTCCCTTTCGCCGCTGTCCTTTTTTCAAATTAATCCGGTGCAAACCGAAAAGCTGTATCAAACCGCGCTGGAATTCGCTGCTTTAACTGGCCAGGAAACCGTGGTCGATCTCTATTGTGGTGCAGGCACGATTTCCCTCCTGCTGGCGCAGGCTGCCCGCCGAGTTATCGGCATTGAAATTGTTCCGCAGGCAATTGTGGACGCAAAAGAGAACGCCAGGACAAACGGCGTCTGCAACGCAGAATTCCATGCCGCTGCAGCAGAGGAGCTGCTTCCGCAGTTGGTGGAGCAAGGGCTGCGGCCAGATGTGGTGGTGCTGGATCCTCCGCGAAAGGGTTGTGAGGAACCCGTTCTTCGCGCGATTGCGCTGGCCGCGCCACAGCGCGTTGTCTATGTCAGCTGCGACCCCGCAACTCAGGCCCGAGATGCAAAATATCTCTGCTCCCATGGCTATCGTGTTTCCCGCTGCCAAAGCGTGGATATGTTCTGCCAAACCAGCCATGTAGAAAACGTACTGCTGTTTGAACAGATGGAATAAAAGGAGCAGTCTATGCAGGAAGTATGCATTGGGCGTGTCTATCGCCATTTTAAGGGAGATCATTATCTGGTCGAAGCCGTGGCTACAGATTCGGAAACAGGAGCTCGCTGCGTGATTTATCGTAAGCTTTACGGCGATGGCGGCCTCTGGGTGCGCCCGCTTTCGCTGTTTCTGAGCAAAGTTGATCGAAATAAATACCCAACCGCCAGCCAAGAATACCGCTTTGAATTGCAGAATATTCCCAGCTCAGTTGGGCATAAATAAATTCTTTGCTGCACAAATTTTCTTTGAAGCCGTCGAATATGTTCGTCGGCTTTTTTTAAGTGCGCCCCTTCTGCGGTGCTTAATTATGCCGTAAGCGCTCCAGCCTGTCAGCCATTGCACCGTGATAATTCAATAGACATTTAAAAAAACGTATGCTATAATAGTCGAAATATCCCAACAGCAGTGAAAGGAGATAGTGTTTATGAAAGCCCCAAGGATGGCGAAGCCCTTAACCATCGGCGTTTTTTCCTCTTCTTCACCGATTTCCGCAACTGTTCCTGCACGCTATAACCGTGGAAAGGCGTATTTAACAGCTAAAGGCATCCGTGTTCTGGACGGAAATCTTGTAGGAAAACAGGATTTTTATCGTTCTGGAAGCATCAAAGAACGCGCGACTGAGTTCAACGATCTGCTATACAATGATCAGGTTCACATTCTTATGGCTTCCATCGGCGGGAATAACACCAATTCTATTCTGCCATATATCGACTATGATTACCTGAGGCATCATCCCAAGATCATCATTGGCTATTCGGATACGACGGCCCTGCTGTTGGCTATTTACGCCAAAACAGGACTGATAACTTTCTATGGCCCTGCACTGGCCTCTTCCTTCGGTGAGTTTCCTCCATTCGTTGATTCTTCGTTTGATTCCTTTAAATCCATCATTTGTGATACAATTTCTGTTCCCTATGAATATAAAATGCCCCCTACTTGGACGGATGAATTCATCGATTGGAGCAAGCAGAATCGAGCAAAAGCGGAATACAGAAACGAATGGGTATGTGTTATTCCCGGAACTTGTCGAGGACGATTGATCGGGGGCAATCTGAACACCATGGAAGGATTTTTCGGAACAGAATACATGCCCGAAATTCGCGATGGAGACATTCTGCTGATAGAGGACTCCCTGAAGAACGCCAGCGTTATTGAAAGAACTTTTTCTCTGCTCAAATTGTCAGGCGTGTTTGAGAGAATCGGTGGTATCATTTTGGGAAAACACGAGAAATATGATGACTGCGGGACTGGAAGAAAACCGTATGAAGTACTTCTGGAACTATTAGACAATTGCTCCGTCCCAGTTTTGGCAGAGTTCGATTGCTGCCATACCCACCCCATGTTTACAATGCCGATCGGATGCCGGGTGGAATTGGACGCAACAACCAAACGCGTAACCTTATTAGAGGATCCGTTGGATTAAATGCTTCCAGTATACTTGACAAAACAATGCAAAAGTAATTTTTTTGCATTGTTTTTTTGCTAAAAACAGATGTGCCCTCGCGATTGCCACCGAATATTGCATCGTGCAACCCACATTTTTATAGAAAAAAAGACACAACTTCTTGTGTCTCTTATTTTGAATCCGGCGGCGACCTACTCTCCCGGGCCGTTTCCAGCCAAGTACCATCGGCGCTGAAGGTCTTAACTTCTGTGTTCGGTATGGGAACAGGTGGAACC
>CAYRFP010000061.1:0-9047 GCA_964423675.1 uncultured Oscillospiraceae bacterium
AGCTATACCGTTTCTCTCTCGCCCTACAATGTTTTCTTATTAGGATTGCACATTTGCAGCCTTTTTCTTTTTCTCCATGCATCCCAGCTTCGCTGGCGTTGCTTTTTTAGTTTTCCCAATTCATTGCATCTATCCGCAGGATTTTTGCGCCCATCAGTTCCGCTTCCTCTCCATCGTGAATCGACAGAAGGATCAGCGGTGCAGCGGCGCGAATTCGTTGCGCAATCCTTTCACGCAGCGCTGCATCCAGCCCCTTAAACGGCTCGTCCAGCAGCAAAACATCGCCGCCCCGCGCCAGCGCCCGGGCCAGAGCTACCCGCCGCTGCATCCCGCCGCTCATTTCCCGTGGATATAAACGCGGGTTATCAATTTCCATCTGCTTCAGCCATTGATCCGCCTGCTCCTCGTTGCCGGCTAACGCCACATTTTGTCGCGCCGTGAGCCAGGGAAGCAGCCGATCCTCCTGAAACAGAAAAGCAATGCGCCGATTTTCCAGTCCCGTTATCTGGCCGGACAGCGGCGGCGTCAGCCCTGCCAGCGTTCGCAACAGAGTGGTTTTTCCGTACCCCGACGGCCCCATCAGAGCAATCACGCCCTGGTCCGGCAGCGTCAGCGATTGATCCCGCAATACTTCCCTGCCAGGATACCCCAGAGTAACCTGCCGCAATGCAATCATGCTTCTTCCTTTCCAGCGCCGCTTATCCGCGAAGCTTGCCCATTGCCCATTTCAGCAGCGCTTCCAGCATCAAAGACAACAGGATTACGGCCAGCGACCAGGCAAACAATTCTGCGCGTTCCAAATAAATTTTTGCATCGTACAGATTCTTCCCAACCGACAGCGCCGGCAATGCAATAACCTCCGCTGCAATCCCGGATTTCCAAGCAAAGCCCAAGCCGTTCATGCATGCCGCAGCAAAATGCGGCCGCACAGATGGCGCGTAAATATAGCGCACCTTTTTCCACCAGGAGAATTCATACGCCTGCGCCATTTCGAGCAACTGAGAATCCGTTGCACAAAGCGCCTGCTGCACTCCCGTCCACACAATGGGAAGCACCATCAAAAAGGAAATAAATGCTGGCACCCTTCCCCGCTGAATCCACAAGAGAACCAGAATAATAAAGGAGGAAACCGGGGTGGTTCGGATAATTCCGCGCACGGGCGACAGAACCTTTTCCGCAGCCTTCCAAGCATAACACAAAGCGCCCAGCGCCGTTCCCAGCGCCACGGCCGCCAGAAAGCCCACCATCACGCGGATAAGCGTCATTCCAATGCTCTGCCAAAACGCTGTGTCCCTGGTCAAACGTCCCAGCGCCAGCACGGTTTCCCAGGGGCCGGGCAACAGCAAAGGCTTGCCTACCAGCAAAGCCGCCAGGTCCCATACGCCAATCCAGAACAGCGCAATCAGCGCGTTGCGCCCCGCCAATCGTACCCTGCTCACAGGAACGGAATCATATCGGCCAGCCGACCAAAGGTCAGTTCCGGCTTAATCGGCGATTCAGCGGCCATTTTGCTGGTTGTTTCCCCGCTCATCACAAGCACGCTGAGCATGCCAAAGTTTACGCCAGTAGCAATATCTGTATACAGACGATCACCCACCATCGCCATTTCTTCCTTGCGCAGCCCCGTCACTCGCAGCGTTTCTTCCACGATTCCGCTATTGGGCTTGCCAATTATCAGATCCGGTTCCCGGCCCGTACTGGCCTTCACATAAGCAATCGTCGCGCCAATATCCGGAATAAAGCCAGTTTCCGTAGGGCAATTGAAATCCGGATGCGTGGCGATATAAGGCAGCCCTGCCCGCACATGATCGCAAAGCTGCGTCATTTTGTGGTAGTCCAGTTCCGTATCAAAGGCGATGAGCACGTAATCCGGGTGCTCCTGATCCACCTGCACGCCAGCTTCCTGCATTTCCCTTGTTTCAATAGCATTTGCCAGCAGGAACGCCTTTTTGCCCGGATACTTTTCCACCACATACCGGGCGGCTGCCTGGCCACTGGTGAGCACATTGCGATACTGCTCCGGAACCCCCATCCGTGCCAGCTTCTGCCGATAGAAATCCGCAGATTTGGAGGAATTGTTCGTCAGAAAAAGGCATTGCCGTCCGGTGCATCCCAGCGCATCCAGAAACTCCAAAGAACCATCAATTAACTGGTCGCCCAGATAAAAGGTGCCGTCCATATCCAGCAGAAAGCAGCGTACCTGCGCCAGCCGTTCCCGAATATCCATCATTCCTGTCCTCCCAGTCCCATATCAAATCGAATCAGCGAATCCGCTTTCCGGCCAATTCCCAGCAGCGTTTCTCCGTAATAAATGCGGCATCGCGCCCCCTCTGGCAGCGATTGCATCAGTCCCCCCGGCAGCTTCGCTCCATTCCGTGCAGCTTTTTCATAAGAAGACGGCACAGAAAACCTGGGCAAATCCATCAGCGGATAATCCATCGGCAGCAGCATCTGCGCCAGCTCGCCCGTTTGTGCAGCGACCTGGACTTCCTCAATAGTCACGGCATCTTCAAGGCGGAAGCTGCCAGCCCGCGTCCGTAACAAAAAACGCATGTGCGCCGGGGCCTGCAACGCCTGACCAAGATCATGGCACAGGGTTCGGATATAGGTTCCGCCACCACAATCTACAAACAGCATATAGCCATTTTCGCCGGTTTTCTCCCCCAGTTCAAGCTGCCGAATCTCCGTTTCCCGGAGCTGCGTTTCCACCAGTTCGCCCTTCCGTGCCAATGCATAAAGCGGTTTTCCATCTCGCTTCACGGCGGAATAAGCAGGGGGCCGCTGCAAAATCGTTCCAGTAAACTGCGGCAGTATCGCCTCAATTTCCGCCCTTTCCGGCACACGGAGGGCAGGCTCCATAATCACGCCCTGAGCATCCTGAGTGTCCGTTGCTCCCGCAAAAGCGATTTCGGCCACATAGCTTTTGCTCTTGTCTGTAAAGTAATCCAGCAGTCTTGTAGCCCGGCCCAGCATAATCGGCAATACGCCCGCCGCTTCAGGATCCAACGTGCCCGCATGCCCCACCTTTTCTCCAGTCAGCCGTTTAATCACTGCCACAGCCGCTCCGGAAGACATCCCCGGCGGCTTGAGCAAATTCAGAAAGCCGTTCACGATTTATCCTCCAAGCATTTGAGCAAAGCCTGTTCCAAGCGGGCGCTGACTTCTTCCAAACTGCCCTGCGTGTTAAAGCCCGCCGCCAGTGCATGCCCACCGCCGTCAAAGGCATGAGCAATGACAGAAACATCCCAGGGGCTTTGCGCCCGCAGGCTGCCCTTGACGCTTCCATCCTTGGTTTCTTCCAGAAGATACGCCAACTGCACTCCGGGCAATTCCAGCCCGTAATTCACGATTTTGCTGGTATGCTCTGGAAGCGCATGGCACGCAGCGAAATCCTGCACCGTCAGCCGCATCCCGGCACATTTTCCATCACCAAAAATCCGCAAAGAATCCAGCGCTCTGCCCAGCATACGAACATGGCCTTCCTCCCGCAGCAGATGCAGGGTACGCGCCATGGCGGTCAAATCCAGTCCCGCCTCCATAAGTTCGGCCATGATCGCAAAGATTTCTCCCGTGGTACAGGAAAAGCAGAAATTGCCGGTGTCGGTGCTAAGGGCAGAATACAGGCACTGAGCGATCTCTCTGGTGATCGTTCTGTTCAGCGCACGAAGCGCACGAAAAACGATACAGCCCGTTGCGCCTGCGTCCGCATCCACGGCGTTATGCTGCGCGTAACGGGGATTATCCCCGTGATGATCGATTTGCAACGTTACAGGGCAACGAAAGAAGGCGTCCATACATGCGCCCAGTCGCCGTGGCTCGGATACATCCAGCGCAAATCCCGCGTCAAAGCTGCGGCCCTGAAGCGCCTCTGCTCCTACGATTTCTGCCGCTCCCGGCAAAATCCTCAGCTGCCTGGGAACGGGATCAGCGCAGGAAACCACCACCTGCTTGCCCATCTGCCTAAGCGCCACAGTCATTGCCAAGGCGGATCCGATCGCGTCCCCGTCCGGGTTCACGTGGGTGCATAGCAAGAAGCTGTTCGCGCCTTTCAGCGCGGACAGCAAGCTTTCTTCTCTGAAGGGTTTAATTGTCCCCATTGTTTTCCTCCTGCGCGCCCACTTCCCGCAGCACCTGGGCAATATGCACGCCATAGGCGATGTTCCGGTCGCGTTCAAAAAGAAGTTCCGGCGTATAGCGCAGGTCAACCCTGTTTCCCAGTTCATGACGAATAAAACCGGCGGCCTTCTTCAGCGCTTTCATCATGTCTTCCGCTTTTTCGTCCTCCAAAATGCTCACGTAAACCTTGGCATACCGCAAATCGCGGGTCACATCCGCCCGCGTGATGCAATACGTGCCGCCGATTCGGGGGTCGTTCATTTCCCGAATGATCCCATCCAAAGCATGTCGCACTTCTTCAGAAATTCTGTCAATTCGAAAGTTGGCCATATGTATTCTCCTTTGCCCGATAAACAGAGTGCGGGAGAGCCGGCCTCCCAAGGGGAAGCGCGCCCCTCCCGCACATCCGCTTAACGTTCAATCTCTTCCATGACGAAGCATTCTACTATGTCGTTTTCTTTAATATCGTTGTAGTTTTCCAGGCCGATGCCGCATTCATAGCCAGCGGCTACTTCCTTCACATCGTCCTTAAACCGGCGCAGAGAGGACAGCTTGCCCTCAAAAATAACCACGTTATCCCGCAGCAGACGCACCAATGCGTTGCGCTGCACCTTGCCATCCGTCACATAAGAACCGGCAATCGTACCAGCACCGGTGATCTTGAACACATTGCGAACCTGCGCATGGCCCAGCAGCGTTTCCTTAAACTCGGGCGCAAGAAGACCCTTCATGGCCTTTTCCACATCTTCGATAGCCTGATAGATGATGCGATACAGCCGGATATCCACGCCTTCCTTTTCCGCAGCATCCCGTGCAGTGCTGTCGGGACGAATGTTGAAACCGATGATAATAGCGTTAAAAGCGGAGGCCAGGTTTACGTCATCCTGGGTAATTGCACCCACTGCTGAATGGAGCACACGAACCTTCACATCATCGTTGCTCAGCTTTTCAAGTGCCTGCTTCACCGCTTCCACGGAGCCCTGCACGTCTGCCTTGATGATAATGTTCAGGTTCTGCACCTTACCCTCGGCAATCCCCGCAAACAGATTATCCAGCGAGACCTTGGAAGATGCGGCCACCCGGGAAGCCTTCAGCTTATCCCGACGCTCCTGCGCTACCTGACGGCTGAGATGATCGTCTTTCACCGCCATCATTTCATCGCCAGCCTGGGGCACATCCGTGAAGCCGGAAATTTCCACAGGCGTGGACGGACCTGCCGATTGCACGCGTTCGCCCCGGTCGTTCAGCATGGCGCGTACACGGCCGGAAGCCATGCCCGCCACGATGTTATCGCCGATATGCAGCGTACCGTTCTGGAGAAGCACCGTAGCCAGCGGGCCGCGAGCCTTGTCCAGCTTGGCTTCGATAATCACGCCCATGGCCATGCGGTTGGGGTTGGCGCGCAACTGGAGCACATCCGCCTGGAGCAAAATCATTTCCAGCAAATCGTCCACGCCATCACCAGTCAGCGCAGACACGGGCACCATGATGGTATCTCCGCCCCAATCCTCGGGCACCAACTCATACTTGGTCAGATCCTGCATGATCCGATCCGGATTTGCCGCAGGCTTATCCATTTTGTTGATGGCCACAACAATGGGCACTCCCGCTGCCTTGGCGTGGTTAATAGCCTCCACGGTCTGGGGCATCACGCCGTCATCCGCCGCCACAACCAGCACTGCAATATCCGTGGATTGCGCGCCGCGCATGCGCATCGCAGTAAAGGCTTCGTGGCCAGGGGTATCCAGGAAAGTAATCTGCCGGCCATTGAGTTTCACGGTATATGCACCGATATGCTGCGTAATGCCGCCGGCTTCGGTGGTGGTCACGTGCGCCTTGCGAATATAGTCCAGAAGACTGGTCTTGCCATGGTCAACGTGACCCATAATGGTGATGACCGGAGGCCGAGGCTGCAGATCTTCCTCGCTATCTTCAAAATTGGTATCAGACAGCGCGTCTTCTGCCGTTTTATCCAGCTTCTTTTCCAGTTCCACACCAAATTCAGAGCAAACCAGGGATGCGGTATCAAAATCCAGTTCCGAGTTAATATTGGCCATAATGCCCAGCATTAACAGCTTCTTAAGGATTTCGCCGGCGGGCTTGCCGATGCGCTCAGTCAGATCCTTAACGGTGATAGTCTCCGCCGTCATAAACGCCTTTTCGATCTTAATCGGCGCCATCAGCTGCTGCGCAGAGGGCTGCTTCTTGGAGCGGGCCTTCTTGCCGCCGCGGACGGTTTCATCGTCAAACCCGTTGAAGGATTCCTTGACCAGCTGCTTGCGGTTCTTGGCCACATGCTCCGGATCATGCTGGCGCAGATACTGCTTTTTGTTGGGATCATAATTGCTGACCCGCTCTTTTTCCATCACCGGCGTCAGTTCCGGCCCACGGCTACGGCTGGCTCCGCCAGCGGGACGATTGCCCATCTGGGGACGACCGGCACCACCCATGGGCGGACGGCCGCCTTGAGCGGCTGCTGCACCGGCCGGACGGCCATACTGCTGCTGACCGCTGGCATTCGCGGGACGGCCATACTGCTGACCGTTAGGATTGGCCGGACGACCATAAGGACCCGCTGGATTCGCAGGACGACCATACTGCTGACCGTTGGGATTGGCCGGACGACCATAAGGACCCGCTGGATTCGCAGGACGACCATAAGGCTGACCGTTGGGATTGGCCGGACGACCGTAAGGACCCGCTGGATTCGCAGGACGGCCATAAGGCTGCTGCGGGCGAGCCGCAGGCGCGGCGGAAGGACGAGCGCCCTGCGCAGCGGCGGGACGAGCCGGAGCCGAAGCGGGCTTTTCCTCTGCCTTGGGCGCAGCCTTTGCTTCGTCCTGCGCAGCAGGCTTTTTCGCCGGTTTATTTTCTTCGGCCTTGGGCGCAGTTACTTTTTCTTCTTTCTTCGCCTCTTCGGCCTTGGGAGCAGGCTGCTCCGGCTTTTTCTGCGGTTCCGGTGCAGTCTCCTTAGCGGGAGCAGGCTCGGCCTTCGGCGCTTCTGCCTTCGCCGTCTCCGGCTTTTTCTCCGCCTTTTCTTCCTGCTTCACGGCGGGGGCTTCCTGGGCGATTTCCTCTTCGTCAGGCATGGTCCAAGCCTTGGTATGCTGCTGAGCCAGCAGCTGCTGCTCTTCCTGGCGCTTCCGGGCGCGCTGTTCCTCTTCATCCCGCTGGAATTTGGCTTCCTGCTTCCGAAGGGATTGCATCACGGCATCCAGATTTTTCTTAATCCGCGCCGCATCCTCCAGAATCGCTCCCGCCTGCTGATTAATTTCCTTTGTGGCTTCCGCCAGTTTCACCTTGGTCATTCGACGCTCGCACCCCCGCATTTGGCATTGTTTTGCGTTTGATTTTTCGATAGATTTATTCTTGAATCGGCTCGGCCGATTGGGTCAGCAGCAATTGCAATTGCTGGCATAGCTTCCCGCTTTTCACCGCTCCGGCCATGCGCCCATCGCGGCCGCAGGCACGGGAAAGACAATCCACAGGCAGCATATGCAGGGCCACATGGCGATAGGCACAGGCATCGGCGATTTTCTTCCTGGTTCCCTCCGATGCGCTCTCGTCCACCAGCACCAGCGCCGCTCTTCCCGCCTTGATTTCCTTTAGCACCATTTCGGCGCCCAAGGTGATCTGGCCGGCCCGGCAGCACAGCCCCAGCAATCCTTCAATCTTCTGCATGCTCTTGTTCCAGCGCCGTCAACTCCTGCGTCAGCGCTTCCTTCACATCATCTGCCAGTGCGCATTCAAAAGCGCGCTCCAGCTGCTTTTGCCGTATGGCTCGGCGCAGACATTCCGCGCTGCGGCATACATAAGCGCCCCGCCCCGGCTTTTTCCCCGTTGCGTCCATGGAAACATTGCCCTCGGCAGACCGCACTACGCGGATTAACTCCCGCTTGGGCTTCATTTCCCGGCAGCCCACACACATGCGCATGGGCACCTTCTTTTCCTTCATGGGCATGGCCATTCCTCTTGTTTCTTACTCGATTTCGTCGTCGCCGCCAGGCACCTGGTAATCCTCGTATTCATCCGCGATCACCTGGCCATTGCCTTCCTGCAACTCCGGCATCTCCTGACGCATAAGTTCGGCCACCTGCGTCTGGGATTTAATATCGATCTTCCAGCCGGTCAGCTTGGCGGCCAGACGGGCATTCTGTCCTTCCTTGCCAATGGCCAGAGACAGCTGATTATCCGGTACCACCACGCGGCAGATTTTTTCCTTTTCAGACACGAATACACTGATTACATGAGCCGGATTCAGCGCGTTGGCAACGAATTCTGCCGGATCCTGGGACCATTTGATAATATCGATTTTTTCGTTCTTGAGTTCGGAAACCACCTTATCCACACGGCTACCCCGGGGACCCACGCAGGCGCCCACAGGATCGATCAGCGCGTCCATAGAGGCCACGGCCATCTTGGTGCGGCTGCCGGCTTCCCGGGCAATGGATTTAATCTGCACAACGCCCGTAGCGATTTCGGGAACTTCCATCTCAAACAGGCGCTTTACCAGGCCAGTATGAATCCGGCTCACCGCCACCTGGGGCGCACGGCCAGCATCCTTGCCGCTGCGATAAACCTGGAGGACATAAACCTTGACGTGATCGCCGGGACGATATTCTTCACCGGGCATCCATTCGCTCTTTTGCAGCACACCCTGGGTTCGTCCCAGTTCCACATACACCGTTTCGCCTTCCACCCGCTCCACGATGCCAGTAAGGATTTCGTTTTCTTTTTCGATATATTCATCGTAAATTTTGCCCCGTTCTGCTTCCCGCAGCCGCTGGAGCATCACCTGCTTAGCCGTCTGCGCGGCCACGCGGCCAAAGTCCGCCGGGGTCACATCGATTTCCACGATATCCCCCAGCTCGTAATTAGGCCGCAGCATCCGGGCATCCGCCAGAGAAATCTGCTGGCTTTCATCTTCCACC
>CAYRFP010000062.1:0-8503 GCA_964423675.1 uncultured Oscillospiraceae bacterium
GGTGGTGGGCGTACCTTCATCGTCGATGTTCTCGCTGCCCCATTCATTGATCATGGTGCCGTCGTCAATGGCCGTCACCTTATCGGAAGCGATCTTCTGGCCCAGCTTTCCGCAGAATTCGCTGTTGCCCACCGCAACGGACGTGGCCTCCAGAGAATGGCCGCAGGCTTCGTGGAAAATGACGCCGCCAAAGCCGTTGTCAATGACCACAGGCATAACGCCGGCCGGACAGACAGGGGCATGAAGCATGGTTACGGCCTGATCCGCCGCGACTTTGGCCACGGCTTCAGGATCAATCTTCTGATCGAAGATTTCAAAGCCCTGCATGCCGCCGGGGCCGGAATGACCGGTCTGGTTTTCGGAGCCATTGGAGGCGATGGCAGATACGCTGAAACGGCTGTATACACGGGTATCGGAGGTAAACAGTCCTTCACTGTTGGCAATCCAAACCCGCTGAACGCTGTCTGTATAACGAACGGCGCCCTGCTTCACTTCGTCATACTTATTTAGCACAGCCTGAGCAGCCTTCATTTTCTCGATCTTTTTCTGTGCCTTCACCTGATTGGGCATTTCCAGAATGGAATGAACCGAGGGCGTTTCATGCCACATCAGGGGCTTGGCCGTGTAGCTGCTTTGTGCGGCAATGGCGGAAGCGGCCCGGCGGGCGCAATCCAGAAGCCCCTTTTCGCTGGTGTCATTGGTATAAACATACACGCCCTGAAAGCCGCTGAACACCCGGACGCCTGCGCCGTGCAGACGACGGCTGTTTACGCTTTCCACTTTGCCCGACAGCATGGATATATTATTATTCAATCGGTCTTCCAGGAAAATTTCGGCGAAATCGCCGCCGGTTTTCAGCGCCTGCGCGATAACAGCCTGCGCTACGTTTTGGTTGAGCATTGGAAACCTCCTTTATATTTGGTGCGATACGAATGGGGGCAAGAAGCGGAAAAACCGCGATGGGATGCCCAGGAAGCATGCCGCCGCAACGTGGAAAAAGCAAAAATCCCGAAATGCTTTTTTTAAAAGACGCTACGCTGCATTGCAGGGAGCAAAGCGTCTTCCCTTCTGCTTCAAAGCCTATATCCAGAGTATCACGCATTGCTAAATTCTGCAAGGGGTTTATGGTTAAAAACTGCATTTTTTACGTTCTAAACTGTTTTTTCCTTTTTCCGCGCCGCCGTTTACATAGCGCCTGGTTAAACGGGCATAATGAAAGAGAAACGATATTTGAACGCCGGGAGGAAAAAAGAAGCATGTCAATCGGGCTGATTCTGCTGGCTATTGTGTCGGTACTGGTATTGTTCGGAATAGCGCAACGGGTACTGGATAAAATGCAGCTGAGCGATCGAGCCGCGCTACTGATCGCTGCGGCGATTTTCTTTGGCGGTCTGGCGCCAGATATTCGCTTGGGGCGGGTGGCGCTGAATTTGGGCGGGGCAGTGGTGCCCGTGCTTGTGTGTGTGTATTTGCTGATAAAAACGGATACCAGCAGGGAGATTTGGCGGGCAGTGATCGGCAGCGTATTCACTGGCGGAATCGTTTTCCTGCTGGGCCGCTGGATGCCAGATGAACCGGAGCAGATCGTTTTGGATCCCAATTACGTATACGGTCTGGTAGGTGGAGCGGTGGCCTATCTGCTGGGGCGTTCCCGGCGGGCGGCCTTTATATGCGGGATCATGGGTGTTGTTCTGGCAGATATTGCAGTGGCTATCGTAAACTGGAGCCAGGGACTGAGCCAAACTCTGACGCTGGGCGGCGCAGGGATGATGGACGTGGTTGTTCTCTCCGGGCTGATCGCCGTGCTGCTGGCGGAACTGGTGGGCGAACTGATAGAAAGGGCTGCGCGCCCCAATCGCCGGGAGAATCGGGATGCAGTGGATACGCTGATGCCCAGAGAGGAGACGCGGAAATGAGCAAGAGAAAATGCCTGGCCTGTCTGCTTGGACTATTGCTGCTGCCGATTTCGGCTGGTGCGCAGGAAACAGAGGAGGAAACGGTTTATGCCCTGTTAAACAGTCAGGGCGAAAAAATTACCAGCTATGCGGGCACGCCGGATGTGGGGGATGAATATATTTCAGGGAACAACCGGCATTACCGTATCACGGCGGTGAATTATACAAAGTGCGAGGCGACGGCGCAGGAACTGGGCGATTATGCCATGCCAGATGTGGACTGGCTTGCGGAGGAAGCGCAGCCTGTTGCAGGACAGAAAAAGGCCGTGGCGCTTTATTGTACCCATAGCGACGAAAGCTATAAACCTACGGATGGCACGAGCAGTGATGAATCACGGGGTGGCATATACGACGTGGCCGAAGCCTTCAAAGCGGAACTGGAACAGCAGGGGATTACCGTTTATTACAGCGATGAAACCCATCATCCCCATGACGCGGGAGCCTATCGCCGCAGTCGGGCCACGGCAGCCGGGTTGCTGGAGGAGGGCGTGGATGCAGTGATGGATATTCACCGGGATGGCATTCCGGATCCTGCCGAATATGAAGGTGAGGTGGGCGGTGAAGAAACCACCAAGGTGCGACTGCTGGTTGGGAGATCAAATCAGAATGCAGAAGCAAACAAGGAGTTTGCGGTGCAAATCAAGGCAGTTGCGGACAAAATGTACCCAGGACTGATTAAAGATATTTATATCGGAAAGGGAACCTATAATCAAGATTTAATGAGCCAGGCTGTGCTACTGGAATTCGGCACGTATACAAACGCAAAAGAAGACGTGCTGACTTCCACTGGCTATATGGCAAACGTGATGAATAAAACGCTGTATGGAGGAGTAACTGGGGCGGCGGGGAGCAAATCCTCATCCGGCAAGACGGGAGCCGAGAATGCGGGGGGATGGAAAGGAACCGTTTGGGTGATTCTTGCGCTGGTTTTGGGCGCACTGGTATATGCTTTTGCAGCGTCTGGTCGTGGCAAGGATGCGCTGCATAAATGGAAACGAACCTTTCAGGAGATGGGCGGCAGCCTGTTTGGCGGCCGTAAACAGGATGGCGGAAAGGAATAATCACAGCCGTTTGTCAAAAAAAGCTGCGCTTTTGCAAAACGCAGCTTTTTATGCATTCGAAACGGGATTCCAGCCAGTCAGCTGTTTCTGGCCTTCCCGGCGCACATGCTCGGCAAGCTGGGAAAGAAATTCGGCATTGGTGGGCTTTCCTCGTTCAGCATCCACGGATAGACCAAAAAGCCGCTGGATAGCGCTCAGGTTTCCGTACAGCCAAGTGTGCTCCACCGCAACGCGAATGGCGCGCTCCACAGCGGAGGGTGTTGTACCCAGCTTATCCGCCAGCAGAGGATAGAGCAGCCCCTGCTTGTCGCTTAACACCCATGGCGCGCAGGCGCAAAGGGCAGCTCCCTGCGCAGCAGCGGCAAAGCCTTTGAGGGTAGACGGCATTTCCAATGCGAGCAGAAAATCGGACGAGATTTGCAGCCGCAGCGGTTCGTGAGGCTGGGCCAATCTCGGCGCAGATCTGGCGGAAACGCTGGCAATTGCTGCGATCAGTGCTTTCTCATCGGCGGGCCAGAATAGCGTTTCATCGCTTTCTGGAAGCGATTCAGCGGCAAAACGTGAAAGATACAGCGTCCGCGGCGGGGAGATGCGTCGCCCCAAACGCGCCAGCAACGCTTTCCCGTCTATGCCGACCAGCGCAGCGTCTGCCACAAGCAAATCGGGAGAAAGCCGTTCTGTTTCCCGCAGAGCCACTCTTCCATCATTGCTGCCGCCCAGAATATGAAATCGTGCATCCTGAAGCAGCGCTCGTTCGGCTGCCTGCCAGTTGGGAAGCGCCAGATAGACATGCGCGGTTAGCATGGCTTTTTCTTTTTCCTATGCAGATTGGCAAAAAAAAGCGAAGAAAACGTGATTCCCAAAGCAATGGCGCAAATCCCCATCAGGGTGCTGGTGCCCACGCTGAGTGCTTGGCTGTAATCGCCTTCCACGATGTAGCGGATGGTTCGGTACAACCCAACGCCGGGAACCAGAGGAATCAGCGCGCTGGTAATAAACAGCGTGGCGGCCCGCTTCAAAATACGGGCACAGATTTCGCAGCATACGGCGATCAGCAGTGTGGCGCAGAAATAACCAGCGGTAGATTGACCTAACAGCAGAAACAGGCCGTAGCCCGCCGCTGCAATAAGCGAACTGACGCAGATCGTCCCCCGCGGCTGGCACAAAAGCACCGAGAAACAGGCGGCGGCTGCAAAGCTTGCGATAACCTGCAAAAGCCCGTTCATACGATTCCCCTCCACATGCTCAGCATAATACAAATGCCTGCGGCGATCATCACGGCGGTAAGGATAGCCTCGGTAAACCGTGCGCCGCCAGAAACCAGATCGCCCCTGATGGTATCGCGAATCGCGTTGGTGGTGGCCAAGCCGGGCAGCATGGGCATGATGGCGCCGCCGATAATCGGCTCAATATTGGCGCCGGAGAAGCAAAGGGTACCCAGCAGCGTAACCAACGTGGTCAAAAAGCCCAGAACCAGCCCGGATACTAGGGGCGGCACCCGATGACGGCTCAGCAGCGGTAACACCAGCTGCACTAGCGCGCCGCAAACGAAGGCGATTCCAAAGTCTACCCAGCTGCCGCCCAACATCACTGCGAAACTGGCGGAGGAGAGAGCACCGGCTAAAACACTCAGCCAGAGAGCGGCACCGGTGGAGCGATGAATCTGCCGTAGCTGAGAAAGCGCGTCCTGAGCGGAAAGCTGGCCCTGAGCCACTTGCCTGGAAACGCGATTGCATTCATCCACGCGCCATAGATTGGTGCTGCGGCTATGCACCCGAACGATGCGGGTCAGAGACGTTCCATCCTCTGCGGACAGCGTCAGCATAATGCCGGTTGGAATCGCCAGCGCATCCACATCCTCCACGCCAAGTCCGGTGCACATGCGTTCTACGGTTTCCTCAGCCCGATAGGTTTCTCCGCCGCTTTCCAGGATAATTCGCGCCGCCAGACAGACTGCGTCCAGTGTGGTGGAAATTGCTTCCATGCCAGCGCCTCCGTTTTTTAATGATTCCAAGGGAAATGATAGCACAGGCGCTGGAAGATGTAAAGATGCAAAAAGGAAGGAATCGAAGTGAAAATAGCAGGCTTTAGAAGGAAATGAAAAGAATCCGCCCGGTTTTGCGGAACGGATTCTTTTGGCTTTGCGTGAAGCTGGCGGGCTTTAGCGCAGGAAGGAAGTGAGCATATATCCTGTCAGGCTGCCATATTGAATGCGGCACCAAGTATCGCCTGCTTCCAGTACCCATACGGTTGTTCCGCTGGGCACCTGCGCCACCACGTTGTAGCTGTTCACAACAGCGTAAGCGCGCATGTTCACATAGGAATTCTTTGCCTGTGCTACAGTGGCATAGCAGCCGTCATAGAGCGAAGCACTGGAAGAAGAACTGTAAGACTGAAGGAATTTGCGCATCATATAGCCGTACTGCCCATTAACCGATACATAGACCCAGTTGCCGCTTTGGGACAGCACCGTTACCTGTGTCCCGTTGGAAAACAGCCCAAGAGATTCCGCATTCTGTGAAGGACTCCGCCGCAGATGCAGCCGTCCGGAATTCCCGGTTTGCACATACATCAGCGTGGATACCGTGGGTGTGGAGGGAACAACAGGGGCGGTATAGGAGGTGGACAGGAACTTGCGCATCATGTAACCATACTGGCCGTTGACGCAGACGTAATACCACGTTCCATTGCGGCTTAGTACCGTCACCTCCGTGCCGTTTCTATACAGGCCCAGAGACTGAGCGCTTTGCGAAGGCGCGATCCGCAGATGCAGCCGTCCGGAGTTGCCGGTGTTGATGAACAAGGTGGAATAGCTGGGTTCTTCCGGCTCGTAGGAGGGCAACGAGGGCTTGTAATAACTCAGATGCTGCAACATCATGTAGCCGTATTGGCCGTTAACCAGCACGTAGGCCCAGCCATCGTTCATGGTCAGCGCCAGCACTTCTGTGCCAAAGGCATACTGCCCCAGACAGGCGGAATTGATGGAGGGAAGCATCCGCAGATTCAGCTTGCCGCCGTTGGCTGTATTTATATACAGCGTCTGATACAGATAGGAACTGCCAGAAGGAGAATACGTTGCCCCCGAACCGATGGGTGGAGCTGTGGGTGAAACAACGGTTGCCCCGGAGCCAATCGGCGGCCCGGCGGGATCTGTCACAGTAGCGCCAGATCCAATGCTTCCGCCGGTTCCGATACCTGCCCCCGTTCCGATACCTGCGCCAGAACCGATTTCTAAAGCCGAGGCGGGAGCAGAAGCTGTCAGGAGAGAAAAAGCCAGGCCATACGATAAAAATTTTTTTGTTTTCTTGTTCATGATCGTTTCCTCCCTGTTTTGTTGGAAAACTTATCCGACATTCCTATTATATCGGAATGCTCTACTTTATGTCAACGTTCACAGGGTGGAATTGCTATTTTTTACATGTGTAACTCAGGCGCTGTGTTCCGCGCTGGATAGTTTATCGGCCAGCAGGGCAATGAATTCACCGTTTGTCGGCTTGTCTTCTGGGAAAACGACACAGCAGCCCAGCGTTTGATTCAGTGAGTCCACCCGGCCGCGGCTCCAGGCCACTTCGATGGCATGACGGATTGCGCGTTCGACTTTGCTGGACGTGGTTCCGAAATGATGGGCGATGGCGGGATAGAGTTCCTTGGTAATGCCGCCCAGCATTGCTGGACATTCCACCACCAGCCGCACGGCTTCGCGAAGATATTGAAAGCCCTTGATGTGGGCCGGCATGCCCATGGTCAGGAAGATGTTGGACAGCTTGTCTTCCAGCGTTGTTCCCGGCATGGAAGGCGTTCTGCTTTCCCTGGGCGCAGGAATGGCAGGCGCGGCAATATCCCGAATGCGCGCCAGCAGCACATCCATTTCTACAGGCTTAATCATGTAATAGCTTACGCCCATGTCTACGGCTCGGCGAATGAAATCGTCCCGGCCCAACGCCGTTACGGCTATCACCTGTGGACGTTTTTCTGAAGGAATCTGCTGAAGCCGGCTCAGCACGCCAAAGCCGTCCAGACCTGGCATGATCATATCCAGCAAAAGCACATCCGGATGCGCTTCCAGCACCATTTTCGCGGCGTCCAAGCCGTTTCCTGCTTCGCCAACCAGCTTTACGCCCGGTTCCCGGCGCAGTGATTCAACCATGAGCGCCCTCAGTTCTTCGTTGTCCTCTGCCATTGCAATTCGGATGTCACCCATATGATAATCCCCTCGTTTTTTATGTTTTTCGGCTTAAAACATATGCGCTTTGCATATATTTTTCTGCTTTTTTTGGTTTCCTTACGGAAGCTATTTCCTATTATAAATAAATTCCTCGGAATTACAATGGATTCTGGCTTATAAGCAGGGAGAGAAGCAAAGTGCTACAGAATATGACAAATAATTCTATTTTTCTCCTATTAATTTGGATAAAATTTCCTATATTTGCACAGTGAAATAAAAACATTTGTTCTCTATGAACTGAAAAAAAGACCCGCCATTGGCGGGAAAAAGAGAGAAAATCAGTCCATGAGCGTGATGTTGAAAATGTACCGCTGCACCCGTGAGCGATTTTTTGCATACAGTCCTTTTTCAATATACAGCGCTTTAAAAATGCGATACAGGCGGGCCTTGATTCTCAGGCTGCGGGGGATATCCAGCGCCCAGCTCATGCTGGCGCCCGTTACATCCTTTACGTAGTAATAGAGCGGCGCATCCAGCAGGGAAACCTGCCGCACGGCGCGATTATATTGCATATTAAACGCGAAATCCTCACCCCAACGCAGGAAGGGATCAAAACGCAGCCCCAGCTTCCGCACCAGATCAACGCGATAGATTTTGTTCCAAAGGGCGCTGAAATAAAACGTTCCGGGGCGTTTGATCAACTCCTCCAGAAACGTCTGCTCATTTAGCTTGCGGTTTCCATCCAAAAGCCCCTTTTTCGTCTGGGAATCGCCCAATACGAAATAGTAATGAGAAATGGCCAAATCACTGTCATCCAGTGCGTTCAGCAATTGTCGACAAGCGCCGGGAGCCAGCCGGTCATCGCTATCCACAAACATGAGGTATTCTCCGTGCATTATGTCCAGCCCCGCATTGCGGGCGGCAGCGCATCCGCCGTTTGGCTGATCAATCAATAAAACACGTGGATCTTTTTGGGCCAGCGCCTGGCAAACATCCAGGCTTCCATCCTTGCTGCCATCGTTGATCAGAATGATCTCCAGATTTTTATAATCCTGCGAAAGCACACTTTCGACCGCAGCCCCCACTTTTTTTTCGGCATTATAGACCGGCATGATCACGCTGATAAGCGGCATGGCTTGGTCTTTCATGTCAAACGCCCCCTTCGTTTACATTAAACATATTATATCATATTAAAAACGAAAATGCACGTTAAAATATCATGAGAGGCTGCTTGCAGGGAAAACGCAAAAAAGAAAAAACGAGCCTGTTTTGCTGTGTGCTGATAAGACAGTAATTTGAAAAGAATTACGAAATCAGCAACT
>CAYRFP010000063.1:0-8144 GCA_964423675.1 uncultured Oscillospiraceae bacterium
CGCGGGAAGCGCCCTCATTAATCAGCGGCTGAATGTCCGTTTTTGCAAAAACGCCACAGCGGGCGGCAATAGGATAAATCCGCTGATACTGCGCCGCCTCCCGGTTCAGGCCTTCGGCATCGGTCTGCAAAAGCGCAGCCATCTGGTCAATGAAGGAGCCCGTGCCGCCGGCACAAACCCCATTCATTCTTTCTTCCAATCCGCCATTGAAATAAATAATCTTGGCATCCTCGCCACCCAACTCAATGGCTACATCGGTTTGCGGCGCAACAGCCTGAAGGGCCGTAGCTACTGCAACAACCTCCTGCACAAAGCCAATGTTCAGCGCTTTACCCAGGTTAATGGAACCTGAGCCGGTAATGCGCAGGCGCAGTCTACATTCACCCAATTGTTCCTTTGCTTCGCAAAGCAACTGGGCAAGCGTTTCCTGCGTGTGCGCCATGTGCCGCCGATATTGGCCGAAAAGCAGGTTATTGTTTTCATCCAAAATGACCAGTTTAACCGTGGTGGAACCTACATCAATGCCAGCACGTAATTCTTTCATGCTGTTTCCTCTCTTCTCTCTGGCGTAATTTCTTTGCATCCATCATGGAGAAGGCTTGCACCTGCTTGAACTTACATCCACGCAGCGCACTCGCCAGATTGCTGCCGATCTTCGTGGAAAAACTGCCGTGATGCACAACGTCGTAAGGCTGCCCAGCGCGCATAACAGCATTATACCGCCTACGCGCCAGATTTCGGACATTGCGCTGCCGAGCGCTTCGATTAGTACGGTGATCCTGCTCATGTACTCAGGCATGGTCATATCCAGCCATACCTGCGCTGCGATAAAGGCAATGCAGATCAACGCATATCCCCCATCGCGGCGCGATAGCTTTTTCAACATTTTCAGCATTGTTTCTTACTCTTTTAATTTTATCTAAAACAGTTAACAATAAGAAAGCAACGCACAGTGACTGCTTATTTCTCAGATATCAACTTCCACAGGTTCAAAAATCGAATGAATCTCGTTTGCGATTGCGGCAAATTCCAGCATTCGTTCCATGCCGATCTGATCAATCATTGCCTCAATACGTTCATTGATATGCCCATGTATACGCGCCGCGAGTTCTCTCCCCTGCGCGGATAGGCGCACCATCACTTTGCGCGCGTCCTTCGGATCTCGTCCCCTTTCAAGCAAACCCTTTGCTTCCATCTTTTTCAGCAGTACAGCAACTCGTGCAGTGCTCACATGCATATAATCGCTCACCATGCCTGCCGTTACGATACGATCTGTATCGCACAGATAGAGCAAAATTGCTCGCATGCCGGCCGTACTTGAATCAATGCTTTGAAACAGCTGTGAAGGCGGCGCTTTCTTCAGCTCGCTCAGAAGCATTTTGATCTGTTCCTTTGACGCCATCAAAAATACCTCATTCTTTTTATTAACCCAGTTAGATTCTAACCGCGTTAGTTATTTTAATACTGAATTCCATGACTGTCAAGAATTCAATTGAGAATAAAATGTTAATTACGCCAAGCTTGAGCAATTCCAGCATTATATTCACAGTAGACTCTTTTGCAGCTCACTTTTCCTGTGCCACGGCTTTCTAACTCACATGAGGTAAAAGAAAAACGCCAGCCTTGTATCAAAGCTGGCACTTAACCTGGAGCTGATGACCGGATTTGAACCGGTGACCTCATCCTTACCAAGGATGCGCTCTACCGACTGAGCTACATCAGCATTTCGGCAACATTGATATGATACTACATATTCGCTTAAAAATCAACCCCCAAAATGAACTTTTTTTAAAAAAGTTCTCCTTTCGAGGCAGTTTCGTCCTGATATTCCCAGAAAAAGGAGGGGAATCACGCGATATGCAAAGGATTCCCCCTCCCAGATTGTGGAAATCGTTTTGGTTTCCCGTTTATTTCCTACGATTTTTCCTGCCCGTTCCACTCTGGCCGCGGCCACGGTCCATCCCGCCCATATCACTAAGCGAAATCGCAGACGCATCCACAAGACTATCCACCCCGGTCTGCGCAGCAGAAGTGGCGGGGATAGTTCCATCCAGCTGCCCCTGCACGCTCTGAGCGCGCAGCAGACAGAACTGCTTGAGGGTTGCTGCCCCTGTCTGGAATTCTTCATAAGAATAGAAGCCGTTTTCGTTCTTCTCCACGTAGGGCGCCAGCATTTCGGTCACCCGGTCGAATTCCTCTTCAAACCAGCCGCTGACAAACACCTGGCTGATAAACTGCGCGTATTTCTCATGATATAACGCCAGGCTTTCCTCGCTGGCAGAAATCCAGCCCGCCATGGGACGATCGCTGTCGCTGCCGCCAGAAACCAACGTATCGATTGCCGTGTTCACAGCGCTGGTGGCATCTCCACCGGAAAAACCGCCGAAGGCCAGATTGTAATCCCAAGGGATCATGGTCATCACGCCGTTTTTTTCATACAGATAATAGTTATGCCCCATGGAACCGGTGTAGCTGTCCTCATTGCACACAAAATTGTGCACCGCCATATACATGGCCACGCTGTCAGTATCCACCACGCTCAGATCATATTCGCTCAGCTTCTTCAGCGATGCAATCAGCCGGGTCTTGTCCTTCTGGGTGGTCTTGGTTTTGGCGTTATCGAAAACATTGGCATAGCTTTCCGGGTCATCGTCGATATATTGCAGCTTCACATCGCTGCTGCCCATGCCGCCGAAGCCCCCACCGCCAAAGCCGCCGGCAATCCGATTGAGCAGTTCGTCTTTGTTTTCCTTTACGAAATCCTTTATCTGAGACTGTGTTTCTTCATCCATTGATCCAAAGTTCAGGCCGCCGGCGCTGGGCAGACTGCTTAGATCCAGATGATCCAGATCCACAGATCCCAAATCAAAGCCCTCGCCCATTCCCGGCATAGCGCCGTACTCCATGCCTTCCGGCATTTCGGGCGGGGTCTGGCCTTCGCCAAGACTCATCCCCTCTGGCATTTCGGGCACCGTTCCATTCCCGGGACTTTGATCTGCGCCAGGCGTATTCTCTCCAGGATTCATGCCGCCAGGCATAGCGCCGGGATCGAATCCAGCCATTCCCTGAGGCATATCCGGCGGGGTTTGGCCATTCTCCGGGTTCATGCCATCCGGCATTTCAGGCGGGTTCTGGCCATCGCCGGGATCCATGCCATCCGGCATTTCAGGGGGCGCAGCCTCGGCGTTATCCGAATCGGCAGCATTATCCCGCTGAAACTTATCCATATCGAAGCCCTTGCCGTTGCCGCGGCCAGCGCCGAAGCTCATGCTGTCAGGCTTATAGAGATTGCCGGAATCCGCGCCGTAATTGCGTTCCAGGAATGCGTCTTCCACACCTTCCACGGCCAAATACAGTCCCCAGTATTCGCCGTTCACGTAAATCTCCGTATAGCTGCACAGCGGAGAAGCCACACCCATCTGGCCCATGAAGGTATAGCTCCAGTAGTCCTTCATATAGGTCGCGTCCTGAATCAGGTTGTTCAGGCTCAGCTTATCCAGCCCGCGATAGGTTTTGCCATCCTGATAATGGTCAAACTCCACCTTGAAGCTATACCGATTATTGCCATACTGCGCCACGGAACTCAACGATGTATTGCCCTTTGCCCGGATCGCCACTGCGCCCTGATTTTCCCCATCGATAGACAGGGTGCAGAGCCGATATTCCTCATCGGTGCAGTTCTGGATGAATTCATCCCACGCATCCATGGAAATATCAATTCTGTGAACGCTATCCTGCGTAAAGAGATAGTCGCCATAGGTCTGGGCATTCGCACGGCTGCTTTCCAGCTGACCAGCAGCCGCCAGAGCCGTAAAGCCAGCGGCCAGCAGCATGGTGCATGCCAGCACAAGGCAGCACACCCGGTCGATCTTCTTGCTTTTCAGCATGGCTGCTTACCCCATATAGTCGCCATTATAGGACACTAGCACTGCGCTACGCACACCGGGCAGCTGCGACAGAGCGGTGATAAAATCGGTATCGTCATCCTTCAGGCGAATTTCGAAGTTCAGTTCAATCCCGGATTCCTGGGCGGTCTTGCTCTTCACGTCCATTTTTTGCACATGGCTACGCAGGAATGCAATCGCCTGCTGTTCCGCCGCATGATCCTGGCATGCAATCACGGCGATAAAGGGATTATCCTTGGCTTTCCGCCGCATGAACAGCAGCATAACCAGTCCAATCACCACGCTGCCAAACACAGCCAGAGGGATCATCCCCGCCGCCAGCACGATCCCCGCCGCAATGGCCCAGAACAAGAAGGCGATATCCAGTGGATCCTTAATGGCCGTGCGGAAGCGGACAATGCTCAGCGCGCCTACCATGCCCAGCGACAGCACCACGTTACTGGTAACTGCCAGAATTACCATGCTGGTGATCATCGTCAGCGCCACCAGCGTGCCGCCGAAGGAAGCGGAATACATCACGCCTGCATACGTTTTCTTATACACAAAGAAAATGAACAGGCCCAGCCCGAATGCCAGCAGCAGCGCAATCACCATATCCGTCAGCGACACGCTGGTGATGTTCTCCAGAAATGAAGTCTTGAAAATATCCTTAAAGGTGGTCATAGCAGTTCTTCCTTTCTTTAGACGTTTTAGGGAACGGGGAGGAATGGGAACGAGGCACGGTCATCCGTATATCCTGCAACGCTCGTACTTGGAAAATGCGCCAGCACCGCGACCGGAAAGCTGCACCGCGTGGCGAATGATGGACGGCAAGTACGCGTCCCACTTCACTTCCAAGAGCATCACTGGCTCGCCAGCCGGAATCGTCACGCAGCCCGGATTCAGAAAATCCACACAGCGAAGCCCCGTCCGGATATTTTCATCAATGGTCACGCGTACATTGCCCGGCCCGTATACAAAAGGCGTTCGCACGTAATCCACGATTACGCTGGGTCTCAGCCCCTGACTTTTCATCTTGCTGTATAGCTCGATCACCAACGGCCGTCCGCTGACGGCCATCCAGTCCACGTCCCCGTCCACTATCTTCTGCGCTTCCTGGGCCGTGAGCGGGGCGGATAGCTTGCAGCCCAGCCCGCCCTTCTTCATCTTCTTTTCCAGATGAATGAAGGATGTGTCCTCGTTGTAATAACGAATGCGGAATTTCTCGCGCTCGTTCACGCCGTCAATCTTCTCCCGCAGTGCCTTGTCGTATAAATTATCAAAGTATAGGCTTCGAATCCGATAGCGCCCGTCTGCGCCCGCGTGCGGATCCGGCCGCGCAACTGCCCGCAAATTCGCAATAATCGCCGCTTTGTCCCCTGCGTTGATTATATGCTTGATCTCGTTGCGATACTCCATCCCGCGTTCTCCTTCCTTTCGTTTTGTGCCTTTTACTTTACACCCAGGATTTGAACGAGATGTAGTGGTTTTGTAAAGAAACTGTAAAAAGGCCTGTAAAAAAGAGAGAACGCTTCGGCTCGCCAGCGTTCTCTCGCATACTGTATTTTTCGATTAACCCTGATGCAGCGGCAACTCCACAATAAAGGAAGCGCCCTTGCCCTCCTCGCTTTCCACCCGGATGGCCCCGCCATGCAGCAGCACCAGCTGATGCACAATGGACAGCCCCAAGCCTGTTCCGCCCTTTTCCCGGCTCCGCGCTTTATCCACCCGATAGAACCGATCGAAAACATGGGGCAGATTCTCCTTGGGAATGCCCGGCCCATTGTCGGCCACAGTCAAGCGCGCATCCCGGCCCTGCCGCTGTAGGCTCACCTTGATCTGCCCGCCCGCTTGGGTGTATTTCACGGCGTTCTCCATCAGATTATAAATCACCTGATTCAGCTTGGATCTATCCGCATAAATATCACAGGAATCCCCCAGCGACAGCTGAATTTGCTGTCCCTTCTGATCCGCAATAGGCTGAAGCCTGTGCGCGTTTTCCTTCACCAGCGCCGCAATGGACAGGTTCTCTCGCGTCAGCTTTACGTTATGGGAATCCATCTGCACCAGCGTCAGCAAATCGCTGACCACATTACTCAGCCGGTCGATCTCGGAATTGATGTCGTTCATAAATTCCGTGCGCAGTTCCTTATCCATGTCCGGCTGATAAATCAACGATTCCAGCATGATTTTCATCGTGGCCAGCGGAGTTTTTAATTCATGGCTGGCATTGGAAACAAACTGGTTGCGGGATTGATCCAGCGTCTCCAGCTTTTCGGACATGGAATTAAACGCCAGCGCCAGCTGCTTCATTTCGCCAGAGCCCTTCACTCTTACCCGAGCGGAAAAATCCCCCTTGGCCATCCGCTGGATGCCACGCATCAGCCCAGCGATGGGATTGGTAATCACCCGGGAAAAAACCAGCGAGCACAGCAGTGCTATAGCCGCAATGATTACGAAGATCAGGATCATCTGATCCTGCAATTGATAGAGGCTCTGCATCATTTCCTGCACCGGCGAAACCAGCAGCAGCACGCCGATGATCTCCGAAGCGGAAACCACCCCCGCCGTGCAATAGCCCACCCAGGCCGAGCCCGTGCGCCGCACAAACAGCAGCCGGGACGTATCCAATCGTGCCCCGGAATCCAATTCATGCACGCCGTAATCCACGCTCTGGCCCTTCACCAGAATATTGCATATTTCCGGATATTCCAGCCGCATACCCTGCATTTCGCCATAGCTATCCAATTGCACCTTGCCGTTCTGATCCAGCAGCAGCACCCGCCCGCCCAGTTCTCCCCCGGCCACAGATAATTGGGTATGCAAAGCCGCCGCGTCGCTGCTTTTCAAAAGCGGAGCCACGCGGGCGGCCAGGGATTCCAGCCCGGATCGATCCGACCGAATCCGCTGCTCGAATAAATAATCGCCCACCATGCCGCTCAGGGAGCCTGCCATCGCGTAAAACGACAGGCCCACGATCAGCAGGAAGGCGAGCAAAATCCGAAAGCGGATGCTGGAAAAGGGGTTTTTAATCCTTATCGGTGAAATAATAGCCCACTCCCCACTTGGTGAAGATGAACTCGGGCTGCGCGGTATTGCGCTCGATCTTCTCCCGGAGCCGACGAATATGCACGTCCACCGTTCTGGCGTCGCCCATATAATCGTATTTCCAAACCGTCTCCAGCATGGTTTCCCGGCTGAATACCTTGCCCCGATTGGTAATAAACAATTGCAGCAGATCAAATTCCTTCGCCGTGAGCCGGATTTCCTTGCCGCCCAGCGTCACCGACCGATTCACGATATTGACCTCCATATCATGAACACGGATGATCTTTTTCTCCTCGCCCGCCACCGGCTGCGCGGCGCGGCGAAGCACCGTCTTAATCCGGGCCTTTACCTCCAGAATATTGAACGGCTTGGTCATATAATCGTCCGCGCCGTATTCCAGACCCAGAATCTTATCCATGTCTTCGCCCTTGGCTGTAAGCATCAAAATGGGCACGTTGCTGGTTTCCCGAATGCGCTGACAAACCTGGATGCCGTCCATCTTGGGCAGCATCACATCCAGCAGCACCAGATCCACCGGCTCACTGAAAAACACCTGCAGTGCTTCCTCGCCATCCGCCGCGGTGAGAATTTCATAGCCCTCCTGCTCCAGCGTATACCGAAGGCCCTTGAGAATCAAAGGCTCATCATCCACCAATAGAATGCGCTTTGCCACGTTGTTTCATCCTTCCTGATGCTTCGCAGGCAGCCCGAAAAGCCCAGCTCCCTGCCTTCCTCTATTTTACACGCATTCGCCCCCAAAAATCAAGTGAATTGCAATAATTTCTACATATTTTTTCAACAAAATTCCTGCTGCTGCGCAAAAAACGTAATAAAGAAGTTCTTTTCCACGATTTAATGCGCTGGCGATCACGCTGAAGGATACCGTCTTTTATTCCGTTAACAGCAAAAACCGATCCTGTTTTCCTCGTCTGTTTTCTGCGCACACAAAAAAGGCGCGCATTGCTGCGCGCCCTCATTTTCAAGTTACGTGAAGTGCCAAGAAGCGGCCCTTCCCTTTGAATTACTTCTGCGCTTCTTCCACGGCCACAGCCACGGCCACCGTCGCACCAACCATGGGGTTGTTGCCCATGCCGATCAGGCCCATCATCTCCACATGGGCGGGAACGGAAGAGGAGCCAGCAAACTGCGCATCGGAATGCATACGGCCCATGGTGTCGGTCATGCCGTAGGAAGCGGGGCCGGCGGCCATGT
>CAYRFP010000064.1:0-7799 GCA_964423675.1 uncultured Oscillospiraceae bacterium
CCGAAGTAGCGCTTGAGCAGACCCTCGAACGCCTTGCCGTGACGGGCTTCGTCGCGGGCCATTTCATGAACGGTGTCGTGGATGGCATCCAGACCCAGTTCCTTAGCCTTCTTGGCCAGGTCAGTTTTGCCCATGGTAGCGCCGTTTTCTGCTTCCACGCGAACTTGCAGGTTTTCTTTCGTGGACGGGGAGACGACTTCGCCCAGCAATTCAGCGAACTTGGCGGCGTGTTCCGCTTCTTCAAAAGCGGCCTTTTCCCAATACAGGCCGATTTCCGGATAGCCTTCCCGATGCGCAGCCCGGGCCATGGCCAGATACATACCTACTTCGGTGCATTCGCCAGTGAAATTGGCGCGGAGGCCTTCCTTGATTTCTTCGGGCACATCCTTGGCAACGCCGATCACATGCTCGGCCGCCCAGGTCTTATCGCCTTCCTGCTTCACAAACGCACCAGAGCCCGCCTTGCAAACGGGGCACTTTTCCGGAGCCTGATCGCCTTCATGCACATAACCGCAAACTTTGCAAACCCACTTCATCGTTTCATTCCTCCAATTTTCTGTATCTGTTGTTACGGGTTTCCCCGTTTTGCTTACATAATGAGTATACACTGTTTTTGTACTTTTGAAACACGAAATACAAAAACTTTTTTATTTTTTTCGAAAGATTGTTTTATATCTCGTCCGGGATGATCTGAACCTTAATCGATTCGGCCGACATCTGCATGTGAATCGCTTCTTCCAGATGCGCGATAGGGTAGCGGTGGGTAATAAGGGGTGCTGTTTGAATGCGCCCGGCATTGATTAAATCTACCGCTTCCTGATGGGAATCCGGGTTGACAAACGAACCGCAGATTTTCAGTTCCTTCTTGAAAACGTCAAAAAGCGGCAAATCGAATTTGGCATCCACGCTGGGAACGCTGAAAAGCAGGATGCGTCCGCCACGATCGGCAAGATCAAAAGCCTGCTGCGTGGCAAAAACTTTTCCTACGCATTCGATGACAACATCTGCGCCCTATCGGCCGGTCAGCGCCTGAATCTGCGCTAAAGGGTCTTTGGTCAGCGGGTCTATGGCTTCGTCTGCGCCGACTTGCAGGCCGATTGCCCGGCGAGCGGCCACAGGCTCGGAAAGAATGACTTGTCCAGCGCCCCGAAGCTTGGCTAACTGTACCATCAACAGCCCAATCGCGCCGCCGCCTACCACGACAACCAGATCACCACTTTTGATATCCACCAGTTCAATCCCATGAATGCAGCAGGCAAGCGGCTCAGCCATAGCCATCGCTTCAAATCCAACTTCTTTTTTCATGGGGAATACCTGGCTTTCTGGCACCATGCTGTATTCCGCGAAGCCGCCGTTCATATTTACACCAACTGCCAGCATGGATTCGCAGAACTGTTTCTGGCCTTTACGGCAATGATAGCATTTTCCGCAATAGATATTGGGATCTACCGTGACACAATCGCCAACGGATACGGCAGTTACGCCTTCGCCGATGGCTTCCACTACGCCTGAATACTCATGCCCCAGCACGACCGGAGGCGTCACATCGGCGGAGCCTTTTTCACCGTGATAGATATGCACATCGGTTCCGCAAATGCCTGCGGCTTTATTGCGGATCAGCACCTGATGCGGGCCGGGAGCAGAAAGGTGTATGTCTCGCATTTCGAACTTTCCGTTGCCTAAAAAGAAATTCCCTTTCATTTCCAATGCTCCTTTGTCATTTCCCTTGCGGATATTGTTCAATCACGCGGATAAACTTATCCAGAAAAGCTTCTTCGCCAAGGGTGTTTATTTTGAAAAACATGGCCTGGCTGCCGCCAGATGTGAAGGCAGACAGATGCAGATCATCATCCCGGCCAAAGATGGTGACGGACAACGTCAGCCGATTGCCGCCCAGATAGCTGTATCGCTCATAAACGCGCACAGCGCAGCGAACACCGCCTGTTTCAAAGGACGTTCCGCCCTCGCGGGATGCGGAAACGCTTCCTTGCAGCACGTTTCGTTTGACATATGCTAACAGCCCGTCAAAGGAGCCGCGCAGGTGCGTTTGATACTGTGCCATGCATTCCCCTCCTTTTGCAGAAATAGCCCAGCGCTTTCACGGCGAAACCGTTAGGCGCTGGGCGGCAAATGAGAACAATGGGGGTACAAGAACGATTAAATGAAATACTTTTTGATAAATTCAGGCGCCAGGCTATCATCCACATTGACACTCAGCACAAACTGCACATTATGCTTCGCACTGAGTTCTTCCAAACGGCGATAGAAATCCTCAGTGTTTTCCACATCGGTTTTAACCAGCTTCAGGAATGCATCCACAAAGATGACGCTAATATCAAAATTCTGGGCGAGCATACCGCACAGGAATCCGAAGAACATTTCGGGGCTGTCGGAGCCGTATTCGCCGGCGTTCACAAAGCGCACTTCATGGCGCAGATCGAACATATAGCGGTTGTCATCATCCACGAAGATAACGTCACCCTTGTGATCCTTGATCGCTGCGTTTGCCATGTCCATAATCCGCTTCGTTTTGCCAGAACCTTTTTTACCGTGAATAACCTGTATCATGGGAAAAACCCCCTTTATTTATTTCTTGATTCTATTATAACTGATCTTTGCCAAAATTACCAGCATTATTTTTGTTCACATTTTCAATTAGCTGATCCAGCTCCATTTCCTGCAGGAATTGGACATTTCCACGATTGGATGATACATCGGATCGGCAAATAGCGGCGTAATCACAGGTTTCACAGGGGCCTTTTCCATCCTTTTTGCAAAGGGGAGCAGCGGCAATCTCTCCGCTGCGCATACGGCTGGCCAGCTGCCCGGCCATGGATTGCGCATGGCCGATAAGGGCGCGCAGATCAGAAAGCGTGGCCAGCATGGCGCGTTTATCAAATTCACCTCCGGCTGTCAGCGTTTTGGGCAGCGTCAGGGGCGGTGTTCCGGAATCCATTTTTTGCAGGATGGCTGCGTCTTTTAGCGCTAGGCCCTTCAGGCTCAGAGCCCGAGCCAGTGCGTCTTCCACTTCGGCGTTTTCCTCTGTATCAGGGAGCAGCGGATCTGCCACCCGCATATAGAACGCGCCTGCAGGCTGAGCGTTTTCTTCCGTGGCCAGCGCAGCCTGAAGATAGAGCAGAAGCTGTAATTGCGCGCCCCAGAAAATCTTAGCAGGATCTAGCTTTTCAGAGCCTGATTTATAATCAACCACCCGAAGATACACACCCTCGTCTCCAGCATAGCGGTCAATGCGATCGATGATGCCACGAACGTAAACCGTTTCGCCGCTGCTGAGCCGCAGGGGAATGGGGGGAATGCCGCCGGGATAGCCAAAACGCACCTCGGCAAAGGCAGGGGAGAAAGCGCTTTGCCGCGCACCCTTGGTAAACGTCCAAGCCACCCGTCGAAGCACCCGGCGATACTTTTCGCCCAGTGCGCGCATGCGGGCGCTGTCTCCCATTACGCCAGCAAGCAGCTGATCAAACAAGGGCTGCGCGGCCCGATCGATGGCGGCATCACAGGTTTTTTTATCAATTTTAGGCCAAGCGGGTAGAGAAGGCAACAGCCGCGTAAAGCCTTCCAGCGCGCTGTGATAAAAGTTTCCTGCGTCAATGGGGGTCAGCGTCCATTCCTTTCGTGGGCGTGGCGCCAGACCCTGCTCTACAAAATGTCGATAGGGGCAGACGGCGAAGCTTTCCAAACGGCTGACAGACATTACACGCTCCATGAACAGCGCATGAGTGACCTGGCGGGGCAGGGGCGGCGGTGCGGAGGGCGCGGCAAAGGCGGCACGCAAAGCGGCAGCTCGATCTTTTGTTTCCGGAGCCTGACAGAGATATTTCCAGGCTTCCAGCCATTCGCCCTGTAACGCGCCTGCACGAATTCGCTGGCCCAGTGCATCCAGCGCTGGAGCAGGGGCAAGGGGCAGCCGCGCCGCTTCTTTCTGGCTTACGCCGCCCTCCTCCACCAGCGAGGGAAAAATACGGCGAATATGGCTCAGCGCCGCAAAGGGCCTCAAAGCGCCTCCGTCCTGGGTGGCCTGCGCTCGGGAAAGGAAAAGATAGTCCGTTGGGGCGCTGAGAGCCTTCCATACGTCTAATCGCGCCAGGCAGTCCTTGCCCTCTTCGTTGAGCGCCAGATGCGCATGCAGCGCCTGCTGGGTCTGCTCCTGCTCCTCCTCGGTCAGCAGCCCTGGCGCAGCGGCGGATAGAATGCCGTCTGTCAGGTTCATCAGAAATAGCGCGCGCGGCCGTGCCAGGGGCAGTGATCCCAGTGCGCCACACATCACCGCATCTCCGGAGGGCGGAAGAGAGGAAAGCTCGCAGGCTTCTAAACCGGCTTCCAGCCAGCTTGCCAGCTGCCGGGCAGACACTTTGGCGTTGCCCAGCAGCGCATATGCCTGGGACAGAAGCTGCATCAGCGCATCCCAAACTTGCTTGGTTTGCACGGCTTCCGCTGCCATTCCCTCCGCCAGCAGCCGTTCCTGGGTTTCCAGCAACAGTGGATAGACCTGCACCTGATCCAGGTAGGCGTAAATAAACCGCAGCGATTCAGCCGCATCCTCGGCCTGATGCAGTCCGTTCCGCAGTGTTTCCAGAGGCTCGATTAGCCGGATGCGTGCATCCTCTATGGCGGTTCGCTCGTCCTCCGATCCGCGGGTAAAGGGCGCCAGCCAGTGCCGACCGCGGATGCCATAGGAAAGCACATAGTTTTCCAGCTGCCAGCCTTCTGTTTCATCCACCGGTGCGTAACCAGACTTGATCAGCGCGATCATATCCTGGGCAGAATAGCCATTGGCAATGGCCGAAAGAGAGGATAGCAGGAAGCGGCTGGCGCCATGGCAGGCAGCAGGAAGTTTCCTTGCCACATAAGCGGGAATCTGATAATCCGTCAGCACGGTGGAAAGTAAACCCGAAAAGCTACTATCGCCCAGCACCACAGCCATTTCTCCAAAGGCAACGCCTTTTTCATGGAGCAGCAGCATTTCCTGCGCGGCAAAATGCGCTTCAAAATAAGGGCTGGGAGCGGCATAGAGACGAATGCGGCTGCATGTGCCATCCCATGAAAGCCCGGGGGAGTGGAGATATTGTGCGCTCAGACGAACCAACTCCGGCGCGCGGCTCCCATGGGCAGGGGGGAGCAGGGAGAAAGAGCAGGGCATGTCGGCCTCCTCTGCGGCTTTGCGCAGTCGACCTATGCTTTCCAGAACCGGGTTGAAAGTTTCCTGCTGCTCTACAGCGATCAGGGCGGTTACATCCAGCGCCTGTCTGCAAAGCGTAAGCAGCAAGCGGTTCATTTGCCCTGTAAACACGTCAAAACCATAAACAATCACATGGGCGTTTTGCGAAATGCCGCTTTCAGGCAGACGCTCCAGCATCGCGCTTTGCACGTCTTCGCCATCCACAAATTGTCCGGAGAGCTGAGCAGTATAAGTGGAAAAAAGAAGGGCCAAGTCCTGAAGCTTGTCCCGCCCTGCGCCTTCAGGCAGCGTGTCGGCGTGAGTCTTGAATTGCTCTGGAGATATGCCGGCCTGCTTTAATACGGCGATTAACGCAGAAGCCTGCTGAATAAAGCCCTGTTTTTCCACTGCGCTTTCGTAATAGCGCAATTTTTTTTTGATGGAAAGCAGTGCCCGCGCCAGCGCCAGCTGCTTTCCTCGGGCGTCAATACGGACGCGCTGATCCGCGCCAGCCCGGGCAAAGACGCGTTCGGTCAGACGGGAGGGAGATAAAACCTCTAAATCAAAAAAGCCAACAGCGCCCAGACCATCCATTAAATCGCGCTCGATTTGCAGGGTATACTGCTCAGGCACAAGAACCAGTGTTTGTCCGCCTACACCGGCGCAGCAAATGAGCTGCTCCTGAAGCGACGCCATATTGCTCCCTAGAATTCTCAGCATGCCACCGGCCCCCTTTTTGCGTTGATATTTGTATGCTATCACAAAATCGGAAAAATGGAAAGAGAGAATACAAAAAGAGGGAGAAGACCAGCAGCGTCTTCTCCCGCATCCGTTAAGAATGGGGTTAATTGGGCAGCCGAATCTGCGTTCCCGCAGTAAAATCTTCTGGGGCCAGACAAGGGTTGGCTCGCAGCAATGCGGCGATAGGCAGGTTATATGTAACCGCCACGGATTCCAGGG
Organism: uncultured Oscillospiraceae bacterium; assembly: GCA_964423675.1. Lineage (GTDB taxonomy): Bacteria > Bacillota > Clostridia > Christensenellales > Aristaeellaceae > RUG563. Next base: position 6,140 of record CAYRFP010000064.1, read on the forward strand.
TTTCATTTTCGCCCAGTGTGACGCACAGGGGAAGCGGGCAGGGAACATTGGCTTCGGGAATACATATCACATCGCCGCCTTGGATTTTTTCTAGATCTACCTGACTGTTGGCGTCTTGTAGAGTATGATAGCTGAGTCCATAACGCAGCTGCAAATCTCCAGCACTCTGCCCTTCCTGTACTACGGTGCGTCGGTTGGGCGGGCAGGAAGCGGTTTCTGGCTGAGATGGGGGTTGCGCTGAATTGTCCGTATTTCCAGAGGAACCCGTTCCGCCGGTATTTTCAGAGGAGTTTGTATCGTCATTGCCTGGGGCGCTTTCGTTGTTTCCCGCATTTCCGTTTGTTCCGGAATTCTCTGTTTCTCCAGCGTTTTCCTGATTTTCATTACCGATTTGATCTGTTGCGGGGCGCTGCACGTCTTCGCCGTAGGGTATACACAGCACATCGCCAACGGTCAGCCGAGATGGGGGGATATCCGGGTTGGCTGCCAGCAGATCGCGCAGAGTTACGCCCTGCCGATGCGCGATCAGATAAAAGCTGTCGCCGCGACGGACGGTGTATTCATAGGAACAGGAGGAATTTGTTGTGTTTCCATTCATGGGATGCCACCCCTTTCTTGGTTTTCCCTCCCATCGTATGCGGAAAGCAGTATGGGGTGACTGCGCGAGTGAAAAACAGAGAATGCGCGAAAAAGTTTCAACTGGGCAAATCGCCTTTTTTCCCTCATGTAGCCTGTTGAATTCAAGAATTCTGGCATTCGGTAAGCAACGCTTCCATTCGCTGTTCCAAAACCGGGTCGATTTTGAATAAAACCACATAATCAGAAAAGGCACGGTTCAATTCTTCCGGTGTTTGCTGATATACTTGCGACATAGCCTGCGCTATATCCTGCTGCTGGTACATACGAATATAGCTTTCAATTCCGTAGGTGGAGATCAGCCACTCCGTAAAGGCACCCATGATCGGATATACGATGTGATCGCACTGCTGGAAAAAGACCTCTCTTTTTAGCAACTGATCGATAGGAACATACCGTCCAATTTTAAGATAGTAGCCTGTCCAGTCCAGATTTGTAATACTCCACCATTTGCGGTCAAAGTACATGGCCAGTCCCTCACGGATCGCAGGAGGATCAGGCCGGTTTATCAGGTAGCTGATAACATGGGCATCCTCGTGAAATCCAATACACTTCACATGCTCATTGTAAACCGCATATATTTTGTCCGGGGGAGCCGTAAAGCCATTGCAGGGATCGTTGTCGCCGTAAATACGACCGACTTCTTCCGGTGAGTCGCAGAGAAAATATTCAATCTTGAACTCAGGCATTGTACCCAAAACAGAACAGATGTATCGGAAACAGTTTTCCTGATAGTCGGCAATTGCCACAATATCCTGCTCCGTTTTTGTGTTTGCTCCATAATGGAAGATATAGTGTTCACTTTCAAAGCATTTCATGGGCAGTCCTCCTTTTACTCGCAATAATAAACCTAATTAAGGAATGTTTCTTCAAACTAATTATAGCGATAATTCGCAGAAATTTCAACTCTTTCAAATGATACTTGCACGATCATCCGTTTCATGCTATACTATCAGTGACAAGGAAATAAAGACATCGGCGGACACCATCGCAAGGCAACTTGACATGGTGTCTGCTTTTTCAT
>CAYRFP010000065.1:0-7158 GCA_964423675.1 uncultured Oscillospiraceae bacterium
CCATCGGCAAATACATCCGTATGGCTGGAATGACAAAAGCACACCGCCACGCGGTAGAGCAGACGATTGGTAGAAAGTAAGGGAGGAATTTGCTTGGTAGCATATGCGGAAGCGGTCGCTACAGCAGAAGCATCATCATCAGTAGCACCAATTATATTTTCTTTTTTGCCGATTGTTGTTTTGATCGCAATCATTGTCGTGATCGTCGTATCCCTATCCCGTAGAAACAAAGATAGACCGAAAGAAATCGTTCAGCCTATCGGAGAACGCTCAAAATGGGTAAGCGCGATTCTGGCATTTTTCCTTGGTGGTTTCGGTATTCATCGATACTATTTGGGATATAAAAAGCAAGGTATCATGCAGTCTTGTTCTGTTTTAGGATTGATTGTCGGTTACATCTGTATATTTGGAGGAGCGCTCGCCTTGGCGATTCCTTGCTTCATTTACAGTGTAGTAATGGGCATTTGGGCTATTATTGATTTCGTCAGTATACTAACAGGCAATCTGTTGCCCATTGATGGAATGCCCTACAAGGAAAATCAATCTCCACAGGTTCGTGTGAATAATTTCTCCGCAAGTGATAACGCTGAGGCAATTGCAAAACTTGCAAAACTTCACGAACAGGGTATCTTAACGGACGAAGAATTTCAGCAGAAAAAGGCTGACTTGCTGGCGAAAATGTAATAGGCTCTCTTTCCTCGCTTTCCCTTCATCGGGAGGCGGGGATTTTTTGCGTCATTCGTGTAGAGATTCGCTGTTCGCATTGCGGATGCGCCAGCGGTGGAGGCTTCATAACGCTTTCACTCTTGACAGAAAAGCATCCTGCGAATAATATAAAAGCGGTTCAAATAATCACACTTTGAGCCGTGGTTGGAACTCACACTTTTTGCCCTAAAAGTGTGAATGTAGAAGTGTGAATTCACACCTTTTCTCACACTTTATTCACACTTTGCCCTATTTCAGGCGCAAAAAAGGGAACCGCCCCACCCGGAGCGATTCCCTTAAAAGCCTTGATACAGCGGGCTTTCAGCCCACTGACTTACTTGCCGAAGTAGCGCTTGAGCAGACCCTCGAACGCCTTGCCGTGACGGGCTTCTTTCCGGGTTTCGCCGGGAACCGGGGCGGAAGCCGCGCGTGCTATGGGCGGCGCATGCATTGCGTCGCCGAGGGTCGCGTAAGCCTGCTGTATAGCTGGAACCAGCGTAGCCTGCAGATCGTTCGCACAGGAACGCGCCCAGTCCTGAATGGAAGCTTCGTTTTTAGCAGTTCTGGAGAGCTCGTTTCTACTGAAGAACGCGGCTCCGCCTGCAACGGCGGACGCGGCGATCAGGCCGATGGTCCATGGCGTCGTGACCCGGCTGAGCAGCGTCACCGCGCTGACTGCGCCAATGCCCAGGGCGGACTGGATCGCATAGGAAACCTCGTTTCCGGTGCCCCTGTCAAGACGAATGCCATTATTGCCGCACGGGAGCTTGCCGCTATGCCTTATGGTCTCAATATCCTTTTCGTCGATCACCTTTTTGGCTACGGCTTCGGCGACAAGCGCGTTAATGCTGGCGTTCAGCTCCGTTTCAATGGAGAGCACCAGCTCCTTAACGAGCGCCTCCGATTTTGTGGCCATGCGCCTGCGGAACGCCTCGTCAAACTTACACGGCTTGCCCTCTGCAATCATCTGCTGTGCAAATTCGTCGATCTGCCGCATACCTGCGCGCACCTTTGCCGCCATTTCGTTGCTGGCGCTGGAGGCGCTGAGCTTCATCTCCTGATATATCCTGTTGGCAGTGGTGGAGGCAAGCTTCTCTTTGCGCAGCTGCTCCTGATACTGCGCCTGAAGCGCCTGCTGATTGTTGTTTTCCGCCTCGATCAGGCGCTCAATATGGTCTGCGAGCTGGCATTTGCAGCTTTTTTCGATCGCTGCAATATGCGCCTTACGTTTTTCAAGCAGCTCGACCGTTGTGGGCAGCGCGCTCAGCATTTTTTCCGATACGCTCTGCCAGCTGTCCGGCCCGGCGAAGATCGGAGTCGGCAGGCCGATGCGCTCGCAGGCCTTAACGGCAAACTGCCTGGCCTTTTCCTGGTCGTCTGCGGCAACTCTGTCGCACAGCGTCGCGATAACCTGTACCTGAATGCCTTCAAAGCCCTGTATCGCCTTTTTATCGTCGGCGGTCAGGAAATGGGCGAGTGGAGAAAGGTAGAACAGCACGTCCAGTTCGTCGGCCCACTGCGGTTCTTTCAGCAGCCTGTCGCAGGAAAACTCGTACATAACCACGTCCGCATTGCACCACTCCTGCCGGAATACCTGCGCGCATTCAAACCTGTCGTCGTCCATTGTCCTGTCAAATACCACCCGCAGAGGCAGCGTGTCGGAAGGAAGCACCGAGGGCTGGCGCACCTCCTGATCGAGCACGCCGTTTATAAGGGTAGTTTTGCCGCAGTTGGCCGGGCCAACAATGCCTATATGCTTCTGAGTGCGGGCCATAAGCGTTTCCGATTTTTCAAGCCGACGATTTACGCCGTCGGCTCCCGCTTCCAGTGCGATTTGTTTGAGATTGTTCATTCTTATTGCCTCCCTGCTTCGTTTGTTTACAGTATATCAAAATCTGAAAATTTATGTGGATTCTGGTATTTTCAGGGCTTCAACCGGCATTTTTAGCCGAAAGCATCTTTCGCACAGATTCATATCTGGAATCCGATATGGGGAGACGTTCGCCGCTGGACAGTTCGACCCAATGGTCACGCTTGTCCATATATCGGATGTGCGCCCTGTTTACAATATAGCTCTGGTGAATGCGTATAAACTCATCCGTAAGATTCTGCGCCGCCAGATTTTTCTGTATTTCGGACAGCTTTCTCACAAGCAGGATCGGCGGATGCGTCTCGCACTGAATGAGCACGTTTTTCAGTTCGGACTGGAAGTACAGAATGCTCCCCGTTTTCAGTATGTAAAGACCATCACGGTTTTCAATCATGAACGAGCCGGTATGCGCGCGGATATCCAAAATTACGGCGGCGATCAGTTCGTCCAGAGAATGCGGCTGATCCGTTTCGTCCGGATTATTGAAGAAGCCTATCGGCCGAACAGACAGCAGAGGAACAAGGTCGCAGCTGGTCTCGCTGAAAAAAATTATCCGGCAGTCCTCGTTGCGGCGGTAAAGCTCGCCGGCGATGAGCTGCGCGTCCGGCATATCCAGCGAAAGCAGCGCCAGTTGCACCTGCGGAAAGAATTCCTCTATTTTTTCGCCGCTTGGGGTCCTGTTCATCCAGAGCGTGCGGTAAATCAGATTGGTCTGAAAGGCGTATTCCTTAAGCTGTCTGCTGATGAGGCTGCAAACCTCCTGGCGTTCCTCATAAACGGCGATCAAAAACATGCTACTCTGCCTCCGCAACATATATATCTGAAAGGCCCAATATATGAATCGCGTCAAGCACCGTCTGACGGTATTCTGCCATCAGTGCGGCTGTCGGGCAGCCGTTCAGCCCGGCTTCCCCGAGAATCAGGTCGCTGATGCGGCAAATTCCGGCGGCGGCGCCAGCGTATTCCCGCGCAAACCCCGCATCCGCTTTGCTGAAGACAGGCATACCCGCATTCGCCTCCCCTTCCAGCGCAAGATTATCAAACCGGCAGAGATGACGGAATGGGTAGACGAACTCGATTCTGTACGCCGGCTTGAAAAATGTGGTACTGTTTCCGCTTTTTTTCTCGCAGTGCGGGAAGAAATGTACATGCAGCCTGTTGCACCGAACATCAAAAAACGGGAATCCCAGCGCCATCTCCATACCGACCTCGCACATTACGGGATGCGCGCGCAGCTGTTGCAGCATCTGATCAGTGTTCATGGTATTACTCCTGACAAATTATATAGCATCGATTATCGCAGGGACGCCATGCGTTCATGAATTCTTCCAGCGGGCATAGCCATGAAGCAGGAGCGCCGCTTAAAAAGCGAAGAGAGACACGGGCCGCATCAGGGTCGCGCAGGTCGATCCCGCAGACTTCTGCGAGACAGTTCGATTCGCACATCAAAAAAGGCGCGCCGTCGTCTGTTATGCCCGGCGCGCGGACAACGCACAGCACGCGGCTTTCCTGAGCCAGCGCTTCCGTTATATCTGCCAGGGCAGCGTCGTGCAGCGATTCAAACGAAAATTCCTGCATTCCCAGCAGGTATTCAATATCCATTTTGGATGTGCCGCAGCATGGTGGGAGAAAATCGTCCGAAAACGGAATCTCCCGTATCATGCCCAGGCTGCAAAGCTGATCGGCAATTCCATACGGCGCATTATCGTCGTTCTCTTCGGCGCGCTCAGGGATCACCATGCGTCCAAAGAGGAGTTCGGAAAGCTCCTCTTCTTCGAAAGCAGATTCCATGCTGCGCTCGCAATATTCCATCACAACGCCCGCTTCAAGCTGTTCCAGCCTGCCGGCGTCAAATTCGCGATCAAAAGAATTTCCCATCATAGTTTATTTAATGGGCCGTGACAAAGCCTTCAGCGCCTCTTCAGGATTCTTAATGAGCCCGTCCAGCGTCAGCAGCGCCCCGGTAAAGCGCAGACCCTTATCCCGCATCAGCTGATTGAGGCTATGGCCGTGATACAGCGTGTCGTCTTCACAATTGCCGTCGCGCAGCCATTTGTCCAGCAGCGGGACGAGCTCAGGAGAGATGTCCTTCAAATATTTTTCGATTACGGCAGCTCGCTTTTCAGTGCACTGCAGCCGTTCCATAATGATCTCTTTCATGGCCTTTCCTCCAATCAAATATTCAGGGCGCGCATTGCCTCGTTGGCGAACGCGCGGGCGTCTACCTCGACGGGCTGATTAAGATAATGCAGGAAACCCACGTCCTCAAAGCCGGGCCAGTTGCCGTCCTCGTAGCCCATCTCCACAAGATTGTCTTTCCAGGATTCAACCAGCACTTCGTTTCTCTCCACCGGCGCTTCGCCCATGTAGCTGAGCGTTATGTTGTATCTCTGGTAGGCGTGGCGGCCTTCATGAAACAGGGTATCCAGGTTTTCGCGGTACATATCGTAACTGTCCGACGCCAGCACGCTTTCGGAAATTGTTATTCCGTCCTCGCCGCACTGCCCCATGACCCCGTCCGGCAGAGGCTCCGCCGTGATCTCCATCGGAGGCCTGTGCTCTATTTCGGCTACTTCATTCTCCAGCTGCTGCAGCACATCCACGCGCTCGTCAACCTCAAGATTCTGCCAGTTTTCAAACTGAAGCTCGGGAATATCCATAAATACGTCATGAATTTCAGCAACCTGCACCTCCATGGAAGGCGCAAATTCTTCCAGCTCCGCTTCCGCAAAGGGCGGAACGTCCAGATTGTCTATCTGCTGTTCCACGGCCTCAAAATTCACGTTCTGTTCCATTGTTCAGATCCCCTTTCGTTTGGTTGCATACACATCATAACAAAATTCAGCTTCATCAGCGTATTTCGGGCAGAAACACCGGGCGAACCGGCATTTTTGAAGGTTGCATTCAGGCGGAGCTTTCAGTCGGATGAACGTGAGGCGGCATTCAGTAAACTGCTGTGCCGGGCATATGCCGCTGAAGAAAAACGCCGCTCAAAGCCATGTACACAGCCCCATGAAGCAGCTCAAAGCCTGGCACAAAAGGCAGACGTTATGCACCACACGTGGTATAATTGTCAAAAAAGGCAAACATTTCACACCGCTTGTAGTATATTAGATTTTGTATAGCATCAGGCAGATAATATTGAAAAAAACGGCGTTTACATCAGATCATAACGCACGTTTATTCGTTGTAATTATTTGTCTACCTTTTCTGACAAATTTGAGTGAATGGTAACATTTTTATGATTCTAAATAGAATGTGCTTTAGCCCAGCGCAGAAATGTGGTGTGCGAGATCCCGATACGTCTTGCCGCTTCTCTCGCTGAAATCAAACCAGTTTGCCAGTTGTCCCGCGCCGTTTCATATTCGGCAGTTCTCGCCTTCGGCGGCGCTCCGAATCGCACGCCCTTCGCCCTGGCAGCCGCGATCCCTTCCGCCTGCCGTTGTTTTAAGAACTCGCGCTCGGTCTGCGCTACATATGAAAGCAGCTGCAGCACAATATCGGCGATCAGCGTCCCCGTAAGGTCGCGCCCCTGCCGGGTGTCCAGCAGCGGCATATCCAGCACCACTATTGCCGCCTGCTTCTCCCGGGTTATGTTGCGCCATTGCTCAATAATCTCGTCATAGTTACGCCCCAGCCGGTCTATGCTCTTTATAACAAGCGTATCGCCGGCCTTCAGCTTTCGGATAAGCCGCCTGTACTGCGGCCGGTTGAAGTCCTTTCCAGACTGCTTTTCGATGAACACGTGCTGCTCCTCAACGCCAAACTCACGCATTGCTATCACCTGACGCGCCTCGTTCTGCTCCTTTGTGGATACGCGAACATATCCGTAAACATTGCTTTTCATTTCGTTGCCTCCTGTAAATAGTAGTTGCCATTCTATTCTACAGAAAGCGTCTGAACTCATTATTTAGTTGTTCGAATGGTATGTTTACTTATTGCGTCCGGAATATGCGCCAGCCTTTGCCCTGCAGCCGCATTCTGTTATTCATTGCTGCTTCCCACCGAAAACGCACGGCGCAATGCCGGATTTCAGCACCGTTCCGGCACGCATCAAGCGCACACGCGAATAAGGCCATTATCTCCTTACGCCGGATTTCCAGAGAGAGCTAATTGGTACACCGAAAGGCCCTGAAGCATTTTTACCCAGCCCCCCAAAAAGAACATTTCACCCCTACAATCAATTTCAGCCAGCACAAAAAACACGCAGATACCATGGCAGTATCTGCGCGAAAGCGGGACGGTATAAATATTCAGATCAGCAGTGAAAAATAACGATCAATATTAATGAGCAGAAAGCCACAGCAATGCGTTGGACTTCCAGACATGCGCACATAAGAAAACAGATCGGCAGCCAGCACTACCCTGAATACAGTCGAGCTTCGCCTCTCAAACGGATCTGCTGAAAGCTGCAACACTGCCATCAACCGCCTCAAACATCTCGTCTTCGTCCTCAGAAACTTCAACTCCTTCAGATACGAGTTTTCACGCCGCCTGGGATCCCCCGCATTTGACAATAAAACAGAATTTTTTTATATTTCTCTTTACACCCCAACATTTATTTGGGCGACATTTTGCCTGCC
>CAYRFP010000066.1:0-7021 GCA_964423675.1 uncultured Oscillospiraceae bacterium
GTTTCCGTTGCGGCTTCCTGGGCTTGCTGCATATGGAGATTATTCAGGAGCGTTTGGAACGGGAATTTGATTTGGATCTTGTTACTACAGCGCCAAGCGTTATCTACGAGGTTGTCAAAACTGATGGAACGGAAATGCGGATTGACAACCCCACCAATCTGCCCTCCGTGAATGAAATTGCGGAAATGCGCGAGCCCTTCTGCCGTGCCACGATTTATACGCCGCAGGAATTTGTAGGCACTTTGATGGATTTGTGCCAGGATAAGCGGGGCACATTTATCGACATGCAATACGAAGGCAAGCGTGTGAAGCTGCTTTACGATGTGCCGCTGAACGAAATGATTTTCGACTTCTTTGATCAATTGAAAAGCCGTTCTAAGGGCTATGCATCCTATGATTATGAAATAACGGGCTATCAAACGAGCGAACTGGTGAAAATGGATATTCTGCTTAATGGCGATATCTGCGATGCGTTTACTATGATCGTTCATAAAGACAAGGCTTACGGCCGCGGTCGCACTATTGCCGAAAAGCTGAAGGATGTTATTCCGCGCCAGCAGTTTGAAATTCCGATTCAGGCGGCTATTGGCGGAAAAATTATCGCCCGGGAAACTGTGAAGGCTGTGCGCAAGGATGTATTGGCAAAATGCTATGGCGGCGATATTACCCGGAAAAAGAAGCTGCTGGAAAAACAGAAGGAAGGTAAGAAGCGCATGCGCCAGTTTGGCACGGTAGAATTGCCAGGCGAAGCGTTTATGGCTGTCCTGAAGATGGGAGACGATTAATTCCTTGCCTATGGGAAGATTCTTCGCCTTAGCTTCGTTTCCATAAGGAAGTCCTTACAGACGAGGTGAAAAACGTGAACGTGATCGATATTGCGATTCTGGTGGTGCTGGGCGTTAGCGTAATTTATGGGTTCTATCGCGGATTTATGCGCACGGTGCTGTCAGTTGCCTGCTGCTTGATTTCCTTCGTGGTGGCCATGTCCTATGGGCCGAAACTGTCGGCAATTGTAAGCGGAAATCAAGGCGTTTCATCTACTCTGGCCACGTATACTGACGCTATTGCTCGCGTCGGCGATTATGATCTAGCGTCCACGCCGGTAGATCAATTGACGGATACCGTGCTTTCCCGGGTGCTCAACAGCGTTTCGCTGCCAGATTCCATCAGCACAATCCTGGAAAACAACCTGAAAACCCGTGCATTTGCCGGGACGGGGCTAACAACCGTGAACGACTATGTGTCCAATACGGTGGTAGCCGTAGCAGTAAACGTTCTATGCTTCATTGCATGCTTTGCACTATGCTATCTGGTGCTTTCTCTTGTGCTGAGTCTGATTCATCATGTGTTTCGGATGCCACTGCTCAAACAGCTTGATTGGCTGGCAGGCGGCACCTTCGGGCTTGTTCGTGGCGCGATGATTCTTTACGTTATTTTTCTGTTGCTTCCTATTATCAATACGGTTATCCAGCTGGACGCATTCAATGAATTGCTGGACGCCAGCGAGCTTGCTCCTGTTTTCATGAGCGACGGTTTCTTTGCCGGCGTTATCTCAGGCAAGCTTTGATAGATAATCATAGAGAAAAAAAGAAGGCATTCTTTCCAACGAAGGAATGCCCTCTTTTTTCATAAACGATCTGATTACAGAATATACTGTTTTTTGCTTTCGGCGCGGTAAGTCATTTCCTTGCGCTTTTTAGCATATTTTTCGTTCTCGTTGCCCAGAACCGCATAAGAAGCGATTTTGCTTTCTTCCACACCAGGCTGGTTGAATGCATCGATGTTCAACAGTTCTCCGGCATATGCCGTGGCCATTTCGAAGAAATAAATCAACTGGCCAATAGTATGGGCATTTACGATAGGCAACGTGATGGTCTGGCTCATACGACCAGCCTTGTACAGAGCGTATTCCGTTCCCTGGCGTTCAGCTTCAATCAGCTGGTTCAGCGTTTTACCGCCAAGGAATGCTACATCCGCAAAGGCTTCGCAGCCGTGGGGAATATTGGTTACGCTCCGGAATGCGCCGACTTTCATCAGCGTGACAACCTTGTCAAAGGGCCCCTCAGTATAAAGCTGCAACTGGCTATGCTGATCCGTTACGCCCAGGGCCTTTGTCGGGGTCTGGCCCACATTACAGGGCTCACCGTTCCGGGTGACATTTTTTCCAAGGGATTCAGCCCAAAGCTGACAGAACCAGTCCGCCATGTATTTCAGACTGTCGGCATAAGGCATAACTACTTGAATATTTTTGCCCATATCCTGCATACAGATATATTGCAAAACAGCTTCCAGCAGAGCAGGATTTTCCCAGACCTTGACGCTCTTGCAGCGCTGATCCATGCAACGGGCGCCCTGGAGCATCGCGCGAATATCGATGCCACAAACGGCGGCGGGCAACAGACCGACAGGCGAAAGCTCGCTGAACCGGCCACCTACGGAAGCAGGGATATAGAACAGCTTAAATCCTTCTTCATGGGCCAGCTTGATCAGATTTCCCTTTTCATGATCGGTAGTAGCAATAATATGCTTTTGCCAGCCCTCGCCTACGGCAGCCTTCAGGGCGGTGGACAGAATCAGATACTGGCTCATGGTTTCGGCCGTGGCGCCGGATTTGGTGATGATGTTGAAGCAGGTCTTCTTCACGTCAATCACATCGAACAAAGCGGCCATGCGTTCAGGGTCAATATTGTCTTCCACATAGAAACGAGGGCCGGGACGCTTGTTGGCCGGGAGTTCATTATAATGGAGATGGTTCAAAGCCTGCTGAATCGCGATGGGACCCAGAGCACTTCCACCGATACCCAGCACCACAAAGGCTTCGAATTCGCAGCGGACGGCCTTTGCCGTTGCTTCGATATCGGCCACAATTTCATCCTGATTATAGGGTAGTTCCATCCAGCCTAGCCAGCCGGTGCCGCGATTGGCTTCCACATTTTTCGCGGCCTGAGCAGCGGCAGATGCCAGTGCATCTACCTGCGCGGCCTGCACGCCTTTATCGCCTAGCGCATCGGCCATCATATTGTTTACGTCCAGAATCATCTGGGGAGCGATGCATTGATCGCAATGGTGTTCCATGGAAATAAGCCTCCTTAATTCCAAATCTTTTGTATTATACCACATTTACTTGCAAAATACTATCCCTAAATCCTTTGCTGAAAATTGGTGCTTTTTTCGGTGTTTCAGTTGACAGACAGGCGCAAAAAAGGTAAGATATTCTTTGGAAAAGATTCTGGGCGCAGCCAAAAGGGAGAAGAACGCATGAAAGTGTCGGAGCTGAAGCATTTGCTTTCTGCCCAGAGCCTGACCCCCAGCCTTTCGGAAGAGCAGGAGATCGCATGTGCTTATGCCGGTGATGTGCTTTCTATCGCTATGGCGCATGCAAAAAAAGGCATGGCGTGGATAACGCTGCGCAGCCAGATGACGGCGGTGGCGATTGCAGCAATGTATGAGACAGCCTGCATGGTGCTGCCGGAAAAAACGGGGATGGAGCCTGCAGTAATCCGGCGTGCCGAGGTAGAAGGAATTATCGTGTTGCAAACGGAGCTAAGCACTTATGCTATCTGTGCTCGTATGACGCAGGCTGGCGTTCCTGGCTGACGGCGGGAAAACACGGACGAGTTTCGGCAAACAATGGCACTGTCGGCGGCTTAAAGAGGATGAATTCTAAATTTGCGGAGGGAACTAAGTATGGAAATGACACTACGTTGGTATGGCACGGGCTTTGATAGCGTTACTTTACAGCAAATTCGCCAAATTCCCATGGTAAAAGGCGTAATTACTACTCTTTATGATACCACGCCCGGTCAGGTCTGGCCCAAAGAACGTATCCTGGCTATGAAGAAGGAAGTGGAGGATGCAGGACTGCGTCTTTCCGGCATTGAAAGCGTCAATATCCATGATGATATTAAGGTGGGTCTTCCCTCTCGGGATCAGTATATTGAGAATTATATCGAAACCCTGAAGGCGCTTGGAGAAGCGGATATTCACATGGTGTGCTACAATTTCATGCCCGTGTTTGACTGGACGCGCAGCGATCTGAAAAAGCCGCATCCGGATGGCTCCACCTCCCTTTCCTACGATCAGGAGCTGGTGGACAAAATCGATGTGGACAGCATGCTTTCCAGCATGAAGCAAAATTCGGATGGTTTCGTGCTACCGGGCTGGGAACCGGAACGCATGGCACGGGTAAAGGAACTGTTTAACCTGTACAAGGATGTGGACGAGGAAAAACTGTTCCAGAATCTGGTTTACTTCCTGAAGGCGATCATGCCGACCTGCAAAAAATACGGTGTGAAAATGGCCATTCATCCGGACGATCCTGCTTGGCCGGTGTTCAATCTCCCCCGGATTATTACCGGTAAGGAAAAGATTCTGCGGATGCTTAATGCGGTTCCGGATGAAGAAAACGGCCTTACGCTGTGCACGGGCTCTCTGGGCTCTAATCCCCAAAACGACATTCCGGATATGATCCACGCTTTTAAGGGACGGATTCATTTCGCCCATGTTCGCAATGTGATCCATTTGGCACCGGGCAAGTTTGACGAAGCGCCGCATCCTACCTCTTTGGGTTCTCTGGATATGTATGCCATTATGAAGGCGCTCTATGACACCGGTTTTGATGGCCCCATCCGTCCGGATCATGGCCGCATGATTTGGGGCGAGGTGGCTATGCCAGGTTATGGACTCTATGACCGTGCGCTGGGCGCAACCTATCTTTCCGGTCTCTGGGAAGGCATTGAACGGAATAGCAAATAAAAACTAACTTTTTAAGGAAAGGGCCGCATCAAGCGGCTTTTTCTTATGAATCGGCCAGCAGAGCAAAATCCAGCAGCAGAAGCCCAGGAGTGGGTAAGCTTTTGCTACAAGATTTTCAAAGCCGAAAAAAGCGGCAATTAGAACGATCAAGCAAATGATTCGTCCGCCTTGCTGCGGAAAATGAGGCGCGAGAAGGACGTTCAAGGCGCGAAGCACAGCGATAAGCGTGGATATGGTAGCCAAATACAGCACAGCAGCAGATAAATAGAATCCAGGCTTTCCATAGCTGCGCAGTAGCATTACCGTGGGGAGCGCGGTCGCATAAAATTGCGATGCATGCGGAAGAAATGCCCGATTAAAAAGAGCCAGCAATCCGCCGATTAGCATGCTGCTTCCGAGTGCAGTCTGGCGTGTGGATCCAGGGCATCGCATCGCAGTCTCACGAAGAATCTGAACAGACAACGCGGTGTTCATACCTGCATAACTCATTGAAGCCATAAGCCCCCAAAGCATTCGGGGTGGATTGGGATATGGAATGGAGGGCGGGATGGGATCTGTTTTGCAGCAAAGACATAGTACGGCGGCCAAGAGCAGTGATGGAAACAAAAGCCATCCCAGTGTATTGAGCGAACGAAAAGACTTCTTGGATAGGAGCTGAGAGAGAACAAGCGCGCTTAGCATGCCAAACAGTCGCGCACCAGAAATCGGTAACGTCAGGGCGGCAATCTCCCCTCCCGCCGCCGTCATTCCACCAGCAATCGCGAACGAGAGCAAAAGAGTCAGTAGTTTGCCAAGATTCCCTGCAAATCTTGGCACTGACACATCCAAGGCTGTTTTTTGTGTCATTACCCGATGTATAAGAAAAATGAACCCGGCAACGGCGCAGGCGAGCAGCACCCAGGAAAAAGTACCGTATTGCGTGAAGAAAGAGAATATTTCCTGACCTGAAGCGAAACCTGCGCCAACCATGGCGCTGAAAATGCATAAGGAAGCCGCCAGCGGTTTCATCGTTATCACCTCTATTTAGTCTATGCGCATCTTCGGCCATGCTTTCTTAGAAAAAACTCTGGAAATTGACGCAAAATATTGACCGAAATTGCGAGTTTATGCTATAATAATTCTGTGCATGAATCAAGAAAATGAGCGAAGCCGGTGCTTCGCGCAGGAAGGACATCGCTTTGGAACAGAACGAATCGCCCAATGATATGACCCCTGACACACAAGTTTCTGCCGCAGTCCAGCCAGCGGATTTTTCCCAGATGGATCTATCTACGGAGATCATGCGCGCTGTAGAAAAAATGGGTTTTTCCACGCCGACACCTGTGCAGTCACAAACGATTCCCATCATGATGGAAGGGCATGACGTGATTGCTATTGCTCCGACCGGAACAGGAAAAACATGTGCCTTAGGCATTCCGATGCTGGAATACATTTCTCTGACCGATGATCGCCTTCAGGAGTTGGTGCTGGCTCCCACGCGGGAGTTGGCCGTACAGATCGGCGAGGAACTGCAAAAGCTGGCGGCCTTTATCCCACAGGTTCGCATTGCTGTGCTCTATGGCGGTCAGCCAATTGCCAAGCAAATGAATCAGCTGAAGCGCAAGCCCCAGATTGTTGTGGCTACGCCTGGACGTATGCTGGATCATATGCACCGCGGTACGGCTCGCCTTGGCGCTGTACACACCATGGTGATTGATGAAGCGGATGAAATGCTGAAAATGGGTTTTGTGCAGGATGTGTGCAAGATCATTGAGGCAGTCCCCTCCGGACGGCAGTTTGTGATGTTTTCTGCAACCACAAACCAGGATGTTTTGACAATTTCCTGGAAATATCAGCACGACCCCGTTGAAATTACCGTCGCTGCTACCAAGGAAAACAGACCCAAGATCACGCAGTACGTCATTCCCACGACTCGGGAAGAGAAATATGAGCATTTGCTGTATTTGCTGGACTCGGATGTGTATGGGCGGATCATCATTTTCGTGAACACTAAGGATATGACGCATCGGCTTTGCGAACGGCTGCGCAAGGCGGGCTATCAGGCCGAGGAACTGCATGGAGACATTCCCCAGTCCAAGCGCAATCAGGTGATGGCCGGATTCAAACGGGGCAAATTCCCGATCCTGGTCTGCACAGATGTGGCTGCCCGCGGCATTGATGTGGATGACGTAGAAGCAGTTATCAACTTTGATCTTCCCAACGAAAATGAGTATTATCTCCATCGTATTGGTCGAACAGGTCGTGCACGGAAGCACGGCGTATCATT
>CAYRFP010000067.1:0-6850 GCA_964423675.1 uncultured Oscillospiraceae bacterium
CGATCGTGCCGATGTTTACGTGCGGCTTTGTCCGCTCAAAATGTTCCTTTGCCATTAGGAATTTCCCTCCTTGTTTCCTTTACATGCTATCTCAGTGCGTATGAAAACAAACAGTTGACGAATTGTATTGTTTATCGCTTGCCTACAACCTTTTCGGCCACGTTCTTGGGCACTTCCTCATAGTGGTCAAACTGCATGGTGTACATGCCGCGACCCTGAGTGCGGGAGCGCAGATCCGTCGCGTAACCGAACATTTCGCTCAGGGGAACGAAGCTGTGCACAGACTGCTCGCCCAGGCGCGATTCGATGTTATCGATCCGACCGCGACGAGAGTTGATATCACCAACTACATCGCCCATGTACTGATCGGGCACGATGGTTTCCACCTTCATCATAGGCTCCAGCAGCCGCTCGTCCGCCTTGGCCAGGGCTTCCTTGAAAGCCATGGAGCCGGCGATCTTAAAGGCCGTTTCGGAGGAGTCCACTTCGTGGTAGGAGCCGTCCAGCAGCGTGGCCTTGAAATCGACCACTTCAAAGCCGCCCAGCAGACCGGAAGCCGCAGCTTCGCGGATACCCGCATCAATGGGAGCAATGAATTCTTTGGGAACGGAACCACCCACGGTTTTGTTTTCGAAGGTGTAGCCGGCACCGGGTTCCTGAGGAGTCAGCTCGATCACGCAGTGACCATACTGACCGTGACCGCCGGTCTGGCGCACATAGCGGCCTTCCGCCTGACAAGTGCGGGTGATAGTTTCACGATACGCAACCTGGGGACGGCCCACCGTGGCTTCCACCTTAAACTCACGCATCATGCGGTCCACGATGATTTCCAGATGCAACTCGCCCATGCCAGCGATAATGGTCTGGCCGGTTTCCTGATCGGTGTAGGTACGGAAGGTAGGATCTTCCTCCGCCAAGCGCTGCAGCGCCAGCGCCATCTTATCCTGACCAGCCTTGGTCTTGGGCTCGATGGCAACCTGGATCACCGGATCCGGGAATTCCATAGATTCCAGAACGATGGGAGACTTTTCATCGCACAGGGTATCGCCAGTGGTGGTGTCCTTTAGACCCACAGCTGCAGCAATTTCGCCGGCGTAAACAGTTTCCACATCCTCGCGGTGATTGGCGTGCATCATCACGATACGGCTAAAGCGTTCGCGTTTTTGCTTGGTGGAGTTATAGACATAGCTGCCATTATTGATGGAGCCCGAGTAAACACGGAAGAAGGCCAGCTTGCCCACGAAGGGATCAGCCGCAATCTTGAAAGCCAGGGCGGAGAAGGGTTCATCATCGCTGGAATTGCGAACGATGTCCGTATCCGGATCCTTGGGCAGGATACCGTGAACCGGAGGCACATCAAGGGGAGAGGGCAGGTATGCCACAACGGCGTCCAGCAGGGGCTGTACGCCCTTATTGCGGTAAGAGGTGCCGCACAGGACGGGAGTCAGGGTGCAGGCCAGAGTGCCTTGGCGCAATGCATTGACGATTTCGTCATTGGTCAGTTCTTCGCCTTCCAGGAACTTATCCATCAAC
The DNA here is from genome assembly GCA_964423675.1 of uncultured Oscillospiraceae bacterium. Taxonomy (GTDB): domain Bacteria; phylum Bacillota; class Clostridia; order Christensenellales; family Aristaeellaceae; genus RUG563. Next base: position 1,534 of record CAYRFP010000067.1, read on the forward strand.
TCGTCGCTCTGTTCAGCAGCAGCTTCCACCATTTCCTCGCGCAGCTGCTTGGCTTCATCCAGCAGTTCGGCGGGGATTTCTTCCTCACGGATATCCTTGCCATCGTCATCGTAATACACTTCGGCTTTCATGGTGACCAAGTCAATGATGCCACGGAAGGTATTTTCCTTGCCGATAGGCAGCTGAATGGGCACAGCCTTGGTGTTCAGACGGGTGCGCATCATATCCACCACACGGTGGAAGTTCGCGCCGGTGATGTCCATCTTGTTGACATAGGCAATCCGGGGAACATGGTACTTGTTAGCCTGACGCCACACGGTTTCGCTCTGGGGTTCCACGCCGCCCTTGGCGCAGAACACAGCCACAGCACCGTCCAGTACACGCAGGGAGCGCTCCACTTCCACCGTGAAGTCAACGTGACCGGGAGTATCGATCAGATTGAGCCGATAGCCCTTCCACTGACAGGTTGTGGCAGCGGAGGTGATGGTAATACCGCGCTCCTGCTCTTCTTCCATCCAGTCCATGGTGGCCGCGCCTTCATGCGTTTCACCTAGCTTATGAACGCGGCCGGTGTAGAACAGGATGCGTTCAGAAGTGGTGGTTTTGCCGGCGTCAATATGCGCCATGATGCCGATATTGCGGACCTTATTAAGCGGATGACTTCTGGGCATGTGTTGCGTTCTCCTCTAATTCTTATTGTTTTTGATAACATTGAGACAAAGCATCGGCATGGGGCAAAACGCACCCAGCCGGCTTTTTTACCAGCGGTAATGCGCGAAAGCCTTGTTCGCCTCGGCCATACGATGCATTTCTTCCTTGCGCTTCACAGCGTTGCCGCCGTTGTTCGCAGCTTCCATCAGCTCATTGGCCAGGCGCTCAGCCATGGTCTTTTCGCCGCGGTTGCGGGAGAAATCAACGATCCAGCGCAGAGCCAGGGTCTGCCGACGCTCGGGCCGGATTTCCACAGGCACCTGATAGGTGGCACCGCCAACGCGGCGGGCTTTCACTTCCAGCTGAGGCATTACGTTGTTCAGCGCCTGCTGGAACACTTCGGTGGCCTCTTTGCCGGTCTTTTCCTTGATCATATCGAAAGCAGTGTAGCACACCTGCTGGGCGACGCCGCGCTTGCCGTCGAGCATGATCTGGTTGATGAGCTTGGTGACGACCACGGTCCCATGCACGGGATCGGGGAGCACTTCGCGCTTGGGAATAAATCCACGACGGGGCATGTAGTTCCCTCCTCAGATTGTTGGCTTTCCATCGGGCCGACCACAGCATGTCAGCATCATGCCGTTCCGCTTTTCTGGGTGCGTGGCACAGGAGAAGGACGGCCTATCGGCGGGTGTTCCATCCCGCGGGCGGTTCCGTTTTTCCTTCAAGCCAGGGCAGCGGCCCATATGATGGAAAACTTCCTTATTTCTTGGGGCGCTTAGCGCCGTAGAGCGAGCGGCCCTGGTTGCGCTTGGCAACACCGGCCGTGTCCAATGCGCCGCGGATGATATGATAGCGGACGCCGGGCAGATCGCGCACACGGCCGCCGCGAATCAGCACGACGGAGTGCTCCTGCAGATTGTGGCCAATGCCAGGAATGTAGCAAGTACCTTCGATGGAATTGGTCAGACGGATTCTCGCAATTTTACGAAGCGCAGAATTGGGCTTCTTGGGCGTCGTAGTCTTAACCGACAGGCAGACGCCGCGCTTTTGCGGGCAACCCTGCAGGATGGGCGCGGTTGACTTGTTGACAACCTTCTCTCTTCCCTTGCGGATCAACTGATTGATCGTAGGCATGGAAGCACCTCCTGATAATTGTTCGGAGCCAGTATCTGGTCTCCTCCTATAACATCCCCGCAACCCTCGGAGATATATAGTCAATGATGAGCCGAAAGCGCATTTGCTTTCGGGATGCGGCCTTCGCCGCTTACTGGGAACGGGCTTTAACGCCCCTCTCCCTCCGTTGTCCTGAGACTGGCAGCAGCGGCAGACGGTACGTCCACCCGGCATCGCTCACCCAATTCCTGCATACTGGCCACCAAGTCCAGCCGCACGCCCTTTTCCCGGGCCGCTGCTTCAATTTGGCCGCGCAGCGCAGGGGAAGCATCCATGGCCAGAAACACGCATTCAACGCTGTTTTCTTCCAGGGCCCGCAGCACTTGCTTGGCCCCTACCACGCGCATTGCGCGCTTCTTCAGCTTCTCCGGCATTGTTTGCTCCTTTGCTCCTGTCTCTGCCGAGCATACGCTTCGCATACTACAGACAACCATATTATGATAGCATTGTCTGCGTCAATTGTCAACCTTTTTTCCTTACAAAACTGTGAAAAAACCCTTGATTTTTCTGGGTTTTCTCTAAATCTCGCATCCCTTTTTAATTCGGGAAAACCTCGGCCATTTCCTGCATAGTGACTCCGTTTTTCTTCGCTGGCTTTTGCATTTTTGTCTGTCCAGGACGGCTTTTCTTTCTTCCTGTTCCTTGCATTCCCCCGCAGAATGGCGTATAATGCCAATGGTATGCTTGGAATACTATTGAAAACAATGCGGAGGCAAAGCATGAGCCGAATTTCGTACGTATTAAAGCGCCTGAGGAAGATGGACTTCTCCCGGATGCGGGACACCGCACGGATGCTCCATGAGAAAACCGGAAAGCCCACCGCCTGGCTGCTGATGGACATGGGCAAATGTGCTCTGAAATATAATGCCGGATACATGGACTATAAAATCGCCGAAATGTATCGTTTGAATGATGCGCAGCGCCGTACCGTCATCACTCGCGGCATATCCAATGAAATCGTTCGCCGAATGAATGATAAAGCATTCTGGCATTTCTTCGATGACAAAACACAATTTAACCAAACGTTTGCCAAATGGGTGCAGCGGGATTGGGTGAAAGTGGATGAAAATCTGACAGCGGAGCAACTGGCCGATTTTCTTTTCAATAAAAATGAAGCAATTTTCAAGCCCCTGGAAGGATCCAGCGGCCAGGGCATCGTCAAATATCAGCAAAGCAACTGGGAAAACCTGACCGAATTTTTGGAACAGCTTCAAGAGAACGGCCCTGCTGTTCTAGAGGAAGTGGTTAAGCAGCATCCGGACATGGCGCGGCTCTGTCCCACATCGGTGAACACAGTTCGCATTGCCACGCTGCTGGGCGACAACCAGGAGGGTATTGTTTACGCCTTCCTGCGCATCGGCAACGGCCGGGTAATGGACAATGTGGATTGCGGCGGCATGGCGGCTCGGGTGGATCTGGCCAGCGGGAAACTGTTAACTGTCGGCGCGGACAAGCAGGGCAATACCTTTGCCGTGCATCCCATGACGGGCACACCGATCGTCGGTTTCCAGGTTCCCTATTTTGAGGAAGCAAAAAAGATGTGTCTTGAAGCCATGCGAATGGTGCCGCAGCTTCGGTTCGTGGCCTGGGACGTGGCCATTACGCCGGACGGCCCACGATTCATCGAGGGCAATTCCTTTCCCAGCCATGCTGTGCCTCAGTTCGCCGCCCATTATCCAGATGGCATTGGCATCCTGCCGGAATTCAAAAAATTCATCGACTTGTAAATTATTTGCTTTTTCGTTGGAAAACCAGGAAGAAGGAGCGGGGGTTTTCCGTTCTATACATGATTTCCCATTGCGTCCGATAAAGGAGATGAAACCATGGATTTAATCAAAACCCTAATGGTTTACATGATGCTGGTAGTATCCGGAGCAACGGAAGCTTCGCCAGCGCTTACGCCCATTCCACCCCAGAGTCTGCCTTCCGAAACCCCGGCGCTGGTTGAAACGGCATTGCCGACAGCTGAGGCCATTATCACGCCCTCTATCGCGCCTACGGCAACCGTTACGCCCTTTTTCACCCTCTCGCCTACTGCCACGCCCGTTGCATATACCACCCTGCAAATCGGCGATCGAGGCGAGGACGTGAAAAAACTTCAGCGGCGCCTGACAGAGCTTGGCTATCTGAACGATAAAATTGATGGCATTTTCGGTCAGAACACTAAAAAGGCCGTGGAGCGGTTTCAGTATTACAACGATTTAACCCAGGACGGAAAAGCCGGCAAAAATACGCTGACCAAGCTTTACGAAAGTAAAAATGTCGTGACTGCCCCGCCGGATATCACGCCCAATCCCACTGTGACGCTTCAGCCAGCAGTGGCCGTGCAGGTCTATTATGTGGATCAATCCGGCTTGCTGCTGCATCAAATGGCCGTGAATTGCTACGGCACCACAACCATTTATGCCAACAATACCTTTGTCGGTAACGAATACTCGCTGATTTCCTCCGGTGCCGTTACCGTGAACATCCGCAATGGCGTGGCAACCCCGTCTTCCGTTACTTTCCGCTATCAGCGCAGCGCCACGGTTACCCCCACAAAGTATGCTGACCTGCCCGTGGTTTACGAAACGCGGGAAGGAAAGCTGATGCATTCCACCTATGTCCGGCTGCCGTACAACGCCGTATCCACGGTGTATGCGGACGGAGCTTTGATTCCTACAGGATACTCCCTGGCCAGCAGCAGTCCCGTCAGTGTGGCTGTAAACATCAACGGCGTCTGTTCCCCCGCTTCCATTACCTTTATCCTGGAGCAAACGGCCACAGAAGTTCCCACAGAAGCGCCGACTCCTGTTCCAACCGAACAGCCTACTGCTGTCCCCACGGAAGAACCCACTGAGAAGCCTACTGCTGTTCCTACAGAAGAACCCACGGCAGAACCCACCGAGGAACCTACCACTGTGCCTACAGAAGAACCTACCGAAGCGCCTACTGCTGAACCTACCGTAGAGCCCACAGATGAACCAACCGCTATCCCAACCGATGAGCCTACCACAGAACCCACTGCGGAGCCTACGGAAGAGCCCACCCCCACGCCTGTTCCAGAGCCGCTGACACTGGCCGGAAGTGTCACCGTCCTCAACAACGATGCGCGAACGCTGCCCTGGTACCGTAGTGAAACAGATACGATCTTCATCAGTCTGCAAAACCTGTCTCTTGTCGCCGGATGGGATTACGCCAACGGACAAGGAATAATCCTGGGGCATCGTGTGTCCGTATCGACGGAGCAGTTGCTGCTGGATGATCAGCCCCAGCCTATCACCCACTGCATCCAATGGAAGGATGATATCTATCTTGACGACGCCTTCCTGACCATGCTGGACTGTACAGTCTCTGTGCAAGGCGGCGAATTGCATCTCGCTTTCCCCCAGGAATAAAAAACGCGTCACGAGGAAATCCACCAAAGGCAGGATTTCCTCGTTTTTTATTTTCAAAAACAGTCAAACAAAAAGCCGTGCTTTTTGCTGTGTGCTGATAAGACAGTAATTTG
>CAYRFP010000068.1:0-6529 GCA_964423675.1 uncultured Oscillospiraceae bacterium
TTCGTTGGTGTCTCTGCCATAACGCTTATCCAGAAAATAAGCATAGCAGTTCTGGCAGCCTTCTGAACATTTGTGGCAGCCATGCCACGGGTTCCAAATTTTGTCATTAAGATCCATTGTATTTTCTCCTTTATTGATTTACTTGCTGTTTGGACATCTTCTTAAATTCCATGATCCACATTACCGATGCAAACAAGAATGTGATTCCGCCTGCAATAAGTCCAGTATAGGCTGCTTCACCGATTCCCATAAATTTGGGAAGCAGAAACAGAGGAATCAGGAACAGCAGCGGGCGGAACAAGGAAACGCACACTCCATTGAGCGGCTTTCCCAGTGCCGGGTTGCCTCACTCATGCTTTTCGCCTCGATTTGCTGTCATAATTGCATTTGCCTTTTCTGCCAACTCCACCAAAGTGTGAAAGCCATCCGGACCAAGTCCATCTACCAAAGTCTCAAGCTTTCCGTTTAAGTCGTTCTTTGCCCACTCAACAAGCTCCAATCCCTTGCCAGTAGGAAGAATATAATAAGCTCGTTTATCCTGCGGGGAAGGCTCTTTGGTTATATAGCCCTTGCTTTCCAGAGAAGTAATGTGTGTTGTAATCATCTGCTTGGAAACGCCGAGCAGTTCGGCAAGTTTCACAGGCGTGTATTGCCCATCGGTTTCTGTGATGATGTTCAGCACACCCATCTCACTTGGTCGGATTGGCAATCCCTTTTTTAATTCCATATAGTTTTTGGCAAATATAGAGAGTACCGCATTTGCGTGAAAAAACATATTCATCCTTGGACACCACCTCCGAAAGTAGTCAATATGAGTTGACTATATTATAGTACACATACAGTAACTTGTCAATGGGAATCAAAGAAAAGTTATCCTCCTTTTCTTAATTTGGGACGGAAAAAACGCCGTTGACTTTTTGCAAAATCTACGGTGTGGGCGTATGTGAAAAGGGATGCTACCTTGCGGCAACATCCCTTTTGTTGCTTTGTCTTTTGATTTCTGAGTTAACCTGTTTGCCCACTGCCCTTTAAAACGTTGATTTTACTGGGGTTTTGCTTGTTTTTATGTCAAAGGGGCGTTCGCCCGTCTTTATTACTCCGCCGATTATTCCTTCGCCTGCGCATCCTCGGCCAAAATCCGCTGGGTGACGCGGCGTTTTGTGATAAGATAGCAGACGCTATGAATCGCTCCGGTGATCGCCCAAGAAAGCGGCCAGCAAAGATAAAGCACGTCCAGGGTTCGGTTCAGGGGGAACACCGTGTAAATCCAGACGATGCGGAAGCCGCACACGCCCAGAAGCGTCACAATCATCGGCAGCAGCGAATTGCCCAAGCCGCGCAGGCCGCCCACCAGCACGTTCATCACACCCAACAGGAAATAAGGCGGCGCCATCACCGCCAAGCGCTCCGCGCCCATGCGGATTACTTCTGTATCCGGGCTGTAAACGCTGAGAATCTCCGTGGAAAAAAGCAAATATAATCCGCCCATGCTCAGGCCAACCGCAGACACCGTTCCCAGGCAGCACCACATAATCCGTTTAATCCGCTGGGGCTTGCGTGCGCCCACGTTCTGGCTCACGAAGGTCAGCGCGGCCTGATAAAGCGAGTCCATAGCCGTGGAGATAAAGCCCTCCAGATTGGACGCGGCACCGCTTCCTGCCATGGCCACGGAGCCAAAGCTGTTGATCGAGGACTGAATAATCATATTGGAGACGGAAAAAACGGAGCCTTGAATGCCGGCAGGCAGGCCAATCCGAATCACTTCCAGCAGCCGATCCTTATAAATATGAATTTTCTTAGGCACCAACCGAATCGCACCATCCACGCGCACCAGGCAACCAATCACCAGCACGCAGGAAACCACCTGGGACGTAACCGTCGCAATTGCCACGCCTTCCACTCCCATATGGAAAACCATTACCAGTACCACGTTCAGAACCACATTAATCAGTCCGGCAATGGTCAAAAAATAGAGCGGACGCTTGGTATCGCCAATGGCGCGCAAAATGGCCGCGCCGAAATTATACAGCATACTAAAAACGGAGCCAATAAAATAAATTTTCAAATATAGCGTGGATAAATCCAGCACATCCTCCGGCGAATCCATCAGTACCAGCAGCGGCCGGCTGGCGAAAAGGCCGATGAGCATCACCGCCACGCCGCCCAGCACCGCCAAGGCAATGGATGTATGCACCGTGCGGCTCACCTCTTCCTGCTTGCCCGCGCCAATGCTCTTGGCTACCGATACGCTTGCGCCCAGTGATAAACCAACAAATACATTTACAATCAGATTAATAAGCGGGCCCGCATTGCTGACAGCAGCCAGTGCCTGTGGCCCCACAAACTGCCCCACCACCATCACATCTGCTGCATTATAAAGCAGTTGGAGAATGCCAGTTAGCATCAAAGGCAGAGAGAAGCGCAGAATTTTGCCCAACACCGGGCCTTCGGTCATGTTCATTTCGTACTTTTTTGCCGCTTTTGCCATTGTTTTTCCTCCTTATGCGCAAATGCGCATACAAAGCAGTTTAACGCCTGTGCAAAGGAATGTCAAGCGGAAAACCAGAAATGTTCATCTGAAATACAACCGCCGCGTTTACGCCCTTGGAAGGTTTCCACTTTTCATTTTGTCGCCGCTATGCTATAATAATCTGCGTAATCATTTTGTAAGGAAAGAACAGGCATGCATCTTTATCATAATTCCCAGAATCCTCTTTGCCGCCAGCCACAGGGCGCAGCGGCCTGCCTGGAAAAAGTGACGCTGCGCTTGCGCACGGACACTGGGCTGCAAAGCGCGCTGGTTCGTTTTTATGATGGCAGCGAAAAATGGTTTCCCATGGAAAAGGACGGCGAGGGCTGGTTCTCTGCCGTGATTCCCATGCCCAAAATTCCGATTCTGTGCTGGTATGATTTCCGGGTAGCAGATGCGGACGGCCAGATCGTTGCCTACGGTGCCCCAGAGGACGGCATGGGCGGCGAAGGCCAACCCTCCTCGTCTCCCCGGGCTTGGCAAATCACCGTTTACGATCCCGCCTTTCAAACGCCCGATTGGATGCGCACGGGGATTATGTATCAAATTTTCCCAGATCGCTTCTGCAAAAGCGATCAGTCGCATCCCCGGCGTGCAGACGCTTTCTATCATGAAAATTGGCAGGACACGCCGCTTTTAATGCCCGAGGGCGAAGACGATAACTGCGCCCGGGATTTTTTCGGCGGCTATCTAAAGGTCATTTTTCAAAAGCTTCCATAATTAAAGAAGCTGGGCGTAACCGTTCTGTATCTGAACCCCATTTTTATGGCACGCTCCAATCATCGATATGATACCGCCGATTATCGCCAGATTGATCCGCTACTGGGTGATGCGGACGATTTTTCCGCGCTTTGCCAGGCCGCGCAGGCGCAGGGAATACGGCTAGTGCTGGACGGCGTATTCAGCCACACCGGTGAGGATAGCGTATATTTCAATCGCGTTGGCCGCTTCCCTTCTCTGGGCGCGTGTCAGTCCCCGCAGTCTCCCTATTATCCCTGGTATACCTTCACCCGGTATCCGGATCGGTACAAATGCTGGTGGAATTTTCACACGCTTCCTGAAATCAACAAAAACGCTCCTTCTTATCGCCGCTTTATTCTAGGCAATGACGGCGTTGCGCGGGAATGGCTGCGCCAGGGTGCGGCGGGATGGCGACTGGACGTGGCAGACGAACTGCCCATGGACTTTCTGCGTTTGCTGCGGGCCGCAGTGAAGGAAGAAAACCCGGACGCATTGCTTCTTGGCGAAGTCTGGGAGGATGCCAGCCATAAAGAGGCCTATGGCGAAATGCGCTGCTATTGCCAGGGCGATACGCTGGATAGCGTGATGAACTATCCACTGCGCGCAGCGGCCATTGATTTCCTCACCGAAAAAACCAATGCTGCGGATCTGTGCCGTTTAATTCGCAGTCAGCAGGAGAATTATCCTGTACCGTTTTATTATTCCCTGATGAATTTGGCGGGCAGCCATGACCGCCCACGGATTATTAACGTGCTCTGCGACCAGGACGGCGAAGCCCTTCCCCCGTCTCAGCGCGGCAAAATGCAGCTTACGGCGGCTGAATATGCCCTGGGGAAAAAACGTTTTCTGCAATTGCTGCGGCTTTTATGTGCCCTGCCCGGGATTCCTTGTATTTATTATGGTGATGAGGCCGGAATGCAGGGTGGGGCCGACCCCTTCTGCCGGGGGACCTTCCCCTGGGGCCGGGAAGATCAGGAACTGCAAGAACAGGTGCAGGCGCTCTTGCTGCAAAGGCGTCAAAGCCCAGCGCTGCAAACCGGTTCCCTGCAAATTGAAGCGCTGGATAAAAATGCGCTGCGCATTATCCGCCGCATCGAGAACGGAAAGGACGTGTTCGGTCAGCCCGCCCTGAATGAGCAGATCGAAATCGTCATTGATCGAAAGCTATGATGGATTTAAGCGCCCTCAAGGGGCTGGGCAAAGCGCGATTGGAAGCGCTGGAAAAAGCAGGCGTGCGTACTATGACCGACCTGCTTTTAACGCTTCCCATCCGCTATCAGGACACCGAAACCCTCACGCCTCTTTCAGATGCAGTACCGGGGAAGGAAATCTGCGTACGGGGCTATCCAAAGGCCGCGCCCCGGCTTAGCCGCTTCCATGGCATGACCTCCGTCACCCTGCATATTTGCGATGAAACCGGAACGCTGACGGTAGTCTGGTTTAATCAGCCCTGGCTGCAAAAGCAAATAAACGCCGAGCAGGAATTAACATTATATGGCCGAATCGACCGGGACAAGCAGGGCAGGATTCGAATGGTTTCCCCAAGACAAGTACAGGAGCGGGGTATTTTGCCCGTATATCGCGCTATCGGCGGCATTCCGCCTAAAACCATGCGGACGCTGATGCGTCAGGCGCTGGATCAATTGGAAGACTGCTGTCCGGAAACACTGCCGGATTCCTTGCGCATTCGTCACGGACTTTGCGAACGAAACTTTGCCCTGCGTCAGGCCCATTTCCCGGAAAGCAAAGAAAATCTTGCGCTGGCCTTGCGGCGCATTTCTTTTGAAGGTATGCTGCTCTATCAAGCAGCGGCGGCTTCTCTGCGAGGGGATCGCACCAAAGGAACGTCCATCGCCGTTTCTGAAGCAGCCTGCGATCATTATTGGCGTTCCCTGCCCTTTCCGCCCACCGGGGCACAGCGGCGGGTATTGACCGAGATCGCCGACGATTTATCCGCGCCCTATGCCATGGGCCGCCTGGTTCAGGGCGATGTGGGTTGCGGCAAAACAGCGCTGGCCTTCGGTGCAATCGCATTAGCTGCACAGGCCGGATTTCAAAGTGCGCTCATGGCTCCTACGGAAATTCTGGCCCGCCAGCATCTGGAAAGCGCGCGCAAGATTCTGGAGCCTCTGGGCATTCGCTGCGGCCTGCTGCTGGGCGGCATGAAGACCAGAGAGCGGCGGGAAGCGCTGGAACAGATTTCCTCCGGGAGCTGGCAGGCCGTAATCGGCACCCACGCGCTGATTTCGGAAAACGTGGCCTATCGACATTTGGGGCTGGTTATCACGGATGAACAGCATCGTTTCGGCGTACGGCAACGGCGCATGCTGGCGCGAAAAGCGGAGCAGGCGCCCAATGAACTGGTTTTGTCTGCCACTCCCATTCCCCGTTCTCTAGCGCTGGTTTTATATGGGGATCTGGATTTGTCTGTAGTGGACGAGTTGCCGCCCGGGCGCACGCCGGTTAAAACACGAATTGTTCCTGAAGAAAAGCGAACGGGGCTCTACGATTTTATTCGCCATCAGGCCGCGGCAGGGCAGCAAACGTATATCGTCTGCCCGCTGGTAGAAGAAAACGAACAGATTGATGCTCACAGCGCCCAGGAAATGTACGCCGAACTCTGTACTGGCTCGCTGGCCGATTTACGCGTAGGGCTGACCTATGGCGATCAGGATGCAGAAGAAAAAGTGGCAGTGATCAACAGTTTTTCCGCCGGACGGCTGGATGTGCTGGTTGCCACCACGGTGATCGAGGTGGGGGTCAACGTGCCGTCCGCCACAGTGATGGTAATCGAAAACGCTGATCGCTTCGGCCTGTCCCAGCTGCATCAGCTACGGGGACGTGTGGGGCGGGGGGCAACAGAAAGCTGGTGCTTCCTCATGGCTGCGCCCAATGAACGGCTGAAAACCCTGTGTGAAACCAACGACGGCTTCAAAATCGCCCAAAAGGATCTGGAGATGCGCGGACCCGGCGATTTTCTGGGCACTCGGCAGCACGGCGACACCCTGTTGCCCGGTATGGCGCTAGGAGCGGACATGGCCATGCTGGAAGAAACGACGGCATGTCTGAAAAAAATCCGTTCCTCCGGTTATGAGGACGAATGGAAAATCGTGCAAAAAAGTGCCCGTGCCGCTTTCGCTCAGGCAATCAACGAAGTGGCCATGAACTAAATAGGGAAAAGCAAAAGGAAAGCCCAATTTGGGGCGTTCACTTAGGGATTATTGAAAACGACGATAATTTTTGAGTGACGTCCTCAAG
>CAYRFP010000069.1:0-6231 GCA_964423675.1 uncultured Oscillospiraceae bacterium
ATCAATCGCCGCCTGAAGCTTTTCCGGCAGCGGGCGCTTTTTTAAAAAGCCCTTGACCAGTTCGCCGGTAATATGGGCGCAATCCGCCGCGCTGCCGCCGTTCCCGCAAAGAAGTAGCTTATGTCCATTTTTAAATACTTCCCGAATGCAGGCCACCGCCTGATTTAATTGCTGTTCCATGTTGTTTTTCGCTCCTTCCATCCATTCCAGGCCACGGTAATCGCTGCCACATCGCCGATGCGATCGCCCAATTCTGCCGCAGCAATCTGGCAAACCGCCGTGCTTTGCGGCAGCGCCTCCGCTGCGATTTGTTTTTCCATTTCCTCCCGGAACCATTTTTCCGCCCGCGCAAAAATGCTGCCGATCACGATGCGTTCCGGGTTCAGCAAATCAATCAGCAGAGCCAGCCCTTTGCCCAGAATCTGAGCACTGTGGCGCAGCACCGCAGCCGCCTGCGTATCTCCCTGCTCCGCCCGCTGAGTCAGTCCCTTAGCCGTAGCTTTTTCTCCGCTATCCAATTGCGCCAATTGCTCAATCCCGCCGCCAGAGCAGAATCCTTCCAGCGATCCGGCCTTTCCATATCCCACCGGCCCATCTGGCGCCATACGGATATGGCCGATCTCTCCGGCCATACCGTTTGTGCCTTCATAGAGCCTGCCATCCAGAATCAGCCCGGCTCCAAGGCCCGTTCCAAAGGTCAGGAACACCATGGACTGTGTCCCCCTGCCCGCGCCGTATTGCCATTCAGCCAGAGCACAGGCATTAGCATCATTTTGCAAAAATGCAGGAACCTTCAGCCGTTTTTCCAGCCAGGCAACAATCGGCACTTCATCCCACCCTGGAAGATTGGGCGGGCTGAGAATCAGCCCTTTTCCGCTGTCCAGTGGCCCGCCGCAGCTAACGCCCACAGCTACAGGCGCAGGCGCGTTTTCTTCGCCCCAGCTGATCAATGTTTCCAACAATTCCTGCCATGCGGGATAATCCCGAGTAGCAATCTGATAGCGCTCCAAAATCTCTCCCGCCGCATTTGCGGCACAAAGAGCGCATTTGGTTCCTCCGATATCCAGGCCCCATACGATGTCATTCATCCTGTTTCCTCCTCGCATCCCATTTAAATGCTTCGGGCAACTGCGCAATTTTCTCTACCCAGCCAAACAGCTGCTCTGCCGCGTATGGCGGATTGCCCTTTAGATAATGATTTCCATAGGTTTTCCCGTCGATCTCCCAAGTGATCAGATACAATCGCGGACGACTGTCCGTTTCCTGAATACTGCCAAGCGTCACGTTCTCATTGGCGCAGGACAGCGCTTCGCCAGCCATAAGGATTTCCCCGCTGTCCGCATCCCAAATTCTGTACTGCACCGGCTTGGTCTCCCGGCTGTCGTTGCAAAGCACGACGCGGCGACTCCAGCCCTCCGCTTCGTCCATCAGCACGGCAATTGGCTGCTGCACCCGCTTGATGTAATAATACGCCAGCTTCTTATCAAAGTAATAATCCACCACTGCGTCGGAAATCTGCGGCCACCCGTCCAACATGTTCCACCAGATAATCCCCGTGCGCCGCCATTTTTTAAGCCGGGTTCTCTCAATAAAGAATTTCTTTGCTTCAGCCTGCACGATTTGCGAAAGCGGCGCAAAGGCAGAAATATCATCCGGCGCAGAGCCGAACAAAAGCTGCACCTGATTATGCATTAATTCAATCCGACTGTTCTTTCTGCGGCCAAAGGGCAGATAATCCGTTTCATGGGTTGCCCACGCATCATTGCTCAACCAATGGTTCAGGCTTTCCTGTGGAATGAATTTTGACAGGGACTGCACTGATGGGCAGCCGTGATAGCCGCATTCTGAAATGAAATGCGCGGTAGAATGCTTATAGAAATCATCCTTAAAATACGCCCGAGGACCCCAATTGTGCTGTTCAGGCACATCCAGTTTGTTCCGCCCCTGAGGAATATAGGGTGAAGATGGCAGGAATGGCCGATACGGATCATGCATCCGCACCACCTGAGGCAGCGTTTCGCGTGTCAGACGGTTATAGGTATTTCCTGCCGAATTGAAGCATTGGCTGACGATGCACTGATCCACCTCGTTGTCCCCCGCCCACAGCAGAATGGAGGCGTGGTTCCTCAGTTTTTTCACGATTGTCTCCGCTTCCTTTGCCAGCACAGCAGCAAACGCATTCGTGGGCGGATAGATCGCGCAGGCCATGGCAAAGTCCTGCCAGACCATCATGCCCCGCTCATCGCACAGGTCGAAAAACGCATGATCCTCATATACGTTTCCGCCCCAGCAACGCAGGATATTGCATCCTGCATCATCCAACAAATCATGAGCCGCCTGTAAACGGGAAGCATCCCGGCTGTGCAGCGCATCCAGCGGCACCCAGTTGCTGCCCTTGCATAAAATTGGGCAGCCATTGACGCGAATCAGGAATTCGCCTTCATCGCCGGGGGCTGGGTTCAGTTCCAGCTCCATCCGCCGAATGCCGATGCGTTCCGTGCGTTGATCCATCAACTGCCCGTCTTTCCAAAGCGTCAGCGTAACAGTATACAGGTTTGCTTCGCCATAACCCTTTGGCCACCAAAGTTTGGCGTTTTTTACGGAAAAATTCAGCGTTCCGCTAACAAAATAGGCGTTTTTCCGGGCGGAAAACATGCTTTCGCCACAGCGGCCTTCCACCAGAATTTCAAACCCATCCAGCGTCTCCGCATCTGTTTCCCAGCAATATCGCAGCGTCAGGTCGGCAGATCCATCAGGAAAAACCGCCTTGGTAGCATAATATGCTTCCAGAATTCGAGTAGGCTTGCATGCCTGCAGCTTTACATCCCGCCACATGCCCGCCGACAGGAAACGGCCCATGATATCCCAGCCAAAGGAGGACGCCGGCATCCGCAGCCATTGGAATTCGCCAATCTCCCAGTTGGCGCACACAACGGGCATCTCCGCATTCCGGGCGGCATTGATGGCCGAACGGATACGGACGGTCAAATGATTCTGCTGCCCATAATGCAGATGATCCGTCACATCAAACGTATGCGGAATCAAAGCGTTGGCGCTTTCGCCAATTTTTTCTTCGTTCAGAAAAATCTCGGCGATATTATTCAGGCCTTCGAAAACCAGCACCCAGCGAAGCCCCGCTGCAAACTCCGGGGCCTGAAAATCCCGCTCGAATTGCCAGCGATAGAATTCGTATTTCCGAAAACGATAGATATTTTCCCCATAAAACGGATCCGGCTCCTTGCCCGCCCGTTGCAAATCCAGTTCCACGTTTCCCGGCACCTGTGCGGCAATCTGCTCCCCTTTTTCTCGAAGAAACGCCAGTTCTTCCGGCATATTCTTTGTTTCCTGGGCGTAATAAAGCGTCCATTCGCCGTTTAAGCTTGCCTTCTCTCGCATATTTCTCCTTTCGACCGGGCTACAGTGCAAAGCCCGGCTCCTGTAAAAATTTATCCAAGATCAGCGTTGCCGCCGCCTGCATCACTTGCAACGGGCTTCCAGGAAGCACCTCCAAAACAATTCCCGAATAAATCCGTGGCAGGAGTCGTTCGCGCAGTACAGCATCCACTTCCTGATGCACCAGCGCTTCACAGGCGGCAAATTCATCGGTAATAATGATACGATTCGGATTCAGCAAATTCACCGCGTTCACAATGCCGTATCCCAGATAACGAGCCAATTCCCGCACAATGCCTTCTGCCAACGCATCGCCCGCCCACGCCCATGCCATGATTTCCGCAGCAGACGGCGTTTGCCCAACAGCCGGATGCTCCGGATGCTCGTCCAATGCCTGATGAAAGGCCTTTTCCAGCGCGATTACCGACACATACTGCTCCAGGCATCCGCGATTCCCGCAGGCGCAAAGCGGGCCCGTGGGATCAAGACTCGTATGCCCCAGTTCTCCGGCGCAGCCCATAGCTCCGCGCAGCGGAACGCCTTTATCCACAATGCCCGCACCCACGCCCTGCCCTACCAGCACGCAAAGCATGGTCTGCTCCTCTGTTAGCTCAGGCCGGCTCCACCATTGTGCCAATGCGCAGCAGAGCCCGTCATGCTCCAGCAGCACCGGTAAATGAAACCGTGCCGATAATTCCTCCTGAATTGAAAGATCTTCCCAGCCTGGAAAGGCGCTCATAAACGCAATGCGCCCCTCCCGAGACAAAATCGGCCCCGGCGCTGCAATGCCAATACCCAGCACGCGCCGTCCTGCTGCGCTTTGAAGCAGCTGCGAAACAAGCTCCGCCATGCCTTCCAGCGTCTCCCGGGCGCTGGTTTGTGGCGATATGCGCAAAGACTGAACGTCGTAGCATTCTCCGCCTAAATCAAATAAACCGCCGCGCACATGCCGCCGTGTCAGGCGCAGGCCAATGCATAAATGCTGTTCCCGGCAAATCTCCAGACCAATAGCGCGTCGGCCTCCCCGGCCATCCACTCTGCCCGTTTCCCGAATCACGCCTGCATCCAGCAGCTGCTGCGCCAGGATTGTCACCGCTGCCTTGGTCAGGCCGGTTTTCCTGGCCAACTCTGCGCGCGAACATCCCGGTGCGCGATGAATCAGCCGCAAAAGCAACACCCGGTTCAGTTCCTGCAAATCCCCCTGGTTTCGTCCTGTTTCGTTCATCGTCCTCATCGTTCGTTCTCTTTATTCGTTCATTCATTTAACTATTATACTATCTCTCGTGCAGTTTGGCAAGAGAAAGCGACAAAAAAGAGACGTGCTTTTGCAGCACGTCTCTGATTGGTTAATATTATTTCTGTTCGCCGTAGCCCTGCGGATTATTCTTCTGCCAATTCCAGGCATCCCGGCACATTTCCTGCAAATTGCGTTTAGCTTCCCAGCCCAGCATTTCCCGCGCACGCTTGGGATCGGCATAGCAGGTGGCGATATCGCCCGGGCGGCGAGGCGTGATCTGATACGGAAGCGTCAGTCCATTCGCCTTTTCAAAAGCATGAACGATGTCCAGCACGCTGTAGGGCACGCCAGTGCCCAGATTGAAAATTTCCACTCCCTTATGTTCCATGGCATATTTCAGTGCTGCCAGATGACCCTCGGCCAAATCCATCACGTGGATATAATCCCGTTCGCCCGTTCCATCCCGGGTGGGATAATCATCGCCAAACACATTCAGATGATCCAGCTTTCCTGCAGCAACCTGGCAGATATAGGGCATCAAATTGTTGGGAATGCCGCTGGGATCTTCGCCAATCCGGCCGCTTTCATGGGCGCCGATGGGATTAAAATACCGCAACAATACGAAAGAACGAGTCGCGTCCGCAAAGGCAACATCAGTAAGAATCCGCTCGCTGATCCATTTGGTCCAGCCATAGGGATTGGTACAGCCGGTGGGGAAATCCTCCCGCAGGGGCATTTCCTGGTTCGTTCCATAAACCGTGGCGGAGGAGGAGAAAACCAGCACATTGCAGCCAAACTTGGGCATCACACGGCACAGCGCCATCGTGGCATCCAGGTTATTCTGATAATAATCCAACGGCTTGGACACTGATTCGCCAACCGCTTTCAGCCCGGCAAAATGGATTACAGCATCGATGGCATAATCTTCAAAAACCCGTGTCAGCGTTTCTTCATTCGTGCAATCACCAATTACCAGCGGTGCTTTCTTCCCCGTCAGCTCTTCCACCCGGCGCAGCGCTTCCAGGCTGGCATTGCTCAAATTATCCAGTGCCACCACATCATAGCCTGCATTCAAAAGACACAGCGCCGTATGTGAACCGATGTATCCAGCGCCGCCCGTCAATAAAATCCGCATAAAAGCCCCTCCCTCGTTCTCCATGGTAGTCCGGGATCATTATATTCCTCTTTTTCCCCCCTGTCAATCCACGGAAAACGGGAACTCTGTATTTTTCTTTTTCTAAAAGCTTGCCAATCCTTTTGCGCTTTTGCCGTTTTTTCTCTTTACAAATTCCGTCCTTTCCTTTATAATATTTTTCATACAGGCAATGACGGAGACGGGCTCGCTTCCCGCTTTCAAGAGATCCGGTCAGCAGGTGGAAGGCCGGAATGCGGTGCGGTGCCAGATCACTCCTGAGCCTCCTGCCGAAGGGTGGGCGCTTCATCTCCGATAACGGATGCAAAAGCAGAGCTTTTCTTCAGAGAAAGGCTAACTTGGGTGGTACCGCGGATCAAAGTCCGTCCCAATGGGGCGGGCTTTTTTATGCACATTTGCAAGGAGGGAAAACATCGACATGTACATAAAAGTGTCAACAGACATGAAC
>CAYRFP010000070.1:0-5718 GCA_964423675.1 uncultured Oscillospiraceae bacterium
GATGAAGCTGGCGCACCGCGTCTGCAAGCATTGCGGCTACTATGACGGCAAGCAGGTCGTCGCTGTGAGCGAAGAAAAGAACGCGTAAAAGCTCGCCTTCTTCCACAAAGAATAAAGCCCTGAGAACGGGAGGAGTATGTCTCTTTCTCCTTTAGAGAGAGCGGTTCATCGGCTGAAAGACCGCTTGGGATGGAAATAGACAGAAGGTCGCCCGGGAGGGATGGAAATGAACGAAAAGTAGTTTCCACGGCTTGCGTCCGTTAATGCGCTAAGAGGGAATGGGAAGACTATCCCATTGCAAATGAAGGTGGTACCACGGGCCGCTCCGTCCTTTTGGATGGAGCGGCTTTCTGTTTTGGGAGGAAAAGCAGATGCAAAACAATCAGGAAATGTTTCGCGAAGATGGCTTAGCGGAGCCCTGTGAAACAATGAAGGATGGGCGCAAGCTGGTGCTGCTCATTGGCGATTCAATGTGCATTGGCTATCGCGAAACGGTGAAGCAGGCGCTGGCGGATCGGTATGAAGTGGTTTATCCGGAGGAAAACTGCCGGGCTACGCCCATGGTCATCACCTCCCTGTATTCCTGGTCTAAGAAATGGCCCAAGGATCGGGTGGCAGCGGTGCAGTTCAATTGCGGGCATTGGGACGTGGCTCATTGGAACGGCGAACCGGAAAGCCTGACACCCTTGGATCAATACGCCAAAAATATCGGCCGAATTGTGCGGCAGCTTAAGAAGTTTTATCCTCAGGCGAAGATTGCGTTTGCTACGTCTACGCCTATGAATCCCAATGGCGTGGTGGGGAGAAATCCGCGCACAACGGAGGAAATCATCCGCTATAATGAAGCTGCTGTGGCAGCGGCAAAAGAAAACGGCGCTGTGATTCATGATCTTTTCTCGGTTGCTGCGCCTTGGGGGCCGGAACAATATCAGGATTACGGCCATTTTGTCCCCGCTGGGTTTGAGGCGCTGGGTAACGTGGTGGCCGATCATTTGCAGACGTTGCTGGAAAATGCATCTAATAGCACGGAGGAATAAATATGAGTGAAACCTTCAATATGGAGAAAACCTATAATCCCCAGGCAATTGAAAAGGAAACCTACGAAAAATGGGAAAATTCCGGGGCTTTTACCCCCACTATTGCTCGCAGCAAAAAGCCCTTTACCATCGTGATGCCGCCGCCTAACGTGACGGGTCAGCTGCATATGGGCCATGCGATGGACTGCGTTCTCCAGGACTCGCTGGTGCGGTATCACCGCATGAAGGGAGATCCTACCCTCTGGCTTCCCGGCACCGATCATGCCTCCATTGCAACGGAGGTGAAGGTGGTGGATAAGCTGCGGGAGGAAGGGCTGACCAAGGAAATGATCGGCCGGGAGGAATTCCTCAAGCATGCCTGGGCCTGGAAAAATGAATACGGTGGCCGGATTACTCGCCAGCTGCGGCGCATGGGCGCTTCCTGCGATTGGAGCCGGGAACGGTTTACTATGGACGAGGGATGCTCTCGAGCTGTTCGGGAAGTGTTTGTGAATCTGTACGAAAAAAGTCTGATTTACCGGGGGAACCGGCTTGTAAACTGGTGCCCCTGCTGCAATACGTCCATTTCTGACGCCGAGGTGGAGCATGAAGAAAAAGACGGAAACTTTTGGCATTTGCTCTATCCTGTCAAGGAAACCGGCGAAATGCTGGAATTGGCAACTACCCGCCCTGAAACCATGCTGGGCGATACGGCTGTGGCCATTAATGCAGAGGATCCCCGCTATGCCCATCTCCATGGCTGCCATGTGATTCTGCCGCTGGTGAACCGGGAAATCCCCATTGTTTGCGACGAGCATGCCGATATGACCAAGGGAACCGGCGTGGTGAAGATTACCCCCGCCCATGACCCCAACGACTTTGAGGTGGGCCAGCGGCATAATTTGGAGATCCTGCGCGTGTTCACCTATGATGGACATATGACTGGCGCGGCGGATAAGGCGGCAGCCGATGAACTGTTTGCTTCCGGCAAGGCTACGGTGAACGAGCCGCATGTGCTGGATTGCGGTAAATATGCTGGCATGACGACGCAGGAAGCGCGCAAGGCTATCGTGGAGGATCTGACGGCCGGCGGGTTCTTTAAGGAAGTGGAGCCGCTCAAGCACGAGGTGGGCACCTGCTATCGCTGCCACAATGTGGTGGAGCCTATGGTCAGCAAGCAGTGGTTCGTGAAGATGGAGCCGCTGGCGAAGCCGGCTATCGAGGCTGTGGAAAAGGGTGATACCAAGTTTATCCCCGAGCGCTTTAGCAAGATTTATAGCAACTGGATGGAAAACATCCGGGATTGGTGCATTTCCCGGCGGCTCTGGTGGGGGCATCGGATTCCTGCTTGGTACTGCCCGGAGTGCGGGGAAACCATCGTTAGCCGGGAAGATCCCACGGTCTGCCCCAAGTGTGGCTGTGCGCATTTGCAGCAGGATGAAGATGTGCTGGACACCTGGTTCTCTTCTGCCCTGTGGCCCTTCTCTACCCTTGGCTGGCCGGAAGAAACGGAGGATCTTTCTTATTTCTATCCTACCAATACGCTGGTAACAGGCTATGACATCATTTTCTTCTGGGTGGCGCGGATGATTTTCAGCGGCCTGGAGCAGATGAATCATGTGCCCTTTGACACTGTGGTCATTCATGGTCTGGTGCGGGATGCATTGGGCCGGAAGATGAGCAAGTCTCTGGGGAATGGTGTGGATCCGCTGGAAGTGATAGATCAGTACGGCGCGGACGCGCTGCGTTTCTCTCTTGTGATGGGTATCAGCCCGGGCAATGATACCCGCTATTCGGCGGAAAAGGTGGAAATGGCCCGGAACTTTGCCAATAAGGTTTGGAATGCCAGCCGGTTTGTTCTGATGAACCTGGATGGTCAGGAAAGCCTGGAAGGCAAGACGCTGCTGCTGCCCGATCAGTGGATTCTGACGCGGTATAATGAAGCGGTTCGGGAGATCTCCGCGCACTTTGAGGAAGCGGAATATGGTCTGGCTGCGCAGAAAATTTATGATTTTATCTGGAGCGAGTTCTGCGATTGGTACA
Source organism: uncultured Oscillospiraceae bacterium (assembly GCA_964423675.1). Taxonomy (GTDB): domain Bacteria; phylum Bacillota; class Clostridia; order Christensenellales; family Aristaeellaceae; genus RUG563. Next base: position 3,060 of record CAYRFP010000070.1, read on the forward strand.
TCGAATTGGCCAAGGGTGGTCTGCTGGGCGAGGATACGCACCGCAAGGCGACCGTTCGCGCGGTGTTGCAGACAGTGCTGTCCGGGCTGCTGCGGCTGCTGCATCCCTTTATGCCGTTCCTGACCGAGGAGGTCTACAAGCATCTGCCGGGGCAGGAGAATGCATCCTGCATGCTGGCGACCTGGCCCAACGCTCTGGAAGCTTACGATTTCCCGGCGCAGAGCGCGCAAATGGAAGGCATTATGGATATGATCCGCTCCATTCGTAATATCCGTTCCAGCATGAACGTGCAGCCTTCCCACAAGGCGCATCTGATGGTGCGGCCTAATGCGGGATGGGAGGACGCGATTCAGGGCGCGGAGATTTATTTCAGCTGGATGGCCAGCGTTAGCGCGCTGTCGCTGCTGCTCAAAGAGGAACAGGTGGAAGGCAAGACGGTCAGCGCGGTTTGCGTGGCCGGGGAATATTTCATTCCGCTGGGCGATCTGGTGGACTTTGAAAAGGAAAAGGCGCGGTTGAATAAAGAACGCCAGGGCGTTGCCAATGAAATTGCCCGGGCGGAGGGCAAACTGAATAATCCCGGCTTCTTGAACAAGGCCCCTGCCCAGCTGGTGGAAGCGGAAAAGAATAAACTGGAAAAGAACCGGCAAATGCTTCTGGCGTTGGACGCCCGCATTGCTGAACTGGGATAAGGGAACGAAAGCAAATCCGCTGTTTTCGGGATTGATCGAGAGGGCGCTTTTCATGCAAAGGCGCTCTCTCGCATAAAAATATGCCCCAAAGGAGCAAGTATGGAATTTCATCATGTGCCGGTGCTGTTAAACGAAGTTTTGGAATATCTGGCGCCCCAGGCAGAGGGCGTGTTTGCCGATGGCACACTGGGTGGCGGCGGCCATAGCGCGGAGATTCTGCGGATGATGGGGCCCCAAGGAACGCTTTACGGCATTGACCGGGATGAAGCAGCCATTGCTGCGGCTTCGGCGCGGCTGGGCAGTTATCCGGGGTTTCATGCGGTGCATGGAAATTTTCATGATGTGAAGGCGCTGCTGCCCGGCGTTCGCTTAAATGGCGGTCTCTTGGATTTGGGCGTTTCCTCCCATCAGCTGGATACGCCCAGCCGTGGCTTTTCTTATCATGAGGATGCGCCTCTGGACATGCGAATGGATCCGTCTCAGGGAATGACGGCGGTGGATTATGTGAATACCGTGTCAGAACGGGATTTTTGCCAGGCTCTGCGGGATTATGGAGACGAAAAATGGGCGGCACGCATTGCCCAAATTCTCATGGAAAAACGGGCGAAAGCGCCGTTGAAAACTACGGGCGATCTGGTGGCGGTGGTGGATGCTGCCATTCCCAGGGCCGTTCGCCGCAAGGATGAAGGCCATCCTGCCCGGCGAACGTTCCAGGCCGTGCGCATCGTGGTTAATGATGAACTGGCGCCTTTGGAAAAGGCACTGAACGATTGGGTGGATTTGCTGGTTCCTGGCGGACGGCTTTGCGTGATTACGTTCCATTCCATTGAGGATCGGATTGTAAAGTTGGCCTTCCGCAAAATGCAGAATCCCTGTATTTGTCCGCCTAAGGCTCCGATTTGCACCTGCGGAAAAAAGCCTTTGGGAAAGGCGATTGGCGGCGCAATAAAGGCGGGTCAGGGTGAATTGAATGAGAATTCCAGAGCACATAGCGCCACGCTGCGGGTGTTCGAAAAGGGGGCGAAGGAATGAGCCGACTGTTTGTGGTGGCCACGCCTATCGGCAACCTATCGGATATGAGCCCGCGCGCGATTGAAACGCTGAAAAACGCCGCGCTGATTGCAGCAGAAGACACACGAGTGACGCGCAAGCTGACAACGCATTTTGGCATTGATACGCCGTTGATTTCCTGCCATCAGCATAATGAAAGGGGTCGATCCGAAGAAATCGTGGCCCGGATGCTGGCGGAAGAAATAGATGTTGCGCTGGTAACGGATGCGGGCACACCTGCGATCTCAGATCCGGGAACGGAATTGGTTCGCGCGGCGGCGGAGGCCGGGCTGCCCGTGCTGGCGGTCAGCGGGCCAAGCGCCTGCGTTTCGGCAGTTTCTGTCAGCGGCTTTGATTTTTCAGCGTTCACGTTTTATGGCTTTTTGCCCCGGGAAAAGAAGGAATTGCAGGAAAAACTGCTGGAAATCGGGCGAAAAGGCGAAGGCGCGGTGTTTCATGAATCGCCGCATCGGGTGAAAGCACTGGTGGCAGCCGTTGGGGAAACGCTGCCGGAGGCGCGGCTGTCCGTCAGCTGCGATTTAACAAAGCTGCATGAACTGACCATTCGCGGCACCGCGATGGAAATTCTCTCTGCGCTGGAGCAAAACGAAAAAAGCGAAAAGGGCGAATACTGCCTGGTGTGCGATCTGCGGGATGTTTCGCTTCCGGAGGAGAAAGCGGCTGTGCAGGCATCCTTGGAGGCGCAGCTGTTTGAAAGATTGCTGGATGGTCTATCCATGCGGGATGCTATGAAGGACTTGGTGGAAAAGGGCGAAAAGAAAAACGCCGTTTATGCGGCGTCTTTGCGAATTAAAGCGTTTCTGGAATAATGCCCGGACTGGGAGAGAAAAGCCGTTGCTGTAAAGCTCGGTGCTCGTAAGACAGTAAAAACTGAATTTTGTGGAACAGGCATGATG
>CAYRFP010000071.1:0-5525 GCA_964423675.1 uncultured Oscillospiraceae bacterium
GTACGAGTTTATTTTGGAGGAAAAAGGCCATGAATAACAAACCCCTGTTTTCGCGTCCGGTCGATATGGACGCGCTTGGGCTAAGAATTCCCGAAGGCAGCTTTATGCAGGCCGCGATTAACAGAAAACGTCCCTTGCGGCGCACAGACATATAAGGAGGGCAAAACGCCATGACTTGCAAAGAATATCTGCAATCCCTTCGCGAAGCGCTAGGCTTTCTGGAACCAGGCGCATTGGCCACAGCGCTGAGTTTTTATCATGAAATGTTGGAAGACCGCATGGAGGACGGCATGAGCGAAGAAGAAACCGTAGCGTCCATGGAAACGCCGGAAGCCATTGCAGCGCAATTGCGGACAGAAGAAAAGGCTTCGCGTCAGGATCGAAATCCCCGGGAAACTTGTGAAAAGCTTCTTCAGGCTCATGGCAATTCTGCCGAAGGCTGGAAGAAGAAAAAAGCGGTCTTCCCCGCCGCGGAGATTCGGGATGTTTCTCTTCGCTGCAGCAACATGAGCATCCACATTCATGCGGCGGAAGATCATCAGGCAACGCTGACCTACTATACCAGCAAAGACGACGTATACACCGCCGATCTCCAAAATGGCGTTCTGTCCCTGGATCAGGTGTGCTCCAAGAGCAAATGCGTCCCCTGTCTCTCCGTGGATCTGGCGCTGCCTGCCACCACGCTGACCGATCTGTACGTCAAGACCTCCAATGGCAGCATCCAGGTGGAAGAGTTGCAGGCGCTATGCAAGGTAAACCTGACCACGTCCAATGGCAAGCTAATCTGCGCCAATCTGCAATGCCAGAATCTTGAAGGCTCCACCAGCAACAACAAGCTGACGCTGAACGGTATCCATTGCCGCCAGAATATCCGCTGCTCCACCAGCAACAGTGGCATTACCGCCGAGCAAATAACAGCCGGACAAGAACTGAACCTGACCACCAGCAACGGCCCCGTTAAGGCAGAGGCTGTAACGGCAGAAGACGCCATCCTGCTCCGTTCCTCCAATGGTTCTTTGCGTGTTCAGGCAGTAGAGGCACCCCGGATTACGCTGCAAACCTCCAACGGCTCCATCCAGGGCAAGCTGCCCGGGCGACAGGCGGATTGGAGCATTGACAGCCACACATCCTCCTATTGCCACAATTCGTTGCCAAAACACGCTTCCGGCCTCAGCAATCGGATCCTAAGCGCCGCCACCAGCAATGCTTCCATTAACCTGCAATTTGCAGAATAATCTTTCTCCGAATTCACTCAAAAAAGGCTTCCTCCCCTCTTGGGGAAGGAAGCCTTTTGCTTTATTCCAGGTTTATTTCGTGATACCCATGGTGCGGTTGTAAGCAACCTGGTCAACGGCCAGCAGTTCCTTATACTGGAGCGCGGTCAGATCGCTCAGGAAGTTGTTCCAGTCAGCGTCGCTGTTGGGATCCAACTGCCCCACCGCAAACAGCGCGGAAGATTCGATCAGATAGTTCTTGATCGCAGCACGGATTTCGGCCCATTCGTTGGCTTCTTCTTCCGTATAAATGATCGTTCCGACCACATTGGTGGAATCCGGCGCATATTGCCGCGTCATCAGCGCGCCAAGCGGGTTCAGGATATCGGCCACATCGCCATCTTCATACTTCATGCTCTTATACAGTTCAGTTACCGCTTCCATATCTACATCCTTGGAGGGACCGGTGACGGTGAGCTGCGGCATGACAACGTTATTCCAAACGCGGTTGTTTTCCACGCCCCAGTAATCCTGGGTCAGGATCTTAATGCTGGACTCCATACCGATAGACGCCAGGAAAGGATCGGTGGATTCAGTGGTATATTCCCAATCCACGCCTTCTTCGCCATAGCGGCCAATGTCCGCCAGCTTATTGTTCGCATTGTCATAGCCCATCATGGAGAACATAAACGCCACTTCGGGATGCTCGCAGTCCGTGGTGATCATGTTGTAAGCCTTGGGATCCTGCTTGTTCAGGGAAGCGTACTGGGCGCCATTGTAGCCTTCCAGGGGAGCCAGCGGCCACCAAATATCTTCGTAGTCGCCAAAGGAGGAGGAGCCAGCCTGGCCGAACATCAGACCGATGGTATGCGTATCCGCCTGCAGCTGGGCGCGCATTTCCGTGGTGCTCTGGGTGAAGGCAGCCTTATCCAGCAGACCCTCGGAAACCAGCATGTTCATATACTTGAGGAATTCGCGGTATTCTTCCTTGTCGTAGCAAACATCCAGCTTGCCATCAGTCTCGTTCAGAGGCAGGAAGGAATTCTCCTTGCGGTCGCGGAAAATGAACAGGTTCTGCATCCAGACCATCGCGTTAGCGTTATCGGTCATCTTGCTGGCGCTGGAGCCGGTCATGGGGATTTCGTCTTTAATGCCGTTGCCGTTGGGATCGCCGTCCCGGAAGGCGATGAGCACTTCAGTCAGTTCATCGAGAGTGGTGGGCATTTCCAGATTCAGTGTTTCCATCCATTCCCGGTTGATGTAAGCACGAACGTTATACATACCGGTCAGAGAAGTGGAAATGGAGGGAACAGAATAAATATGTCCGTCGGGGCTGCGGCTCATATTCAGAATGTATTCCGGATCGAAGCCGCCCCGTTCGCAGGCAGCATAGAACTGATCGGCAATGCCGGTTTCCTTATCGAAATAATCGTCCAAAGCCACCAGCACACCGGCGTCCGCCATCTGGTCGCGCAGACTGCCGCCGAAACCCAGAATGTCGGGCAGCTTGGAGCCGCCGTTCACCATCAGCATCAGCTTGGTTTCCGCATCGATTTCAGGAAACACAATGATTTCCAGATCAATGCCAGAAACCTCGCGCAGCGCCTGTGTATAATAGTTGGTATTGTAATCAATTACGTAGGAGCTTGCGTTAATACCAAGCGTCATATGAATGGGTTCTTTCACAATGGGGTAGACACCGATTTCGTTGAGTACGGAATCGGTAATTTCGGCCAGGCCGCAGCTGCTGAGCGTCAGCAGACACAGCGCAAGCGCAAGAACACGCAAAGTATTCTTCATGAAGTTCTTCCTCCTTTTTTTCCTCGACGGACATAATTTAGCTCGATTCGTCCATCGTTTGCTTCGATTATAAATCATGCAGATCTCGCTTGTCTACTGGAAAAATCGGATTTTTACCAAATTTGCAGAAATTTCAATGCCAAAAAAGATTTAATTTGCGTTTTTCTGCATTTTTATCAAATTTCACGAAAGGTTTTGCCACTTCAAAATCATAATGCTTCAGTGGCGTTTTTTTATCCAAAATGGACACAAATCATTCTAATATCTCGAACATTTTCTGTTCGTTTTCCATCCGCATTTTTCCCGTCTGGCCCTATGCATTCAAAATTCTGCATCAAAAAAGGAGCGGTTTCCCGCTCCTTTGCGCTGGCTAAATGGTTTTTATTCGTTGCTGTGCAGCTTGCCCAGCGCTTTCTTCATGGCTTCCTGCACCACAACATCCTTTTCTTCCTTAATCATATGATCGATATGAGCCCGAGCCTTCTGATCGCCCAGAGTTCCCAGCGCAGTAGCAGCAGCGGCACGCACATCCGCAGCGGGAGAGCGCAACAGGGTAATCAGGGTATTATAAGAATCATCGCCCTTCACCTGACCCAGCGCTTCCACAGCCTTCAACGCGATCATGTGATCCTTGTCATTGACAAGCTTAATCAGCCCAGCCGCGTTTTTTTTCACAACCATTTTTTCAATCTTTTGTTCCTTGTTCCCAAACATACCTAAGCGCCTCCTTATGGAATATAATCAGTATAGTCCCGGTTTATGAACAAATTGTGAACACAAAGGGGGCGCAACTTGGTTGTTTGGGACTTTTTTGCGTCAAAAATGACACGGCTATTTTGTTCATTTTCTCTCGCGCATCAGAAAGGAAATCAAGGTGCAAAGGAAGGTCAGGCCATGGCCCAGCAGGCTGGCATAGCCTGCGCCATAAATATGAAGCAACGGGTTCGCCGTCCAACGCCAGGTCAGCAGCAGGGTGGCCGCCGCTCCCAGCAAAGCGGCCAAAAGGCTTTGCCGCTGCAATCCCAGACCCGTCATTAGTCCCCCAAGCACCTGCTGCCCTGGCAGCAGCACCGCCATCGGGCACATCGCCCGAATCAATTCAGCCAGTTCTGGCAGATGATATAGCTGCCCAGCAATAAACGGAGCCAACGCATATAAGCCCGCCTCACACGCTGCGCCAACGCCCACAGCGGGCAGCAGCAGCCGAAGCGCCAATCGATTCTCTTCCCGGATGCCATTGCATCGGGCTGCCGCCGGACCGCCTACCGTTCCCAATGCTCCGGCCAGCATGCCTGGCAAAAACATCAGCGGCATCACCATGCCGTTGAGCATTCCCAGTCGGCTGATCGCCTCGCTGGCGCTGCATCCTGCCGCTGCCAGCCGCAGGGGAATTACCGCCCCACACAGCGCCCGCAGCCCGGTATGGCTCAGCCGGGTCAGCATTAACGGCAATGACAGCCGGGTCAACTGCCTGCGCAGCGCTGGCAAACGAGGATCTGTCCCTCTCTCCCGCTTTTTTCCCACAAACCTTAGCACCACCAGCAACCCTGCGCCCTCTCCCAGCGTAGTTGCCAAGGCAGGCACGGCCGCGCGATAGGCTACCGTCAATCCCGGCAGACAGCTTAGTAACCCCAAGCTCACTGCCAGCCGCGTCAACTGCTCTGCCAGTTCGCTCAGCGCCGGGGGCCATGCTTCGCCCCGGCCCAAACAGTAGCCATCGTACACGCTGGAAACGCCGATCAGCATCAGACAAGGAGCGAATAGATACAGGGAAGGCAGCGTTCGGCTATCTCCCAATTGCCGGGAAATCCATGGCGAAAGCAGCAAAAGAAGCGGGGTCAGCGTCGCCGCTATCCCAAGCGCCAATTGTCGCCCTGCCCGAAGAACCAGCGCCTGCTCCTGGGCAGAGGCTTTGGCCGTCAAGCGGCTGACCGCGCCGGGAAGCCCGGCTGCTGCCGGCGTGAGCGCCAGCATATGCGCGCTTCCGGCCAATTCCATCACGCCCATGGCCTCTGCCCCCAGCATCCGGGACAGCCATAGCCGCATCCCAAATCCGATTCCCCGAACGGCAGCGCTGCATCCCGCTGTAACCAGCGTCTGCCGCCTGAGGCTTTGCTGTTTCATCCACATCCCCTCCGCCACAGCATATGGCCATCAGGGGTACGTTAGCACAAAAAAGGGGCAATCGCCCCTTTAGTTAGGTGCTCATAAAACAGTTTCAGACCGAAATTACAAAATGAGCATCTGTCAGACGGGGTTGGTAAACGAGATAACGGGTATTCGGTGAAAGCCGAGTACCCGTTATTTTTCTGCCCTCTGTAAAAATAATAGACTTATTCACATTTTTCTTATATAATAAGGGCAAAATCGATTCATTCACTTCGATTCCGATGACAATCGAAAAAATCTGAAAATATTCAAAATATTTTTGAAAGATTGGAAAAAATCGAACATTCTTATGCCCTCTGTTATAGAGGGGTATGTGAAACCTCTCTATATTTTTACAATACG
>CAYRFP010000072.1:0-5137 GCA_964423675.1 uncultured Oscillospiraceae bacterium
GCTGTTGATTTTAACCAGTGTGCTGGGATACGAACTGAAAACCGCCGTGGGCACCAGCGTGTTTATCATGACCTTTACCGCTCTCACCGGCGCGGTGTCCCATTTCGCCATTGGCGGCAGCCCGGACTGGCTGGTGTTTGCCCTGTGCGTGGTGTTCACGCTGGTTTGGGCGCGGGCGGCGGCCGTGTTTGCCAACAAGGCTAAGCCCGAAACCCTGAACCGGGCCACCGGCGTGGTGCTGGTGGTACTGGGCGTGGCGATTATGGCTTTCCAGCTGCTGGGCTGATCGGGCTTTCATAAGGTGAACAGCGGATACAAAAAACTGAAAATCGTCCTTGTTTTCCAGAAATGGACATGTTATTATAAGAATGGCAGAATCCCAAGGATAAAACGGAGGATGACTTTATGAAATACGAAAACAATTGGGAATCGCTGAATTCCCGGCCTGTTCCCCAGTGGTTTGCGGACGCAAAGTTTGGCATTTTTATTCATTGGGGCATCTATTCCGTGCCGGCGTTCACCAAGCGGGGCGCGTATGCAGAATGGTATCGCCATCAGATTGCGGATGAAAAGGATTCGGTTTATGATGTGACCAAGCCGTTCCATGACCGGGTTTATGGCGCGGACACCAAATACGAGGATCTGGCTCACGCGTTCAAGGCCGAGCTGTTTGACGCGGATCGCTGGGCAGATGTGATCGCCCGTTCCGGCGCCAAGTATATGAACCTGGTGACCAAGCACCACGATGGCTATTGCCTTTACAAGACCGATTACGCCTGGAATTGGAACAGCGTGGACGTGGGGCCCCATCGGGACTTCTGCGCCGAGCTGAAGGCGGCGGTGGAGCCCCGGGGCGTGAAGTTTGGCGTGTATCATTCGGTGTATGAATGGGCGCATCCGCTGTATCTGGAAAACCCGGAGCGCTATGCCCAGGAGCATCTGATCCCCATGCTCAAGGAACTGGTGGTGAAATATGAGCCCTGGACGCTGTTTACCGACGGCGAATGGGAATATCCCAGCAGCGTTTGGCATTCCACCGATTTCCTGACCTGGCTGTATAACGAATCCCCAGTGAAGGACACCATCGTGCCCAATGACCGCTGGGGCAAGGAAACCCGCGGCAAACTGGGCGGCAATTTCACCACGGAATACGGCCTGGTGCAGGGCGATGAAACCCTGGATGGAAAGCTGGATCGGCCCTTTGAAGAATGCCGGGGCATCGGCAAATCCTTTGGGTTTAACCGGCTGGAAACCTGCGATGATTATCTCTCCGCCCGGGAACTGCTGATTCTGCTGTGCTCGCTGGTATCCAAGGGCGGCAACCTGCTGCTGAATATCGGCCCCGCTGCTGATGGCACTATCCCGGTGATTATGGAGGAGCGGCTTTTGCAGATCGGCCGCTGGCTGGAGCTGAACGGCGAAGCCATTTACGCCACCCGGCCTTACGCTCAGGCGTCCCGACCCGGCCTGTATTACACCCAGACGGATAAGGCGATCTACGCCATTTCCGAGGCCTATCCCTGGGGCGAACTGGAGCTGAACGAGGTGGCCTGGCATGACGGCCTGCGCGCCCAGCTGATTGGCAGCGATGCGCCCATCGAAGCGACCCAGCGGGATGGCCACGTGGTGCTGCATATTCCGCCCATGAACCCGGATACCACCGCGGCACATGAGCTGTATACCTTCAAGATCGAAAAGTAAAAAAGCATAAAAACTCAGGGGACGCGGGAAAGGAGCCAAAGCTTCTTCCTGCATCCCCTGAATGGATGAGGCGACACAGCCAGATGATCGGCTGTGCCGCTTTTTTATGTTGTGTTGTTATTCCAGCGTCACGGTAAAGGACGGCATGCCCTTTTGGGGAGTGCCTGCGTTGATGTTCAGCAGCGGATCCAGCGAGAAGGTGATGGCGGTCAGCGGGGTATCGCTGATGCGGGTCACGCTGCCGTTTATGGTGACGGTTTTTTTGTCCTCCGCCAGAGACAGCCGGGATTCCCGCCAGGGCAGCAGCGTACCTTCCTGATCGGTCAGGGCATAGTGCTGATCAATATCATGCTCCCTGCCCTGGGGCTGATCGTAGACCACTTCCAGCGTATAATCCACCCGCATGAAGGACTGGGTGATGGACTTCACCGTGACTGTGTATCCGTCAAAGGCAAACTCTGTAGTCTTCGCCCGATTCTCGTTTGCGGGAGAGGCAGTGGTAAACGTGAAGGTAATCTGATCTGCCAGTTCAAGCAGGCCGGTTTCCTCCATGCGCTGAGCGAAGGTGCGTTCAGCACCGCTGGAGGTATCCAGCGCGTTCAGCCAGTCCATTATATCCACCCCGCGCCAGCAGCCGATTTTGCCATCGGCATGCAACGCACGCAGATAGGCTTCGTATTCCGTATAGGTTTCGCTCTGGTCGTTCCAGTCTCGGATGGAAACCAGTTCCCCGGTGGGGCGATAGAGGGACAGGGTATAGCGCCAGGTCACCTCCTGCTCTGCGGTATCCTGATACAGGGACGCTGCAACGCCTTGCTCTGCCGCCAGCACGGTATCCGGCGAAGCGCTGGGCAGAAAAAAGCCAAAGAGATACGACCGGTCAAAACCATCGTAGGACAGATTCAACGCTCTTTCGCCGCAGTATCCCGTAAGGGACGGATAGACATACAGGGGCTCTGCTCCCTCCTGTGCTTCCATGCACAGGGTAAAAGCCAGATCATGCCCATCAAAAATGGCATCGCCCAGTGAAAAGGTCAGCCCCTGCGCGGTCTGGGTTTCTTCCAGCGGCACAACGGCGCTGTCAAATGCCTGGCTGGGCTGGCCGCCGGCCACATAGTCCCGCACGCTGTAGTAATGGGCGATGGCAAAGCCTGTGCTGCATAGCAGCGCGGCAAGCAGCACGGCGATCAGGATTGCTTTGAAAGGCTTTTTCATGGTTGATTCCTCCCGATATGTGCGGACGGCCTGAAGCACAGCCTGCCGGCACATCTCTGGCGTTTCCGGAATTGCTCCGCGCAAATCTATATCCTTTTTCGGCTCCATGCTTCATCCCTCCATTTCTTTTCTCAATTGTTGCTTTGCGCGCTGAATTCGGCCAATGATGGTGGAACGGGGCAAATGCAGCGCCCGGGCAATTTCGGCGCAGCTCATTCCTTCCATGGCCTGCATCACCAGCGGCAGCCGCAGTTTCTCCGGAAGATTCTGCACCAGCATCGAAAGCGTGGGATCCGGCGCGGGTGCGGCGGGCAGAAGCTCCTCTGCCATGGGCAGCGAGGGCCTGCGTTTCCGCTGGATATTGTGGCATTCGTTGATGAGAATCCGGGTCAGCCAGGTGGAAAAAAACCGGGGCTCACGCAGGGTGAACCGTTTTTCCCAGGCTTTCAACGCTGCTTCCTGCATGGCGTCCCGGCAATCGGCATCGTTATGCAGCAGCGTGTAGGCAATGCGTACATCCGGTCTGTCTGCTCCACCACCCGGGCTGCGAAATCCTCTCGGTTCATGCCATCACCTCTTGTAACGTTACATCCTTTAGACGCGGAAACAGCGGCAGATTTAATGCGGACGAAAAAATAATTTTCCCGTTTCCTGTGCCGCAGATAAAACAAAAACCACCCAGGCGCGAGTAAGTGGCGCATGCGTGGTTTATATAATTGCAATCTGCTGCCGGCACGATTACGGCGCGGGGGAAGGCTGCTCTTCCGTTTGCTTCTTTTGGAACCGAACCAGGCTGATGATGGAGGACATGATGGCCACGGCCTCGTTTAGCGCGCCGCCCCAGGAGGAAACGATTAGATCATAGATCAGCAGCATCGACGAAGTGAGCAGAATGCTTTTACGCAGGGTTTTGGGATCCAGAGAGAGCATCACAGTGTTGATGGCGAGGGCGATGATGGGGAGAAGGGAATGGAAGCCCTGCCAGGTAAAGAAGCCATAAACAACGGTAACGATAGAAAAAATATAGGGCACAGCGGGATGAGAAAAGGGCTTGCGCTCTTTCAGATAGAAAGCGATGTTTCGCAGCAGACAGACGAAGTTCAGCGCCATCCCGGTGGTCGCGCCCAGCAAGCCAAACTGGATCGTCATTAGCAGAGTGGAGATGAATTGCAGCAACAGAATCTGCTTTTGCGTCTTTACCTGATAGGAGATAAAGGTGAGGAGCACGGCGATGCCGCCAAGAATCTGAGCAATCATGAATGACATGGAAAAATCCTCTCGCTTCCGCAAAGCATTTTCGGGGATAGTATACCCAAGCGGTGGCGGATTGTCAATCGGGTTTTCGCGGAATCGCCTGAAAAGACAAGCCGGGCAGGAGAAGGAAAAAACATGAGCAGGGAGAAAATAAAAAAGGCGGCCGAAAGACGAAGCGGAGGAAACTTCCCGGCGACGCTCTTTTCATATTATATAGAGAAAGAAATCTACGGGTGTCCGGGATGAATAAGTTTGGGGCAAAGGGGAAGTTTGCAATCCCGGGGCCAGATATGCTATAATGACAGCCAGGGAGGGCACAGACATGGGCTGGATGAACAAGCATCGATTTGTCGGGCTGCTGCTGGGCGCAGGGGCGCTGCTGGGCATGGGCTTTGCATGGACGCTGCTGCCCGGAGATGCGGGAATGGCCCTGTGTTTTCTGCATATCTATGCGGTGCTGCCGCTGGGCGCTGGCGTGCTGGCGTTCTGGGCCGGGAAAGGCGGGGTGCATCCCTTCGCCGCGTTCTGGCCAGTTGGGCTACCGATGGCGCTGAAAACCCCCGGCGTGGGGCTTAGCTGCATGCTGATTGGGCTGGTTTGCGCCGTTGCAGGGCAGGAAGCGCAGAAGCGCAGCCAGCAGAAAGGACGCAGGCATGGCAAAAAATAAAGCAAAACGATTTTTTTCCGGGCTGGGCAGCTTGGCGCTGGCCGCCGTGGCGGTATTGACGGTGTTTGTGGTGGCGGTGCTACTGGAAATGCCGGGCAGGCAGGAGAAGGAAAGCTTCGTGGTGCAGCAGGAGGAAACGGTTTCCCCCATGCAGGCGGGCTCCGGCAGCGATGCCGGGGAGATGGCCCAGCTGTTTGGGGCGCCGCTGCCTGTTCTGCGGGGGCAAACGGCAGCCTGTGAAGCGCGGAATACGCAGCATGACGGGCAGACAGTGCGGATGGTGACGCTGCGGTATTCTGG
>CAYRFP010000073.1:0-4691 GCA_964423675.1 uncultured Oscillospiraceae bacterium
CAAAATTCATTATACATTGTATGGAGGGTAAAGTAAATGAAGATTTCTGCTAATCATAAATAAAACTGCTTTAACCTGGGAAATTTTATATTCCAGAAAAACAAAAAAGATGCGTTAGATAGAACCAACATCCTTATTTTGAACAAAATCTGATTATATAGTATTCATTCCTTTAATTTTTCGCCCAAATCTTATTATTCTCATCCGCATATTCCTCAGGCGCTGCAAATAAAAAGCAGGAGAACGGATACTTCCTTCTGCTTTCTGCGTCTATTTGTTTTTCGAAAGAGTACACGCCCATTAAAGCTTTAACTTACCGCCCTTTTTCCCGCCCAGCACAACGCCAGAAAGAATGTCCGAAGAAAAAGCAAAGCTATTGCGTTTCTTTTCCGCAAAGGAGCGTAGCGCACAACCTACCATCTCATCGATCAACTGATTATAAGGCAGGCCTGTTTCTGCCCACAGATAATAGGCCAGAGAGCCGGGGATGGTATTAATCTCGGTAATGTAATAATGATCGCTATGACGATCCAGCATAAAGTCGATCCTCACAACACCCTTGCAATCCATCGCATCGAAAATATCCAGCGACAGCGTCTGCAAAGCCTTGGTCAGTTCCTCGCCAATGGGTGCGGGCACAATTCGCTTCAGGCTGGCCATGCCCTTACTTCCACTGCTGCCCGCTAAATACTTTTCCGAAAAATCCAGAAACCCTGTGCCTGAATTTGGCATTTCCAGCACTGACGCTTTCCGCTGGCCGTCATAGCCCAATACAGAGCAATTCACTTCGATGGGGTTATCCAACCCCTGTTCGATCAGCAACCGCCGATCATAGGAAAAACCCAGCATCAGCGCATCGATCAGGGAAGCACGGTCATCTGCCCGGCTGACTCCAATCGAAGAACCCAGACACGCAGGCTTCACAAACACAGGGTACGGTAGTGCTTCCTCCACTTGCCTGATGCATGCTGCCTGATCCTCTTCCCATTGCGCACGGGTCATAGCGCAATCCGGAAGCACCGGATACCCCATTCCACGGAAGAAACGCTTCATGGTGATTTTTTCCATGCCCACGGCAGAGCCGGTCACACCGGTAGAAGAATAGGGAATATCGGCCAATTCCAGCAGACCCTGCAGCGATCCGTCTTCCCCATGCAGGCCATGCATAACGGGGATCACGCAATCCAGCCTGGCAACCACCTTTTCCTTCCCGCCGCCCAGCAGGCCCTTAGCCGGCTCATAATGCAGCAACGCTCCTGAACCGGCTGTCAGATCCAAATGCACCGGCAGAATGCCCTTCATGAAGGAATCAAAGGGCGTGTAGGTTTTAATATCCAGCAGAGGCTCGCCTGTAAACCATTCGCCCTTTGGGCTGATATAGATCGGAACCACATCGTATTTGTCACGGTTGACATTCCGCATCAGCTGAACTGCGCTGATAATGGACACCTCGTGCTCACAGGTTCGGCTTCCAAAAATCACGCCAAGCTGCATTTTGCTCATTTCGTCTTCCTCCTCTTAGCCCTCGCTGTAATGGTCGGGCAAATCGTTTTCATACATCACCACATCGCCGGGACGAAGAAGCCGGTTGGCAATGGCCACCGCCTCGTTCAGCGACGACACCGTATGCACATTTTCCCGGGAAAACCCCTTTGCAAGCAAACCTTCCAAAATAGGGCGCGTATGTTTTTTGCCTACAAGAACGGCAATATCCGTTCTGTCGGCCATATATTCGCCAAATTCCCGGTTATATCTTTCCTCATCTTTCCCCAGTTCCACCATGCCCGGCGTAACGATCACACGTCGGCCCGTAAACGAACCCAGAACGTCCAGGGCTGCCTTGCTGGAACGTGGATTCGTGTTAAACGCATCGTCAATCACTGTGATGCCCCCCGCAGAACGGAGCAATTGCAGCCGATGCTCCACAGGCTGCAACGCCGCCACACCGTGGGCAATTTCCTCACGCGTAAGCCCGAGCTGCTTTGCTACCGCGCAGGCCAGCAGAATGTTGCGAATGTTATGCGCGCCCAGCAGCTTGGTTTCGCAGGGAATGGGCTGCCAGTCTCCCAAATGCAATAGGAAATGGCTACCCGATGCCGAAACACCGATATCAGTTGCCCATGCGGCGCTGCCTTCCGGCCCCACCAGCAGTTTTTTTCTGTCCTGTGTCTGATTGTAAAGCCGCGTCACAATCGCACCGTCATCCAAAAACGCCCCGAAGCCGTCCGAAGGCAATGCTTCAATGAGTTCATACTTGGTTTTTTCAATACGCTCCAGCGTTTTGAAAGTGTCCAGATGCTGGGGGCCAACGGCGGTTAGCAGACCGATTTGCGGATGCACAAGCCGACAAAGTTCTTTAATTTCCCCCACATGACGCGCACCCATCTCGCCGATAAACACCTGATGCGAAGGCTGCAATCGTTCCCGAATAATTCGCGTCACACCCATCGGCGTATTAAAGGACGCAGGCGTGGCGAGCACATTGTATTTCTGAGACAGAATTGTTGCCAACACAAACTTGGTGCTGGTTTTTCCATAGCTTCCAGTAATACCGATACGAATCAGCCGATCATTTTCCAGCAGCTTTTTCTCTGCATCATGAAAATACAGAAAGAAAATTCCCCGTTCAATCGGCAGAGCCAGCACCGCCGACAATATCACGATGACTGGCAACGCGATCGCCAGAACCACCCCCGTCAGCCATAGGCTCAGCCCTCCGCACAGCGTCAACAAGCAGGAAAGGCCCAGCAGCGTCAGACCATGGATAGTGTAAAGCCGTTTCATCCGAGCCGTCAAAGAGAAGCGTTTCTTTTCCGCCGCACGAAGCAGCCTTTCCCTCATCAGCCAGCCCCCCAGCGCATACACGGCTGCCAGCACAAGCGAAACAATCAGCGCCAGCGCACCCCCGGCATCTTCTCTGCCGCCGATTCCCTGCGCAATCCAGCCCACTGCCCCAAAGCCCGCTGCCAGCGCCCAGCAGGGGGCCAACGCCTTTTTCCATTGCCGGCGAACCGTTTTTATATAGCCCTGAAACTGATAACTTTCCAACTGAAAATAATGCATCAGCCGCCGGGACGCAAGGATGAGTCCCACCGTCAGTCCCAAAGCAGAAATCCAGAATTCCATCAGGCCCATTCGCCTGCCTCCTTATTTGAGAAATGCCCGCACCACGGCCACAAATCGCGGCCATTGATGCAGATAGGCGAAATGATCATCATTCTCGAACACCACAAGCCCTGCGTCCGGAATCTCAGTTTCCATGGTTTTCCCCATCCAAAGCGGCGTGGCCGTGTCCTTTTCGCCCCAGATCAGCAGAGTGGACGCCTGAATTTTCGGAAGCAAAGGCCGCAAATCTTCATTCACAACCTTCACGAAGGTCTTGCGCATTTCTTCATCCAGGGCATTGTAATCAGCAGAGCCATATTTCTGCCGAAGCTGCGCCAGCGCCCGCTCCGCTGTGCTTTTCAGCAACGGACAAAGGCAAAGCCTTTCCAGCATTTTTTTCTTTTTCTTATATCCTTCGCTACGCTTCTTTTGCTCTGCCGTTGGCTCAGCACGCAGCCCTGCACCGCCTGTAATGACCAGACGTTTCACCATTTCCGGCCAGTTTGCTGCCATATACAACGCCACCCGGCCACCAAAGGAATGGGCAATTATATCGCAGATTCCCCAGCCCAAATGCCCCAAAAGCTCTTTTACACACTGGGCATAATCCGCCACACCCCAAGGCCGGGGCGGACGGCCGGATTGCCCATGACCCGGGAAATCAATCACTGTCACCTGGTAATCCCTGGCCAGTTCCTGGGCAATGGGAAAAAACAGCGCCATCGAGCATCCCCAGCCGTGCAACAGCAGCAGCCTGGGGCCCTGATCCCCCATCTGTTCATAATATACGTCTGCTCCGTTGCAGAGGCAATGCATAGACCGCTCCTCCTTGCCGCATAGCGCTCCATTTAGTATATGTGTTTTTCATAGGCTCATGCGCGACCCGGAATGCGCCAGATATAGCGACATTTTTGATCCGCTCCGGCGCACAGCGCACGATATTCGGCAGGAACAGGCGCAATCCGTTCCAGCGTACAGCCCAAATGCTCGCAGGTTTTTCTGGACGGGAGATTTTCCACATTGGTGGTAATCACCACGCTGCCCAGCCGCAGCCTTTGCAGCAGCGGTAGCATCAGGCGGCATGCCCGCGCAGCATAGCCGTTTCCCCGATGCTCCGGCTCAATCCGATAGCCAATATGCCCTAAATAATACAGTGCCGGGCTTTCCCCTAGCCTCAGGCTCACATAGCCTACATACGTCCGGGTTTTCGCGCGATAAATTCGAAAGGTATAGCCATCCAAAATCCCGCATTCGGCGTCAGCCACATCCTCATTGGATAAGATCAGATCCAGCTTTTCATCCGCAAAAACAGGCTTTCTGGAAAACAGGCGCAGCAAGCGCGTCATGCATCACCACTCCATCATCGTCCCGCGGTGTTTCCCGCGAAGTCTATTGTATCACAGGGACTGGATTAAAACAATGCGTTCACGAATTCCTTCGCGTCAAAGGCCTGCAAATCATCAATGCCTTCGCCCACGCCGATATACCACACCGGCACATTCAGCTCCCGCCGAATAGCGATTGCCACGCCGCCCTTGGCGGTGCCATCCAGCTTGGTGAGAATAATGCCGCCGATTTCCACGGCT
>CAYRFP010000074.1:0-3279 GCA_964423675.1 uncultured Oscillospiraceae bacterium
CAGTTATAATAACACATCCTCCTCTCCCTGTCAACCCCCTTTTTTCTTTTTTTTCATCTTTTTTCATACTTTTTCATAGATGCGTATTATTCTTGATTGTTTTCTTGCAATGTTCGGATTTTTATGAATAATGCAGTTAAGAGCGGCAAGGATCGTTCGGGATTTTGAATTATTTCCAGTATGACCATCAGCAAAAAGGAGACAATAGAAGCGGGTGATGAGCGTGACAGGGTTAAAAAAGATGATTGGGCTGCCAGTTGTTTTCGAGGGAAAAGCGATGGGGCATGTGATGCGCGGCGTCGTTTCACAGGACGGGCGAAGCCTGCGGGGCGTGGTCATCCGGGGCGGTTTGCTGGGCGCGCGCTGGCTGCCCCGGGAAGAAATAGCACTGGTGGGACAGGTGTCAGTCATCGCCAATAGCAAGCCCCGGCGGCTACCCCGGGATGCTTCCTATCGTCTTTTCCGGGTAACAGACGGATCGGGCGAACGGCTGGGGATCGTAACGGACGCGCTTTTTCATGAGGAAACGCTTCGGGTGGCGGCGCTGGAAATCTCTGCTGGGCCGCTGGATGACCTGATTCAGGGCCGGTTTTACGCCACAGCGTTTCAGGTTCGTCCTGCCGGAGACACTGGCCACGTGACCATCCAGACCCTGCGAGAGGAGGTGAATTAAATGAACAAATGCGTTGCAGCGGGGATGCTGGGCTTCCTCATCGGGATGAAATGCCGGGATTGTGGGAAGCAATTCTGCACTCGACAGCTCAAAAAACAGGCGATGAAGCTGATCGGTGTGAAATAAGAAATCCATGGTCGGCCGCTGGGGGACGGGCGCGTCCCCCATTTTCTTCTTTTTTCTTCATTATTGTGCACATTCTTTTATGCAGCAAGGGGCGATAGGATGACAAACAAGATGGCGCACGGCGGGCTGGATCGTGCATCGCAGTGGATTCTGGCCGGATGCGCCGTGGCGCTGCTGGCGGCAGGGTGGCCCGCGCTTCGTGGGCTGGCATGGCAGCTGGCACTGTCCGGCATTCTGTACGCGCTTGCCCTTCCAATTGCAAATTTCTTCCAAATAAAAGCAGGCCGAGCACTTTCTTCCGGACTGGCCGTTGGGGTACTGCTACTGGGCGCCGCGGGATTGATCGGCCTGCTGGCCCCCACCTGCGTGCAGCAGATTTCCTGGGTGATTGGACAAATTCCTGGCTTATTCTCCCAAATTCAGGAAATCTGGACGGAATTTTCTCAGCGCGAATGGGTGCAGGCGCTGGGCGTGGGCGTAGACGGGCCGGGGCAATGGATTCAATCTCTGGGCGCGTGGGCCACAGGAGCGCTGCCTCGGGTGCTTTCCGGCATCGGGGCTGGGGCAGACGCTCTGTCACGCGCCTTTTTATCTCCCATTCTGACGTATTATTTCCTGCGAGATCGGGAAGTGTTTGCGTATCGCTTCACGCTGTGGATTCCCCTGCGCCACCGCCGACGGGTCATCGGCGCGCTGCGGGAGATGCGGCGGGAAGCGGCGGGGTATGTGCGGGGACAATTGCTGGTGGGGCTAGCAGTGGGCTTACTGACAGCGATAGGGCTACTGGTTCTTGGAATCCCTGCCTGGCTGGCGCTGGGGTTGCTGATGGGCGCATGCGAATTGATTCCCTATGTGGGGCCGATCATCGGCGGGGTGCCCATCGTGCTGTTTTCCCTGCCACTTGGGATGCATAAGGTGCTCTGGGCGGTGGGGATCACAGTGGCTGTGCAGCAGATCGAGGGCTATTTCCTTTCCCCACGGCTGATGGCCGGGGCAGTTGGACTGCATCCAATTTATGTTCTGCTACTGCTTTCTGCCGGCGGCATGCTTTGGGGGTTGCCCGGAATGATCTTGTCGCTGCCGCTTTTCGTCTGCCTTCGCGGCGCAGCGCGGGCATGGAGCGTCAGCAGCGAGACAATGGAACAGAATCAGCTCTAATTCCCTTTTTTCATGCAAAAAGAGCCTTTCTAAATGAAGAAAGACCCTTCTCAATGGTAAATTGTGCTTTTTTCAGGATTCCTCCGTAATTTCTCCGCCCTTCACCCGCAGCACACAGGCCGGGCGCGCGCCCTGAAAATCCCCTCGGTCGGTGCAGGTCAAAAGCGCCTGTGCTCGTCCAATCCGGGAAATCAGCCGCCGCCGCCTGTCTGGATCCAGTTCGCTAAGCACATCGTCCAGCAGCAAAAGCGGCGGCTCGCCCTGCGCCGCCTCCAGCAGGTCAAACGCCCCCAGCTTCATGGACAGCGCCGCCGTTCGCATCTGCCCCTGGGATCCAAAGGCCTTGATGGGCTCGCCGCTGAGCAGCAATTCCATGTCATCCCGATGCGGGCCAAAACAGGTGGTCTGCCGAGCCATATCCTCCCGCCGACATGCCGCCAGCCCTTGGCGCATGTCCTCCGCCGGGTCTGCGCTTTCCGCCAGGCCGCTTTTATAGCGTATGGTCAGCGTTTCCTCCTCCCGGCCGCCGATGAAACGATAATGAATTCCTGCCCGCTGCCCCAGCAGATCGCAGGCGTCCCGACGCAGCCGAACCACTGGCGCGGCCGCAAGCGCCAGCTGCTCATCCCAATCCGGCAGCTGCCGCCAATCTCCCAACTTCAGCACCGCATTTCGCTGCTTCAGCGCCGTCATATAGCCCTGCAACGCATAAAAATATGCCTTCTGCTGCTGCGACAACAGCATATCCAGAAACCGGCGGCGGGTCTGCGGCCCTTCCTTCACCAGCCCCAGATCCTCCGGCGAAAAGATCACGCAGGTGGCGTGGCCCATCAATTCGCCCATGCGGCTGGCCGTTTTCCCATTGACATAAACAATTTTCCGCCGTCTGGCGTTTTCAAACAGCCGCACCCCTACCTCATGCCTGCCATTCTTGCGCTCTACCGTTAATTGCACCGCCGCCGTTTCCTGCTCCCGGCGGATCATTTCTTTATCCTGGCTGGTGCGATGGCTGCGGCCCAGGCAGCATAGATGAATGGCTTCCAGCAGATTGGTTTTTCCCGCGCCATTCTCGCCCACGAGAATGGTCACGCCCTCGGGCGGCGCCAGCAAAACCTGCTTGTAGCACCGAAAATCATGTAATCGCAGCCCGCTGATGCGCATTTCGCCGCCCCCTTCTCTGTTTCAATCTCCCAAAGTGTGCCATAAATCCCGGCCCTTGTCAAGGGCAATATGAAAGCAATGTTTCACGTGAAACAATAAAAAAAGGAACCCCGAAGGTAGTTTCCAATAAGACAGTATGAGAACATTACTGACATAGGGTA
>CAYRFP010000075.1:0-2934 GCA_964423675.1 uncultured Oscillospiraceae bacterium
GAGTCCTTCTTGAGGCGCCATCTGGAAGCATCTTAAAGGTGCTTCCTTTTTTGTTGTGATGCGCGTTTTTTACTTAGCTGCTTCTTTTTAATCCAACAACGCATTCTGCCCTTGTTTCGCTCTCAAAAAAATCGAAGGCATGCTGCTTCTGAGGTAGTCGGAAAGTGGCATAGTATTCCAGCAAGCTGGTGAACATACACCTGAAGCAAAGCGGCACCGCAAAATAATTCCCAAGTATTAGAGGAAAATGGGATATTCTGTAGAATTTTAAATTCTGTAGGAAATGTAGCAACGTTTCTGAACACGAAATGGTTCGCAGAAACATGGCACAGTGCAGGAGCATTTGTTTCCAATCCCCTTGTAAAATGTGAAACTGTCACAAGCTTCTTTGATGCCCGAGTGGTCGTTGAAAAGGAATGCTCATAAAGATGAAGGTTAAGCGACGGGACATCAACTGAGGCGGTGTGGCTGTGAGAGCCATGCCGAGGCTTGTCGAGGGCGGCAATATGTTGCTGGCAAGGCTGGAGAAGTGATTACCGCCTTTGTGAAACTTCCCAATGAACAGCCTATCGTATTTTCACGCTATTCGGGTGCGAAAAAACCGATTCTAACCGCGCTGGTGCCTGAAAACCGGGAAGGGATTCCCGAACAACTGAACAGTCTGTTGCTGGAAAACCAGATCGGGAGACGCAGGCATCACGATCAACCAGCCCATGCAAATCCACGCGGAAATTACACAGATTGATTATCTGTCTCTCATCCAGGTTTGCCTGCCGATGGTTCAGAAAAACTGCTGGAGATGGGCAGGATGGCGGCGATGCTCAGGCAAGTGATCGAGCATGCTCCGTTCAAGGAATGATAAAGCTGTCGGCTTGCTTCACCGGCGGGGGAAAAGCGATTTCATGGCATCCAGATGAGCCACAGTTATCAATTTCTTCCGTGGAAAGGATTCTGGCGGTGCGCTCATCACCAAATAGAATCCGTTGTTGCGGAGGCATGAATCTCTCGGCGCACACAGGGGCGGAAAAGGAGTGAATGAACCATGGCGATGAAAACGCTGGAATACCATTGTCCACATTGCAACAGGAAACTGTCCTCTGTCCCGCAAAACGATTATTGCGCCATTGGCGGACAATATTACGGAGAGCCGATGGAGACATGCCGCAAATGCAAAAAGAACTATCGCCGCCCCATTGTAACGGAAGCGGCGCAGAGCCTGACCCTGCGGCAGCAGGTGCCGTTCTGGCTGACCGGTGTGCGGACGTTGGTAACGTTTATAATTCTGGCGGTTTTCAGCGTTGTGTTCGGCATGCTGGTGGAATCACTGCTGGGGCTGCTTCTGATCGCAGGGGCCTATTTGCTTCTCTGCGCTGGGACGCGAAAGCATCGGCAGGCGCATAAGAATCAAGTGCTTCAGGCGTCCCGAAAGCGGATGCAGGAGCCTGCTTATTTTTCCAGGTATTTAGCACAAGCCATAGGGACAACCGGGCTGGCGCCGGAGAAGCTGGCTCTGTGCCATGCGGAGGCCCGTTCCGCCATGGAAAGGGATCAGCCGCTGGATGTGGCGCAGCTTGCCCGCATCGCCCGTGGAGAACGGGCATGAAAGGAGAAATGTCGTAAATCGTCAAAGGAGAGCCACCATTTTTCTGCTTTGCCTGGCCGTACTGATGACGCTGATTTCCGTGCTGCTGATCGGCCTGGCGGTGATGCAGCATCAAGAGATGCTCCATGAGGGGCTGACCCAGTCCCAGTGGTATGAAAACGCCACCCGTAGCTATCAAAAGGGGCGGCTGTGGGCCGGGATTTCCGCCGCAATCACGCTGATTATCTGGATCGCCGCGCTGCTTCACATCCGCAAAACCAAGCGTGCTAAACAAAAAAATTCCCCTCGCCGCTGAGGGGAGTATGTTGGGAACATCATAATAAGAAGCATCTGAAAAGATGCTTCTTTTTTATCCGCGGGCGATTTTACGATGTTTTATCAAGCGGGGTTTTCATCAAGCCGGTTTTTTTATGCTACCGGGGCAGTTTTCCAATCGGTAGGGGAGAAATGCGGATTGACATCGGCAAGAAAATTGAATATAATTAGTTCGAAAATGAATCATCTAAATTTGAATGATGCGGAGGGAAGAACATGAATCCCAGCCTGGAATTTGCTCAGAAAATGGACTGGGCGTATGCAGCGCAATGCAGGCCGCTATGTCAGGCATGGAATTTGCCCAAGACGGCGCTGGATATTTTGATGTTTCTCAGCAATAATCCCGATCGTAATACGGCCCGGGACGTGGTGGAACTGCGGCATATCAAGGCGAACCTGGTGTCGATCCACGTGGAGCGGCTGGTGCAGGAGGGGTATCTGACCCGCATGGCTGCGCCGGGGGATCGCAGGAAGGTGCTGCTGACGGTCACGGAAAAGGCCGCGCCGCTGATCACCCAGGGCCGGGCCATGCAGGAGGCCTTTTTCCAGCAGCTGTTTGCGGGCGTTTCGGCACAGGATCGGGCCGTTTTTGCGCAGATTTTGGGCCGCATGGGCGAAAATTTGGATCAAATTTTGGAAGGAGCTGATTGAAATGGAGATGCTTCTGGTTTTCGTGGTCATATTTTTTGCCGGGATGGGGGCGGGCTTGGGCACGGGCTTTGCCGGCATGAGCGCCGCCGCCGTGATCAGCCCCATGCTGACCACCTTTCTGGGCATGGATCCGTACATGGCGGTGGGGATCGCGCTGTCCTCGGATGTGCTGGCCAGCGCCGTGTCTGCGTATACGTATCATAAGCATAAGAACCTGGACGTGAAAAACGGGCTGATTATGATGGCCAGCGTGCTGGCGTTCACTGTGGTGGGCAGTTTCCTGGCCAGCCTGGTTCCGTCTACCACCATGGGTACCTTCTCTGTTTTCATGACGTTCCTGCTGGGCATTAAGTTTATCGTTCGCC
>CAYRFP010000076.1:0-2854 GCA_964423675.1 uncultured Oscillospiraceae bacterium
AAGGTTCGCAACCGTGCGACGGGCTTCCTCCAGCCGCTTGCGAGCATCGCGCCCCGTAGCATGAATGGAAGAAGCGTTGCCATACACCTGCCCAAAGCAGGGCAGCATAGCGGCAAGAGCCTCCGGCGCGATAGCGGTAGTAGCCGCATTGTCCATATAGATGCGATCCATGATTCACACATCTCCTTTGATATTTTGGTTCACCATGTCGGTGAGAGTAATGCTGCTCAAAAGGCCATTGATTTCATCCGTCAGGTATGCCCAGACACCCCGAGCCGCGCAATTGCCGCCCCGAGGGCAGGCAGTTTCCGGTTCGCCTACGCATTCCGACAGATTCAGCGGGCCTTCCATGGCCTCGATGATATGCTTCACCGTGATCTGATCCGGAGAACAGGAAAGCTGATAGCCGCCCTGCGCACCGCGAACTGTGGTCACCAACCCCGCCCGGCGCAAGCTGCCCAGCAGCTGCTCCAGATAGGAATCTGGCAAACCCAGTTCCGCGATGGCTTTTAATGCCTGCGGCCCCTCCCCGGCATGCTGCGCCAGATAAATCATGGCATAAAGCCCGTATTTTCCCCGCGTAGATAACCGCATGGAGTACCCGCCTTTCTTAATCCCGACCATTTTCATCGGATATTGCGTATAAAGAATAGCATGGCACAAAGAAATTGTCAATATACATCGAATAAAAAAGTTTGCAAAAAATCCATAACGCCTGTTTTCCCCTCCCGCTCCCGCATTTTTTCCTCAGGCGATGGATAGACAAACCCGCGTTTTCATGATAAAATATAAGGTGGGTTTTGTATGATTTGATGGGAGGGTATTCCTTTTGAACAAAGAAGATGCAGCGCGGCTGGAACAGCTGTTGGAAACAGTGGAACGTCCCGCACGCTATACAGGCGGCGAAATGAACGCCGATATCAAGGAATGGGATCAGGCAAAATGCCATTTTGCTTTTTGCTTTCCAGACACCTATGAAATCGCCATGTCCCATTTGGGCATGAAAATTCTCTATCATTTGATTAATGAACGGCAGGATGCCTTGTGCGAGCGCGTCTGCATGCCCGCTGTGGATATGGCCGATGCGATGCGCAGAGAAAAGCTTGCGCTGTTTTCTCTGGAGAGCCGCACACCTCTCAACCAGTTTGAACTGGTGGGCTTCACGCTGCAATACGAAATGAGTTTTACCAATATCCTAGAAATGCTGGATCTTGGTCAAATTCCCGTTCTTTCCAAGGATCGCGGCGATACATATCCTCTGGTGGTCGCAGGCGGTCCCTGCGCCTTTAACCCCGAACCGCTGGCTCCTTTCATCGATGCATTCATGATCGGTGATGGCGAAGAAATCATGCATGAGCTGATCGATGTGGTGATTGATGCAAAAGAAAAAGGCCAAAGCAAGCTGGAAATTCTGCGGCGGCTGGCCGGTATCGAGGGCATGTATGTGCCCGCGCTCTACGAAGCGACCTATCACGATGACGGCACGCTGGCTTCCTTTGCTCCCATTGATCCTGCCGCGCCCGCCGTGGTTAAAAAGCGGGTAGTCAAGGATCTGAACGCCGCAATTTACCCGGACAAGATTCCTGTTCCCTATACAGAAATCGTGCATGACCGAATCGTGCTGGAAATCATGCGGGGTTGCACCCGTGGATGCCGCTTCTGCCAGGCCGGAATGCTCTATCGCCCAGTGCGGGAAAGAAGCATGGAACGGCTTTTGGAATTGGCCGAGAAGCTGGAAAAAACCACAGGCTATGAGGAAATCAGCCTGTCTTCCCTGTCCTCCGGGGATTACACATGCCTTCCCCAGCTCATTTCCGCACTGATGGATCGTTTCCGGGAAAAACGTGTGGGCGTATCGTTGCCTTCTATGCGTATTGATAACATCGTCAAGCAGTCCCTGGAAGAAACCCAGCAGGTAAAAAAATCGGGTCTGACGCTGGCTCCGGAAGCGGGGACTCAGCGTCTCCGGGATGTAATTAATAAAGGCGTTACGGAGGCCGATCTGATTCGTTCTGTGACCGATGCCTTTGAATGCGGCTGGAGCAGTGTGAAGCTGTATTTCATGATGGGCTTGCCCACGGAAACAGACGAAGATTTGCAGGGCATCGGTCATCTGGCGCAGAAGGTTGTGGCCGCTTATTATAGCTTGCCCAAGGAAAAGCGGGCCCGCGGATTAAAGGTCACGTGCTCTGCTTCGGTGTTTGTGCCCAAGCCCTTTACGCCGTTCCAATGGGCGGCGCAGGATACGATTGAAACCGTTCATGAAAAGCAGGCTGCGCTGCGGCAATATCTAAAACAGAAATTTGTGGTCTTCAATTGGCATGAAAGCAATCTTTCCATGCTGGAGGCTGTCATTGCCCGGGGCGATCGCCGGGTAGGCGATGTAATTTACCACGCCTGGAAGCGAGGCTGCCGTCTGGACGGCTGGAACGAGCATTTCAAGTATGACGCATGGCTGGCTGCATTCGAAGATTGCGGGCTGAATCCTGCCTTCTATGCCCATCGTGAGCGGTCCTACGATGAACTTTTGCCTTGGCAGTTTATCGATGCAGGCGTAAGCCAGGACTATCTCAAGCGGGAAAATGAAAAAGCCAAAGCAGCCGCGATAACCCACGATTGCCGCTATGGCTGCAATGGCTGCGGGCTGCAAAAGTGGGGCGTATGCTCCTTTGTGGAAAACCCGCCACTCAAGGGCCAGGATCCCCAGGCACGCCATGGGGCGCTGTACGATTAAGCGAGGACTATCAGCAATGAAAATGATCGTGGTATTTGAAAAAACGCCCCGGCTGCGCATGATCGGCCATCTGGATTTGATGCGAGCCATGCAGCGGGCACTGCGCCGCAGCGATCTACC
>CAYRFP010000077.1:0-2534 GCA_964423675.1 uncultured Oscillospiraceae bacterium
AATAAAGGGAACCTTTGCGCCGCAAGGGATAAAGGTGGTGGTCATGATCGTCATGCGGCGATCGCGCTCGTTTTCAATGGTACGGGAAGCCATAATACCGGGAATGCCGCAGCCCGTACCGATCAGGATTGGGATGAAACTCTTGCCGCTCAGGCCAAACTTGCGGAACACACGATCCAGCACGAAGGCGATACGCGCCATATAACCGCAGGCTTCCAGGAACGCCAGCAGCAGGAACAGCACCAGCATCTGGGGCACAAAGCCCAGCACCGCGCCAACGCCCGCCACAATGCCGTCCAGGATCAGACCCTTCAACCAATCCGCGCAGCCGATTGCATCCAGGCCGCTTTCCACCAGCACCGGAATACCGGGCACCCAAACGCCGTATGCAGAGGTATCCGGTGCACCATAGGCTTCCTTGTACTCGGTGTCCAGATACTGTGCCACAGCTTCTTCTAGTTGTTCCTTGGTGGTGTTCGGAACATCGGTGACTTCCAGAGTTTCCTCATCTTCCAGCTGGTAGGTCACGCTGGCATCATCCGGCGTGGCGGCGACTAACGCTTCCAGCGTCGCCTTGGCGGTTTCTTCGCTGTATTCTTCGCTTTCCGCATCCAGCGCTTCCGCCATTTCTTCTGTTCCGTATTCGCTCAGGAACGCGTCGATGATCGCATCCGTATCGCCGTAATTTTCCGCTGCTTCCTCATAGGCGGCTGTGCCGTTTCCGAACAGGTGCCAGCCATCGCCGAAGAGGCCGTCGTTGGTCCAGTCCGTCGCCATTGTGCCAACCGTGACCATCGAGATGTAGTACACCAGGAACATCACCAGCGCGAAGATGGGTAAGCCCAGCCAGCGGTTGGTAACCACCCGGTCAATCTTATCGGATGCGGACAGCTTGCCAGCGTTCTTTTTCTTGTAGCAGGCTTTGATCACCTGGGCGATATAAACATAGCGCTCGTTCGTGATGATGGATTCGGCGTCATCGTCCAATTCCTTTTCGGCGGCCTGCACATCCGTTTCGATGTGCTTCATCGTGTCGGCGGGAATCTTTAGCTGATCCAGTACCTTTTCGTCCCGTTCAAAGATTTTGATGGCATACCAACGCTGCTGGCTTTCTGGCAGCTTGTGCACGGCGGCTTCCTCGATGTGGGCGATGGCGTGCTCCACAGGGCCGGAGAAGGTATGCATCGGCATCGTAGCGGCTTTCTTACCCGCCTGGATGGCAGCTTCCGCCGCTTCCATGACGCCCTCGTTTTTCAGTGCAGATATTTCAACCACCGGGCAGCCCAACTGCCGAGACAACTCAGTGAAGTTGATTTTATCCCCGGCTTTGCGCACGGCGTCCATCATGTTCACAGCCACGACCACCGGAATGCCCAGTTCAGTCAGCTGCGTGGTTAGATACAGGTTGCGCTCCAGATTTGTACCATCAATGATGTTCAAAATCACGTCGGGCCGCTGGGTGATCAGGTAATTCCGGGCCACCACTTCTTCCAGCGTGTAGGGGGAAAGGCTGTAAATGCCGGGCAGGTCCATGATGACCACATCCTCATGCTTCTTCAGCCTTCCTTCTTTCTTTTCCACCGTTACGCCGGGCCAGTTGCCCACGAATTGATTGGAGCCTGTCAGGGCGTTAAACAACGTGGTTTTGCCGCTGTTCGGGTTGCCTGCCAGTGCGATTTTCATGGCCATGTTGCTCTTCCTCCTCGTTTATCCCCTATGCAGTGCCAGGATTATTTTACCTCGATCAGTTCTGCGTCCGTTTTACGAACGCTCAGTTCATAGCCGCGAACGGTCAGTTCCATCGGATCACCCAGGGGTGCTACCTTTCGAACCGTCACCGTGGTGCCCCGGGTCAGCCCCATGTCCATGATCCGACGTTTCAGAGCCCCCTCGCCATGCAGCCGCTCGATTACCGCCGTTTCTCCAATCTTGACATCCTTCAGCGTTTTCATCCTTCTGCTCCTTTCCCCTTGCCGCGCCGCCGGGCGCTTGTGCTTTCTTATTTAGACCATAATGCGCATCGCCATAGCTCGATCCAGGGCAATGCGGCTTTCCTTCACGCTCAGGATCAGGTTTCCGCCCAATTCGCTGATCACCTTCACCTCGGCCCCTGCCACAAAGCCCAACTCCGCTAGATGCTGGCGCACTTCGTCTTTGCCGGTAATCTGCTTGACGACGTTTACTTCGCCAACGCTTGCCATTCCCAAGGGCATCATTTGCGTTTCGCTCCTTCTTGATTAGATTTCTCTAACACGATGAGATTTGTAAGGTTAGAGCGACGTTAGTCTCCTCTAACCGACGGATAGTTTAACATCTCTAACAGCATTTGTCAACCCATTATTTTTTCATTTTTTCTCTTTTTTATCATTTTGATCAGGGCAATATGATCAACACATGCTTTTAGCGTTTCTTGCTCGGGTAAAATAATTGCTAAAAACGTTGACAAGCCTTTGAAACTGTGTTATACTAAAAAAGTGCTTAGGGGTATGGTGTAATGGTAACACGTGGGTCTCCAAAACCTTTGTTGAGGGTTC
>CAYRFP010000078.1:0-2046 GCA_964423675.1 uncultured Oscillospiraceae bacterium
TATCATCAGGTTACCTACATAGCCGTAGGTATCATAAATTCACACACACATGAGTAACCGCTCCAATGATCCGCCCATTTTGCAAAATGGGACTGCCAGACATGCCCTGCACAATGCCACCCGTTTTTTCCAGCAGCACCGGATCTGTTACTTTGATAATCATACTTTTTTGCGCTGGGGTTATTTGCCGGGTCGCCTGAACGATTTCCACGCTGTATGCCCGAACGCCGTTGCCATCAATCGTGGATAGAATGGTGGCGGGGCCCAGATCCACGCTTTCCTGATAGCCCACCGGCACTCCGTCTGGATAGAGCGGGTTCTGATACGCCGTATCCAATTGCCCATAGATTCCGAGGGTCGTGTTTTGCTCTATATTTCCCCAAACCACCTGATTGCGCAGGAAGGAACCCCGCAATTCTCCGGGCGTCCCTTTTTGGCCGCGGCGCACATCCACGATTTCCGCCTTCAGCAGCGAGCCCAGCCGTACAGGCAAAAGCCGCCCCGTATCGCCATCATTAATAGCATGGCCCAATGCGCCATATGTTCCGTCTGCCGGGTTATAATAAGAAAGCGTGCCAACGCCCGCCGTACTGTCCCGCACCCACGCGCCGATTCGCCATGTGCCGGAAGAAGCGTCTTGCAAAGGCGAAAGAGTTGTCTGGCGTGATGAACCTTCTCGATTAAAAACCACCGTCAGTGGCGCGCCCGCCGCGGCAGAGACAAGCTTCGTCAGTTGCTCGCTGCTGGTCAGTTCCTGGCCATTGATGGATTCGAGAACATCTCCTGCCCGAAGCCCCGCCTGCTGCGCTGGGCTTTTCCCTGCCACATCGGATACGCCCACAATCAACACACCCTTTGTAGCCAGCGCCACGCCCACTGCAGCACCCCCTGGAATCAGGCGTGTTTCTTCATCCACATTCAGCCGAAGCCGCCGCAAAGGAAACAGGCCGAACAGATTCACGCTGACCTCAGTCTCCCCCGCTTCCAGTCCGGAAAGCGTGTGATCGGCCAGAGAAAACAGGGTTTCATCCTGAGACGATAGCACGGCCGCCCCCGTATCTAGGGCATAACTCTGCCCGATACTCAATCGATACGTATCCGGCAAAGCGCGCAACGCCTGCGCTGTGGGCGAAAAGATCATCCATGCCGTCACCCCCAGAAGCAAGCCGCCAAAAATCTTTCGAACCAGGCCAATCTTTTTCTGCTTCCCTTTTCTTCTCATTCTTTCCATCCCCCGCCTTGCATCATTCCTTTTCAATATGGGGAGAAAAAAGCGTGTTTATGCTGGAAAAGGGCGCTGAAAATGCAAAATTTTAGGAGCAATAAAAATCATATCTGGCGATTTATATTTTCTTCAGCAAAGAGATTGACATCCCTCCCGATCCGTGATACACTGGCCGCGAATCGCAAGCAAAGGAGAAAACGCATGATGACGCCCCTTCCTGGCGCACCGGCAGAGACCCGCGCCGAAAACGAACAAGCCGTATATGATTTCCTGAACCAATTGCATTTGCCCTTCTCCCGGCTGGATCATGCCCCGGTGCATACCATGGAAGATTGTCATGCCATCGATGCAGCCATGGGAACGGAAATGTGCAAAAACCTGTTTCTTTGCAACAGCCAAAAAACAAAGTTTTATTTATTGCTGCTTCCAGGCGAAAAAAACTTCCGCACCAAGGAACTTTCTAGGCAGCTGGGCGTATCCCGCCTTTCCTTCGGAGATGCAAAACACATGCAGGAAATTCTGCATATTGCTCCCGGTGCCGTCAGTCCTATGGGACTTTTGTTTGAAAGCGCCCGGGATGTTACGCTGCTGATGGACAGCGATTTGAAAACAATGGAAAGGCTTTGCTGCCATCCCTGCGTGAATACCGCGTCCATTTGCCTGGACATGCAGGATTTCATCAACGTTTTCGTTCCCGCCACAGAACATGCAATCACTTTTGTAGAAATCGCTAAAGAAAAAGAATAAACAAAAAGGCTGCTTTCCTTACCTCCTAATAAGAAAACATGGAGAAAGTCAGTAAAATCAATGTTTTCAGAGGC
>CAYRFP010000079.1:0-1742 GCA_964423675.1 uncultured Oscillospiraceae bacterium
AGGAATTGACCTTTTCCTATTACTACCGGATGCCGGTGGGCTATCTGATGAGACGCATGACCAGCGAGTGCCAGCTGCTTTCAGAAACCATTGTCTGGTCGCTTCTGGATCTGTGCTGGGGCATAGTGATGATCATCGCCGCCACGGTGACCATGTTTTCCCTGAACTGGCAATTGACGCTGGTGGTGCTGATCGTGGTGCCGCCTCTGGCGATCATCTCCTGGTGGTTCCAGCAGAAAATTCTGCATAGCTATCGGGGTGTTCGCAAAACCAACAGCCAGATTACCGGCGCGTTCAACGAGGGCATCATGGGTGCAAAAACCACGAAAACTCTGGTACGCGAGGAAATGAACACGGAAGAATTCACCGCCCTGACCCACGAAATGAAACGCGCCTCTGTCCGTGCCGCTTCCCTTTCCTCGATTTATCTGCCCATTGTTGTTTCGCTAGGTTCGCTGGCCACGGCCTACGCGCTGTGGCAGGGCGGCCAGTTGGTCACCATCGGGGGCATGACCCTGGGCGTTTTGCAGGTGTTTGTCAATTACACGGTGCAGTTCTTCCAGCCCATCCGGGATATTGCCGGCACGTTTGCGGATATGCAGTCCGCCCAGGCTGCGGCCGAGCGCGTAATGACCCTGCTGGAAACGGAGCCGGATATCGTAGATTCTCCCCAGGTGGAAGCCGCATTCGGCGATAATTTTCATCCCAAAAAGGAAAATTGGCCAGTTCTGCGGGGGGACGTGGAATTCTGCCATGTGGATTTCCAGTATAAAGAGGGCGAAAAGGTGCTCTCCGATTTTAACTTAAAAATCAACGCCGGGGAAACCATTGCTCTGGTCGGCCCTACCGGCGCAGGAAAATCCACAGTGGTCAATTTGGTCTGCCGGTTTTATGAGCCCACGGCGGGCGAAATCAAAATCGATGGCGTAAATTACAAAGAGCGCAGCCAGCTTTGGCTGCAAAGCAATCTGGGCTATGTGCTTCAGGAGCCTCGGCTCTTCTCCGGCACGATTCGGGATAATATCCGCTATGCCAAGCTGGATGCAACGGACGAAGAAATTGAAGCAGCCGCCCAGCTGGTCAACGCCGAGCCTTTCATTCTGAAGATGGAAAAGGGCTATGACACCGATGTGGGCGAGGGCGGCAGCCGCCTGTCCACCGGCGAAAAGCAGTTGATCTCCTTTGCCCGCGCCATTCTGGCAGATCCCCGCATTTTCGTGCTGGATGAAGCCACCTCCTCTGTGGACACTCAAACCGAGCAGATCATTCAGCATGCTATCCAGAAGGTGCTTGCAGGCCGCACTTCCTTTATCATTGCCCATCGCCTGTCCACCATCCGCACCGCCGACCGAATTCTGGTGATCGATGATGGCAAGATCAAGGAAATGGGCACGCATCTGGAACTGCTGCGCAAAAGGGGCGCGTATTATAATCTGTACACCAACCAGTTCCAAGAGGAACAGGCCATGGAAATCCTGGGCAAGGCAGAATAGTCTGTTTCAAAATCTGGACGAAAGGCGTTATGACACTTATGCATGCGATAACAAAAGAGCAATATTTGCGTAATCCTTGCGGCTGCGCATCCATTCCTTATTGGAAAGCAAAGTCTATCGCCGTGCCAGAGGACATGATGATCGTGCATAGCAGTGCGTATCAGAAAGAAGCCTACAGCAGCTATGTGGACGAGCCTTATTTTCGCCTGTACCATGATTTGCGGAATTTGACAGAACCATCGCTTCCTG